>JBBDWK010000042.1:0-133807 GCA_040902885.1 Bryobacteraceae bacterium | reverse complement strand
ATCAGCTGCCGGGCGGTCTTCGTCGGTCGGACCCGATCATCGTGGCGCGCAATCTCGGGAGCGCCGAAGCGGAGTACGCGTTCGCAACGATCACCTCGATTCGGGTGGGCGCGGTCAAGATCACGAGCATCCCACCCCAAACGATCGAGAACGTGACCATTCCCTCGCCGACCGTGGCGGCGACCGAATTGACGTTTCAGCCTGCGCTTTCGGAGTCATTCGAGCTAAACCCGGAAGAGCTTACGTTTCTCTTCGACTTTGTCGATGGCGGCCAGCCCACCAACTCGGGCAAGACCGAGGTAAGCGCGGCCGATCTCGCCAGTGTGGAAGGAATTCCGCTCGATGGAATCTTGGCGCCGCCTCCGGACGCCATCGCTACCGCCGCAACCGAGGGCCTATCGCAAACCAGCAATGTCACAGGGGTGCTGGAACAGGAGTTTCTCATTTCCGACGCCGCCAAGACTGGTGTGGCGGCCGACGGTCGAATCACCTTCACATCCGACGGCAGGGCGAGTTTTCAGGCGCTCGCTATCGAACAGTTACCCACTACCGCGCTGCGCCTGCCCCTGACGATCTACGGCAACGTCATCGAGACCACGCGAGGCGAGAGCGTTTTCGGCGAAGTCCTGGGCAATGGCGACGGGCGGATCGCGAACCAGCGCTTCAAGCTGCGCAAGAAGCCGCTGACGTATTTGCCGCTCTCATCTCCGGGCGCGAGCGCGGCGCCGGTCAGCACGCTTCAGATCTTTGTGGATGGAGTGCTCTGGAACCAGGTAGTCACATTTTTCGGCAACGGACCGGAAGATACCGTCTATACGGCGCGCCACGACGACGACCAGAACACCTACGTGACCTTCGGCGATGGAGTGCGAGGCGCCCGGCTTCCTTCGGGCGTAAAGAACGTTGTCGCGAATTACCGGTTTGGGGCGGGCGCCGCGGCTCCACCGGCGGGGACCATCACCCAGCTTGCGGGCTCGGTGAAGGGGCTGCGCTCCGTGCGATCTCCCGTGGCCGCCGGCCCGGGCAAGGACCCGGATGACCCCGAACAACTGCGGACCAACGCTCCTCGAACCGCGCTCTTGTTCGGACGGGCGGTTTCCGCCGTAGACTTCGAGGCCCTGGCCCGCCAACAGGCGGGAGTCATCCAGGCCACGGCGGAGTGGCTCTGGATTCCGGATCAGATGCAGGCGGGTGTCGTGGTCCTGTATATCGGCGAGGCAGACTCCACTGTCATTCAAGAGACATTGCTCTCGCAGGCGGATCCGACAGTCCCCATCGAGGTGACGAAGGCTCAGGCGATTCCAACCACCGTTTCGATCGGCGTTGAAGTGGATGAGCGCCATGTGAAAGAGACAGTTGCCGCGGCGGTGCTCGCGCACCTGACAGCGCCTGGAACCGGCGTGCTGAGCCTCGAGCAGGCGCGCATCGGAGGAATGTTCTGGCCCAGCGTTCTCTATGAGGCGGTCTCTCAGGTCGACGGCGTGATCGCCGTCAGCGGAGTGAGCTTCTCCACCGGAAGCGGCGGGCCGCTGATCTCGGACTCGAGCGGCACGTGCATAGAAACCGGCAAGTATCTGGACTTCAGCGCGCCGGGCAGCGTGACGGTGACGGGCGTGGATCCGATCGGCAACGCGCCGGCGGGCAGCGCGACATAGAGCCATGAGCAACGGAACCGCAGTGCGGGACGGCTACGAGAGCTACTACACGGAGAAGCTGTGGCAGCTCGTGCCCGAGGTCTATCGCAATGAGGATGGGATTGCGGCGAATCCGGGCGTCCTGCGGCGGATCGTGGAGCTGATCGGCGCCGAGGCCGCGGCGAGCCGGCGCTCGATCGACCGGCTGTGGGAAGACCAGCACATTGAGACCTCGGACGACTGGGCTGTCCCCTACATCGGCGACTTGGTCGGGGCGCGGCTGGTTTCTGCGCTGGACCGCCGGGCGCGGCGCGTGGACGTCGCGAATGCGGTAAAGTTCCGCCGGCGGCGGGGGACGCCGGACCTTCTCGATACGCTCGTACGGGCCATGTCGGGCTGGGACGTGGTGCTGGTGGAAGGCTTCCAGCGGCTGGCGAGGACGCGGCACCGGCTGGATCCAATCCCCCGAGCCCAGGGTTTTTTCACCGGAACTCTTTCCGGTGGGACCGCGGATTTGCGCAGCCCCGCGGGCGCGGAAATCAGCGATGGACCGTTCGGCGAGTACTTTCATACGCTCGACGCACGCCGCCTTCGCGGGCGTGACGGGCGCTTCGGCATCACCAAGCTCAACTTCCATCTCTATCGCCTGCGCGCATACGAGATGACCGATGTGGACCCTGTGGAGATGACAGACCCGGGCCCGCGCACCTTCACGATGGACCCGAGCGGCCGGGACATCCCTTTGTTTATCGACGCCGAACCTCCGGACCGGGACGCCGTGGCCGCCCTGCCAGGTCTGCTTTCACGGCCTTCGTGCGGGCAGCCACTCGAGTGGGAAATCACTCAGGCGATGCGCTGCCGGCTGCTGGGACACACCCTTTACCAGGTGACCGCGAGCCTGATCGAACAACTGCGCGAGCTCTTGAACCCGCCCACGCCGGCAGATGAGCAGGCGCTGTTTCAGGTGCTGGAGGTGCAATTCAAGAGCGAACAGGCGCTCCGGCGGCGGCTGCGGGATCTCGGCGCGGGAATCCCGGACAATCCGCCGGACTGGTATCGCGTACTGGTATCGCTCGGTTTGCTGGATCGGACCGGCAAGCAGCATCTCTATCCGTCGCAGGTTGAGATCTCGGCGTCGGGGTTCTTCACTACCGCCGAGGTCTCGAGTGGGAACCTCTCCAGCCGCGAATGTCATCCGGAGCCGGCGGGCAACCTGGTGGAACTCTTGATCTGGCCGGAACAGGGACGGTTTGCGAGCGTTCCACCCGATGAGCCGGCCGAGTTCGACCCATTCGTCGAGCGCTACCATTACGGATTCTCGAGCGACGTGGGCGCGGGACCTTACCCCCGCGATCCGATCGCGGACGACGATATACCGGCCCGCACCGCCTCGGGCGGCATTGTTCCCGACGGCGGAGTTCTCCAGGGCGACGGCTTGCTCATTGACGACAACCGCACTTACTCGCTGTCCATCGTCAGTGGTACGCCAATCGAAAACGCCGTGTTGTTGGCTGGACCACAGCGGCGGCCATACGTAGTGCTGACCGGAGGAGGCGCCAACCTTCAGCCGCAGGCCATCGAGACCACGTTTCTGATTGACGGCGGGTGGTATGGCGTCAACGATCCGGCGAATCCGCCGGCGGAGGGCGCGGTCGCCGACTTCGTGATCGAAGGCGCGGCGGGCGCCGGTCCCGAGGAGTTCGATTTCGAGCGCATTGAGATCCGCTTCGCCACCTTCGACCCCGGAGGGCTGCGCGCGGACGGCGTGCGCATTCCCGCGTTACGGCTGCTCGTGAGAGCGAGGGTCCGCAGGCTCATCATCCGCCGCTCGATCATGGGTCCGATTCACGTGGTCCGCGACGACCCCGACGACCCTTCGGTGGTGGATGAGCTGGTGATCTGCGATTCCATCATCGACGCGCGAGAGACCGCGGACCGGCTCGCGGTGTCGAGCATGTTTGGGACGGTGATCATCGAGGGATCGACCATCTTCGGAGATGTCGCGGTGGATGTGCTGGAGGCGTCGGATTCAATCGTCGACGGGCACGTCACGGTAGTGAACAACCAGGCCGGATGTTTTCGCTTCAGCGCCAGCGAGCCCGGCGACGAGGTGAGACTTCCCCCGCGCTATCGCGACGTTCTCGCGCCGATCCCGGAGTCCGCCTTCAACTCGACCCGCTTCGGCGACCCGCAATACGCGCAGTTGTCGATCGTAGCGCCAGGCTCGATCCTCACGGGTGCTGAGAACGGATCGGAGATGGGGGTGTTCTCGCATCTGCTGAATCCGATCCGCCTGAGAAGCGTCCGTACGAAGGTCAACGAATTCGGTCCCGTCGGCATGTTGGCTCAATACCTCTTCGAGGGCGACTATCAAATGCAGTCGCTCGTGGTATTCGGGGTATTGAATCCCGAGCCGGACCCGGGCGCTCCACCAGCGCCGCCGGATCCGGGCGACGTGATCCCGGAGCCGCCGCCTCCGGAGCCGCCGCCGCTGCCGACAATCTGCCCGGACGAGGAGCCGCCTCCTCCCACGGAGCCACCGCCGTCGGTGCCACCTCCGGTAGCCGTCGATTTGACGACCGTGGACGTTAACGGCGCCCCAGCCTTCTGGCGCGGCGTCGATTGGCGAGTGGACGTGTTTCCGGCTCCGAATCCCGAAGGCGGCCGACGGGAAGGAATCCCTTTCGACAAGGTCCGAGTGCTGCTCGAATACGATGCCCGCTTCGGTACGCTCCCATTGGAGCAGGGATGGACGCCGTCGAGCGACGAGGCGGCGGCGCTCTACAGGTTGGATGGCCAGGGAGCGTTGCAGTTTCAAATCGCCACGCAGGCGGCGTTCTTCACCGCCGAAGCCAGCCTGGGCGAGGAGCCGCTGAGCCAGGTTCATGCCTACGTCAACATCTTTCCGGAACAGATTTCGAACGCGCCCCAACAAGAAGGTTTCGACGGATTTGAGCAGCGAGTGGAAGCCAACGATGCGGGCGGGCCGTTCCGGGGGATGCGCGCCGACTGGGTGAGGGTGGGCCGCCAGGAGTTTCATTACCTCAGCTTGGATGGCAGCAGGATTCTCGGTTCCCCGACGCCGGCGGAGCAGGCGCGGCGTGTCTGGCATGAAGTGTCGCTTCAGGGAGATTTCCGGCGCGACCGGACGATCCTGACACTCGACGGAAAACTTGACGAGATCCGGCTCGGGGAATTCGGTGACTCGCGGGACAGAGGCGAACGCGCCGGGCTGCGGGCCACTTTCGGATTCCGCCGGCCGAGAGGCCGGATGACCGGACGGCTCCGGAACTTTGTCATCTCCTCGCCGGGGCGCTACATCCGGGCCTGGATGCGGGCGGAGGCGCCCGCAAACTCGCCCGTTCTGCGGCTTGGGTTCATGACGCAGGAGCGCGTGACCGGCGGCGTACGGTTCCGGGTTCGCTATGGACGCGCGAAGGAAGGCGAACCCCTGGGAATCCCGGTTCGCACGGCTGAAGCCACGCTCAAGCTCGACAATACCGAGCCGGGGCGGGAAGCGGAAATCGAGATCCCTCTGGAAGGGGTTGTTGCCAGAGATCCGCTGGTGCTGACGCTCGAGAGGGATTCGCTCGACCGCGACGATACGCTCCAGATGAGTGTCCGGCTGGTCAGCGCAACGCTCGCCGCCGGACGGGCTGGCTGAGAAGAGAACACTATGCCGAACGCAGACATCACCCGCTATCTGAACCAACCAAGAAAACACTATAGCGGCTCGCGTCTTCAACAGGGGCGTTCGATTCTCGATTCGGACTTCAATGAAGGCGCCGAGGCGGCGAGCGATGACTTGCGCGACTCGCTGATTGATGTGATCGGCGCCGCGGGCAGCACGAATGACGGCTTCCTTCCGGCGTTGAAGGTGGGCGACACCGTTACATCGAAGCTGGTGCGTTTTGGGGCCTTCACCCAGGCGTACGTTCTCGATTACCCGCTCAAGTCCGGCTCCATGTACGTCGGGGGGGCACTGTGGGAGCAGACCGATTCGGAGCCCGTGATCTTCCAGCGCGAGTTTCTTCAAATGGGCGCGGCGACGGCGCCTCGGGCCGCCCTCGGTGAACAGCGGCAGCTCTCCTACCTGCGGGGTTGGGAACAGCCCACAACGGCAGTGGAAGACGCCGAATTCCTAGAGCCCTCTCTTGGCGGAGCTGATGCGGCGGCGCGGGTTCGCCGCATCCGGCGCGTGGAGGTCCGCAACGTTCAATCCACGAATTGCGCCGCGGCATTCGCCGAGGTGCTCGAAGACCTCGGGAATGGCGATACGGCTACCTACGATCCGGCGACTTCCCAGCTACAGTCAAACGCGCGCCTGCGGATGACGTTCCAGGGCTCCCCGGCTTCCGAGTGCGGTCCGTGCTCGCCCTCTCTCGAAGGAAGGTATCTCGGTAGCGAGAGCCACGCCATCCGCATCATGCTCGCCAGTCCGGATCACTACGTGTGGGCGTTCGACAACGCGGCTCCGCTGTATCGCGTGAAGCTGGTGCTGGATGGAGCGGGCGGCGCACAGGTCGAGATGCTGACCCCCCCGAAGGACACGTATCATTACCCGCGCCAGCACAACGTAGTCGAATTCCTGCCTTGGGAAGCGCTGCTGGAGAACGGAAAGCCGCTGGGCGGCAAAGTCACCGGGGAGGCCGTCAAGAACGAGAAGGTCGCCTCGCCTGTAGGATTTTTCGGCGAAGCGGACGGCGCGTACGAACCCTCGGCGCGAACTTTTCATGTGGTGCTCGCGCCGGGCAGTGCATTCGAGCTGGGAGTCGGCAAAGGGAAAGCGGACTCCGAGGCGATAGCGGTCGAAAATCTCAAGTCCGGAACCGGCCCGACGCAGGACGGAATCGCGCTGCGCTGGGATGAGCAGCACCCCTTGGACGATCAACTCAACCCAACCGACAGCAGCTCGGAAGGGTTCGTAGCTTACGTCTACATGCGGATCTGGCACTTGAAGCAGCCCAACGCTCCGCTCACCATCCCGGCTTCGTCGGGAAAGGCGATTGGCCAGACCGGACTCGTTCCGGTGTTCACTGGCCGCGGACGCCCCGGTGACTTCTGGACGATCGCCGTACGCCCGGAGGCGCCGGATGAGATCCTGCCGCGGGAGATCATGCTCGAAGGCGGATCCCCGCCGCACGGGCCTCGCGAGGTGGTGGCGCCGGTCAGCCTCATCACCTGGCAATCGGCAACCGGTTCCGTCCATCATGTGCTGGCAATCGAGGACTGCCGGCCCACCATCGTCTCGCTGACTGAGCGAGGATGTTGCACCTACGACGTCGGCCCAGGAGGCGATTTCGAGACGATCCAGGCCGCAGTGGACGCTCTGCCCGTGAGCGGCGGGCGCCTTTGCGTGCGAGCCGGCCTGTACTCGGAAGAGATTCGCATCGCCGGGAAAAGCAATGTTGTCGTGGCGGGCTGCGGCGGGCGCACCCGGATCGAATCGCCCGACGAGCCGGCAAGCGAGGTGGTAGTCGGCATTGAGCTGGAAGGCGGCGAGAGTAACATCAGCCTCCGGGATCTGGCAATCGACGCGCACGGACAGATCGGCGTTCGCGCAGTGGGTGGAAGCCGCGTCGAGTGCCGCCGGGTCAATATCCGGGCGATGGCAAGCGATACGGCCGGTCCGCGGAGCGCCATCCATGTTAGCGGCACAACGGAGGTCCGAATCACCCGCTCGCGGATCGAGATGGGCGCCGCCTTCAGCGATCACGCCGCGGTTTACATCGACGCTCCGGGCGCGACGCTGATAGAGGACAACACGATCGAGACGCGAAGGGACCAGGACGGCGACTTCAGCCACGCCTGGGGCGGTATTCACGTGGCGGGAGGATCGCGCGATATCGAGATCCGCGATAACGTCATCCGCGGCGGCCGCGGCCACGGCATCACGCTGGGCAGTGTCGTGTTTCGGGCGCTCAATGGCAGCAGCCTCGGAGCGGAAGGCGCCGGGCGCGGGCAGTCGAATCCCCAGCTGCCCGGCGCCGTTACCGGGATCATCCAGTCCGTGGTCGTCGCCGGCGATCCGGATACCAACGGCAGCACGCAGTTTTTTCCGGAGCCGCAGCCGGCCATTGAGGAATTGATAATTGCCGACAATCACATTGAGGGCGCCGGCGCGAGCGGCATTTCTTCCCTGGCGCTCCAGGTGCAACTCGATGACCGCACAACCCGGCCGCCCCTTTGCTTCCGCCGCACAACGTTCGCAGTCATCAATCTGGTGATTGCGGACAATCGCATCCTCGACAACGCCCGCCAGCTCACGCAGAACGACGGCGAGCGCACGGCGTTCGGGGGAATCGTGCTGTCCGAGGCGATCCGGACCACGATTCGCGGAAACCTCATCGATGGGAACGGAGCCGGACGGAATCTGCCCGTTTGCGGCATTTGCGTGGCGCAGGGCGAGCATGTTTCTGTCGTCGCGAACCGCATTCGCCGCAACGGCGCTGTAGTTCCCACGCAGCCGGTTACCCCCCTTCCCGGCCAGGGTGGAACCCTCGGCCCGCGATTCCAGGGAGGCATCGTTATTGCGTCTCCCGATCCCGGCGACGTGAACCTGACCGGTCCGCGCAATATCCATCTCCGGCGAAACGTAGTCGATCAGCCCGACGCCGTGGCCGCTTTCGTGGTGTCGCAAGGCGCCTGCCGGATCACCGCCAATCACTTCCACGCGCATGGCCAGGCTGGACGCATCCTGGGTCCAGCGGTGTTCGCCTCCTCGGCCGGAAAACCGTCGGAGGCCGTCGACCTTCCTCTGGGCGAGCCAAATCCCGCCAGATGGCTCCAGCCGGCGGGCTCCGTGGAGTTCTTGAACGGACGGGCTCAAGAGTTCCCGGACGGCGACGGAGGCGCGCTGTGTTTCAGCGGCAACCAAGTCACAACCAACGGCACGAGCAATCCGCCTCTCGGAGGTTTCGGCGCCTTTCTGTTCTCGACCGACCATATTTTCGCTGGCGGCAATCAGTTCGCGGCGCGCAGCCGGGAGAGATCCGCGCTGTCGCACGTGATGGCGATTGGCGCCACCTTGGATGTTTCGGTCAATCGCGTCGCTGAGACGCTGGAGGCGACCGAGATCTCCCTGGCCGCGATGGCCGGGATGTTGACGGCGTGCGCCGGCAATCAACTCACTCACTGCCTGGCCGTCTTTGGCTGCAGGAACCACGGAAACCCGGACTACTTTGTGATGGAAGACAATCTCGTCTGGTTCCTGCCGGTCAGCGGCAGATGCGAAGAGCCGGCCCGGCCCGTGATCGAGGTTCTGCAACGCCTTTGCACTGTCCTGTTCGGGCGCACCCCGGGAACGACTTCCGGCTTCACGATCTTACGCGGTGGAAACCTATGACCAACGCCGACATTACCCGTTTTCTAGTCCAGCCCAGAAAGCACTACGCAGGCGCGCGAATGCAGCAGGGTCGCGTAGTGCTCGATTCGGACTTCAACGAAGGAGCCGAGCTCGTTGACGAAGAACGACGCCGGGCCTTGTTGGAAATCGTCGGCCCGAGCGGGAGCCCGGACGAGGGGTTTGCAGCGGACCTGGACATCGGTGATGAAGTCACGATTCAGCCCGTCTCGTTCAACGGCGAGCCGCCGATCGATACGTTGAACTACCGCATCCGTCCGGGCACGATGTACGTCGCAGGCCTGCGCTTCGAGCACGAAGAACGCACGATCGACGACGAGACCAGCGGGGACCCGATCGTCTTCCAGCGGGACTTCCTCCAAATGCAGGCTGCGGACGCGCCTCAGCCGCAGCCGGGCGCAACCCACTCGCAGCTCACATATCTTCACGGGTGGCAGCAGACTGTGACCGCGACGGAAGACCAGGAAATTCGCGAACGAGCGCTGGGCGGAATCGACACCTCAGTGCGGGTGCGGCGGATGGCGCGGGTGCAGGTCCGCGAAGTCGAGAACGACGACTGCACGGCGGCCTGGGAGGCAGTCCGCACGGAGATCGAGGCCGAGGTAGGAGGCGCATTTGACGAGACAGGTCATGAGCTGCTGTCCCCGGCGCGTCTTCGGGTGACCTTCGTTCCGGGCGAAGCCCTCGATCCCTGCGCTTCGTGCACTCCGGACGATGTGGGGCGCTACCTCGGCGCCAACAATCAAACCATTCGCATCATGCTCGTGAACTCGGACAGTTACGCCTGGGCATTCGACAATGCCTCCCCGCTTTACCGCGTGGAGCTAGGCGAGGCCGAGGACGGGCTGGTGCCGGTCCGTATGATCGCCGAGCCGCGCGACGAAGCCCGGTGGCCGCTCGAGAACACCGTGGTTGAGTTTCTGCCCTGGGCCGTCCTGCTCGACAATAACGAAAAGGTCGCCGCCGAGACCGGCGTGTTCGTACGGGTCGCCGAAGGGTTCGATCCCGACGAAAGCTCTTTCCAGATCGCCGAGGCGGACCTCGCGCAGATTGAGGCTCTGGTTCGCGAATGGGACGCTGCGCATCCCGATTTCCCCTGGCTGCCAAACAACGCCGACCCCGACGGCAATTACCTCTACCTGCGAACGTGGCATCGCCTGGATTCGGAGAACGATGACGTTCTTCTCGACACGGCGGCCGGTCCGGCTAACCACGCTCTGCTGCGGCGACAGGGTCTCCTTCCGGAGTTCACCGGCGGAGGGCGGCCAGGCGACTACTGGGTGGTTACTGTCCGCCCGAACACGCCCCAGGTGATCGTACCGTGGAGCCTGACGCAAGACGGCGGCGTCGCTCCGCACGGGCCGCGCCATGTTTATGCCCCCCTGTCTCTGATCACGTTTCGGCCGCCTGAACCGGGCGAGCACGAGAACACCGAGGTGGTCGAGTCCATACACGACTGCCGCAGCCGCTTCCGGCCGCTCGTGGACCGGGGCGGTTGCTGCACGCACACGGTTGGCGATGGCGTGGGTTCGCGTGGCGATTACCTCTCGATACAAGCCGCCATCGACGGCCTTCCGGCGGCAGGAGGCAAGGTCTGCGTGCTGCCGGGAACGTATACCGAGGAGGTCCGAATCGAGCGCAGCGATGTGATCATCGAGGGCTGCGGACACCAGACGCTGCTGCGAACGCCCACGGGCGCCACCAGCCCGGCGCTGATTCACGTTCTTGCGCCGCGGGTGACCCTCCGCGAGCTTTCCTTCGAAACTCTCGGCCAGATCGGGATATTGGCGGGGGAAGAAGACCTGAATGCCGACCCGGCCGCAACCGACCTTGTCTTGGAGCGGCTGACGGTGGTTGCGGACGAGCGGGCAGGCGTCGGTGGGCAGACCCGCACTGCCATCGATGTTCGCCGCGGCCTGCGGGCAGAGGTCCGCGAGTGTGAAGTGACGATGCGGGGGTCGGTGAGCGACGAAGCGGGCATGTTCGTGCGCGGGGAGGACATCCGTGTGGAGCGCTGCCGCATCGAGACCGCTCCGGCAGGGGAAACGTTCGCCGCTTGGGGCGGCATCCAGATCGGCGGCGCATCGCGGCGCGTTCAAATCCGGCGAAACCGCATCACCGGGGGGCTAGGGCATGGCATCACGCTCGGCAGTCTGGAATGGATCGCCGAGACCACAACCACCACCACCAACTTCGGCGCCGGCGCCGGGCTGCAGAACACGTTCGACCCCTGCGCGCCTCTCGAGGAAGAGGTCCAGCCGGTGGAGGTCGAAAACGTTCGCTTCGACCCGGAGACCGCCGGCGATCTGGATGAAGTTCTGATCTCCGATAATCAAATCCAGTCCATGCAAGGCAACGGCATTTCGGTGCTGACGACACTCCCCCTCCAGGATGACGGCGACCAGGACCTGATCACGGTTGACCGCATCACCATCGAGCGCAACCGCATATCGAATTGCGTGGTGCAATCGAGGACTCTCGCATCCAGTTCCCCTGTGCAGAAGACGAAGAAACTCCAACCCGGCGAAGAGGAGGTCTTCGGGCAATTCCTGGTCTCCTCGATTCCTCCGGCGGCGATTGCGCTGGTCGACGGAGAACATATCGTAATCCGCGACAACGAGATTCGCGACAACGGAACCACCGATCCCGCACCGATCGCCGGCATCTGTATCATCTTCGGCAACGATATCGTCATCGAGGGGAATCGCATCCAGAACAACGGCCTGCGGCAGCCCGCTTCGATTCCATCCATTTCGAGCATGCGCGCGGGTGTGGCAATTTCACTCGCGGGCGTGGCATCCAATCAGGAGACGCAAGACCAGTCCGACACTCTGGGCAGCTCGCTCCGGGTGATCGGTAATACCGTCGAGCACCCGAACGGCCCGGCTCTCGCAGCTCGCGCTACCGGTCCCGTGGCGATCGAGGACAACTATCTGCTCTCCCTCGGCAACAACGCCACCGCGCAACAGGCGAGCACGGCGCACACAGTCGCGGTGGTCAACGCCGGCATGCCGTGGGAATCGATCGATCTGGCGACAGGGGAGCCGTCCCCCAACCGCTGGATCTTCCCGCCGCGCACGCCCGAGTATCTCCGGCGCCAGCCCGGCGGCGATCAGGGCGGCGGTGTAGGTGCGCCAGGCGAGGGCGGGGGCATCATCGGACAAGGCGGTCCCGTAATGTTCAAGAACAACCACGTCACCCTGCGCTGGGTGGAGACTGCCAACGCAGCCGCCGGTCTGGCCTCGGGCTTCTCGGTGGGAATTTGCAGTTTGGATGACGTGGTCATGTTCGGAAACCAGTTCGCCCTGAACGTGGAAGATCCGGGTCTCAAGAAAAAGAGCGGTACGACGTTCAACCGCCAGCCGCGCATTTCCGCTCAGGTTGTCGCCGTCGGAGCGACCGCGAACGCTTCCCACAACCGGGTTGCCGAGGGAGTGAACGACGCGTTGATCTCGCTGCTTGTACTCGGCGGCTTTCTGGTAACGGCAAGCTACAACATCACGACTCACATGAGTTTTTCGGCCACCTGCCATGGTCTGGAACGTGATCCGACAGGAGAAGGCGGGGGGGGACCGGCGAATGCAAACGATCAGTACCGGGTGCATCGTGGCAATCTGGTCTGGCTCCGGCCGGCGCTGCAGTCAAGCAATCAGGATCTTGTGTCAATTGATACGGTGAACGCGGTTGCACAACAGCTATTCGTAACGCTCTGCGACACCTGTCTTGGGCTCGGACCGCCGGGAGGCGGTATTGTGTTTCCGCCCATCCTGGGAGTGATTACACCTTGATCCCGCGGGAAGGGTAGGACAGAATGATGGAAGCGCCGATAATCGACCGGGCCGGAATCGTGAAACCTGTTGAACGGGAACTCGACGCGCACTTGAGGTCTCTGCGCCGCAAGCTGGAGCGGGCTGTGCTGCGCGGCGAGCCGCTCGATCGTTTGCAGGCACGCATCCGAAGCGAAGAAGATCTGCTTGGCCGGATGCGCGCTTACAGGCAGGGTCTCGGAAAGGAGAGCGTCCCATGATTCGAGGGGCGGCGCTTCCGAACAAGAGAATCGTCCGCGTTCAGGCCGCGGCAGCGTCCTCACTGGGGGCAAGCAGCGCAGCCCCGGAGCTCCGTTGCGCGCAATTGCCCGGGAGGACACAGGGTGCGGCGGCCGCGTTCCGTTTTGCCCGTTTGCTGGAGACCCCGGCGGTCAAGAGGCAGACAACTCCGGCCCTCGAGTCCGCAACTGCGAGCCCTGGGTTGACGGCCCGAACGGCCGTGGCAGCGGACCTGCCCTGGCTCCTGTCCTGGGCGGCTCAACTGGGTCTGCCGGCGCCGAGATCGCGCCGGGTCCGGTCCTTCATGTTGCTGAAGGACTCTCAACGTGTCGGATACATAGCTGCACGCGACGAGATGATCGACTCCGGGCGAGGACGCGAGCCGATCCTGTGGATCGTGTCGGCGTTTCTTATCCCGTCTCAGCGCGGGCAGGGGCTGATCCTGAAATATTGTGAAATCCTCTCGCGGCAGTACTACCAAAAAGGGAAGGTGGGTTGCCGGGTCGCTTCCGGCAACACGGCGATGCTCAGGCTGATGGCTAGAGGCGGCTGGAAAAAGCTGCACGCGACGCGGCGGTTCGTCGACTTCACGTTGGAGCTCGACGGCCCGTTTCGGGCGTCGCGAAAGATCTGAGGACACGAGCGAGGTGTAACTATGCCGGCATTGGCAGCTCCGAAGGCTAAGCGAGCCGCCAAGAACGCCTCTTCCAACGCCGCGGAGTCGAAGGGAATGCCCAAGCGTTCCCGCTGGACCGCGGCGCAGCCCGCGATCGGCGCGCTGCAGCCCAAACTGCGTGTCAACGATCCGAACGACCGGTTTGAGCGAGAAGCCGATCACATTGCGGACCGCGTGATGAGCATGCCCGAGCCGGAGGCACGCCGGCGCGAGCGGGACGGTCGCGATCCGGTCGCGGGCGAGCGCAAACCCCCTCTCCAGCGCCAGGAGGCGGAAGAGGAGGAGGAGTCGTCATCCGTTCAGCGGGAGGCGACCGAAGAAGAGGAAACTTCGGCAGTTCAGCGGCAGGAGGCCGAGGAACCCGAAGAAGAGGTAGCGCAAACCGCCGCTCTGCAACGGCAGGAGGCAGAGCCGGAAGAGGAAGAAACCGCGCAGACCGCTTCCCTGCAGCGTCAAGAGGAGGAAGAGGAAGCGCCGGAGATGCAGCGGCAGGAGGCCGAGGAAGAACCGGAGGAAGGAGAGGTTCAGGCGTTCTCGCTCCAACGGCAGGAGGAGGAAGAGGAGACACCGGCTGTCCAGCGGCGAACCGCCGACGAAGAAGAACAGGTCGAGCGGCGCGCCAAAGGTCCGCGGCCCCGGATCTCGCCTAAGTTCGAAACCTACCTCGGATTGATGCGCCGGAGCGGCGGCCAGCCGCTCTCCGAACCGTTGCGCGCATTTCTCGAGCCGCGATTCCACCACAGCTTCTCCGACGTAAGGGTCCATGCAGGTCCCGAAGCCGCTGGCCTGGCCCGCGATGCCAACGCGCGGGCGTTCACCGTGGGCAAGCATATCGTCTTCGGCGCCGGCGAGTACCGGCCAGAGGTCGAGCAGGGACGCCGGCTGATCGCGCACGAGCTCACGCATGTCCTCCAGCAACACGGCGGCCTGCACAGCGTGCAGCGCGAGGTTCTGGCTGAACCGGCGAATCCGGCTGCGAAGCGGACCACGGCTTCGGCCCTCGAAGAACTCCGGGAGCTGTTCCAGATCAGGCGGTCCGTTGTCTCGCCGATGATTCTTCGAATTGTCGAGGACCTGCTCCGGACGGCGCTCGAGGGCGACCTCTTCGAAGCAACCACGGCGCTGCTAGACGCCGAAGCCTCCTCCATCAAGCGGACGATCGAGGGCGGTGGCTATACGCTCGAGTTCCGCGTGAATCGCAGCGGCGGCGCCGGCGCGGCGCACTGGAGCCTTACGCGCAGCGACACGAAAGAGACGTTCTTCGCATTTTCCAGGGAACTCGAAGGCGATGGCGGAGAATCTCCCGGCCTGCTGGATGAAGAACGGTTGATTGTCGCAACGCCGCTGCCTCCCGAGTTTGAAAGCGCCGACGGGGGCGCCGGCGAAGCGGCGGTCCCGGCGGCGGAAGCCGCGCCGGCGGTGAAAGACGTCGTCTCCAGCGTGACTCCGGGCGGCCCGCGTCCCGCCCAGGCCGCTACTGAGATTAAGAGCGACGCGCTGGCGGCAGCCGACGCTTCCCCTGAAATCGATCAGAAGCCGCCGGAAGCCAAGGGCGCGGGCGAAAAGGCCGGGACTGACGATCCGTCGCTCGAGCGGCTTCCCATCGACGAAGACCCCGAAGCGGAGCAGGTCCCGGAAGAGCCTCCCGCCGAAGAAACGGCGGAAGAAGTCAAGGTAGAGCGAAAGGCTGTGTCTTCGGGGCCGCCGCCGCAGCCGTCGCAAGCGTTGTCCGCGGAGGTGGTCGTCGTCACGGGCTTGAGCGGCAGGCCCATGCCCGATTCGCTGCGACGCTTCATGGAACTGCGGCTTGGCGCTGAGCTGGGCCGCATCCGCCTGCACGATGATGCCCGGGCGGGGAAGTTGGCCCGCTCGCTCGGCGCCAAAGCCTTCACGCGCGGCGAGCACATCGTCTTCGGTCCAGGACATTATCAGCCGGCAACGCGCGAGGGCCGGTGGCTGATCGCGCACGAGATCTCCCACGTTCTCGAACAGGACAGCCAGCCTCAGGGCCGCGGAGCCGGTTTCGTCCAGCGCCAGGAGGAAGAATGCCCGCCGCCCGATCCCGTACCCGAGGTCGAGGTGGTTCCTTCACCGGCATCGCCCGGACAAGATCCTGCTTTCAACCAGGCGGAGAACCGCATCGATAATCGCGCCGCGGATCAGTCGCAGCACGCGCCAGGAGAGGAGAAATCGCAGTCGGCCAATGCCGCGGCCGAAGTGAAAGAGGGCGAGAAGCAGAGCCACGCACAGACGGATCAAGTCGGCAAGATGGACGCCGAGGCGCAGAACCCGCCCGAGTTCGACAAGGAAGCGTTCGTCGCGAAAGTCCTCGCGCAGGTGGAGGCCATTGCTCCGGGCACACTCGACGACGTGATGGAGTTCGAGAGCCGGGGCAAGGGCGGCGAGGTGAAGGACGCCGTTACCGGCCAGGTTCAGGAATCAACGGACAGCACCGCCGGGCCATTGGATGAAGTGGCCGCCGCGGATCCTGGAGTGGGTGAATCTCCTCGTGCTCCTGGAGCGCTTGAGGTGGAGCCTCCGGGCGCGGAACCGGGCAGCGTCCGCGCCGACCGCGCCATGCCGCCTCCGCGAACCGAATCCGAAGTGGACATGCGGCCGGAGACGGTCCAGACCGAGAACATCTTAAAAGAAGCGTGCATCAACCGCGAATTCATGGAGAAGCACGACGATCCCGAGCTGAAGGAAGGGATCGCGGCACAGGATGAACTCGGGGAAGCCTCCGAGACCAAGCCTCAGGAGTTCCGGGATCAGGAGGCCGTGGCGCTCGCGGACGCCCGTGCGGGAGCGTCCGGAGAGGGCGCTGCCGGCGTCCAGGCCATGTTCGGGGAGCGGGCGGCAGAATTCGGCGAAGTCGCGCAGGGACAGCAGACGACCAAGACCGACAACGAGGCCAAACGCGACAAGGCTGCCGAAGAGATCAACGGCATCTTCACTTCTACACAGGAAAAAGTCCAGAACCGGCTGAAACAACTGGACACTGACGTGATGACGACCTTCGATACGGAGGCCGCGGCCGCGACCGCCAGGTGGGAGGCGTCCGTTCGCGCAGACGCGGAGAGGTACCAGAAGAGCTGGTTCGATACCGCCGTCGACTGGCTCACGGATCTTTTGTTCGACCCTCCGCCCGAGGAGGTGCGGAACTTTTACAACGAGGCAACCCAGACCTTCCACGCGGAGATGCGCGTGGTCATCGAGAACATCGCCGGCATCGTTGAAACCGGCCTCAAGGACGCCCGGAAGCTTGTCGAGGACGGCAAGAAGGAAGTCCAGACGAAGCTCGACGGGCTCGGGACCGATCTCGAAGATTTCAAGCAGCAGATCTCCGAGGAGATGAACGACAAGTTCCGCGGGCTGGAAGGCTCGATCGCTCAGAAAGAGGGCGAGCTGGTGCAAGGCCTGGCGCAGCGGTACGTCAAGGCGAACGAAAGACTCAAGGAGCTCGAAAAGCAGATCCGCGAGGAGTACAAGAATTTCCTTGAAAAGGCGGCGGACGCATACAACGCCGTCAAAGACCTTGTTGTCGGCCAGATCGAAAAGCTGGCCGCGCTGGTGGGCGGCGCCGCCAAGCGCATCATCAAGGAGCCGGGCAAGTTCCTGAGCAATCTGGGCCAGGGCATCATCCAGGGCCTGACGATGTTTATCGGCAGCATCGGCGAGAACATCAAGGGCGCTGTTGTGGAATGGCTGACGGGAAATCTCGGCGGCGCCGGAATCGCCCTGCCGAAGAGCTTCGACGCGAAGGGCATCATCGGCTTCCTCCTCGAGCTGGTGGGCCTGGGCGTGGCGGCCATCAAGGGCGTCGCCCGAAAGGTGCTCGGCAGCACGGTCGTTACGCTGATTGAGAAGGGTGAGGCCGGCGCTGAGAAGATCAAACAGATCTTCGACATCCTGGCCTCCGAAGGACCGGCCGGCTTATTCCGTTTTCTGCAAGCCGAATTCGAGCAAATGAAGGAGCAGGTGCTCGGCGAAGCCGGCAAGGCGCTGGCCGAAAGCCTGGTCATCGCCGGGATCAAGAAAGTACTGGGAATTATCTCCGGTCTGGTAAGCGGCGGCGTCGGCACGATCATCACGATCGTGCTTACGATCATCGACGTCATTCTCTGGTTCCGCGACAACGCCGCCCGGCTTGCGGAGCTAGTGAGCACGATCGCCGGCACCGCCATGGCGATTCTTGAGGGACAGGTCGGCGTGGTGGCGAGCGCGATCAACAACGTGCTGAAGCGTCTTCTCCCGGTTGTGTTGGGCTTTGTCGGGGCGCTGATCGGGATCGGCGGCGCGGTAAGGAAGATCCAGCAAGTCTTCAAGGCGATCAAGAAGCCCGCGACGAACGCGATCACGGCTCTATTCCAGAAGTTGAAGAAGACCATCACGAAGCTGCTCGGCAAAGCCAAGAAGGGGAAGAAAAAAGGAAAAGACAAAGAGCTTAGCCCCAAGAAGGTGCAGGGGCTGATCATCAGTGCGTTGAAGAAACCCGCCGCGGCGCAGGATCCCGCGCAAGCCATCGCGGAGACGCAACAACTGGCGGCATCGTTGACCGCGAAGTATCAGCCGCAACTGAAGACGGGCACGATCAAAATCACGGTTCTCGATCAGACGCCAGAGGGTGTTGAGAAGGACGGCGACATCGACGTTGATGTCGCGTTGAGTCCAGGCAAGAAGGTCTCGCGGGAAGTCAAGGCGGCGAAGGCGGCTACGGGCGCACTGCGAGCGTCACATGACAGCCTGCGTAACACCGCCAATCAAATCGGGAAACTGTGGCGCAAAGGCAGCATTCAGACGGCACTGGACGCGGACCCTCCTAAGAAAGCTTCAATAGAGAGAGGGATGCTTTGGATCGAGACTGCCCTGGAAAAAGACGGAACGCATGACAAAGAGTACAAGGCGCTCATCGCCGCCAAGGCGCCCAGCCCTGCAGCTTTAGCAGCGCTGCAGGCGATCTACGACGGGATAATCCCCCAAGCTGAGGCGCTCAGGCAGACGCTGGAGGACCTCACTAAAGATCCTGAGGAACTCAAGGACCAGAAGCGCAAGGAGATCGCTGCTGCTCTCAAACGGGCGACTACGGTTATGAGCGATCCCGATGCTGCGGCAGCTCTGGAGCTGCCGACCTACGGCGACTTGAGGGACGAGCTGACCACTGGCCGCGAGGATGTTGAGGGTCGAATCGCCGCTGACGCCGCGGCTCCCAAGTCGCTCGATGAGCTTCGTGCGGACGCTGCGGTGGCGGATAAGCTTCGACAGGCAGCCGACCGCGCAGCGAAGCTAGCCGACACCGAGCGTGCTGCCAAACCGTGGATCAAGAAGATCGATGACATCATCACGAACACTACGGCGGCAGGACGTGATGGCGCCGACGTGGGTGACGGCAGCAGTGAGGCTGCGGCCGAGGAGGAGGCGAGGACTGGCGAGCAGATCAAGGGATCCTGGCACGGGCCAAAGTGCCGGGAGCACGCGCAGGGTCTCGCCGACGCCATCTCCGCGCTCGAAGATCTGCGTGGCCAGACCGCGGATCCCGCCGTGCAGGCGAGCATCGATAGCGCGATCGAGAGGGCGAATGAGCGAAAGCAGGGCCTGGACCGCGGATGGGCCGCCTGGAACAGTTCACCTTATGCGCATCTCGCACGATAAATGGCGGCCTGGAGATCCGACGATGACGAACGAGATAGAACCATTGAACGCAGAGATGCTCACGGCGGATCTTCGATCGGGCGATCCGGATCGGGTGGCTGACGCCCTCGAAACGCTCGACCGCGCGTGGCGCCGCAGGCGTTTTGTTCCCCTGCCACTACCCGGTCCGGAGTGCCTGGCTGCGTTCGACGATAACGTCCCCGTCGAAGTGCTTGCGCGATATCTACGGGTCGTGGAGAACTATCCCGACTTCGCGCCCACTCCATCGGGGAGCGCATTGCGTAGGGCGCTCGTGGAAGCGGTGGTCCGTTACGGTCGTGGCGAGCGAACGCTCGACGTCGCTCTGGTCTTGCGAGTCGATGACTTCCCCGCGTCGGCGGTTTCCGATGCCCTTGGGTACCTCCGCAACCGCGGAGTGAGCGGTCCCGGCGAGCTGTTGGCCGCACAGCGACTGGTCGACCACCTGCTGGGATCGGACACCACTAGACGGGCCACAGTGGATGTGCTCCGGATTTGGGCGATGACCGATTGCCTCGTCGAAGTGATCGACGCCGTCCGCCCTCGGCTCGACGACGACGAACGTGCGCTGCTGGACAGCAACGGCGACGACTGAACAATGAACGCGCGTTAGCCCAGCTATTCCACTCTCACTCGCGTGTTCTTGGTCACGAAGCTTCCCGTCCCGGAATAAATCGGCGTCGGGTCGGGACTTGTGCCGCCGGGGATAGTTACCTGCGCCGGAGCCGCCACCTGAAACCGCGCCCGAAATTTGCTGCCGCGGAGTATCAGCGCGCGGCTCGATGATTTGGCCTTCTTCGCCTTCTGATCCGGTCCCAGGGTTTCAATGGTGAGGGTTCCCGCGCCGGGAATGGGAAACGAAGGGGTAAAGTAGACGGCTCCGGCCACCACGACTGTCGCTTCATCGCCCTCGGCGCAAGCGATCAGGCCATTGATCTTTTTCCTGGCGCTGCCGGTAATCGCACCCGGAGGAGCCGCAACCGTGGCGGGCGCGAAAGCGGGATCGAAGATCGCCTGATCGCCGGTAATGATGACGAAATCCATTCTCTACGGCTTCGCGGTTGATACCTACATAGTATCTCGCGACGCGATCCCTGGCGCAGTAGTGGATCTCTTGGATAACAACGCGCGAAATGGACTATATTCGGAGGGTCCGGGAGTGCCGCTTGTTTGCGTATTTCCCGGGAAGGAGCACGCCCATGCAATCTCCAATTACACGACGAACTTGGCTGCAACGCATCTTTGCGCTGCCGGTTGGCGCCTGGGTGACCCGCTACCGGGCAATCGCGCAGCCTCACAAGGGCAGGGTGAAAATCACCGCAATCAAGGCGATGCAGATCCGGAACATCGCAGGCAACACGCTCATCAAGGTCGAGACCGACGCCGGCCTGATCGGCTACGGCGAGGCCGGGGTCTCCGGCCCCATGGCCCGCGCGCGCATCGAGCATATGAAAAACTTGCTGATCGGCCAGGACCCGCTTTCCATTGAGCGGCACTTCCAGAACATGACCAGCCTGATGCACCCCTATGTGGCGCACATCCCGAGCATCAGCGGAATCGACATCGCGCTGTGGGACCTGGCGGGGAAGATTACCGGCCAGCCCATCAACTACCTGCTGGGCGGGCCTTACCGCGACTCGATCCGCCTGTACTCGCACGGCCCGGGGGGCGATCTGCAGGACATCGGCAAGCTGCGCGAATGGGCGGCACAGGTCAAGGAAGCGCCGGAGAAGTTTACGGCGTTCAAGACTAATATCGATCCGCTGCTCGGCGTCCGCTCCGGACGTTACACGGTCACGATCGACTCGGAGCAGGTCCGGCGCGTGCGGCGCGGCTTCCAAAACCTGCGCGAGGCCGCCGGCGAGTCGATCGACGTCGCCGTCCATTGCCACAACGAGCTGGACGTGACCAGTGCGATTCAGGTGGCCAAGGCTGTCGAGCCGATCGATCCCCTCTTCTACGAAGACCCGCTCCAGGTGCCTTACACGGAAGGATGGTCCGCCGTAAAGCGCTCCACCCGCGTGCCGCTGCTGGTCGGCGAGAAACTGGAGCTGGTCGCCGGATTCAAGCCATTCCTCGACCATCAGGCGGCCGACATCATCCATCCGGACCTGGCGTTTGCCGGCGGGTTCACCGGCGCCAGGAAGATCGCCGATTACGCGATGCTGTTCCGAACACCGGTGGCGTTGCACAACGTCGGGAGCCTCGTGCTGTGCTGCGCCTCAGCGCACTTCGGCTCGGCGATCTTCAATTTCTACCGCTCGGAAAGCGCGCTGGGCCGGCCCACGCGCCATGTGGAGCAGATGTCGGCCGGCAAGCCGCCGGAGGTGAAAGACGGCCATCTCACGGTCCCTGAGGGTCACGGACTCGGATTTGTCCCAAACGAGGAATACCTGCGCTCGCAGCTCATGCCTGATGAGCCGTTCTGGTCCTGAGAAAGGCGACTGGCCTTTCGGAAGGGCGACCGACGGTATGATACCGTGTGGTCAGACCATGATCAGCGCCGGGAGAGTGGATTGACTAGTCGCGTGGCTCTTGCTGTTTCCGCCGCTCTTGCCACCGTTGGCGCCGCGCAGGATCTGGACTTCTTTGAGGCCCGAGTCCGCCCCGTGCTGGCTAAGAACTGCTATGCCTGCCACGGTTCGGACAAGCAGTTCGCTGCTCTTCGTGTGGATTCGCGAGAAGCTCTCCTGACCGGCGGCAAGCGAGGCCCGGCGATCGTGGCCGGAAAGCCGGAGGCGAGTTTGCTGCTGAAGGCTGTACGCCACGATGGTCTGCGGATGCCCATGGGCGGAAAGCTGAAAGATTCCGAGATCGCCGCCATCGAGGAGTGGATCCGAAAAGGCGCGCCGTGGCCCGTTGTCTCCGCCGCATCGGATCCGGAAGACCGCTACCGGAAGCTGGCGCGCGAGCACTGGGCGTTTCAGCCGGTGAGCAAGTCCGCTCCTCCCGAAGTGCACAACGCCGCCTGGAAGCGGAATCCCATCGATCGCTTCCTCCTTGCGGCTCTCCATAAGACCGGCTTGTCCCCGGCCCCGCCTGCCGGCAAGCGGACGCTGATCCGCCGCCTGAGCTATGTGCTGACAGGCCTGCCGCCTTCGGCAGCCGAAGTCGATCGGTATCTCTCCGACAGCGACACGGGCGACTATGCGCGTCTTGTCGACCGTCTGCTCACGTCTCCGCGGTTCGGCGAGCATTGGGCCCGGCACTGGCTCGACCTGGTGCGCTACGGCGAAACGCGCGGCTACGAGTGGAACTACGAGATCATCGGCGCCTGGCGGTATCGCGACTATCTGATTCGCGCCTTCAATTCGGATGTTCCCTACGACCAGCTTGTGCGCGAGCATATTGCAGGGGATCTGCTGCCGAACCCGCGCATCAATGGCGAGGAAAAGATCAACGAGTCCGTCATCGGCACGACTTTCTACCGGCTGGGCGAGGCCGGGCACGACGACTGCATTCGGTTCCGGGAGATCGCGCTCGATGTGGTCGATAACCAGATAGACACGCTGACCAAGACGTTCCAGGGACTGACCGTTTCCTGCGCGCGCTGCCACAACCACAAACTTGACCCGGTGCCGATTCAGGACTATTACGGGCTTTACGGAATCCTGAACAGCAGCCGGCAGGTAACGCATACCATCGATTCGGGGGAAGTGAACGCGCAAGCGGTCGCCCGCCTCGGCGAGATCAAGCGGCAGATTCGCTCCGAGCTGGCGCGCCAGTGGAAGCGTGAGAGCCGGGATGTCGCCCGCTATCTTCTGGCGACACTGCCTTCGCATCAAGCAGACGGATTGGATCCGGCGCGCGCCGATTCCTGGAAGAAGGTCTTGGAACGGCCTAGCCAGAAGCTCGAAGATCCTGCATACGCCTGGTCGGCGATGGCCTGCGAGACCGGGTACAACAGGGAGTATTTCGGCGAAGCGGCGCGAAGCCTTGCCGCGCGCTACGAGGGGGAAACCAGGGACCGCGTGGCCTTCAACCAGGCTAATTTCGAGCCCTTCGGCAATCTTCGCTCCGCGGACTTCGGAGGCTGGCACGCCTCCGGCATGGGCCTCCGCCAGGGCCCGGGAAGCAATGGCGAATTTACGGTGGCTCCGGAGGGGGAAGCCGCGGTGGATGGAATTTTTCCCGCCGGCGTTTTCACGCACTTGATCTCCGGGCGGCTGAACGGAGCACTGCGCTCGCCCTATCTGCCGAAGAACAAGAAGTTTCTCAGCGTACGCGCCATGGGCGGCTCGCTAGGGGCGCGGCGCACCGTGATCGACAACTGCTCGATCGGCGAGAACTACAAGGTCCTAGAGAATCCTTCGCCTGCATGGGTAAAGCTGGACACCTTTGCGAACCAGGACCACCTTCCGGTATTCGTCGAGCTGGTCACGCGATGGGACAACCCGCGCATCCCGGACCGCCCTGGCGTCCTGAAGAAGCCTAATTTGAAGCTGATGGACGCTCCGCGCTCCTTCTTCGGCATCACACAAGCTGTCCTACATGACGTGGATGAGACCCCGCGCGAGGAACTCTCCCATATCCGCCGGCTGTTCGAGAAAGGGACCCCCTCAGGTTGGGAAGATCTGGCCGCCCGTTACGGCGAGGCCATTGAGCAAGCCGTGGAAAGTTGGGCTGCCGGGAAGGCTGGCGAAGAGGATGTCCGCTGGCTGGACTGGCTGGTCCGCAACAAGCTTCTCTCCAACCGTGCAGACGCGAATCCGCGGTTGAACGACTTGACCGGCCAGTACCGGGCGCTCGAATCCCGAATTTCGCCTCCCCGTGTTGTGGAGGGCTTGGCCGATATCGGCCCCGGCCGCGATTTCCCGCTCCTGATCGGTGGGGATGCCAAGAGCCTCGGACCGAAGGCTCCTCGCCAGTTCCTGAAGCACCTGTTCCCGGAAAGCGAAGTCCGCGGCGCCGGCAGCGGCAGAAGTGATCTGGCCGATCTGATCGCCAGCCCGTCCAATCCGCTCACTGCCCGCGTGATGGTGAACCGCATCTGGCAGCACGTTTTCGGGCGCGGTATTGTCGCATCCGTGGATAATTTCGGTCTGATCGGCGACCCGCCGTCACATCCCGAGTTGCTCGATTACCTCGCGGCCACGTTTGTAGAGCAGGGCTGGTCTCTGAAGAGGATGATCCGTCTCATGGTGCTGGCGGAGGCGTTTCAGCAATCTGGCCACGTTTCCGGAAAGGCGCGCGAGGCCGATCCGCAGAACGCGCTCCTCCATCATTACCCGCTCCGGCGGCTGAGCGCGGAGGCGCTTCGCGATTCCATTTTGCTCACCTCCGGGAACCTGAAGGACTCGCTTTACGGGCCGAGCGTCCATCCCCACCGGGCGGAGGCGAAGGATTACCGGCGTCTCTTCTCAGGTCCCCTGGATGGCGAGGGGCGCCGCAGCATTTACCTGAAGGTCACCCGGATGGAAGGAACCAGGTTCCTCGATACCTTCGATTACCCTATCCCGATGGTTACGCGGGGGAGCCGCGATGTGACGAATGTGCCGGCACAAGCGCTGGCGCTCTTGAACGATCCCTTCGTACTGGAGCAAGCCGAGGCGCTCGCCGTCCGGCTGCTGGCCGGATCGGCAGGGTCGGTCGAGGCGCGTATTGAAGAGTTGTTCCGCTCTGCTCTGAGCAGGAAGCCCGGCGAAACCGAACGGGAACGCTTCCGCGGGCTGGCCTTGGAGCTTTCCAGCCTGCATCAGGTGCCGCGCGAACGGATTCTGGAGAGCCGGGAAGTCTGGAAGGATCTCGCACACGCCGTGCTGAACCTGAAGGAATTCATATACATTCAATAAAGGGAGGGGCACTG
This sequence comes from Bryobacteraceae bacterium, assembly GCA_040902885.1. Classification (GTDB taxonomy): domain Bacteria; phylum Acidobacteriota; class Terriglobia; order Bryobacterales; family Bryobacteraceae; genus JBBDWK01. The sequence continues at coordinate 108,615 of JBBDWK010000042.1, read as the reverse complement.
GATGAAAAGACGCTTTACTTCCGCCGAAGGATGTCCCGGCTGCGCCACCTCCATCACGCGCCGCGGCGCCTTGCGGCTGGCCTCTAACGGTTTCGGTTACCTGGCGTTCTCCGCTCTTGCGGCGGAAGAGGCGCGCGCCATGCCCGGGCCGATACTGCAGCCGCATTTTCCGCCGAAAGCCAAAAACGTCATCTTGCTGTTCATGCCGGGCGGGGTCTCGCACATGGAAAGCTTCGACCCGAAGCCCAAGCTGGCCGAGTTGGACGGCAAGCCGGCCAAACTGGACAACTACGTGGCGGGTCCCAACCGGAAATGGCTGCGCTGCCTCTGGCGGTTCCAGCAGTACGGCCAGTGCGGCGCGCCCGTGAGCGAGTTGTTCCCTCACATCGCTGCCTGTGTCGATGACCTCGCCATCATCCGCTCGATGAAGTCGGAGTTTCCTTTGCATGCCCGCGGCAATGTCTTCCTGCACACCGGGCGGAATATCGGCGGCTTTCCGAGCATCGGGTCCTGGATCGCGTATGGCTTGGGAAGCGAGAACAAAAACCTTCCTGGCTATGTGCTCCTGCGCGACGCCTCCGTTCCGCCAGGCGGGATCGAGAATTTTGCCAACGGATTCCTGCCGGCAAGTAATCAGGCCACGCACATCCGAGACGAAGGCGATGCGGTCGACAACATCAAGCCGGCGGACAAGAACGAGCGCGTGCAGAGGGCCAAGCTCGACGCGCTGCTGCAACAAGACCGCCAGTTCCTACGGGCTACTGGAGGAGACGATGCCATCGAGTCGGCCATTGCTAACTACGAGATGGCGTACCGGATGCAGTCCCTGGTGCCCGACGTTCTGAACCTGGACAGGGAAAGCGAGAGCACCAGAAAGCTCTACGGGCTCGATTCGGACGATAAGCCGAAGCGGCAATACGGTCTGCAATGCCTTCGCGCCAGACGTCTGGTGGAAGCCGGTGTCCGCTTTGTCGAAGTGACCTGCCCCAACCTGTTCGGAATGAACGGCACGTGGGACCAGCACAGCGGCCTGAGGAAGGATCACGAGAAGAACGCATCCGTCACCGATCAGGCGGTGGCCGCGCTCATCAAGGACCTGAAGTCGCGTGGACTCCTGGAACAGACCTTGATCCTCTGGGCGGGCGAGTTCGGACGCACTCCGGACACAGGAAACGGAGATGGCCGCGACCATCATCCCGGCTGCTTCACCGTCTGGATGGCGGGCGGCGGCATAAAGGGCGGCGTGACCTACGGGGAGACCGACGACCTTGGGAATCAAGTCGCGAGAGACCCTGTGACTATGCACGACTTACACGCCACCATTCTGCATCTGCTGGGTCTCGACCACGAGAAACTGACCTACCGGTTCGGAGGCCGCGAGCAGCGGCTGACGGACGTTCACGGGCACGTGGTGAAAGCCGTCATCGCGTAGCGCGCCGGCTACGGGCTCCCTAATTTGGGATTACGCGATGATCTTCCGCGCCACCACGCCCGCGACATCCGTAAGCCGGAAATCGCGGCCGCTGTACTTATAAGTCAGCTTCTCATGGTCCAGCCCCATCAGGTGCAGGACCGTCGCATGGAAGTCATGAATGTGCATGCGATCTTCCACGGCGTGATAGCCGATTTCATCCGTTGCGCCGTAGATAAAACCCGCCTTCAGGCCGCCGCCGGCCATCCAGATGGAATAGCCGTAGGGGTTGTGATCGCGGCCGTCGTTGCCTTGCGAGACGGGCGTTCTGCCGAACTCGCCGGCCCAGATCACCAGCGTGTCCTTTAGAAGTCCTCTGGCTTTCAGGTCCTTCAGCAGGCCCGCGATGGGCTTGTCCACTTCCTTCGCGTTCTGATTGTGCTTCACGTACAGCTCGCCGTGCTGGTCCCACTTGTAGCTGTGCGTGCACTGAATGTAGCGCACGTCGCGTTCGGCAAGACGGCGCGCGAGAAGGCACTGCCAGCCGAAATCGCGCGTGGTCTCGTCGTCCAGCCCGTAGAGCTTCTTCGTCGCCTCGGATTCCTTCTCCACCTGAAAGACCTCCGGGGCCTGGGATTGCATGCGGAAGGCCAGCTCGAAAGCCTGAATGCGCGCCTCGAGCTGCGGATCGTTCCCCCGCAGCGCGGCGTGCCGGCGGTTGATGTTCTGCAGCATGTCCAGCTCGTAGCGCTGCTGTTCCGGCGTGAGCTGCTTGTTGACCAGGTATTCGATCGGCTCGCCCTTGATGTCCTCCACCTTCATTCCGGCATGGCCGATGGCTGTGCCCTGAAAAGCCCCGGGCAGGAAGGCCGAGCTCCAGTTCTTGCCGCCGCCGTGCGAAAGCGCGGGCTTGATGGTGATGAATCCGGGCAAATTCCGATTCTCCGTGCCCAGCCCGTAAACCACCCAGGAACCCATGCTCGGCCGAATGAAAGTGCTGGTCCCGGTGAAAGTCTGAAGAAGCGCCGCGCCGTGATCCACGCCTTCGCCCACCATGGAGCGGACCAGGCAAAGGTCGTCCACGCACTCGCGCACGTGCGGGAACAAGTCGCTCACGGGGATGCCGCTCTGGCCGCCGGGGTGGAACTGCCAGGGCGACTTCATCAGCGGACCGGGCTCGCTGTCGTCGAAAGCCAGGGGCCGTTTGATGGGCAGGGGTTTGCCGTGATCGCGAGTAAGCCGCTCCTTGGGGTCGAAGGTGTCCACCGACGAAGGACCGCCGTGCATGAAGAGGAAGATCACGCGCTTCGCTTTCGGCTCGAAGTGCGGAGGACGCGGCGCCAGCGGGCCGCCGGCCTTGGCCGCTTCCGCCTCGGACAGCAATCCCGCGAGGCCAAGGTATCCGAACCCGCAGGCGGCCGCGCGTAGCATGCCCCGCCGTGAAACGGGACGTTCCGGTTGTCGATAGAGCGCTTGAATCGGGTCCATTGGGTCTTCAATCCACGTAGATAAAATCGTTCGACGCCATCAGAATCCGGCAGAAGCTCTGCCATGCGGCTTCCCTGTCCTGGTCGCGAAACTTCGACGTGAAGCCGGCGATGTAGGTCAACCCCGCATCCACTTCCCCGCCCGCCGGCTTGCGGTTCAAGATGCGGAGATACGCGCTTTCGAGACGCTGCGCATCGCTCAGTTCCCGGCCCAGCAGGCTCCGCGTCAGGTTGTTCGTGCGCTCGGTCAGAAACTCGCTATTCATCATGAACAGCGCCTGCGGCGCCACGTTGGTCTGACCGCGCTTGCCTCCCGGTGTTGTGGCGTCGCCGAAATCGAACAGGTTCAGCAGCGTGGGAAGATTCGCGCGGCGCAAGGGCAGATAGACGGTGCGGCGCAGGATCTTCTCCGGATCCAGACTGAGCCGGTCGTTGCTGTTTTCGCGATCCGTTCCGAAGCCGGTCTGCAGCGTGCCGCCCATGGTCAGATCGAGCGTACTGTCGAGCGCCAGCATGCCATCGCGGATCTCCTCGATACTCAGCCGCCGCCGGAAGAACCGCGAGTACAACTGGTTTTCTGGATCGGCCGCGATACTCGCCTCCGGCGCCTCGCTCGACATCTGGTAGGCGCTCGACAGCATCATCGCCCGGTGCATGCGCTTCACCGACCAGCCGTCCTTGACGAACTGCCGGGCGAGGTAATTCAGCAGCTCGGGATGCGTGGGCCGGTCGCCCATCTTCCCGAAATTGTCCGGCGTCCGAACCAACCCTTCGCCGAAGTGCCACTGCCAGATCCGGTTCACCATCACGCGCGAACTCAAAGGATGGTCCGGCTGGGCCAGCCACTCCGCAAGCTCCAAACGGCCGCTGCCCTTCGGTTGTGGAACCGCGTCGCTCTCCCCGGTCAAAATCTTCGGGAAGTCCTTGGGCGCGTCTTCGCCCGGACTGTTGTAATCCCCCCGGATAAAAACCTTCTGATTGACGATCTTGCCTTCCTCAACCGCGCAGGCCATATCCGGTTCCGGAGGAGCCGACTTCTTCAACCCCTCCATCTCCTGTTTCAGGCGCGCGATCGCCGCCAGGGTTTCCGGCGCGAAGATCGCCTCCTGCTCCTTTGCGCCAATCGCGAAGGGACCGTTGCCGAAGTAGACGCCGGCGAAGAAGCCGTCCTTGGCCGCATCGAACTTCGGCTTCTCGGGCGGCGGCATATTCATGTCTTTGAGCATGCGCCGGACCCGCGTGCGCCACTTGCCGAGCGTTACGTTCCACCCCTCCAGGCTCTGCTGGAAGCGCGTCTGGTAGCCGGCTGCGACGCTGGCGAACTGTTCGGGAGCGGCGTTGTGCCACTCGTCCAAATAGATGCGAATTACGCCCGCCTTGGGCTCCAGATACTCCGCCCACTTGCGGAGCACCTTCTCGTCCAGACCGGCGGCCATCGCCGTTCCAGCCAGCGGAGCCTTATCGCCGTATACCTTGCGCGCCGCCACCATGTAATCGGCCAGGCGCGGGCTCATGCGTGCGTTGTATTTCGCGACCTCCTCGTCCTGAAGGTCTTCAATCTCCATTTTCTTCCGGTTCACCGTATCCTGGTGCGCCTGGTAACGCTCGTATTCTTCTTTTGCCACCAGCGGCCGGAAGAGCAGCTTCGAGACGTGAGTGTCGTCTTCCCGGAAGCTGCGGGTGCTGGCGAAGATGGAGATCATCGAATAGTAATCCTTGGTGAGCAGCGGATCGAACTTGTGATCGTGACAGCGCGCGCAGGATAGCGTCAGCCCCAGGAAGGCTTTCGACGTGACGTCCACTTGTTCGTCGTAGACGTCGTAGAGCATCTTCTTTTTGTCCTGCTGAGCCAGCGCCTTCGCGCCCAGGGCCAGGAAGCCCGTCGCTACGATGCCGCGCCGGTTGGGCTCGCCGGGCGTTTTGCCGGGAAGGAGGTCGCCGGCGATCTGCTCGCGCATGAACTGGTCGAACGGCAGATCGTTGTTGAACGCCGCAATCACATAATCCCGGTAGCGCCAGGCGTAAGGGTAGCGATGATCCTCGTCGTTTCCGGTGGAATCGGCGTAGCGCGCCACATCCAGCCAGTGGCGGCCCCAGCGCTCGCCATAGCGAGGCGAAGTCAGAAGACGGTCTACCACTTTCGCAAATGCGTCCGGAGAATTGTCGGCCAGGAAATCCCGAATCTCCTGTTCGGTGGGCGGAAGGCCGGTCAGGTCGAAAGTGGCCCGCCGCAGCAGCACCAGCTTATCGGCGGGAGGCGCGGGCTGCAGGCCCTTCTCTTCAAGCCTGGCAAGAATGAACTGGTCCACAGGCGACTTCACCCATGCTGCGTTCGCGACCTTCGGAGGCTTGGGATCGCTCACCGGCTGGAAGGCCCAGAAATTCTTCTGCTCTTCCGTGAAGCCCTTGAAGGAATCCGGCGCGGGCGCGGACTTGGCAACCAATGCGGCGCCGGGCCAGGGCGCGCCCATCTTCACCCATGCCGTGAGGTCGGCGATCTCCTCTGGCTTCAGCTTGCCAGTGGGGGGCATTTTAAGGCGGTCGTCATAGCTGATCACCTTGAGCAGGCGGCTCTCCTCGGGATTGCCGGCGCTCACCAGGGCGCCGCTCTGGCCGCCGTGAATGAAGCTTTCGGCGGTCGAGAGATCCAGAGCGGCCGTCTTGACTTTGGCGTTGTGACAAGCCTGGCAATTGGCGGCCAGAACGGGGCGAATTCTCTTTTCAAAAAACTCGACCTGGCCGGAGGTTTGCGGCAGCGCGGGGACACAAAGCGCGCCTGTCGCCGCCAGTATGGAACCCACACGAACAACCGCACGCACCCATTGCGCCTGAACCGATCTCATTCTTCTCCCTCACCGCGTTGCGCACATCTATCATATTGCTGCGGGGCAGGTTAATTCAACCGCGCGTGAAGTCGTGTTGACACCAGGCTCGAGCCAAAAGAGATGTCCACAAACGGCTGAGCGCCTCCTTCCAGACGATACCGGCGAGCACCCAGCCAGCGGCAAGGTGACCTGGCAGTGATTCGACGATTCCACTGATTATCTCAATAATTTTCGACGCCAACACAGCAGGCTCAATTACGATGTTCTGCCTGCCGGTTCAAATTGAAGTGACAATCATGCTGAGCTTCCCACGAATCATAGCCGTACCTCACATCAATTTGCGCACCCAAGCAAGATGCCCAAAACGGCTCTCCTACTCCAGCAGCTTCGTCAGCCTGGCGTACAGCGTATCGAGCAGCTCCGGCGAGCGGGCTTCCGCCGCCAGACGCAGCAGCCGCTCCGTGTTGGAAGCGCGCACGTGGAGCCAGCCTTCCGCTAGCGTCAGTTTCAGACCGTCCGAGCGGTCTTTCTCCGCTTGCGGGAACTCCCGCTCCAGCGCCTGCATCAGCGTCCCCAAACGGCCGTGCTCGAACGGCGCCTTCCCCAGCCTCCGGTAATAACGCGGCAGACGCGCGGAAAGGGCTGAAATGCTTTCGCCCGTGGCCGCCATCCGGTCCAGCAGAAATGCCATTCCGGTGTAGCTGTCGCGGCAGAGATGCACCGCCGGGAAGACGATGCCTCCGTTTGCGCCCTCGCCGCCGATTGCGGCGTTCACAGCCTGCATCGTCTCCACCACGTTCGCTTCGCCCACCGGCGTGCGCCACACGCGGCGGCCATGATGCCGGGCGATCTCGTCCACGGAGGACGAAGTCGTCAGGTTCACGACCACGTCGCCGGGCACGCGGGCGAGGGCGGCGTCAATGGCGAGAGCAAGCACATCGTCGTTGTCGAGCACGCGACCGGTTTCGTCGACTACCGCCAACCGGTCGCCATCGGGGTCCTGCGCAAAGCCGATCTCGCTGCCGGTTTTGACTACCAGCTCGGACAGTTCGCCCAACGTTGCGGGCCCCGGTTCAGCTTCGCGCGGAAAAGGAAGATTCGGATCGACCGCAATCGCTTCCAGCTTGCAAGCGAGCGATTCTTCGAGATAGCCCGGCGTCATCACCGCGCCCGCGCCGTTTACCGCGTCCAGCGCCACCCGGAAGCGCCGTTTGCGGATGGCCTCCACATCCACATGTTGCAGCACCCTCTGAATGTGCAGCTTGCGCGGAACCTCGCGCTCGCAAATCACGCCGCGGATCTCTTCGCTCGCGGCCTGCTGAAAATCGCTCTGGTGATAGAGATCGATCAGTTCGCCGCGCTCGTAGCGATTGAAGAACAGGCCCTCGGCATTGAAGAGCTTGAGGGCATTGTATTCGGGCGGATTGTGCGATGCCGTCAGCGCGATGCCGCCGCGCGCGCCGGTTCCGCCCGTGTAGATCTGTATCGTGGGAGTGGGCAGAACTCCCACATCCACCACTTCACACCCCGCCGCCAGCAATCCGCAGTTGACCGCGTGCTGGAGCATCTCGCCGCTGGAGCGCGTGTCGCGGCCCACCACCACGCGTCCGCCGCGCACGTAACTGCCAAAGGCCTGGGCGAAGGCGCAAGCCAGAGCCGGGGTCAGAAATTCGCCCACCACTCCGCGCACTCCGGAGACGCCGATCTTCAACAGATGCTCGCGGCGCGCCATCAGGCGATTCTCACCTGCTCGAGCAGTTCTTCGAAGAGATCCCGCGGCGGCTCGCCGCGCGCTTCGCAGATCACACGGATCACCGGCTCGGTCTGGCTTACCCGCACATGGAACCACCGGTCCGGCCAATCGACGCGCAGACCGTCGATGGCATTCACACTCCCGTCGGCATAGCGTTCGCGCAGCCGGGCAAGAAGCGCGGGGACGCGCTGCGCGACCAGGGGCACCTGGGCTTTCAGGATCGAAAATTTCGGATACGACGCCAGAATGGCCGAGAGCGACTGGCAGCGTTCGCGCATCATGGACAGCACCGCGAGCATGGACGCGATGCCGTCGTAGACGAAGCGGAACTGGGGCATCATCACCGCGCCGGTGCCTTCCCCGGCAAGGGCGACCTGCTCCGGCCGGTAAAAGGAGAGCGAATCGATGGCGCTGTGGCGCCCCACCGGTACGCGCACCACTTCACCTCCGTGCCGTTTCGCGATCTCTTCGACCAGGGAAGTCGTGGAGAGATTGGTAATTACAATCCTGCCTCTCGAGCGCGGCAGCAAGTAGTCGGCAATCAGCGGAAGGACGAGCTCTTCCGAGACCGGCGCGCCGTTCTCGTCCGCCATGGCGACGCGATCCGAATCGGCGTCGAAGAGGAAACCGGCGTCCGCCTGGAGCGGCTTCATCAGCGGGCTGAGCTGCAGGGCGACGGTGGCCTGAGTGGTGGAAGGCTCGTGCGCAAACCGCACTCCTTCGGTGCGCTCGTTGATCAGGATAAAGTCCGTCTGGAAGCGCTCGTTCACGCGATGCAGGATGAGCGCGGACGTGCCGTTGCAGCAGTCCGCGAGCACCCGAAAATCCCGCATCGCTGAAAAGTCGTAGACCTCGGCCAGCGCGTCCAGATAGAGGTCGATGGCTCCGGTTTCCAGACGCAGCTTGCCGATGCCCGTCCACTCCGCGAAGCCGAACTGGCGCAGGTGATAAATATCGAGCAGTTCGCCTGCTTCGGCGGTGGAGAGATATGTGCCTTCGGCCCCGAAAAATTTCAGCGCGTTCCACTCCTCGCCGTTGTGGCTGGCGCCGATGGAGATGCCGCCGGCCGCGCCCAGGCGCCGGATGGCGTGCTGAATCACCGGCGTGGGCACGATGCCCAGGTCGACAGCCTCGCGGCCGCAAGCCAGCAGCGCGGAAACCACGCCTTCGCGCAGCATCGCGCCGCTCGCGCGTGTATCGCGGCCGACGACTACCGGGCCGGGAGCTTCCAGAAACGTTCCGAAGGCGGAGGAAAAATCGACGACGTGCGCGGCGGTGAGGCCCGACCCCACCACACCGCGCAGGCCGACATGCGAGATTCGCAGCGATTTTTTCGCCCGGCTGCTCACTGCACCAGCCGAAGCCGCCCGAAGGCTTCCGGCACGTGATAGGAGTTGGCATTGGTAGGCTGCCAGGCGATGAACTTCTTGTCCGTGTTTGCGCCCTGAATGCGGTAGAAGTTGATGCGCATTTCGGCGCCGGCCTTGGGAGGGCGGCTGTCGATGGAGGCGATGGAAATGCGCATCTCCCCGTACCAGGTCTTCTTCCCCTCATCGAGCCGCGCCTTCACCTCAAAGTTCGAGTTCCAGCGCCAGCCGCCTTCCGGCTGCGGGCGGTCGCGGTCGATATCCAGGTCCACCCACTCGCCTTGAGGCGATACTTGAAACTCCTTATAGCGCCGGATGTTCTTGAAGTCCGCGCCGACGAAGACCTCGGCCACGTCCCAGTTCCACAACCGGTTGGTTTCGGCCGTTTGGGACGGATCGGACTTGAGATTGAGGGTCTCGTAGGGGCAGATGAAAAGAACGTACAGGTTCTCCGGCGTCCATACCGAGCGGATTTCGGTGCGGTGGCCGGGTACGGCCTGCCCCTTCGGGCCGTTCTCCGCGAAGACGCCGCGCACGTCCTTCCACTGTTTTGCGCCGGAGTCGGCGGTGAGGGCAAAGTCCTGGGGGGCGCGGCGGCTCAGGATAATTCCCGGGCCATCGGCGTATAGGGCCGTTGTGGCGGCCAGGGCCAGCAGAATATTTCGCATGCACCTTCTAATATACTGTCCATCATGCACCGCTTGAACTTTACGCTCGCTTGTCTCGCCTTCACGGCTTCGTGCTGGGCGCAGGTGCCCACCGGCGCGCGGCCGGATACACCGCCGCCGTTACCCGAGGATCTGGAACTGATTGCCAATATTCAGTACAGCCAGTATCCCGAAACTGTGCTCGATATCGTGCGGCCCAAAGCGGCTTCCCGGGAGAAGCGCCCCGGCGTCCTGGTCATCCACGGCGGCGGCTGGACCGGCGGCACCAAGGAACAGCGCTTGCATCCGGTGGCGGTGCGCTGGGCGCGGAAGGGCTTCGTGGCGGCGAACGTGGAGTACCGGCTGGCCAAGTCGGCGCCCGCGCCCGCGGCCGTGACCGATGTGCTGAACGCAGCGCGGTGGTTTCGCCGGAATGCGGGGAAGTACAACGTGGCTGCGAACCGCATTGTGGTGACCGGCGATTCCGCCGGAGGCCATCTTTCGCTGATGGTCGGGATGACGCCCAAGTCCGCGGACCTGGGACCAACCGTGCGTGTGGCCGCGGTGATCAATTTCTACGGCATCACCGACGTCGCCGATCAGCTCGACGGGCCGAATATGCGCAAGTACGCCGTTACCTGGCTGCCCGAGCAGCCGGGACGGTTCGACCTGGCGCGCCGCGTCTCACCCATGACGTACGTGCGGAAGGATGTGCCCGCGATACTGACCATCCACGGCGATGCCGACCAGACTGTTCCATACGAACACGGCGTGCAGTTGACGCGCGCCGTGCGCGAAGCGGGCGGCGACGCGGAGATGATCAGCGTGCCTCAGGGAGCGCACGGATTCCCTTTGGAGAAAGTGGACGAGCTGTACGAGCACATTTGGGCGTTCTTGAAGGTCCGCCGTATCATGTGAGATCCGGAGATTATGCTTGTGAACAGGAAATTCATCGTGGCGGCTGCGTTCGCCGCCTGTCTTCCCGCCGGCGCTCAGGTGCGGGCGTTCCCTTCGAACGACCAGGTTGGAGTGGATGTCGACCGCTTTATCGGCAATCCCTTCGCTGCGCTCACCCGCGTGACGCATGAAGTGATGTTTACGCGCTCGATTCTGCGGAAAGGCGATCCGCACGAGCCGGGCGAGCCGGGCGCGGTCCTCCAGTACCGGAAAGATTTCTCCGTGGCGACGCTGATGCCCAGGAACCAAACCCCGCTGGTGGAGCTGCCCGATCAGCAGATTTTTTATGTGCAGAACGGCGAGGGGCGGCTGGACACCGGCGGCGAATACTGGGACCTGCGCGAGGGCATTGCGGTCCTGATTCCGCCGCAGGCCAAGCACCGGTTCACAAACACGACGGACAAGCCGCTCAACATGTTCATGCTGACTTGGGAGAATCCGGCCGGCGTAACGCCGCGCAAGGACATTCTTGTGCGCGACGTGCATGTGCTGCCCATCGCCGAGAAGAACGCGCACTGGAGTTATATGGCGAAGAACATCTTCCATCCATCCGACGGGCTGCATCCCAACGAGAAGATTCTGATCGTCTACATGAATCCAATGTCGATCGGTTCCCCGCATCCGCATCCTCCCCAGTGGGAGGAAGTGTGGACCAAGCTGCCGCCGGACAGTGCGTACATGATGCTGGGCAGCGAAGTGCGCGAGATGCCGCCGAATGTCGGCTTCATCGCACCCCCGAATGCGAAAACCGTTCACTCCGTGCTGAACCTGAGCAAGGACAAGACCATGGCGTGGTTCTATTTCGCGCGCTATACGCGCCCCGCCCCGGATTACAAAGACGAGGTGTCTGTGGCCCCCAAGAAGCTGGAATAAGCTTCCATAATCGCCGGGGCGATTATGCCGCACTTGACCCGAAGAACCTTCTTGAGCGGTCTAGCCGCCGCTCCTATTGCCGGACGCGCTCTTCAGGCGCAGGAGCGTCCAAATATCCTGTTTTTGATTACGGACCAGCAGTCGCAGTCCGCCATGTCATCGAACGGAAATCCGTACCTGCGGACTCCGGCGATGGATTCGCTGGCGGCCGATGGCGTCAGTTTCTCGGAATCCTACGCGACCTATCCGGTCTGTTCCCCGGCGAGAAGCAGTTGGTTTACCGGCCGGATGCCCCACGAGACGGGCGTGATGAAGAACGGCTTGCCGATCAAAACAGGCATGCCGACCATGGGCGAGGTATTCCGCGTCGCCGGTTACCAGACCGTATACGGCGGAAAGTGGCACCTGCCCAAAAGTTTTACCGGGGCGACGGGCTTCGACGAACTGATCGGCGGAAGCGGACGCGCCGCCGCCATGGATGAACCGCTGGCAAGCGCCTGCGTGAACTTCCTTTCTCAGAAACCGCGGCAGCCCTTTCTGCTGGTCGCGTCCTTCATGAACCCGCACGACGTCTGCGATTGGATTCGCGCGCACAAGGGAACCCGCTCTCATGCGCGCTCGGCCGAATATCCTCCCGCGCCGCGCAATATGGCCGTGGACCCCGACGAGCCGGAGTATATCCAGTTCCACCGGACGGCCGGCTATAACTCCATGTCGGCGGCGGTGGGCATTGCCGCGGAGTGGAAGCGAGACGACATCCGTTACTACATCCACTCTTACTACCGGCTTGTGGAAAGCGTGGACCGCCAGATTGAGCGGGTGCTCGCCGCGCTGCGGCAATCCGGGCTGGATGAGAACACCCTGGTGGTTCTAACCTCCGATCACGGCGAAGGGATGGGCGCTCACCGCTGGGTGCAGAAGGCCGCTTTCTGGGAAGAGACGGCGAAGGTGCCGCTGGTGATCGCGGGCCATGGCGTGAAGCGCCGCGGCGTGAGGGATGAGGAGACGCTCGTCTCCGGCCTGGACGTTCTTCCGACCATCTGCGATTACGCCGGCGTTCCGCCGCTCGAAGGCGTGCGCGGCTCGAGTCTTCGCGCGCCCGTGGAGGGAAGGCCGCTGGACCGCTCCTTCGTGGTCTCGGAGCTTGCCGACTACGGAGGCGAAGCCCGCGAAGGCAGGATGCTGCGGACCGCGAGATACAAATACGTGGTGTTCAACGGCGGTCGGCGGCCGGAGCAGCTCTTCGATCTGCAACTGGACCCTGGAGAAGTGCACAACCTGGCCCGCCGCGAGGACGCTGCTGCCGTCCTCAAGGGGCACAGAGCGATACTGGCGGAGTGGATACGCGGCACGCAGGATGGTTTCCGCATGCCGGTACCGGGATAGCGTTTAAAGAGGGCGGTCGGCCAAGCCCGGCAGTCCGCCCATGCCCGGGGCGTTCCGCGCGGCCCGCAGCACAGCCTGCGCCACGGCTTCGGCCGCCGCGACGCCCAGCACGTCCGGGTTCGCCGTCTCATCCCCGATGGAAAGCGCGAAGACCGTATCGCCGTCGCTCATGGTGTGTACCGGAAATATGGTGCGGGCCAAACCGAGTTGCGCCTGCTCCGCCAGCTTCGTGGTTTGAACTTTGGTGAGCCGCGCGTTGGTCGCGACTACCGCGAGGGTGGTGTTCTGATTCTGAAAACCGCCCACCGCAACGCCGCGCTTCATCTGCAGGGCGGCATCCGCCAGGTCCATGCTGTCCGGCGATTGGCGCGCGCCCGCGATCAGCTTGGCCGTTTCCGGATCGCGGATGTCGCCGACCGGGTTCAATGCCACCAGGGCCGCGACGCGAATGCCCGCCAGCGGTCCGTCGAGCCACACGGTGTAAGAACCGATGCCGCTCTTCATGGCGCGGTCGAAGCCCAACAGCTTGCCCAAGGTTGCGCCGGTTCCCGCGCCCACCGCGCCCTCGGCGACCGGACCGGCGGTAGCGGCAGCCGCGGCGGCTTCGCCCATCTCGCGCGTTGGGCGCACGTTCGATTTGCCGATGCCAAGATCGTAGAGGATCGCGGCGGGAACCAGCGGAACCACGCCCGCGCGGGTTTTGAAGCCGATGCCGCGCTGTTCGAGGTAGCGCCGGACACCGGAAGCGGCCTCGAGGCCGAAGGCGCTGCCGCCCGCCAGCGTGATGGCGTGCACACGATTCGTAACGTGATGCGGCCGCAGCACGTCGATCTCTTGTGTCCCTGTTGCCGAGCCGCGTATGTCTACCCCGCCGACTGCGCCGGCTTCGCACAAGATTGCGGTACACCCGGTTAGAGCGTCGAAATCCGACGCATGCCCTACTTTGATGCCGGGGATATCCGTCAATCCTTTCATCGAGTTAGTTTCATGGTAGCATCGGGGTTTGGGCCACGTGAGCCGTTATACCGGCCCGCCCCGGCGCCCGAGGAGAGCAGTACTTTGAAATGTTAATCGCCGTTCCTGGAGAGGGCACGTTTGCTTGATTTCCTGAAGGGCCCGGTGTTCGCGGTACAGGAGTTTTACCTGCTTGCCGGACGCGCGGTGCGCAACATCTTCCGGCGCCCCCACTACCTGGACGACGTTTTCATGCAGATGGACGTGATCGGCGTGGGAAGTTTGCCGATCGTCTGTCTGACCGGCTTTTTCAGCGGGGCCGTGCTCGCCCTGCAAATGTCCCGCGCCCTGGCGCAGTACGGGCAGGTGGGACGGGTCGGGCAGGTGGTCGCGATTACCCTGGTTCGCGAGCTGGGGCCCGTGCTGACGGCGCTCCTCGTCGCCGGCCGGAACGGGTCGGGCATCGCCAGCGAGCTGGGCTCCATGAAGGTGACCGAGCAGATCGACGCCATGCGCGCGCTCGGCACGGACCCCATTCAGAAGCTGGTGACCCCGCGCGTGGTGGCCACCGCCACGGTACTGCCGCTGCTCACCGTCATCTCCGATTTCGTGGGAATGTTCGGCGGATTCACGATCGCATCGTTGTATCTGAATATCCCCGCCCGGCAGTATTGGAGCAGCGTGTGGACCAGCCTGGAGTGGGACGACGTCACCCAGGGCCTGCTGAAGCCGTTCGTTTTTGCGTTCGCCATCTCCCTGGTGGGCTGTTACTACGGGCTCAATACCACTGGCGGAACCCAGGGCGTGGGCCGGGCCACGACGCAGGCCGTGGTTGTGGCATCGGTTTTGATCTTCATGTTGACGTTCTTCATCACCAAAATCTTCGTCAGCAATGTCGCCGTGTAATGCCGCAAGCCGCTGGAAAATCGGTACTGCGGTTCAAGGGGGTAAGCCTTTTCTTCGAGGGCGCAGCGGCTCTTCAGGACGTGTCGTTCGAGGTGACGGAGGGCCAGACGCGAATTCTGTTCGGCAGCGCGGGCAGCGGGAAGACGGTGCTGCTGAAGGTGGCCCTGGGCCTTCTGAAACCCTCGGTGGGTTCCGTATATGTGTTCGGCCAGGAGATTACGGATTTCAGAGAGGAGGATCTCTACGAAGTGCGCAGCAGGATCGGGATGCTGTTTCAGGAGAGCGCGCTGTTCGATTCGATGACCATTGCCGAAAATGTCGCCTATCCGCTCCTGAATCAGAAGTCGATCAGCGTTCCCCCCGAAGAAGTGATGCCCCGCGTGGAACAGGCGCTGCGATTCGTGGAGCTGGAGCACACGCTGGACAAATTTCCGAGCGAGCTTTCAGGCGGCATGCGGCGGCGCGTGGCCATCGCCCGCGCGGTGGTGACCGAGCCTCCGCTTCTGCTTTACGATTCGCCGACCGCGGGGCTCGACCCGATTACAGCGAACACCATCATGGCTTTAATAGTGAAGGAACGCGATCTGAGCAACGCCACCACTCTGATCGTGACGCATCGGTATCAGGATGCCAATCTGGTGGCGAAATTCCGCTACAATCGTGACCTGGCAAGTTTGGAGCCCGTTTTGAACGGAAATTCGGGACCCGGAGGCGGAACCGCGCACCGGACCGTGTTCATGATTATGCAGGACGGACGTCTGATCTTCGAGGGGAGCCAGGGGGACCTGGAGGCTTCCACGGATCCCTATATCACGAAATTCGTGAGGCGCGTGCACTGAAATGCCGGCCGCCAAAAAAGTATCGTGGGCACAGCTTCGCGTCGGCGTCATGGCCCTGGCTGCCATGGTGATCGTGGGAGTTCTGATATTTCTGCTCACCGGAGGCGGGAACATCTTCTCGTCCTCGGCCACTCTGCGGACCTATCTGCCGGATTCGTCCGGCATGGGGCAGGGCGCGCCCGTACGCCTGAACGGCATTCTGATCGGCAGCATCGAGAGAGTCAACCTGTCCGGGAGACCGGAACCGAAGCAGGCCGTGGAGATCGAGATGACGATTGAGGAGCGGTTCCTGCCCAACATTCCCGAGGACTCGCTCGCCGCCATCAGCGCCTCCAACCTGCTGGGCGACAAATTCATCAACATCACGCGCGGGAACAGCCAACAGCATATTCGGGACGGCGGCGTGCTGGCGGCGCTGGATACGCAGGACATCCCTGAGCTGATGGCCAAGAGCAGCGACATTCTGACCGTCCTGCAGATGACTCTGAAGCGCATGAGCGATCTGCTGGGCGAAATCGAAGCCGGCCATGGCAATGTGGGCAAGCTGCTCAAGGATGAGGAGTTGTACACGCGACTGAATTCCACCGTCGCTGAGGCCCAAAAGCTGATCGTCGCCGTCCGTACCGGCCAGGGGACTCTGGGCAAGTTGCTGAACGACGACACGTTGTATCAGGAGATCCGTCAGCCCATCAGCCGCCTGAACCGGCTCCTGGAAGGCCTGGAAGCAGGACAGGGCACGGCCGGCAAGCTGCTCAAGGACGGCGCCATTTACGACGAAGCGCGCACGACCCTGGCGGAAATGCGGAGCCTGGTGAACGATCTCAATTCGGGCAAGGGCACGGCCGGCAAGCTTCTGAAAGACGAGGCGCTCTACGCCCGGATGAACGAAGTGGTTCTCAAGCTGGACCACACCATCGACCAGTTGAACACCGGCCAGGGGACTCTGGGACAGCTCATCGTGAACCCGCAGCTTTACGAGAGCATCAACGGCGTCACCAGCGAGATGCGGGCGCTGCTCAAGGACATCCGCGCGGAGCCCAAGAAGTTTCTGCGGATCAAGCTGGGATTATTCTAACCGCCGAGGCGCGGAGAGAACCTTATTTTAAGTTTTTTCTCTGCGCCTCTGCGTCTCGGCAATGAAAAAGGTTCTGATCTTGAAATGCTTGATCGTTAACGCGGACGATTTCGGGTTCACGCGCGACGTCAACGAAGGCATCGTGGAAGCCCACTGCCGCGGCATTCTCACGGCAAGCACCCTGATGGCGAACGGCGAGGCTTTCAAGGACGCCGTGCGCTTGGCCCGGGCCGCTCCTTCGCTCGATATTGGCTGCCATCTGGTGCTGGTGGGAGGGCGCTCCCTGATCACGGGACGCGACCTGCCGCGCGACGTCCCAGCCCTGCTTGCGGCTCTGATCAGTGGAAGGCTGCAAATCTTCAAGGAGATCGCCGCCCAGATCCAAGCCATTCTGGACGCCGGCATTCGTCCCACCCACCTGGACACGCACAAGCACACTCATTTGGCTCCGCCCGTTCTGGATGCCGTGGCGCGGGCGTCGCGCGAGTTCGGGATTCGCTGGGTGCGGCGGCCCTTCGACTTTCCCACCACTGCCGCAAGCGGTTCCGTCGGGTTGTTGAAGCGTATGACGAGCCAGGGCGCGGGGTCGTTGAGGAACCGGTTCCACCGGGTGCTGAGCGCGCATGAGTGCCGGACCACCGACCACTTCGCGGGCTTTCAGATTACCGGAACCCTGCGCACGGGTGAGCTAATGGAACTGATTCGTGCGCTGCCGGAGGGCCTGACGGAATTCATGTGTCATCCAGGCCGCTGCGGGCAGGAGCTGCAAGCCGCCTCCACGCGGCTGAAGCAAAGCCGCGAGCGGGAACTGGAAGCGCTCACCGCGCCGGAAGTGCGCGACGCTCTACGGGAGAGCGGCGTGGAGCTGACGAGCTACCGGGCTCAATGCTAAACCAGCCTGGAGACAAGCGGCTCCAGATAATCGAACCGCTCGGCCGCGCCGGCCAGAAGCAGGTAGCCCTCCGTCCGGCCCGGCACCCACTGCTTCAGTCCTTCCAGATCGAGCAGGCGCCGGACCTGCGGATCGGCGTAAGACATAGCCAGCAGCAGTTCCCTGAATCTCGCGACCAGAGCGGCCGGCGCATTGTCTAGGACCGTGAAGTTGCAGTGGTCGTACGGGGGAGTCTGCGCAACGATCCGGGTGGCGGCGGACGGAAGCGTACCCTCCCGCACAAAAAGGAGGTGATTCCCGTCGATCAGGCAGGCGGCATCGCACTCGCCCCGCAACAGCGCTCGCGCCCCGTCGCGCTCGCCTCCGATATGATCGCCATGTTTGCCCAGGAGCGTGTCGAATCGAATGACTTCGAAATCGCGGTGCGGCTCGAGTCCCTGCTCGGCGAGGAAGTGCAACGGGATCAGGCTCGCCTGCGGAGAGTCTTTGGCTCCCACCGCGACGCGCCGGCCCTTCAGGTCGGCGATGGTTCGGACCGGTCCATGAGCTCGCGCAATCAGGACCGAGGTGAGGTCGCGGTCCGTATCGCGCATGCAGATCGCTTCGGCGCGGCGCTTCAGTATACGGGCGAGACGCTCGGATTGCAGCCACGCGAGCGGCGAGTTCCAGGCGACGTGTATGTGCCCGGAGAAGTGAGCTGCCACCTGGCGCTCGTAATTGGTGTACAGAATGTAGTCGAACGGGAGCCCGTGGTCCGCGAAGTATTGCTGAAAGCCGTCCCAGATAGTAATTACCTTAGGGTCGTAAGCAACCGCACCCAGCAGCAGAGGCGTTTGGCTCATTGCGATTTTTCCCTCAGAACAGCGGCAGGCCGCAAATCGCTTTGCCGATAAAGTCGTACAGAACGTCGGTGGTTGGAGCCATGACGCCGGCTGCACGCGCATCGCGGAAGAAACGCTCCACCCCGACGTCCTTGCGGAATGCCGCTCCGCCGCAAACGCGCATTGCCAGATCCAGCACCTCGTTCGCCGCTTCACCCGCCGCCGCCTTGCATTCGAGCACTCGCAAGGTCGCATCCTGGCGCTGGGCGTCGATGGCCGCGACCGTGTCCCAGAGCAGCGCATCCGCCATATCCGTCTTCACGCGCATGCGTGCAATGTAGTTGCGAATGGTGGGAAGGCCGGAGAGCGCGGCGCCCGTGTCGGAGTGCCGCGTCGCGCTGGCGTGTTCAACGGTTCGGCGCACGGCTCCCGCCATCAGACCGGCGGAACAAGCGGCATTGAGAACGGCGAACGCCGGCAAGGCCACTCCCATCATTACGTTGAAACCCTCACCATCCGTTCCGAGGATGGCCGAGTGGGAGACCTCGACGCCTGTTGCTACCACCGGAGATGAATCATTGCCGCGCAAGCCGAGCCCCTCAAACGGACCCTGCGCGCTCACACCCGGTGCGGACGCAGGGACCAGCCATATGGTGCTGAGGCCGTCGGCGGCTAACGGCTTCGAGGACCAGACGTACGCGCTGGCGTGCGAAGCCGACGTTACCCAGCTCTTAGACGCATTCAGGGCAACGTGTCCATTGCGGGCCTCGGCGGTGCTCGCGGGCGCCCAGAAGTGACTGCGCGATTCGGCCTCGCTAAAGGCGAGGGTGCTCAGATGGCGGCCTGAAGCGACATCGCGCCGCACTTCTTCCATTGCATACGCTTCGAGAACCGCGGCGCCGCAATAGTGCATCGTGAGCACCATGGCAGTGGAACCGCACTCCTCGGCAACGCGCCGCACAATGCGAGCCGTTCCCGCGAGACCGAGCCCCAGACCGCCCGATTCGGCTGAGCTGACGGCTCCGAGCAGCCCCGCCGACGCTAGCGCCTGGATTGACTCAGAGGGAAAAGAGCCGTCGCGATCGACGGCTTCGGCGGACTTCGCTATGATGTTCCGGCAAATGCGCTCGAGCGCCGCTTCATAAGTAGGAGCAGTAGTGTTCATTTCGTCCTTGCGTCCACGGGCAACAGCCTCGCGGACGCGGGACGGAACCCAGGTCGCTACGAGACTGTGGCCGGCATTTCAGGCCCGGTCACGCCGAGCCATTCACGGGTTCACAGACGATATTTCATCGCGTCACCGCAGTTTAGCACCGCGACGCGAGCGAGCGCACCAGCCAGTGGGCGTCCAGTGATGTAACACACACCAGTCTCGTGAGCGGGTCGCCTGCCTGTACTACTCTGGTTTTAGAGACGGGGAAGCTTCCGGAATGACAGAACACGTATCCGACAATACGTTTGGGCTTTTCACCCACAGGGTGATTGGCGCCGCGAAACTCGACGCGCAAGTTTACGAGGATGTGGAGGCGGACGCCTCCGCGCTCTGGCAGTCGCTTGCGGTGGTGGTCCTCTCCGGGATGGCCGCGGGGATTGGCATCGTGGGCTTTGTGGGGCCGCTAAAGACGCTGTCTCTCGCACTCGGAGCGATTCTGGGCTGGCTGTTCTGGGCGGGGCTGGTCTTCGCGATCGGCAACTGGCTTCTGCCCACAACCGAGACCCGCGCCGACTGGGGACAGCTGCTACGGACCACCGGTTTCGCGACCGCACCCGGCCTTATCGGCATACTGGGGCTTGCGCCGCCGCTCACTGGATTTATCACCGTGATTGCCAACATCTGGATATTGGCCGCCTTCGTGGTGGCCGTACGCCAAGCCCTGGACTATACAAGCACATGGCGCGCGCTGGGCGTCTGCCTGATCGGGTGGTTCGTCTACGGTGGTTTGATGCTGCTCCTCTTGTAAGAAGCCGCCGCGGCCTCGCGCATCCGGACTCCTACTTCCACCTCTTTCGCCAGAGTCAGCGGCAGGATGCCGCCCAAATCGGTGAGTTCCTCGCGCATCTCTTCGTCATCCACCTCAACTTCGTAACGGCGCCGCGGCTTCAGGCCGACGATGAAGAGATCCTGTTCCTTGTCCAGCCGGATTTTGAACTGCCGCGCCGATTCCGCCGCATAGATCACGGCCTCCGGAAGCTCGATTGGAACCTTCCTCAGCTTGAGATCGACGATCTCGGGCGCACCATCCCGGAAGATTTGCAACTGGTTGTCCGCGTAACCTACCCACGTCGCGTTGTCGTCCCAGGTGGAGCGGGCGAGCAGACGGCCGAAGAGATCGTCGTGAAAAACCAGCGGGACGTGATAGTAGCTGAGGCCGGGCTGATACGGATTGGCCCAGAGGAACTCGTAGGGGATGCCGTAGACGCCGCGCATCAGAAAGTTGTCGTGCATGAGCCACCCTTGCAGCACCTGGCTCTCGGGCGCGTTCGTGTCGTAGGCCACCATGGCCAGTTCGGCCGCCCGGGAGAGAGTGGCGCGCCGCAAATCGGGTTCGCCCACGACCGGGGATACGGGAATCCGGTACTCGTTCTCCGGCGCTGGAAAGGTCGCCGGATAATAGCTGAGCAAATGAAAGATGGGCAGGCCCTTGAAAAAGCCGGGAACCGGATCGCGCAGATCGATCTGGAGATTGTCGCGAATGGCGTGCAGCAGCTCGAAGAGCGGGTACGTCTCGTCGCGGGGCGCCACGTTTCGCCCGCCCTTGAGGGCCGGCGCGATGGTTTTGCGCCACCACTCGTTCACCGCCGTTTCCAACTCGCGGCGCACGAGATCGGGCGCGTGTTCGGCTAATGAGACCGCGGCAAGCACGCGGCTGCGCATGGCCGGGATGGAGGGCTTCGCGCGCGCGGCCTCGATGCCGCGTTGGAGTTTGGAGGCGAAGGTCTTGACCTCAGCCGCCTGCAGAATTTCTTGCGTCCAGTCGAAGATGAGCGCCAACTGGCGCAGGTCGTTGAAGGCGGGCTGCAAGGCCGACCGTACGGCTTCGCGGCCGATGTCTTTGTCGCCGGCCACCTGATAGTAGAGCGCCTGAGCGAATGGAGCCTCAGGCATGCGCGCCCGGCCCGCCAGCAGCGTCTCGAAGGGCTGCCAACGGAGAGACCGCCGTTCCCTCTCGCGGCGCAGCAACCGCAGCCGTTGCGGGCGGAGAAAAAGCCGCGGATGCTCGGTATAGACGTCGAAGAATTCTTCAATCGCCTGTCCGCCGAGTGGGAGGAGCGATCCCGGCAGACTATAGGCAAGAAAGGAGCGCCGGGACCAACGCATGCACTTCGATTGTGTCATAGCGACACACGGCCCGTACGCGCCGGCCACACGTTATGCCGGAAAAAGCACTAGAAACTCTGAAAAATATGGGGTTAACCGTTGACATGCTGGCGCGGCGATTGCTATTCCTGGGTTGAATTGGCGAAGCACTTTACAGCCTGCCCTCTGCTGCAACAGTCAGGCCGACGTTTCGTGGGTTTCGAACAGCGTGCTTGCGGGAGCCGATGTTTGGAGTTGCTTCATACTCACTGTTTGCTTGGAAGTTGCATCAGAGGGGTTTTTTACGCCAGCTACGACCTTGCCGGGGATCACAAGTTGCGGTGACGGACTGGCGTTTCCGGCGATTAAAGATTGGACGCGGACTTCTCCGGGAACGTAACGCGACAACTGCTGTCCAGACGAACTGACGCTGTGGTTCCAGCCCTCACGGGCGGACCGCACCGGAGAAGGCTCAGTAGGTCCAGGGGCTTTGGCCGGTGCGGTTTTTCTTTAGCGGCGCATGCTCAGCGCCGGGCCTGATTCGGGTACTCGCGTTTCACACCTTTGGGCAGTTTCAATTTCAAATCGCCATCCGACAACTTGGGATTGATTTTGACGTCGGAGAAAGTCATCAGGTTGTAGTCGCCGGCGGTCAGGAACAATTTCTGCCTGGCCGGATTACCCGTCGCTTCCGAGATCCACAACTCTACTTTCTTCAGGTGCTGCTGGACCTGTTGCGACTTGGGAATCAGTTCCAGGCGCGTGGTCTTCTGGCCGTTCACCTGTTCTTCGCCCAGCACACGCAGCTCGTAATTCGCTCCCAGTTCCTTCCCGGATACCCCGAAGCCCAATAGCATGTACTGATCGAAGAGCTCGCGGTTCTTGCCCATGTCGTATTCCTGGACGGTGTTGATCTTCGGGTAATAGAGTTCGGCCTTGCCCCCCTGCACGGCGGCGGACTTGGGGTCCGGCTCCACCAGGTCGATTCTGGCGCGGACGTCGTGCGGGCTGGCCCGCTTGAAGCGCATGGTGCCGCGTTCGATATCGTTCTGATTGATGACGGCCGTGTGCGCCACGCGCTCGATATTCGCCGACATGGCTTTAAAGTCCTGGGCGGCGCGATCCATGGAAGCCAGCACCTGCTGAAGCGTTCCGCCCCATAAGGCGGGGGACACAACCAGCGTAGCGGCGGATACCACGAGAAATCCGGAAAGAGCTTTCATCTTCTTAACCTTTGGACGCGAGAACGGGGGTCGCCGGGTACGCAGGCCGTGGCCTCGCCGTGCATCAAGGCCGGGTGTAGGCCATGAAACCCTTGATCTCGTTCTCGGAATCGCGGATCGGCTCCACGCGAGTGACATTCTGGCGCTTGCCGGTCCGGCTTCTCAGAATCGTGCTCAGCGTGTCCAGCCGTTCATTCTCGGGCACGCCCGCAAGAAGCTCGGCATCAACCCAGAAGACGCTGCTGCTGCCCGTACCCGTATCGGCGGGAAGGGACACCACGTTGGAAGGCCTGGGAATGCGCGGCTGATCGCGAAAGAACTCGCGCGGGGTCAGGAAGATGAAGGCCAAGATCGCGGCCACCATCGCGTCGTACTGCCAGGAGCCCCGTGGAAAGTCCCAGAGAATGGTCCGTTTAACACCGTTTTTGAGCAGGCGCAGCATGCCAGAGCTCCATCATACAACGTAGCCGGGAAAGGGGTATACTGCTAGGCGCCCTTAAGGAGGAGTAACCGCAGTGCAAGCGCAGAACTATGCCAACCACCGACGCTATGTTGCATTGTACCACGTCGTCCTGTTCGGAATCATCATCCTGACTTTGATCGGGTCGATCGTCAACCTGAACCAGTCGCTTGGCGATCACCAGCGGCTGTATAGCGCATCGCTGATCGTCGCCATCGCGATCTCTCTGGTTCTGCTGTTCTTCTTCTGCCGCGTTTTCGCTTTGAAGGCGCAGGACCGCGCCATCCGGAGCGAAGAGAACCTGCGCCACTACGTGCTCACGGGAAAGCTGCTCGATCCAAGGCTGACCATCGGCCAGATCATCGCCCTCCGCTTCGCCCCCGACCTGGAATTCGCCGCCCTCGCGCAACGGGCGGCCGCGGAAAGCCTTTCCGGCGACAGCGTCAAGAAGGCGATCAAAAACTGGCGCGCCGATATGTATCGTGTGTAGCAGGCGGTGGGTCGCAGCATAGAGACTCAGGCGGGTGCGGGGAGCATGAGGGCTTCCGCCACGGCCTGAGGGTTCCGATCAATGACGGTGAGGTAGGCCCGCACCGCGCTATCCGGCTGAGACCTTCCCTGCTCCCACTCCTGCAGCGTCCTGGGGCTGAAGCCGTAGCGCTTGGCGAAATCTCCCTGCGAGAGTCCCGTCTTCTCGCGGATCGCGCGGACGTCGATCGGGTCGGGAATGTGGACGATCCGCATCGGAAGAGCGATCTCGCCACGGAGATGAGACGCCATCTCCTTCATACCGGCGATGATGTCGCGGGCGACCCGAGATCTCTTAGCCCCTGAGGCTTTCGACGATTTTGCGAATCTCTGCTTTGTCGGCATCGCTTAGGTTCTCCTTTTCGTTCTTGGCATATGCGGCGATCATATAGACTAGGCCTGGTTGGACAAACCAGTAATAGATCGCACGGATTCCGCCGCGCTTACCAGTTCCAGCCCGGCTCCAGCGTGCTTTCCGAACCCCGTTAGTTTTGGGAATAATCGGATGCGCTCCGGGGTTGGAGACGATGGCGGATTCCATAGCTTCGCGCTCGGCGGGGGACAGCAGCTTCTCGATCCGCTTTTCATAGGCTCGGGTGGCTACTACTTTGATGTCCACTGTTTTAGTATACGGGATTCACGTATTCATGTTCCTAGAAGTAACACGTGTCCACGGAAAGCTGCTCGATCCCAGACTGACCAATTGGCCAAATCATCGCCCTCCGCTTCGCCCCGACCAGGAATTCGCCGCCCTGGCGCAGAGAGCGGTCGCGGAAAGTCAAAAACTGGCGCGTCCATACCTATCGCGTTTAGACAGTGTAAATCGGTGCTGGTACGCTGAAAGCTGAGGGCATCGGCTATCCTATGACCATCACTGTTACGCTTACCGCTGAAGAAGAGGCAAAACTAATCGCCCTGGCCGATGGCCGCGGTGTGTCGCCGGACGCCCTCATCAGGGATGTAGTGAAGGACATCATTGAAGGAAGCGCTGGTCTTTCTTCCAAGGAAGCAGAACTTCGCCCTGACGAGCGCGAAAGGCGGATCGCAGAGCTTTTTGATTCCTTCGACAGCGTGAACATTCCATCGGAAGTGAGTGAGGACGCTTTCCACCGTGAGAACTGGTATCGATGAAGGCATACCTTCTCGATACGAATGTTCTGCTCCGCGCGCTCCAACGGAAAGACCTAAAGCTCCGAGCTTTGGCCCGAGAGGTCATCAAGAAGCTCTATCGCCGCGAAGGTTCATTGTGCGTTTGTCCGCAGAATCTTATCGAGTTCTGGAACGTCTGCACCCGTCCCGTGGACGTAACGGCCTCGGTTTGGGGCTTGCGGAGACTCGGAAGAGTATTAGCAGGTGCGAAGCGTTCTTCCGGCTCCCGCCCGAAACTTCCGAGATTTTCCCGGAATGGAAACGTTTGGTATCCGTCCACGAAGTGGCCGGGCTCAAGGTACATGACGCGCGCCTTGTCGCCGCGATGAACGTTCACCGGATTTCCAGCATTGTGACGTTCGATACCGGGGACTTCCAGCGGTATTTCGGCATCGAGGTCCTCCACCCTCAGGAGATCCTAACGCAGTCCTGAAAGCTACTTTAAAACAGCAGCTTCAGACCGAACTGCACGGCTCGCGGGTCGACCGTGGTTCCCCGAATCTTGCCCACCGTGGCCGGAACGGAAATGTTGGCCGCTGGGTTTCCGAAACTCGGATGGTTCGGGAAGTTGAAGAACTCTGCCCGGAACTGTGCCGTTACCCGCTCCGTAATCGCTGTATCTTTCAGCACGCTTAAATCGATAATAATCTGGCCAGGGCCATAGAGCATGTTGCGCGCGCTGTCGCCGAAGGTGAATGGCGCGGGCGTGGCGAACGCCGCCGGGTTGAACCAGCCTTCAATGCCGCGATTGGAGGGGTAGAAGTCGCTGCTCACCACGTTGGCGCGATTGGCGTACCATCCCGCCTGTGTCGCCGTAAAGCCGACGCTGAACGGCGTGCCCGAGCGCAACTGCACGATGGAGGAGAGTCCCCAGCCGCCGAGCAGCTTGCCTGCCGCGCCGCCGGCCGTGAGAAAGCGCTTGCCTGGGCCGAAGGGCAGCTCGTAAGTGGATGAGGCGTAGAAGACGTGATTGCGGACGGTATCCGCGGGCCCGCGGCTGAGCGCGGCGTTGTAAGGGTCCTGAGGCCCGCCCACGATCGGCACGTTGTCGAGCGACTTGTTCCATGTGTAGTTCACCTGCAGGTAGAGGCCGTTCTGGTAACGGCGAATCGCTTCCACCTGCAACTGGTGCGTCACCGCGTTGCCGTTCGTATCGAGCGCGGCGATGCTGGCCCACGGCTGATAGGGCCGCTGCGATTGGATGGTGCCGGGCGTTTGCGTGATAGGCAGATTCCGTTCATAGACGTACCAGGGCACGCTCGTCGCCTTGTTGCCGATGTACGACAGGCGCAGTCCGAGATTCGCGGCCAGTTCGCGCTCCACGGTCAGGTTCCACTGTTGCGCGTAGGTGTTGCGGACGTCCCGGTTCACCGCCGTGATATTGGGATTCGGCGACAGCACTCCGCCTCCGGGAAATGGATTGGCCAGACTGAGGCTCGGGGTATTGCCGGCCGCCGCTTCGAACTGCTCGGAAAGCAAAAACGGCGTATTGGTCAGGGAGATCTGGCGGATGCCGATGTAAACGGGAATGATGTTGTAGAAGATGCCGTAGCCGCCGCGGATGACGGTCTTGCTATCGGTGAACGGCCGGTACGCGAAGCCGAAGCGGGGTCCGAAGTTATTGCGGTCCGAGAGCAGCACGTTGCTGCCCCACCCGTTATCCTCCGAAGTCACGTAAGGATAAGCTTCCAGCAGCCGCGGCACCGCCAGGCGCGGCAGTTGCCCGTTCTCGGACCGGATCACGTAGTTGCCATTGCCGAAATCGAAGTTGGCGAAGGAGCCGTCGCGCTCCTGAGTGGCGGTTTGCAGCGTGTAGCGGACACCCAGGTTCAGGGTCAGGCGGCTGGATACCTTCCAGTCGTCTTGAAAGTACATTCCATAGCGCGTGTTATAGAGCAGATTCACCAGCCCCGGCGTCGCCCGGCTGCTGCTGACCGGGTGGCCCAGGAGGAAATCCGCGAAGCTGTTGTTTGAGTAGCGGCCGAGGAAGTTAAAACTTCCGAAGGCGGAGCCGCCCGCGCTCGGGTTCGTGGAGACCCGGCCAAAAGCGATGTCCACACCCGTCTTGAAAGTGTGCGAGCCCCGGATAAAGCTGAAATTGTCGGTTAACTCCTGCGTGATCTGAGGCGCACGATCGCTGCCGCCCGAGTCGCCGATTCCCGAGAAGCCGAAAATCGAAACGTTGGGCAGACCGCCAATGGGCAGCGGCTGGTACAACTGCGGAAACAGGCTGGCCGGATTGAAGTCTTTGTTTTGGCCGATGCGAATGCTGGCGTGATTGAAGTAGGCGTAGCGGAATTCGTTCAGCGTCGTCGGACTGATGCTTCGGTTGTAGCCCAGGCTTGCGCTCTTGGTGATGTAGCCGCCGTCGGAGAAGTTGCCGAAGGTCTCAGGCCCGCCGTTGTAGACGAAGTACGGCGACCCCTTCGAGTAATTGAAACTCGCGTTGATCGAGTTGTGGCTGTCGATCTGATGATCCACTCGCGCCGTGTAACGGTTCACGTCGATGATATTGCCCACGCTGGTGACATAGTTCTGTCCAGTCCCCGCCGGTCCGGTGCCGGGCGAGTTCGGCAGGGGTACGAACTCGAGTAGGCGGGCTGAGCGCGGATCGATACGGCTGGCGGGGATGCGGTTGCCCTCGAAGTTCAGTCCGGAGAGCGGATCGCGGATTGGGGCGAGACCGCTGAAGTCCCCTCCACGCATGGCCGGCGTCGCATAGGAGAGGAATGGGGTATTGGCGGTGCGCTGCCGCAGACCCTCGTAGTTTCCGAAGAAAAACGTTTTGTTGCGGATGATCGGTCCGCCCACCGCCGCCCCGAACTCGTTGCGCACGAATGCCGGTTTGGGCTGGCCGGTGGCGAAAAAGTTCTTGGCGGTCAGCGAGCGGATGCGGTTGAACTCGTAGAGACTGCCGTGGAACTCATTGGTTCCCGACTTGGAGATGATGGAGATGGCGGCCGATCCCTCGTGCTCCGCCTTCGCGTTGTTGGTTTCGACCTTGAATTCCTGAATCGTATCGATGGAGGGAGTCGTGCTGAGCGCGGTGCGGTAGGAGTACGCCGCGCCGCCGTTGCCCAGGTCGTTGAAAGCCACGCCGTCTATGGTGAAGAAGTTGCCGCCCCAGTGCAGACTGCCGCCGAGCTTGGGATTCGACGGGCTGTCCGACGTGTTGCCGGCCGTGATCATAATCAGCCGGTCCAGCGTGCGCCCGTTCAACGGCAGTGTGACGACGGAGTGGGAGTCCACCACGCTCGCGACGGATGCCGTCTCCGAGCTGACCACCGGCGCGGAGGCGGTAACGTTCACGCTTTGTTCGAGCGCGCCCGGTTCCATCCCCACATCCGTCCGTACGGTTGTGTTCAGCAGCAGCCGGATGCCGGTGATATCTACGGGACGGAACCCGCTGAACTCGACGTGTACTTTGTATGTAGCCGCCGGCAGGTTGACGACGGTGTAATCTCCGGCCGCGTTCGTCGTCGTGTCGATGGTGAAGCCAGTGCCCTCGTTGGTCACTCGCACCGTGGCGCCTGCCAAAACGGCGCCGGACGAATCGACTACTGTGCCTACGAGTGTGCCCGTCGTGCTCTGCGCCAGAAGCGCGGAGGCGGACAGAAGAACCGCGCAAAACAATTTCATGAAATCTCTCCTGAAAGCGAAGCCGATAGATATGAGTTGAGCGATTCGCGGCGCAAAAGTCAAGCCGGTTCGATGGAAAGGGCGCAGTATGATAAAGAATTCCGATTGATCCTTCATGCGTTTGCTTATCTTCGATCTGGACGGGACGCTTATCGACTCCCGCCGCGACCTGATTCAGGCCGTCAATGCCACGCGCGTCCATTACAGGCTGGGGCCGCTTCCCAGTGAAGTGATTTATTCGTACGTCGGGAATGGAGCGCCGGTGCTGATACGCCGCGTGCTGGGTCCGGAGGCGAGCTACGCCCAAGTCGCTGAAGCGCTCGAATACTTCATCCGCTACTACCGCGATCACGCGCTCGATTTCACGGTCCTCTATCCCGGAGTACGCGAAGCGCTCGACCGGCTTCGCGATACCGGAAGTATCCTGGCCGTTCTCACCAACAAGCCGGTCCGCATCAGCCAGACGATTATCGACGGTCTGGGAATTGGCGGCTACTTTGCCCGCGTATACGGCGGCAACAGCTTCGAGCGTAAGAAGCCCGATCCCATCGGCATCGAAACGCTGATGGGCGAGTGCGGCGCAGGGCGCGAGAAGACGATTATGGTCGGCGACAGTTCCGTGGACGTGGAGACGGCGCGCAATGCCGGGGTGATGGCTTGCGGGGTTACTTACGGATTTCAACCCGAGACGTTCGAAGCCTCGCCGCCCGATCTGCTTTGTAACACGCTGGAAGAGTTTGCCGATTGGGTGATACACTCCGGCAATGGAGATGGCCAGCCAGAAGCGGTCCCCCGATGAGTTATTCGACTGTATCGCAACCGGCGATCTGCAGCGCTTCGAGCAGCTTTTGACGGCCGCCCCCGAACTCATCGGCGCCCGTAACCAGAACGGGGACAGTCCACTGATCGCAGCGGCTTACCGAGGGCGCACGGAGATGGTGGATTGGCTGCTCCAAGCGGGCGCGCCGCTGACTATCTTCGAAGCGTCGGCCATTGGCGATCTGGATCGTGTGCGCGCGCTGGCCTCCAATGACCCCGCCAGCATTCATTTATACTCCCACGACGGCTTCACACCGCTGAGTCTTGCCTGCTTTTTCGGACGCCGGGATGTGGCCGAGTTTCTGCTGGGGAGCGGCGCGGACGTGCACGCCGCGGCCCGCAATCCCATGCGCGTCACGCCCCTGCACGCCGCCGTGGCCGGGCGGCACGCGGAGATCGCCGAGGCCCTGCTGGCCGGCGGCGCGGAGGTCAATGCGCGCCAGCAAGCGGGCTACACGCCCTTACATACGGCCGCGGGCAACGGCCAGAAGGAGATGGTGCGGCTCCTGCTGGCGCATGGCGCCGATGCCAGTATGAGATCCGACGACGGGCGCAGCCCGCGCGATATGGCCGAGGCGCGCGGCCATCACCCCGTTGTGCAAATGCTTTCCGAGGGCCAAGAGACCTGAATGTTATCCCGCCGTTCCTTATTGCAATCCGCCGGTCTGGGCGCGGCGAGCGCCGCGCAGGCGCCGGGCAGTCTTCCAAACCTGGTGTTTCTTATCTCGGACGACCATAGCTTTCCCGACTTGGGCTGTTATGGGAACAACGCGATTCATACGCCCAACCTGGATCGCATGGCCCGCGAGGGAATGCGCTTCGAGCGGGCCTTCGTCGCTTCGCCCCAGTGCAGCCCCAACCGCTCTTCCATTTTCACGGGCTGCACGCCGCATACGACTTCGACTTCGCGGCTGCACACGCCCATGCCGGAGTGGGAGCCCAGCTTTCTGGAGCCTCTCAAGGAGCGCGGATATTTCACCGGCGCATTCCGCAAGGTACACCAGGGCGATGAATTCAACAAGCGCTTCCACTACTACGGCAGCGCACGCGAGCCGTTCGAGCGCTTCTTCGACGCGCTGCCCGGCAGCCGGCCGTTCTTCCTCCACGTGGGCTTCACCGATCCCCATCGGCCGTATCGCAAAGGCGCCTTTTCGCCGCCCCACGATGCCGCCAAGGTGCACGTGCCGCCGTTCCTTCCCGATTCCCCGGCGATTCGCGCCGACATCGCCCAGTACTACGACGCCATCGCGCGCATGGACTCGGACAGCGGCCGGATCTTTCAGTTGCTCCAGGATCGTGGTCTGTCCGGGAATACTCTGGTCGTCATGACCGGCGACAACGGCATGCCATTCCCGCGGGCGAAAGGAGGCTGTTACGACCCGGGCATTCGCGTTCCCATGCTGGCGTGGTGGCCGGGGAAGATCCGGCCGGGAAGCGTGACGCGAGAGATGGTCTCGCACGTGGATCTGCCGGTCACATGGCTGGACGCCGCGGGCATTGCGAAACCCCGGAAAATGCAGGGCGCGAGCTTTCTCCCGGTTCTCGAAGGCCGGTCTCATCAGGGGCGGAGCGAGGTTTTCGCCGAGCGCAACTGGCACAACACCTTCGATCCCATCCGCTCCATCCGAGCCGAGCGCTACAAGCTCATCTACAACGCCGCCGGCCGCTACCCATACCGTCCGGCGAGCGATCTGGCGGCCTCGCCCACCTGGCAGTCTTACCTGGAGCTCGCGCGCAAAGGGGAACTGAGCCCTGTGCACATGCGCCTGCTCGATCCCTCGCGCCCCCTTCTGGAACTGTACGATCTCGATCGCGACCCGAACGAGTTCCACAACCTGGCGACCAGCCCGGATCACGCTGAAGTGCTCGCCGGTCTGCAGCGCCGCCTCAGCGCCTGGATGCACCAGACGTACGATTTCCTCCCGCCGCTCCACAAACGCGAGCCGCCAGTGGGCGGTGCTACGTGGCTGGACCTGCTGTAGCCGCACCTGGTCCCAACGGCACAAGTCCGACATGCCCACGACACGGACAAGTGACGGTGAC
Source organism: Bryobacteraceae bacterium (assembly GCA_040902885.1). Taxonomy (GTDB): domain Bacteria; phylum Acidobacteriota; class Terriglobia; order Bryobacterales; family Bryobacteraceae; genus JBBDWK01. The sequence goes on along the minus strand of JBBDWK010000042.1, from coordinate 77,263 downwards.
GCCGGATAATTCAAAGCTGTCGGGCTGCGCAACACTTCACTTTCTTTAAGCGATGGTTTCCCTGGGACAATGGTTCCAGTGGTCAACCCCCAACGCATCACGCCAGAGAAAACGCCGATCGTGACGCTCGTGCGACCCTTTCAGGAGTTTGCCGGTCGGGAAACCTCCGGCGGTATTCTGCTGTTGGCTTGCACAGTAGTGGCTCTTGTCTGGGCCAACTCACCTTGGGCGCACCACTACACGGCTTTGTGGCATACGCCGTTCACGGTAGGGTTGGGCAGTTTCAATTTGAGCAACGAGCTTCACTTCTGGGTCAACGACGCTCTCATGGCTGTGTTCTTCTTCGTTGTGGGTTTGGAAATCAAGCGGCAGCTGCTGGCCGGGGAGCTGGCCTCTCCGCGTCAGGCCGCGCTTCCCATTCTGGCGGCGCTGGGTGGCGTCGTGGTTCCGGCCCTTCTGTACACTTTCCTCAATGCAAACGGCCCGGGCGCTCGCGGCTGGGGCATCCCGATGGCCACCGATATTGCATTCGCCATTGGAGTGATGGCCCTCCTCGGTGATCGCGTACCGCTTGGACTCAAGGTGTTTTTGACGGCGCTGGCGATTGTCGATGACATTGCCGCCGTGCTTGTCATCGCCGTGTTCTACACGGCTAATCTGGCATGGGGAGCGCTCGGAGTCGCGGCTTTCTGCCTCCTGTTGGCGCTGGCGGCAAACCGCCTCGGCGTGCGGCATCCGCTTCCCTACGCACTGATTGGCGCGGTGCTGTGGATGACCGTGTTGCAGTCTGGAATTCACGCGACCATTGCCGGTATACTCCTTGCCTTCGTGATCCCGAGCCGCACCGCTATCAACCAACGTGAGTTTCTGGGGCATGGCCGCGCGGTGCTTGACCACTTTGAAAGAGCCGCTGAAACAGAACCTTTCGACATTCTGAGCGACATTGAACAGCAAACCGCGGTAGAAGCACTGGAGGACGCTTGCGAGAAAGTGCAACCGCCGCTTCACAGGTTGGAATATGCTCTCCATCCGTGGGTTACGTTTCTGATTATGCCCCTCTTTGCGCTGGCTAACGCAGGAGTGTCGCTCTCCGGCGATCTTGGAAAGGTTGTGGCCCAACCCATAACGCTCGGTGTCGTGCTCGGGCTGGTCTTTGGGAAACCGATCGGCGTAACACTTGCCTCATGGCTGGCGGTGCGATTGGGTCTGGCGTCTCTTCCCGAGAACGTCTCATGGAAGCATATTCACGGCGCGGGTTGGCTGGCCGGGATCGGGTTCACGATGTCGCTTTTCATGACGGGTTTGGCTTTCACCAATGACGCGCACCTCACGGCGGCAAAGCTCGGCGTCCTGATGGCCTCCCTGTGCGCTGGAATCGTCGGTTCGGTGATTCTCGTGCGTATACCCCAAGAATCGCCAGGCCGCACCTCTCCGGAGTTGGACTGATTGTCCTTAACGAAACCAGAACGTTGGGCTTTGATAGAGGATAACGGATGTCATCGTTTAGACCTCAAACAACCGCTCAGTTTGCCGTTCGAACGCCCGTCTCGTAGAAGTGATCGGTCTCTTCGATCGTGCTCGCATCACGGCCCAACCGGAAGTTGGCTCAGATCGCTGGTGGTTCGCGCCGTGGCCGGTCTGGTAGTCCTGAAGTCTTATTCGAGAGCGTGCGGACAAGTGGTCGGGTAGCGCCAGCAGCTCATCTCACCAATATGCCGGGAATCCAAGCCTAAGTTAGCGCCCATGGGCGGTCTCCATGCCTTCCTAGCCGTTCTCCCGTTCGGGCGGTCCTCACACGAACGGTGTTGCCGGATCAGCGCCGCCAGCCGCTCGGCCACGCTGCGATCGTGCGGCTCGAGCGCCGCCGGATCGAGCTTCTGGTATGCCTCGCACGCCGCTTCCCAGCTCACCTTTGCTGCCGCGCACTGCACGCCCTTGCGGGCCCCCTGCACGAGATTGATTAGCATCAGATAGCTCGCATCGGGGATCTTGGGCCGCTTCGCGCGCCACTTCTCGCATGCCTCGATCGCCTCACAGGCATTTCCAGCCCGGGTCTCGGACTCGCAGAGTCCCTTCCACACGTCGGCTTGGAGCGCCTCGTGTTGTTCTTTGTTTCGCGGGTCGGCTTTTGAGTAGAACGGTACGATCTCGTAAATCACCCGGTCTCGCGCGCCGCTTTCGAATCGCTTCAGCCGTTCGATCGCCGCCCGAAACTGCACCGCGGCTTTACGGGAGTAATCAAGGCTCTCCGCGCTGTCCGGCGGCATGGCTTTCGCGCACAGCAGCAGGCTGTCGCCGTACTCGAGCAGAGGCTCCACCTGGAAGTCGGGGTCTCTCCCTTGCCAGCCGGAGGCAGGGGCGGCCCATCTCAGGCTTTCCGAACACACTTCGGCCCTCTGGTACGCGCGAGAAAGCACCGCCCCGGCCCGCGCCTCGTTGCGCAACGTCTCGCGGACCTGCATCAGCAGCCGGATCGCCTCGCTGGGTCCCGCGGATGGGTCGTCAAGCAACAGGTCAGCCAGCAAAATGCGGGACGGCAAGTAAGAAGGATCGAGTTTCAACGCGGCTTCGAATCGCCGGCGCGCATCGGGGTTCGCTTTCATCAGCTTGTGACGCAGACCGATCTGATGCTGGACTTCCGCCTCCTCGGGGGCGAGCTTTTCGCCCTCGACGAGCGCCTGGATGGCTTTGCGGTGATTGCCGGCGCCGCCCTTCCCGGATAACTCCGCCGCGCTCTTCAGCAAGGCCTGATATTTGCCTGAGGGCGCTGGTTTAGGCTTCAACTCGATCTCGATGTCGGAGCCATTGCCCGCCGTGATCTCAACCCGTCGCTCGGCAGGGACCGAGGCGCGGTGGTACACGCTCACCTCATGCCGGCCCGACCGGAGCCCGGGCAGCCGCAACACCTCCGACCTGCAGATGGTGCCGGCCAGGCGGCCGTCGAGCAGGATGGCCGCGCTCAACTGCGGATCGTCGCACGAGAGATTCCGCAACGTAATCCGCAGGCTGCCGAAGGCCGGGGGGCTCCCGGCCGCGCACCGGGGCGGCGACTGCCGCGCGATCACCATCCCGCCGAGCGACCCTGCAATGCGCGCGCTCGGCTGTTGCGTCCCCTGTGTCTCCTGGCGGACTTGCGTTTCAACATAGCCGGCGAGTTCCCGCGCCGTCACCGATCCGTCGCAATTCTCGTCCGCCCACCCTTCCATCCCGTGCACCAGGAACTGCCCAAACAACGTGTGCCGGTCCTCGCGCCGCCGGAACTCCTTGGCGGTCTGATTCGCGGCGCTCGCCACGAGCTTGAAAACGGGCTCGGCGGCTGCGAGAATCGACTGCCGCAACCCCTCGGTCTGGCTGACGGACTGGTTCAGCGCGCCGCTGTGGCACGCGTCGGCAAATAGAATTCGTCCCCTGGCGCGAATTCCGCTGGTCAACAGCGCATCCAGACGGCGCATGGAGTAGCTGGTGGCTGCCAGCCTGGACCGGTCGGCGTCCCAAGGCACGATGTATCCGGCGCCGTTCTCGAAATGCCCGTGGCCCGAGAAGTAGATGATGACGGTATCCGCTTCGCGCGCGTTTTTCAGCCACTCGAGCGCCGAACCGATGGCGTCGAGCTTCGCCTCGCTTCCGAGCAACAGCCGAACATACGCCGGGTTCACCTTTAAGCCCACGGGACTGAGCAGGCTGGTATAAATGGCCTGCGCATCGGTTTCCGGGAAGACGAGAATTTCATGCGGCGCCAAGTCCATTCTCGGGCCGTAATTCGAAATTCCGATTAGAACCGTGTATGTCTCGCCGGCCGCCGGCGCCGCGGCTCGAAGCAAGATCAGCGCCGCCAGAACAGCACGCCGAAACGGAAACCCATCTTTCCGCTTGACAGGCTGCCGCATAATCCTGAATATACTGTAACAGGCAAAATCCGGCTTCGGAAAAATTATAGAGAGGGGGCACTCTCATGGGAACAAGGCGCCGAGTGCTTGCGTGGTTAAGCGTCGCCGTCCTGATTGGGGCAGAGCTTCCGGCCCAGCGGACTGTGCCCGTCAAACAGATCGAGGAAGTCGACATTGACCCGGTGAAGCTCGCCCTCGCAACATACAAAGGGCGCCCCGGCGAGCGCATTCTCCAGGATGCCCAGTTCCGCGTGACGCGGCGCAACCGGCGGCAACCCGCGGCCGCGGTGCTCGTGCGGGCGCGGACGCCCGGGTCGGGCCCCAGCGGGACAATCGTCGAAACCGGCAAGAACGAGGCGCAATTCTGGACCAACGATAACGGCGAGTTCACGATGCGCGGAGTGGTCGCCAACGAGGCGAGGGGCGCTTACGAGTTGATCCTCGAAGTCGACTTTGTTGACCCCAGCGGCACCCGCTATGTGGGCAACCGGTCATTTGAAATACGCAACGCCGCTTTTCCTTCCAAGACCCTCTGGATTCTCGGAGGCGCCGCGGCAGCCGGACTCGGCGCATACTTCGGCACGAGAAACGGCGACGCGGGCAATGGCGGCGGGCAGTTGCCTCCCCCGGTCATCGGCTTCGGACCTGGGCGCGTAGGAGCACCGTAGATGAACCGCTGGAGCGTATGCCTGCTGGCGGTGGCCGCGCATGGGCTGGCGCAGGAAGGCAAGGTAGCTGAACCTGTCCTGGCCGAGTTCATGGATCTCCGGTCGGGAGGAGTGGTGCGCGTGCTGGGTTCCCCCGGTTCTTCGGTGCTGGCCGGCCCGGTTCCGCTGGCTCCCGCCGGGCTGCGCGGCGCCGACTCGCCCCGGGAAGGGCTGCTCGCGGGGGTCGACGAAAACGGCGTCTTCAGTGTGTGGGATTATCGCAAGCGCCTCGTTTCCCGTCCGGCAGTGCCCGACAACCCGGATTCCGTCGTCATCAGCGCCTCGGGACGCGCCATAGCCATCGCATATTATCCGAGCCGTGAGATCACGGTTCTCACCTGGCGCGGCGAGCGGCCTATCGTTCATCGGGTGCATCCTTGGCCGGCGCCGGAGCGATTCCGGCTGGCCGCGGTCAGCGGGGACGCCGGCCGCGTTCTGGCAATCGCCGAAAGCGACTCCGGCTCGCGCGCCTGGTTGCTCAGCGACGACCGCGAGCCGGTCCCGATTCGCGAAGTTGCGGCCGGCGCCGTCGCCGCGTTTCTGCCTGGAGCGGACGGCTTCGTCTTTGCCGACCCCGGAACTCGCGAAGTCCTGTCGTGTTCGTCATCGACGCTGGCCTGCAAGGTGATCCTGGATTCTTCGGCGGGGCTCGAGCGCCCATCGGCGGTCGCGGCCGATTCAACGAAGCGCGTCTTCGTGGCTGATAGCGCGCTCCGGCAAATCTTCTTCATCGACGCCGAAACTGGCGAGGGGGGGCGGCTCGAATGTCCCGCCCAGCCCACGCAACTTGTTCCCCTCGGCCCTGCCCTGTTCCTTGCGGCGACGCCCGATTCCGATACTGTGATGCTGCTCGACTCCGGCTCGGATACACCCCGTGTGGTCTCGGCGGTCTGGGCCAGTTCTGAAGGGGTCCAGCCATGAAATCGCGCCTCGCGATCGCCGCTACCTCGCTCGCCGGCGTCTTGGCGCAGGCCCAGGTTCTGCTACAGAGTGTGTGCCCGCAGTCTATCGAGGATCGGGGAGGCGAAGTCTTCCTCACTATCCGAGGACGAGACTATACTACTGCCACCCTGGTACGTCTCACTCAATCCAACCGCACAGTGGCCCTGCCGACCCGTTTCATCGATTCGACGGAACTTCGGGTCACGGTCCGCGTGCCGCCCTCCGCGGCGGCGGATATAGGTTTCGGCAGCGCGAGCTTGCAGGTGCTCACCGGTACGGTTGTTCATCCGGGAGCGCTTACCATTGATCTCACCGACGGTACCGCGGCGTTCGCCTTCTGCGCCGTCGAACCCAAACGGACTACGGTGGACCGCCCCTCGCTGCCGGTCACCGTGTACGGCTATGGTTTCGGGAGCGGTTCACGGGTTTTCCTGAATCGGCCCGGAACGCCGATATTTGCTCCCGTGTCGGGCCTTCATCCCAGCAGCAGCCTGGCGTCGTCAACGCTCCCGGCCACGATGTTGGAGACACTTGGCCCGGTTCCGCTTTATGTCGAGGTGTTCTCGGGATCGACTGCTCTCCGGACCAACACATTATCTGAAGTTACGATCAACCCAGCTCCCACGATTGCACCCCAGCCCACAGGGGCAGTCGTATCGGGCCTGCGCTTCTCTACCCAGATTCGCGCCACCGGAGGCACTCGTCCGTTTAGCTGGTCAAGTCGCGCGGCGCCGAACGCTCCCGCGCCGCCCGGGCTGACGATCACGCCCGCGCCCAACGACGACTCACTCGCCACCTTTACGTTTGTCGCGCCCGTCACGGGCGATCCGCAGTCCTTCCGTTTCATCTCCGTGGCGGCTGATGCTTCTCCCGCAACCCCGGCCGAAGCAACCCAGACGGTGTCGGTCGATGTGGAAGCGCTGCCAGCCGTGACGGTTCAGGGCGCGCCCGAGGGCAACGCGGTGGCGCCAGATCAGGAGCTTTCTTTGAACATCGGCCTGCTGCGCGCGACTTCGCTGGCTGTCGGGGGAAGCGTTTCGCTGGACCTGGAGACCGCGGCGCCCGGAGGCGGAAACGGCCAGATCGGTTTCATCTCCGGCACAGCTCTCCCGCGTTCCATACCGTACACGATTCCGGCGGGTTGTATTCTTCCCGCCTGCGGCGCTCCGCTCCGCGTCCGCGCTGGCACGGTGTTCGGCACGCTGCGCCTGCGAGGCACGATTCAGATCGGCAACAATCCCGCCGCGGCGGACGTTTGCACCGCGAATCCGGCAGTTTGCGTCCCGCCGGGTGTGGACCTCACCATGGCCCCCGAGCCTCCGCGACTTCGGGGCCCGGATATTTCCGTGCGCCGTTCCGGAAACGTCTTCGAGATGTGCATCCCCGGCTTGACGAACACGCGCCAAATGAGCGAGGCGATATTCCGCTTCGTCGCGGCTCCGGGCCGCTCTCTCCAGACCACCACGCTTTCCCGCGACGTTTCCGCCGACTTCTCCGGTTGGTTCGGGAACGCCGCAAGCTCCGGAATCACGGGCGGCGCCTTCCGGTTTGACCAGACTTTTACCCTCACGGGCGATCCACAGGCGGTCGGCCAAGTGCTCGTCACGCTACGCAACTCCGCCGGCGCGTCGAGCGAGACCGGGCCAATCGACCTGAATACGGCGCCCCCGTGCGTTTCACGACCGTAGGTTTTCAATGGGCGGCCACGTCTTCATCAGCCATTCGAGCCGTGATCGAGAGCACGTGGAGTACCTCTGCGATGTGCTCGAGAGAAACGGTTATAGCTGCTGGTTCGCGCCCCGCGATGTCGGCTCCGCCGGGGATTGGGCCGGCGAAGTCGTGACGGCCATAAAGCACTGCCGCGTATTCCTGCTTGTTCTCTCGCGTCACTCCAACCAGAGCGAAGAGGTGGAGCGGGAGCTTCACCAGTTAAAGCGGAAGCCCCTGGTAGTGGTTCGAGTGGACGCGGTCGAGCCATCGGAGACGCTGAGCTATTTCGCCAGATCGAGCCAATGGCTGGACCAGTTCGCCCTGCCAGGGGAAGAATTCCAGGCTAGGCTGCTGGAGGCCATTGGAAATCCTCAGCGGCGAGGGTCCAAGCCTCTGAATGTGCTGTTGCTATGGTTGAATCGTGCGGGATCCGCCTCGCGGGCTGCCATCTGGATTGGAGCGTTCGCGGCGCTTCTGACGTTCCTGACCAAGGCCTTTTTAGACGGTTTCACGCCCCCGGGCACCGAGCCGCTGCGCGGGGGCGCGCTCGGGATCGTGTTCGCCTTCTGGACCTGTTGCGCGTGGGGTCTGGACGGCGTCAGACGCGTCTGGAACACAGGGCGCGCAAAAAGAGAGGGCCGATGAGATTCGCTCTTGCCGCCGCGCTGTTGGTTCCCGCGCTGCTGCCTGGCCAGCCCCAGGTAATTCAGTTCATCGCCCAGCCTTCCTCGGTGATCGAGGGAGAAAAGGTCACGCTCCGGTGGAACGTCAAAGCTGCCGCCACCATCTCCATCTCTCCGGATGTCGGTGCGCACAGCGAAACCCGCGGCACAGCGACAGTGTTCCCGTCGCGCACCACGATTTACGTCCTTACAGCCCGCGACAAACAAGGGCGTGAAAGCTCAACCAGCGTGGAAGTGCAGGTCGTGCCTTCCGCGCCGAAGGCTACGGTAGGTGAGATGGGTCTGAGCCGGCTCACCGGGCGCACTTTCCTGCTGCCCGGCGAACTGCCCGAGTCCGGGTATGGCCTGTACAGTTACGTGCTGCTGGGCGAGAAGGCCACCGCCTCGAATTTGAGCCTGTACCTTGCGGTGATTGAAGCCGTGCTGTCAAGGATGCACGATATGGATGAGCTGCGCAAGCGGACGTCGGATCTGAAGCGGCTGAACCTTCTCTCGATTCCCGTAAATAAACCTATCGAGCTGAACCAGGCCGAGACCATCACCGGCCAGGCCGCCCTCGTGCTCAAGAACTACGATTACGCCACAGCGCAAGTCTTGCTCGCCGCGATTCCGAAGGGACTTACGGCGGGCCCGTATCTGTTCTCGCATTTCGAACCGATCCGGCCCGAGCGGGCAGTGTCCCAGCCTTATCTCCTCCAGAATCTCAGCCGGCGATCGCCCAAACTGGCCCAGGCATGGGTGAGCTACTTCCAGGATCTGTGCGCAAAACCGCAGCCCTGGCGGGAACCCGCCCTCAAAAAGATCGCCCTGAGTTTGCGCGATTACCTACAGAAGCTGGGTGACGAAATGCCGGCGGCAGCCGCGTCGGTGATCTGGCTCGGCCGCTGAAGCCTTGACCGGCACCACCTTTCAACCGCCGAGGCGCCGAGACGCGGAGAAGATCTTTTCAAAGTTTTTCTCGGCGCCTCGGCGTCTCGGCGGTGAAGAAGCGGCCATTGGGTGGCGTAATCGCAATTACTAACTGTGGCCCGAGGCACGGCCAGAGCGGCCTCCGCAAGCAGTCGGAAAGCCAAAAGTTGATATTATGAAGGCTGATGAGTGTTTACTCCCCCAGACTGCAACTGAAGGTCGCCCAAAAGCAGATCCTCACCCCCAGTCTGCTCCAGATGGTCACTGTGCTTCAGTTGAACCGGATGGAGTTGAAGGACTTGATCAACCAGGAACTCGTCGAGAACCCGGTCCTTGAGGATAGAGCCGAGGACGGCGGCGAAGAGATTACCCCCGAAGAACTGGTTCCGCTGCTGGAAGGCGAGCGGAACGAGAATCCGGACGAGAAAGGCATCCTGGTGGATTCCATCTCCACCGGCGCCGAAGTCTCGCTGAACCCGAATCTGTACGAAGAGGCCGCCGAAGGCGAGCCATCCGCGCCGCTGGACGATCCTCCCGCCGCCCCCGATCCCTTCGACGAAATCGATTTCGGTCCCACCTTTGAAGAATGGCTAGGGCCGGGACACAAGACGCCCGCGTCGGAGTCCGTGGAAAAGCCGTCCTTTGAAACGTTTCTCTCGTCTCCGGTGACGCTATGCGACTACCTTCGGTCGCAGTTGAGCATCCTTGTGATTCCGGAAGAGATTCGCGACGCCACGGAAACGGTCATCGGCAACCTCGAGGAGGACGGGTATCTCAGCCTGCCGCTCGAGGAACTGGCCGAACAGGGCGGCCACAAGCAGGAAGACGTGGAAGCGGCGCTGAAGGTGATGCAGTCGCTCGACCCGGCGGGCATCGCCGCACGGGATCTGCGCGAGTGCCTGTTATTGCAGTTGGAAAGCCGGAACGCCCGCGGCGGAGTGGCCTGGCAGATTGTCCAGAGTCATCTCAAGCTTCTCCAGACCAACCAGTTCAAAGAGATGGCGAAGCTGCTGGGGCGCCCTCTGGACCACATCGAGATCGCGGTTTCGGTGATCAGACATCTGAACCCCGTGCCCGGTTTGCGTTATGCCGGTCCGGGGGCGCGGCTGATCGAGCCCGATGTTTATATCGATAAGGACGGCGACGGGTATCGCGTCCGCCTCAACGACGACGACCTGCCGCAGCTCCGCTTGAACGCTCAGTACCGCCGCATGCTCGACCGCGAGAACGGCGCCACCAAAGAAGAGCGGAACTACGTGAAGGAGCGCTACAGCTCCGCCGTGCAGCTGATCAAGAACATTCAGCAGCGCCAGCACACCATAGTCAGCGTGTGCGAAGCCATCGTGCGGCGGCAGTTGGAGTTTTTGGCCTTTGGCATCGACTATCTGAAGCCCATGATGATCAAGGAAGTCGCCGAAGAGATTGGAGTCCATTCTTCCACGGTGAGCCGGGCCGTGGCCGGGAAATACGTCCACACGTCGCAAGGCGTATTCGAATTGCGCTACTTCTTCTCCGAGGCCGTGCAGGGGCCATCGGGAAGCAATACTCCTCTGCTCCTTTTGAAACGCAAAGTGAAGAAGATGATTGAGGACGAAGACCGCGGGCATCCTCTCACGGACGACCGGATCACCGACCTCTTGCGCGCCGCGGGGATCAATGTCACCCGGCGCACCGTGGCCAAGTACCGCGACGATATGAAGATCCCTTCCACGCATCAGCGCCGCACGCGGGGCTGACGGAAAGGCAATCTTTGGCCGGATTTGCAGAACGGAGCAGACAATGAAAGTCACCTATACAGGCAGACAAGTGGAACTGGCTCCAGCGCAGGCTAAAAAGGTCGAAGCGCAGTTTGCCAAGATCGGAAAACTGCTGGATCGCAAGGAAGAGCGCGAAGCGCACGTGATTCTGAGCCATGAGCGGCACCTCTTCAACGCGGAAGTGACTGTCAATTATCGCGATCGCGTTCTGGTCGGCGCGAGCTCGGATGGCGATCTTTTGACGGCGCTGCTTTCCGCCGTCGACAAGCTGGAGAGCCAGGCCAAAAAGGTCCGCGAGAAGCTGCGCGCCAACAAGCGCACGCCGAAAAATCCGGAGACTCCCGAGGCCATCGTTGCGGTCGAGAGCCCCCCTGCGGAGACCGCGGGAGAGCGGGAGGTTTTTCGCGTCAACCATCACGCGAACCGCAAGCCGATGACGCTGGAGGAAGCCCTTCTGCAGATGGAAGGCGAGCGCGACTACCTGGTCTACCGCGATGCCGATACGGACCGCACGGCCGTCCTCGTGCGCCGCCGCGACGGCAACTTCGACCTCATTGAATCCTGAGAAGAACCGGATGGCCAAGCCAAAACCCGCAGCCTCAGAGCTGGTGGTGATTACCGGCGTGAGCGGCTCGGGGAAGGGATCGGTCCTCAAGTCTCTCGAAGACCTTGGCTACTACTCCGTCGATAACCTACCCATCGATCTGATTCCGAAGTTCGCCGAGCTCACGCGCGATTCGTCCAGCATCCGTTGCGCCGCGCTGGTGGTGGATGTGCGGGAGGGCGACAGCCTGAAGCGCTTTCCGGCTATCTACGCAGGCTTGCAGCGCACGATTTCCACCAAGCTCGTGTTTCTGGATGCGGACGACGAGTCGTTGATGCGCCGGTACAGCGAGACGCGCCGGCCCCATCCCCTCGGCGCCAACCAGTCGGTCTTGCAGAGCATCCTCGACGAGCGCCGGCGGCTGGCGAAAATCCGGTTGCTGGCGGATGTGACTATCAACACCTCCAAGTTCAACGTTCACGAACTGCGCGAGGTGATTAAAGAGCAGTTTGGCGGGGGCCGCAACGAGTCCAAGATCATGATCTACGTGACCAGTTTCGGCTATCGTCACGGCGTGCCGCCGGATAGCGACCTGGTCTTCGACGTCCGTTTCCTGCCCAATCCGAATTACGTTCCGCGCTTCAAAAAGCTAACCGGCCGGCACCCGAGCGTGGCGCGCTACATCCGCTCTTTCCCGCAGAGCGTGGAGTTTATCGAGCGCATCTCGGACCTGCTGATCTATCTGGTGCCGCACTACATCCGCGAGGGCAAGAACTACCTGACCATCTCCTTCGGATGCACGGGAGGCCACCATCGCTCCGTGATGATCGCCGACCAGATCCGCAAGAACCTGGGGCAGGCGGGCTTCAAGACGAAAGTGACGCACCGCGACACGGCCAAGCCGGTATAATTATCGACCGATACCGATCAAACTCTTTCCGATCAAAGGCTTTCCCTTGATTTCGCTTTTCATTCGCCATATAATTTCTTCGTAAGGTGGGTATAAGATAACGAGAATGTCTGGCAGCCATAGGCCGCTCGGGGTCGATCTTTTCGCAGGCGCCGGCGGCATGAGTCTTGGATTCGAGCAGGCCGGCTTCGACCTTGCCGCAGCGGTGGAATACGATCCCGTTCACTGCGCAACCCACGAATTCAATTTCCCAAACTGCGCCGCCGTTTGCCGAAGTGTTGCCGACATAGACGCATCGTACCTTCGGCGCGCCTCGCGGATAGGCGACGCGTGCGTCGATGTCGTCTTCGGAGGTGCGCCTTGTCAGGGATTCAGTCTGATCGGGAAGCGCGCGCTGGACGATCCTCGGAACGCGCTGGTCCATCATTTCGTTCGGCTCGTCGTCGAACTGCGAGCCAAATACTTCGTTTTCGAGAATGTCCGCGGGCTGGCCATCGGTCAACACAAGCGCTTTCTGGAGGAGATCGTGGCCGAGTTTCAAAGGAACGGCTACCGGGTAGTCGAAGACTACAAGGTGCTGAACGCCGCCCACTACGGCGTGCCGCAGGACCGGCATCGCGTTTTCCTGCTCGGCGCGCTAGCGGATCTTCCTTTACCAACGTATCCACAGCCCACACATCGTCCTTGCGGCGGCGGTAATGGTGAGGCAAGAGATTTGTTTTTGCATGAGACGCCGAACGTATGGGATGCTTTGCGGGACCTCCCGGAGGCGGAAGATTACGAGGAGCTTCTGAAACGCGACTGGGTCCGGGCGCCGTTTAAGACGCCGTCGAAGTACGGAGCTGCGCTGCGGTGCAGCGAAGAAGACGCCAAAGACTTCTCTCCTCCACGGCGTTTCGATCGAAGCGTGCTCACGTCGAGTCTCCGAACGATCCATACCGGTTTATCCAAAAAGCGCTTCGCCGAAACTCCCCATGGTGAAACGGAATCCGTGAGCCGATTTCACAAGTTAGATCCAACGGGCATCTGCAACACTCTCCGGGCGGGCACGGCAAGCGATCGTGGAGCGTTTACATCGCCCCGGCCTATCCATCCGTTCTCGCCTCGTTGCATAACAGTGCGCGAGGCGGCCCGCCTGCACTCTTATCCGGACTGGTTCCGATTCCACGTCACCAAATGGCATGGGTTCCGGCAGATTGGCAATTCGGTGCCACCACTGCTTGCGAGGGCTGTCGCCACAAAGATCGGCGAGGCGCTCGACTTTCCGGCTCGTAGAGTCGATCGGCCAATTGAACTGGGCGACCCGAATCTGCTTGCCTTGGACATGTCCGAGGCTGCGCATAGATACGGCGTTCCCTCGACTGTCGTTCCAAAGCGCGTCCGGTTCATGCCCGAGGCGCGTCCCAATGCCTAAGCGCAGGGCGGCCGAAAATCCAGAGAAGAAGCCGAATCGTTACTCCGCGATAATCGGCACAATCTTTCATCGGCACTATAGCGATGGATCGACACAGTTTGAGTTCACGCGCGGCGAACTCGAAGAAGTCGCCAAAGAGCTCGGCATCGTACTGCCTAAGAACGTGGGCGATAACATTTACTCGTTCCGCTTCCGGACTGCCCTTCCACCCGAAATCGTGCGAACGGCGGGAGCCGGTAAAGAATGGACCATCGAGCTGGCGGGCCGCGGCAAATACCGCTTCAAGCTTGGGGTAATCAATCGCATACTTCCCCGTTCCGGCCTGGTTGCGATCAAGATCCCGGACGCCACTCCCGAAATTATTGCCAGCTACGCTCTGAGCGACGAGCAGGCCCTCTTGGCGAAAGTGCGCTACAACCGGCTCATCGATATTTTTCTCGGCATCGCGACCTATTCGCTACAGAATCACCTTCGTACTACGGTCAAGGGAATAGGCCAGATAGAAATCGACGAACTATATGTGGGAGTCAACCGAAACGGGCAACAGTTCGTCGTTCCAGTTCAAGCTAAGGGAGGTTCCGACCAGTTAGCGGCAACGCAAACCAGGCAGGATATCGAGTGCTGCCGGCAGAAGTTCCCTAAACTCGCGTGCCGTCCGGTCTCGGCCCAGTTCATGAGCGGCGATACCATCGCCATGTTCGAACTCACGGTGCAAGGAGACGAAGTCAAGATATTGGAAGAGAAGCACTACCGCCTCGTTCCCTCCAACGAAATCGGAGAGGAGGACCTGCGATTGTACGCCGGCCGATAATGGTACGGAGTGATCATGGATCACGTCCCGAAAGAAATTCGGTCGAAAATCATGGCATCGGTTCGCTCGAAGGGCAATCGGACCACGGAGATCGCCATGGCCAAAATCTTGTGTGCGCGTGGCCTGCGCGGGTATCGGAAGCACTGGCCCATTGACGGCAAACCCGATTTCGCGTGGCCTCGCCTTAAGGTGGCCGTCTTCGTCGACGGTTGTTTTTGGCACGGATGCACCCGCTGCAAGTACCTGCCCCGCTCCCACAAGCAGTTCTGGAAGGACAAGATTGAAAACAATGTTCGGCGCGACCGGAAAGTATCCCAGCGCCTCAGACGCCTGGGTTGGCGCGTCATGAGGGTTCGCGAATGCACGGTAGAACTGCCCGGCACTATTCGCAGAATCGCGGCGGCGATCAAAGCAAGGCGCGCCGGGTTAAATTCCTGACTTGCGGAATGGATTAGAACGCGAGCCGCAAACCGACCTGCACGGTCCTCGATCCGCCGAACTCCGCGCCCTGCGTGCTCGTGATTCTTCCAAAGCTAGGCAGCGACACGTTCCGTGCCGGAAGGCTGAAGTTGGGGTGGTTGGCGACATTCGAGAACGACCCTTCCACTTGCAGGTATCGCGATTCCCCCATGGAAAACCGCTTTTGCAGTTTGGCGGAAACGTTGTTTGTGCCGGGACCGACGAGCGAACCCGGTCCTGCCTGCCCGAAGCGGCCGATGTTGCTCGGCGGCATAGTGAATGCGCTGGGGTCGAACCAGGCGTCGATCGTGCGGCCGCTGGAGATATTGCCGTATCCGCTTCCCGCGTAGTCCGGGCGGTCGTTGGCGCGCGCATTCAGGTTGGTGCCGCTGGGATCGGTCTTGCCGCCGGTGATCGGCGTCAGGAACGGTCCGGTCTGGAACAGGAGCAGGCCGGAAAGCTGCCAGCCGCCCAGTAAAGCGTCCGCCAGCCGGCCGGCGTTATTCAGAACTTTGCCGCTGCGCCCCACGGGCAGCATGTACGTGAAAGTCGTCAGCCAGCGATGGCGGCGGGTAGGGGCGAGGTTGCCATAATCCAGACCCAGATTGTAACGGTCCGTCGGCACCGCGCCGCTTTCGCCGGCAAAGCCCAGTCCGTCCGTTCCAGTAGCATTGGTGAGGTTCTTCGACCAGGCCCACGAACTCTGGAAGAACAGGCCGTTTGAAAAGCGCTTCTGGACTTCCGTCACCAAGCCGTTGAATTTGGCGGAAGCGCCGGCGTCGCGGCTGTAGACGATGGCCCAGTTCGGGTAGGGCCGGTTCGCCCGGGCCGCGCCGTATCCCACTGTATTCGGCTGCACCTGGTTGAGGTCGGGACTGTAGAACAGCTTGAGACTGTGCGAGCCGGTGTAGGTAACCCGCACGCCCGTGTTCCAGCCCAGATCGCGCTCGACGGTGAAGTTCCACTGCTGGACGTAGGGGTCCGGAGCATCGATCTGGTTGGCCCGGCGGAAGTCCGCGCTGCCCGCCGCGCCGACGCTTCCCAAACCCGATAGGAACGGCGATGGAAACTGAAGCTGCGGCACGCCGTTGACCAGGGTGTTATTGAAAGTGCGCGTGTCCGAGGTGTGAATGCCGACGAGCGAGTAGAAGACCGAGCCCAGAAGCGTGACCGAGTAGATGCCATAGCCGCCGCGGATCACGGTCCGGTTATCAAACGGCCGCCATGCGAAGCCGACGCGGGGGGCGAAGTTATTCTTATCGGCAAAGCGCAGCGATTCGGGGATGCCCGCTTCCCGTGCAGTGACGATCGGTGTATCGCCAATCGCCGCGCGAAAACCGGGCGCGGTGAGCGCCAGAGATTCCTCGTTCGGCACCACCACCCGGCCGCCGGGAAAATCGCGGTCGAAATTGGTTATCTGCAAATTGCTGTCGAAGAATGGCGGGTGGTATTCGTATCGCACTCCGAGATTCAGCGTGAGCCGCGGATTTACTTTGAAATCGTCCTGCGCGAAGAAGCCCTGGTGCCAGGCGACGCCGTCGATGTCCGGCCCGGTGTTGGCCACGCGCGTCCATTGAGGGTAGCCGAGCAGGAGATCGGCGGTTGGATTCCCGGAGATAACGCCGGAGAAGCGGTACTCTCCCAGGTTATCGCCATGGAAAAAGGATACGAGATCGGTGGTTCGCAGGCGGCGGAGATCGGCGCCGAACTTGAAGGTGTGGCGGCCGCGCATCCAGGTCAGGCTGTCCGTAAACTGGAAAGCGCGGCTGAGGGTAGTGCCGCCGCGCCGCCTGCCGGTGAGTTGGAAGCCCAGGATGCCTATATCGGGCACGCTGGCGACGTCTGGCGGGTCCGGGCGCAGGCCCGTGATCCCCAATTCGCGGACCAGTGCGGGGCCGTCCAGGGACGAGCCATCGGGACCGAAATCGGCCTCCCGCGGGCTGTCCGAATATCCGGCGCGAAATTCGTTAACCAGGGTTGGCCGGATTACGAAGTTATGGGCCGCGACCAGACTTCGCGACTTTTCCAGCGTGCGGTCGTCGCCCATCGTGGTCAGCGGCAGAGGCAGACGTCTTGTGACGTCCTTGGAGGAAAAGCGCGCGAACAGATTCTGCCGCTCGTTCAAGATGTGGTCGCCGCGCAGGTCGTATTGGTCGTTGCGATTGCCGGCGCCCTTCTGCAGCCGGTAGTTCGGGGCGGCGATGGAATTGCCGGGCTGGTTCTGTCTCGGAAACAGCAGTTCGAGGGTGTTCGCAGAAACAGGATGAATGCGGCTGGCCGGTATGAGGTTGCCGGGGAACGGCGTCGTGGCCAGGGGATCGCGCACGGGCGCGGCGACGCTCGACAAGTCGCCAATGCGATAGCTGTCGGGCGGCACTATGATGTTGATCTGGTTCTGCGCCACGTAGCGGAGACCTTCGTACGCTCCGAAGAAAAAGGTCCGGTTCGGCACGATGGGGCCGCCCAGAGATCCGCCAAAGTCGTTGGAGATCTTGAAAGGAGCGCCTGGGCGGGTGGCGAAGAAGTCGCGGGCGTCGAACGCTCCATTCTGGTGATACCAGTAAGCGGAGCCGTGCAAATTGTTGGAGCCGCTGCGGGAGGTCGTGGTGATGTCCCCGATCTGGGCGTGCTCGGCGTTGTTGCCGATCGAGCTGACCTTCAACTCGTCGATGCTGTCCGCCGAAGGAAACATCTCCGTGAGCAACCCGTTGGTCCGTACATTGATGGTTGTAATTCCATCCACCGACGCCGAGGCCATGAAGGGCATGCTGCCGGATAGTGAGAGCGAGGCGCCGTTCAGGTCGGCCTGAACTCCGGGGGCCAGCGAAATGGAGGGAAACACGGAATTGGTGGTTCCCGCACGGAAATTGACCGGCAAATTCTGGATATCGTCGAAGGATTTGGAGTCCACGATGGTCGCCTGATCGGTGGTGACCACCTGCCGCGCCGTGATTACCATCACTTCCGTAGCGGCCGGCGCCACTTCAAGCCCCGTATCCACCCGGGCTACCTCGCGCGCGCGCAGAACCACCTCCCGAGTCAGAGCCTTGCGGAACCCGGGGCGTTCCACCGAAACTTCGTAAATGCCCGCTTCCAGATTGACCAGCGAATAGTTGCCCGAGTTGTCCGTTTGACTCTTCCGGACGGCCCCCGTGGCGGTATTACGGGTTGTGATCCCCGCGTCGGCCACCACCGCGCCCGTGGCATCCGTGACGGTTCCGCGGATCTCACCATAAATCGACTGCGCTGGCAGTGGCAGCCAGCCGAGGAGCGACAGAGCGGTCGCGAACGATAGAAGCCGTATCTTCACCATTCCTCCCGATTCGCTTTTGCAAGATAGAAACATATTAGCGTTAAATGCGCGGACATACTTTGGTCTGCCATTCTTTAATCGGCGGAAAAAGGCGGCAACTTCACCCCTCAGTCCCTCAATGTGTGGTTTACCTCCCGCTTACCGGTGGACACGCAAGAATGCCACTCCCTACAATAGGGGACGTGGGATCCGAAGCCGCGCTCAAGGAAGCGATCGCCAGACTCAACAGAGTCCGGGAGGAGATCGCCAAGATTATCGTTGGCCAGCAGGACGTCGTCGATGGCGTGCTGATCTGCATGCTCGCCGGCGGGCATGTCCTGCTCGAGGGGGTTCCCGGCCTCGGGAAGACCACCCTGCTGCGTACCTTGGCGCGGGCTTTGCAACTTAAGTACTCCCGCATCCAGTTTACGCCCGACCTGATGCCCGCCGATATCGTGGGCAGCATGATGATCGAGACCGACGACCGGGGGGGCAAGTCTTTGCGCTTCCAGCCCGGGCCGATCTTCGCCAACCTCGTACTGGCCGACGAGATCAACCGGGCCACCCCCAAGACCCAGTCCGCGCTGCTCGAGGCCATGCAGGAACGCACCGTGACCAGCGGCACGGCAACCCACGAGCTGGACCGCCCCTTTCTGGTGATGGCCACTCAGAATCCCATCGAGATGGAGGGCACTTACCCGCTTCCGGAAGCTCAGTTGGACCGCTTCCTCATGAAGATCCTGGTAGTCTATCCTTCACGGGACGAGCTGAACAAGATCGTGGAGCGCACCATTCAGAAGGAAGAGGCCTACGTAGAGCCAGTGCTGGACCGCGACGCCATTTTGGACGTGCGCTCGGTCTGCCGCGACGTGCTGGTTGCTCCGCACGTGCAGGACTTTGCGATCGAGCTGGTGATGGCCACGCAGCCCGAACAGAAGGAGGCTCACGAGCTGGCCCGCAAGTACATCCGTTATGGAAGCTCTCCTCGCGGCGCGCAGGCGCTGGTGGAGTGCGGCCGCGTACTGGCGCTGATGCGCGGGCGGTTCCATTTGAGCGTGGAAGACCTTCGCACGCTAGCGCCCAGCGTGCTGCGCCATCGCATCATCCTCAATTTCGACGCTCACGCGGACGGCCAGACTGTAGACAGCATCCTGCAGCCCATCATTGGCAACGTCGCTACGCACGCAGCCATCTCCTAAAAGGGGAACTTTTAGTGCCTGCTCCACTCCTGGACCGCACCCTGCTCGAAAAACTCGAGCGTCTTACCATACACTGGCAGAATTCGTTCTCGGGTCTGGTGGGTGGGCACAGGACGTCCCGGTTCGCCGGAGCGGGCCTGGAATTCCTGGATCACCGCAACTTTCATCACGGCGACGATCTTCGGGCCATCAACTGGCGCGCGTATCTGCGGCTGGAAAAGCTGTTTCTCAAGATGTTTCAAGTGGAACCCCGCGTGCCCTTGCGGCTCCTGTTGGATACCAGCCTCTCCATGACCGCCGTCTCCGGCGAGAAGTTCAGCTACGCACGCCGCCTAGCCGCGGCGCTCTGCTACGTGGGCCTGGTGCGGCTGGACAACATCTCCGTACACCCGTTCTCCGCGGAGCTGGGGCAGCGCTTCGTGTGCGGCGGCGGCCGCCATCGATTCTCCCCCGCAATGGACTTCCTGACGGCCCTCGCGCCAAAAGGACGCACCGACTATCTCGAAGTATCGCGACAGTTTCTTTCCTCCTACGCCCAGCGCGGTCTGATCATCGTCATCTCCGATTTTCTCGACGACGACGGTTGTGAGAAACCGCTGCAATACCTGGCCGACTACGGCCATGAGCTCCTGCTGGTACAGGTATTCTCGGAGGACGACCGGACGCCGCCCTGGACAGGGGAGCTGGAGCTCACCGACTCGGAAACCGCCTCCCAGTTGCGCATCTACTTCGACGAGGCGGCGCGGGAGCGGTATACTACTGCGTTCGACGGGCATTCGGAATCTTTGCAGAGGCTGGCCTACCGGAACTCGGGCCGCTACGTCGGGGTATCTACCGCGATGCCGCTGGAGGAAGTGATCTTCGGCCCGCTGGTCCGTGCCAAAGGCGTGGTCTGATGTTTCTGCTCAATCTTACCGCCGGCCAGTTGCTGGTGCTTTTCGGCTCGCTCTCCACGCTGGTGGTGACGCTGTACCTGCTGGACCGTTCGCGCCGCCGCCAAACCGTCGCCACGCTCAAATTCTGGGTCAGCTCCATGCGTCCGGTGGCGGTGAAGCGGCGCAGACGGATTCAGCAGCCGCTGTCTCTGCTGTTGCAAGTCCTAAGCATTCTGCTGCTGCTCCTGGCCCTGGCGCAGCCCCGCTTCGGCGGCGACGCCAATGCTTCCCGCGATCACGTTCTGGTGCTCGAAACTTCGGCCTGGATGAGGTCCCGGCCGGCGAACGGAGGCGGCGAATTTCCCACTTTGATGGACGAAGCGCGCGGCCGGGCCCTGGCCTACATCCGCGCGCTTCCGTCCGGCGACCGCGTCATGGTGGTTCGCGCCGATGCTCTGGCCACCCCCGCCAATGTCTTCGACGCCGACCGCAAGAAGCTGCGCGAAATTGTCTCGCAATCGCACCCCAGCGCCACCGCGCTGAATCTGGCGCAGGCTCTGAGTTTTGCAAAGAGCGTGCAGAACCTGAGCGCTCGCCGCCAGGGCGAGATTGTCTTCGTCGGCTCGGGCAGGATCTCCGAGCGCGAGTCGATGGCCGCTTCTCCCGCCGCGCTGAAGAATCTGCGGGTTCTTCCGGTGAGCCAGCCGGCCGAGAACTGCGGCCTGCGCAAGGTGGGTCTGAGGAAGTCGCCTGCGCAATCCGATCTTTGGGAAATTTATGTCTCGGCCCGCAACTACGGCGACCGGCCGAAGAGCGTTGTGCTGGCCCTTCAGTTCGGCGGCGCTCCCGCGGGCTCGCGGCGGCTCACCCTTCCGCCGGGACAGGAGCAAGAGGCCGTCTTCGAGTACCGTACCCGGGCCGCGGGAATTCTGGAAGCGCGCCTGTTGACCAAGGACGGCCTTCCGGACGACGACCGGGCGGTGCTGGAGCTGCCGAGCCAGCGCTCTCTGGGCGTGCTGGTCTATTCCAACGAGCCCGACCTGCTGAAACCCATCCTGCTGGCCAACTCGCGCGTGCGCGCCGAGTTCCTTCCAACGTCGGCCTATCAGCCCGGCCGCGAGGCCGACATCGTGATCCTGGACCGCTTCCGCCCGCCGGCGCGGCCCGAAACGAACTCCATTTGGATCGATCCGCCCGCGGACGGGTCTCCCGTACCCATCCGCTCGCGTGTCGGCAACGTGCGTTTCACCCGCTGGCGCTCCGACCATCCGCTGGGAGGCGGACTCCGCACCCGCGACCTGCGGCTGGATGCGGCGAGCATCTTCGAGGCCGCGCCGGACGACGTTACCATCGGCGAGGTGGAGGGCGGGCCGGTGATCGTCGCGCGGCCCGGAAAGCCGAACACCATCGTTCTCGGCTTCCATCCGATGCGCTCCGGCATGCGGTACCAGATCGCCACCCCGCTGCTCTTTGCCAACCTGCTCCGTTGGATGGCCCCGGAGATCTTTCGCCGCGTGGAGGCCTCGGGCGGAAGCGCCGGCACGGTGAACATAAGCCTGAATCCGGAGATTCAGCCCTCCGATGTGGCCGTGCAGACCGAAGATGGCACGCCGCTTCCCTTCACGCTCCGCAACGAAACCCTTCACTTCTATGCCGGCGCGCCGGGCATTTTCCGGGTGCTGACCGGCGACCGGGAATCCGTCCACTCCCTGACCCTGCCCGAACTTTCCGCAAGCCGCTGGGCAATTCCCGCGACGGCCCGCACCGGCATTCCCAACTTTCTCGATCGCGGCATCTCTTCGCGCGACTGGTGGCCCCTGTTTGCCATTCTCGGCGCTTTGGGGCTGCTGGCTGAGTGGATGCTGTACGGGCGCTACAGCCGGGGCCTGGTTCGGCCGCGGCAAGTGCAGGAAGCGCGCCGCGCCGCCGTACGGAGGGCATCATGACGTTCGAGCGCGCTTGGGTCCTCCTGCTGTGCTGGCTGCCCCTGGCTTGGGCGGCGTGGGACTGGCGCCGCTCGCCAAGGCGCACCGCGCTCGTTCTGAAGGCCCTCGCGCTGGCGGCGGTCTTGCTCGCCCTGGCGGAACCCCGCCTCACCGTCTTCGAGTCCAAGGTGGCGGTGGCGCTGCTCGTGGATACGTCCGCGAGCGTGTCGCCGGCCGATCTCACCAGGGCTTCCGACTTGGCGACGCGAATCGAAAGGAACCGGGGCCGGCACTGGACGCGTGTCATCCCCTTCGCGCGATCCGCCCGCAACACCTTGCCGGACGAGATATCGCGGACGAACTGGAAGCTGCAACATACTTCGGGCGAGAGTGGGCGCGGCACTAACCTCGAATCCGCCATCCGGGAAGCCCTAGCCGCAATGCCCGCCGGAATGGTGCCCAGGATCGCGCTCGTTTCGGACGGCAAAGAGAACCTGGGCAGCATCTCAAGGGCCGCCTGGCAGCTTCGCGAGCTGAGGGTTCCGGTCGATACCTTTCCCCTGGAAGGCTTCCCGCGCCCCCAAATGCGTCTGGAGTCGGTGATCGTTCCATCCCAGGTTTTCACCGGCGAGCGCTTTCCCATCGATCTGCGGCTGGTCGCGCCCGGCCTTGAAAACGGCGCCACGGCGACCGTAGATATTCGCGCCGAGGGCAAGCAACTGGGGGCGACAAAGGTGGAATTGCAGCCGGGCATGAATCATCTCCGCGTGAATGCCACGGTGAACGCCGTGGGCGCCACCAACCTCTCCGGGGTCATCGGCGCGCCCGGCGTTGGCGACGTGCACTTCGAGTACGCAGTCACCCTGCGGCGTCCCAAGGCGCTCCTGATTTCTCAGGACCCGCCCAATACGGAAACGCACCTGCTGCGCACGCTCCAAGCCAATCGGTTTGAAGTCACGCAATCGCGGACCGGCGTGCCCGAAGACCTGAGCCCCTTTCAGCTCATCATCATCAACAATTGGGACATGCAGGCCGTTCCTCCGGCAAAAAAGGCGCAGGTGGAGGAGTTTGTGAAGCAGGGCGGAGGGCTGCTCTGGATCGCGGGCGAACGAAATGTGTACGTCGAAAACAAAGGCAGCGAAGACCCGCTGGAACGTACGCTCCCCGCCAAACTCTCCCCGCCACGCTTGCCGGAAGGAACCTGCGTCGTGCTCATCGTCGATAAGTCTTCTTCCATGGAAGGCAAGAAGATGGAGCTGGCGCGCCTGGCCGCCATCGGGGTGATCGAGAATCTGCGGCCCATGGACCAGATTGGCGTGCTGATCTTCGATAACTCATTCCAGTGGGTGGTGCCCATTCGCAGAGCCGAGGACCGCACGCTCATCAAGCGCCTGATCGCGGGCGTCACGCCGGACGGCGGCACGCAGATCGCGCCCGCGCTCTCGGAAGCCTACCGGCGTATCCTGCCGGTGAACGCCATTTACAAGCATGTTGTGCTGCTGACCGACGGCATATCCGAAGAGGGCGACAGCATTGCGCTCGCGCGCGAAGCTTCGGCCAGCCAGGTGACCATCTCGACGGTCGGACTCGGCCAGGACGTGAATCGCGCCTATCTCGAAAAGGTCGCGTCGTTCTCGAAAGGCCGCTCCTATTTCCTCAACGATCCTTCCGGACTGGAGCAGATTCTGCTGCGGGACGTGATGGAGCATACCGGCGCCACCGCGGTCGAGAAACCGGTTCGCGCGGTGACCGTGAAGCAGGCGGAAATTCTGGAAGGCGTGGGCATGGAGGCGGCCCCACCGCTGCTCGGTTACGTGCGTTTTGAAAGCCGGTCCACGGCGGACCCCGTGCTCAACGTGGAGAAGGACCCGCTTTTGGTGCGCTGGCAGTACGAGCTGGGCCGCGCCGCGGTCTTCACCTCGGACGTGAAGAGCCGCTGGGCGTCTCAATGGCTCACGTGGAACGGATTCGACCGCTTCTGGGCGAACGTTTTCCGCGATCTGCTGCCGCACGCGCAGGAGAGCGAAGCGACGGCCGAGTACGACAGCGCCAACGACGAGCTCGTGGTGGAGTACCGGCTGGGAAAACAGGTTGACGAGCCCGAAACAATCCCGGACGTTTTCGTTCTAGGGCCGGAAGGCTTCCAGCACCCCATGCAGATCGCGAAGGTAGCCACGGGCCACTACCGCGGACGCGTGTCCATCGGCCGCGCGCAGGGCCTGTTCCGGGTCCGCCCGCTGGCCGACTCGCGCGCGTTCCCGGAAGTAGGCTTCTATCGCGAAGAGGACGAGCTGACGCAGTACGGCTCGGACGAATTCCTGCTGCGACAGATCGCGGAGTCGACCGGAGGCCGCTACAGCCCGGATCTCAATCAAGTCTTCGACTCGGGCGGCCGCACGATCCCGGCGACGATGCAGCTCTGGCCCGGCCTGCTGGCGGCCGCCATCGCCCTGAACCTGGTGGAGCTGATTCTAAGAAAGATCTAGTTCTCCGCGTCTCGGCGTCTCGGCGGTTCAATCAGCTTCCGGAGTTGAACCGCTTTTCGGCCTCGCTCCAGTTCACCGCGTTCCACCACGCCGCGATGTAATCCGGCCGGCGGTTCTGATACTTCAGATAGTAGGCGTGCTCCCACACGTCGAGGCCGATCACCGCGAACTTGCCTTCCATCACAGGGCTGTCCTGATTGGCCGTCGAGGTGATCTCCAAACCCGCGGGTGTCTTCAAGAGCCACGCCCAGCCCGAACCGAACCGCCCCGCGCCGGCCGCGGCGAACTTTTCCTTGAACGAGTCGAAGCTCCCGAACGCAGCGCTGATCGCCGACGCCAGGTTGCCCGTTGGCTGCCCGCCCGCTTTCGGCCCCATGATAGTCCAGAACAGCGAGTGATTGGCGTGTCCGCCGCCGTTGTTCCGCACCGCCGTCCTTATATTCTCCGGCACGGCCGCGCAGTAATTCGCCAGCAGCTCCTCCAAACTCTTGTTCGCCAGGCCGGGCGCCGACTCGAGCGCTTTGTTGAGGTTGGTCACATAGGCGTTATGGTGCTTGCCGTGGTGGATCTCCATCGTCGTCTTGTCGATGTGAGGCTCGAGAGCGTCGACAGGATAAGGGAGAGCGGGAAGTGTAAATGGCATAGGAAAGCCTCCTTGTTGAGATTCAAGCGGCGGACCCTCCGGCCCGCTCAAACGCATCGGCGAGCCGGAACATACGCGCCTCGTCGAAATGTCTGGTCAAAATCTGCATGCCCACCGGCAGCCCCGCCGGGGTTTTGCCGCACGGCACGCTCATGCACGGGATGCCCGCCAGGCTTCCCGTGATCGTATAGATATCGGACAGATACATCTGCAGGGGATCGTTCAGCTTCTCCCCCAGCCGGAACGCCGGAAAGGGCGAAACGGGCGCCACAATCGCATCCACCTCTCCGAACGCCCGCACAAAGTCCTCGTAAATCATCTTCCGAACCTTCTGCGCCTTCAAATAATACGCATCGTAGTAACCGGCGCTCAGCACATAGGTCCCGAGCATGATGCGCCGCTTGCATTCCGCCCCGAACCCTTCGCCTCGGGTGTTGCGGTACATGTCGCTCAGGGTGTCCGAATTCGGCGACCGGCATGTATACCGTACGCCGTCGTACCGCGCCAGGTTCGAGCTCGCCTCCGCGGTGCAGATGATGTAGTAGCAGGCGATGGCGTAATCCGTGGAGGCCAGGCCGATGTCTTTCACCTCGCAGCCCAGCCGCTTCAGCGTCTCAATCCCGCGCTCGATGGCGTCGCCCGTCTCGCTCGCCAGTCCCTTGAAGTACTCGCGGGGCACGCCCACCCGCAGGCCCTTCACATCGCCTGTCAGCGCCGCCTCGTAATCTTCCACCGGAGCGGCCGCCGAGGTGGCGTCCAGCCGGTCCCGGCCGCTGATCTCGCGCAGCAGCACCGCCGCATCCCGCACGCTCCGTGCGAACGGCGCGATGTGGTCCAGCGAGCTGGCAAACGCCACCAGCCCATAACGGGAGACGCGCCCGTAGGTCGGCGTCGCGCCTACGATGCCGCAGAACGATGCCGGCTGCCTGACACTTCCGCCCGTATCCGAACCCAGCGACACCACCGCCGTTCCCTGCGCCACCACCGCCGCCGACCCGCCGCTCGACCCTCCCGGCACTCTGTCGGGAGCGACCGGATTCCGCACCGGACCGAATGCCGAATTCTCGTTCGACGAGCCCATCGCGAACTCATCGCAATTGGTCTTGCCCAGGACCACGGCGCCGGCCCGTTCGAGCCGCTGTATAGCCGTGGCATCGTACGGTGGAACGTAATTCTCCAGCAGCTTCGACCCACACGTGGTGCGCACGCCGCGGGTTACGATCACGTCCTTCACGGCGAGCGGCACGCCCGCGAGCGGACCCGGCTCCCCGCCGCGCGCAACCGTCTGGTCCACTCGCGCCGCCTGCTCCAACGCCCGGTCTTCCGAGAACGTCAGGTACGCGTTCGTCTTCGGGTTCTCTTCGCGTGCAAAGCGCAAGGCTTCCTTCACCAGCTCCACCGCGCTGAATTCGCGCGCGAGCAGGCCCTCTCTTACCGCCCCTATGGTGAGCGAAGCTATGTTCATGGTCAGCGTTTGATGACTTCGGGGACTTTGAAGTAACCGGCCCCCTTGAGCGGGGCGTTTGCTAGAGCTGCTTCGTTCCCCAACGGCTCCCAGGGTTCGTCGGCGCGCAGCGTAGCGGTCTCCTCGGCCTCGTACAGCACCTGCGCCATGGCCTCCACGCCGGTGGTATCGATCTCGTTCAGCCGGTTGACGTGCTCCAGAATCTCATCCAGGTCGTGCTGGAACTTCGACACCTCCGTATCGGTCAGCTTAAGGTTCGCCAGCTCCGCCACGTACCGGACTTCTTTCTCGGTGATCCTCACGCTAAAGCCTTTCTCTTCGCCGCCCGGTATATGTTGCGCATCACCGGATCGGCGATGCCGTCGGCCTCGTCCATGGCCTTAGCCGCAACCGTTTCCGCGCGCTGCATGCTTCGCCGGGGCGCCGCAACGCGGAACTCGACGTCTTCCACGACTTTCGGGCCCAACGCCTTCTCCAAATTTCTCAGGATCTGCTTGCGCAAGGTGAACAACTGCCGTTTCCAGACGGCGTCGTCCACTTCCACGATCAGATGGGTGCGGACGAGCCGGGCCGCCCGCGCATGTTCCGCGATGCGCTTCCCGACCGCCTTCCGCCACGCGGCCAGCATCAATTCCTCCCGCTCCACGGAGTCTTTGGGAAACGCGAGCGTGCCGAGGACTTTGCTGGCGGGCGTCATCTTTGCTGGAAGGGAACATTGTAGCATTGCGCATCCGGATTCTCGCCTCGCGCTACCATGCGAAATGTGCTGATTCTCGCCTCCCGTTCCCCGCGCCGCGCCGAAAATAGAGGGGTTATCCCTGACGAGGCGCGGGCACGCCGGGTTCAGAAGGTAGAACAGCATGAGTAAACTGCAAAGCGCTTTGGGCGCGTTGAATCTCAGTTTGAATATCGCTTTGGCCCTCGTCAATGATCGTCTCGAGAACAACTGGCACACCTTCCGGAATCAGATCGGCGACGGCCCGGAATGCCGAGATCGCATAAATTGACAAGGGATCATGCCGGCTATTTGTATTCACCTCGCTGATATGCACTTGCGCAAGCCGACCGCTGAAGGCCTGCAAGATCGATCGCGCTTCCGTCATGGTCGGATCAACCTGCCGGGCATGTCCGATGTCGAAACAGAATCCCGACTCTGGAAGTTTATTGAACAAAACCTCCAAGTCCTGGGCAGTTCGGCCAATCGCCTTCCGCTTGTCCATGTTCTCGATCAACAGAAGTCTACCCATCCATCGCCAAGCGTTCTCTTCGAAGATTACATCAGGGTGAACGACAACCGGGATTCCAAGCTTTATAGCGACACTCAACGAGTTGGTCACGAACGCCTCATCGATATAGGCGAGGTGACTTGGCGCATGAACAGACACGAACTCGAAGCTGCTTAGGTCAAGGTCAGGCAGAGCTCTTATTAAGGGCTCGAGTTCGATAAGCCGAAGAGCCGATAACTCCACGACAGTTACATGTTTCTGACGTAAAGCGTCCAAACCGCGGCGGAAATCTCCCTTCGCCACCGCCCCTGTTGAAAAGCCGATTCGCCTCATCAAAACACCGCGTACTCCATGCTGAGAGACCGGATCTCCTCGTCTTGGCCAAAGAAGAGCTCGATAAGCCCCAAGTGGAAATCGCGACTCAGGGAGCGAATGTCTTCCCATACGGACGATTTCGCCATATCATGCTCTCTCAAATTTTCTAGCTCTGTCCGTTTCGCTTGATCGTCTAGAATCGCCAAGAACTGATCGTAGCTGTCAAACAGCTTCCTTGCCGTCGTCTTGTCGATATTCGGCCGCGATGCTGCACGTGCCAATAAATCGAGTGGTGTCTGCCTAAGTTGATCCTCCAGGTACATAAGCAACTTACTCACATCATGCATCGGTGCGGATAAGGCTTCCCGCGCGCTCGCCGCATCATTATCAAGCTGGCAGAAAAAGCATCGAAGCAAACCGGAAGCGAACACCAATTTCCGCGACATCCGAAGCTTGGCATTCCGCAACGCCCACTTCAGCCCTGCTTCCGCCCGCTGTTTGTAGACAAAATCGACGGTGATAGTACGCCAATAACGCGTGAGGTCGTTCAACAGAAAACGAGGCACCTTGATACTTCCACTTGCCTTAAGAAGACCGCGATCGTCGCGAAGATAGCGACTCAAAATCTGACGACGGACCCGCTCGTAAGCTTCGGAGTTGCCAATCGGCAGTGACTCCAGAAGTAGAAGGATCCTCCGAGTCGTGTTCGAGTTTGTATCGTCCTCGCCGCCGATTTCATGAACGATATTATGGCTGCCTATCATTCTTCCGAATACACCCGACTTGCCGGGCTTCGGGAACCCCTGCTTTTCAAGCTCTTCGGCGATCGCCTGCTCCTGGTCCACGTGTTCAGGGAGAGCTTGGCCGTCAATAAACAGAATCCAATCACCGTCACTACGGGACGTCATTTCTTCTCGAGCGATTGAGCCGAACACAACAAGGCTGGTATCCGGAGCGATCCTGCCGTAAAAAGCTTTTCGTAAGCGGGCTCGGTTCAAATTCGTGTCGACTCGCGCCTTGCGTATCGCGGCCCAGTTGGCATTGAGACGCTTTTCCAGGCCATCCACCCATCTCTCCGCCGCATTCTGTGAATTCTCAGGCATGGTCCAACGGTGCTGTCATGACTCACTATACGATGCAGTTTCGGGCGTTCCAAATGCTCTATTCGGAAAACACGCTCGCCGGTATCGCAGGGCGCCCCGACCCGGTGGCATGCCTCAGCCGCCCCGTGCTCTCGCGCTACCATGCGAAATGTGCTGATTCTCGCCTCCCGTTCCCCGCGCCGCGCCGAAATTCTGACCCAGGCCGGCATCCCCTTCGAACAACGCACGGCGGGCGAAGCGGATGAAGCCCCGCGTCCCGGCGAGCGTCCGTCGAATTACGTACAACGTCTCGCGGCGGACAAGGCGCGGCTGGTCGAACCCGGCCCGAACGAGATCGTGCTGGGCGCGGACACGACGGTCGCAATCGAAGACCAGATCCTCGGCAAACCGGCGAACGCGGAGGACGCGCGCCGTATGCTCCGGCTGCTCAGCGGCCGGACGCACGAGGTGCTGACAGGCGTCGCCCTGCGCTCGCGAGAACAAATGGTGACAGACGTAGCCTCAACCAAAGTGTGGTTCCTGGAACTGACGGAAGAGGAAATTGACGCCTATGTAGCCGGCGGGGAGCCGTTAGACAAGGCGGGCGCATATGGCATCCAGGGTTTGGCGGCCAAGTTCATCCCGCGCATTGAGGGATGTTACTTCAACGTCGTGGGCTTACCTGTCGCAGTTGTGTACCGGCGGCTGCGGGAGATGAAGCGATCTCCACCATAGTCCGGCTTCCAAGCCCATCCGGCAGTTCGTATCGCCCGGCAACCCGCATGCCAATTCGCTGCTTCCGCGCTTCGGCCGCCGCCTCCGCCATCTCCGTTTCCGCGTCCGGTCCCTTATAAAGCAGAGCTATGGCGCCGGCCCGTATCGCCGGACCGATCCACTCGAGCGCGCGGCGGATGGGGGCCAGGGCTCGCGCCGCGATCGCATCCACGTCGCGTGCGCGCAAGACATCTTCGGCTCGCAGGGCGGCGACTTCCACATTTGGCAGATCCAGGGTCTTCACAACCGAATCGACAAAGCGCGCCTTTTTCTGGACCGACTCGGCCAGCGTGAACCGCGTCTCGGGAAGAACCAGCGCCAGAGGAATGCCTGGAAACCCGGCGCCCGTTCCGGCATCGAGTATATGCTTCGCGCCGGAGAAGAGCCGCCAGGGCAGGATGGAATCGAGCACGTGCTTGATCGCGGCTTCACGCGGACTGGTGATCCTCGTCAGATTGAAGTTCCGGTTCGCCTCAACGATCAACTCGAGATGCCGGCCAGTGCTTCGGATCACATGATCGCGCCGGGGCAGGTCCGCCGGCAGTACGCGATCCAGTTCCGCTTCAAATTGCACAAGTCAGCGAACCGGCGAGTACGGCGCCGCTTTGAAGAGCGAAATCTGAATCACGCTGGCGATCTGGCCGTAAGCGTCGACGGACTCTTTGCGAACCTTGATCCACTCCGGGTCGGAGCCGAAGGCCTCCCATGCCTTCTCGCGTGCGGCCAGGTTGTCGAAGGGGGTCAGGTAGGTAAGGTTCGGCATATTCGCGCCGATGTAGGTTTCCGTGTAGAGGATGGGGCGCACACCCACCCGGTGGAAGATCTTGATCTCGGGTCCGGCGAAGCGATCGTGAAGGGCGGCGAGCTGCTTCCAGGTCGGCGAGTGGTACACACGCAACTCGAAGACGCGCGGGGTCTTCGACGGTTGGCCGGCCTGTACCTCCGGGGAGTAATCGGCGGCTTTGAGCAACGTCTCGGAGTAGTGTTCATACGGCGGCTCCGGGCCGTCTTCCCATGCCCGATACGCTTTGCGGAGCGCGTCGTTCTTTTGGCGGCCGGCGCGCCATTGGGCCACTTCCTCCAGCGAACCGAAGCCGAGAATCGCCGCGTACTGCGGCAGGTGCGCGGCCACCAGCCCTTCCAGAAAGATCTTCGGTCCGGCGTGACTCTCGCTCACCGCGGGAAGCAGACCCCGGCTCATGAACTCGTGGATGCGCGCCATTTGTGTGCTGTGGCGCAGATAGTAATTTTCGAGCAGGTAGAATTCGGTTCGCATTTTCTGAGTGCTTTGGGCGGCGGCGCTGGCTACGCCCAGTGTTTCGAGGAACAATCTGCGGTCCATGGAGATTCTTTAGCATACGTCAAACCGGCCCAAGAGTGCTTTTCAGGCCAGTGACCGCCTAATGCCGGAGCGCGCGGGCGGGTTTTGGCGTCCTGCGTGCTCTATAACAGGCCACGGAAGGAAACGGTGTCAAAACTACCGCGCGAGAGAGTAAAGTCATGGACAAGTGGTAGTTATTGGTGTACTCGCCGCTTCAACAAAGGAGCAACCATGTCACGCAAGAAGACATTCAAGATGAAAACTTCCGTTGTATTTTTAATGGCGGGGGGTCTCTTGTTCGCGCAGGCGCCGTACGCCCCAAACCCGACGCGGCAATCGGGGCCCGTCCGCCAAGGCGATTCGACGCCCGTCTACCGCGTCACCGTGGTAGCGCGAACGACAAAGGCGATTAACTATCATCACCGCAGCGGATCCACGAAGATCGATTTCCGCGGAACTCCCCTGCTGCCCGAGGCTCGTGGAGAGGCCAAGGTGGAAAGCAAGCAGGGAGTGATTAAGATCGAAGCCGACATGGAGAAGCTCCAACCGGCTACCAAGTTTGGTCCGGAGTATCTGACCTACGTCATGTGGGCCATAACGCCTGAGGGCCGGGCTACTAATATTGGCGAAGTTTTGCTGGATGGACATAAGAGCGAGCTGAATGCGACTACAGACTTACAGTCTTTCGGCCTGATTGTGACCGCGGAACCGTATTTCGCGGTGACGCAGCCGAGCGACGTGGTGGTGATGGAAAATTTTGTCAGGCGCGATACCACCGGAACCATCGAGGAGGTCGATGCCAAGTACCAGTTGCTGCAGCGGGGCCAGTACACGCTGAACGCCAATCCCGCGGAGATCAAACCCATACGGCTGGATCCCAAAGTTCCATTGGAACTCTACCAAGCCCGCAATGCGGTCCAGATCGCCCGCTGGGCGGGCGCGGAGAAGTATGCGGAGGACACCTTCCTGAAAGCCGTCCAGGGCCTGCAAAACGCGGAAGGCTATCTGAAGAGCAAGTCGGGCAGGAAGCCCATTGGGACAGTGGCGCGTGAAGCCGCTCAAATGGCGGAGGATGCCCGCATCATAACGCTGAAAAAGATCGAGGAAGAACAACTGGCGAACGAACGCCAGGCTGCCGCGGATCGCGAAGCGAGGGCCAACGCGGAGGCCGAAGCTGAGACACGGCGAAGAGCCCAAGCGGAGGCGGAGCAGAAACTGGAAACGGAGCGAAGGGCGCGCGCGGAAGCCGAACGAGCCGCCGCCGAATCCGCGACCAGGCTTGCAAGGCGTGAAGCGGAACTCGCCGCCGCCGCCGGCGAACGGACGCAACGGGAAGCCGACGCGGCGGGCGCCGCTGCCTTGGCAAAGCAGCAGGCGGCGGAAAGGGAAAAAGACGAGCTGCGCGCCCGGCTGTTAAGGCAATTGAATCTGATCCTCGATACGCGCGATTCCGCTCGCGGCCTGATCGTCAATATGCCGGACGTTCTTTTCGACACCGGCAGGTATACGCTGCGGCCCGCCGCGCGCGAGAAGCTGGCCAAAGTAGCGGGCATTATCCTGGCGCACCCCGGTTTAATGCTCGAGGTGGAAGGCCATACCGACAGCGTGGGAAGCGATGAGTACAACCAGCGGCTTTCCGAACAGCGGGCGACATCCGCGGGCGAGTATCTCGCCCAGCAGGGAATTCCCGCAACCTCGATCACAACCAGAGGATTCGGCAAAACGGAACCTGTAGCGCCAAACGACACGGCAGCCGGACGCCGGCAAAATCGTCGCGTGGACCTCGTGGTATCCGGCGAGGCCATTGGTGTGCCATTCGGCTCGGTAAGCACGCTCAGGTGAATGGCAGACCTTATCAACGTCAACTGTTAGGAGATCTTATGAAACTGCACAGACTTGGAATCGCGTGTCTTAGCGCGGGACTCTTGTTCGCGAATGAGCACACGGCAGAGCGGCTGACAGACTCGGCCGCGGTTTTGAACGAGATCATGGCGGCGCCCGATAAAGGCATTCCACAGGACCTGCTCGAGAAAGCGGAGTGCATAGTAATCGTTCCCGGCCTGAAAAAGGCTGCGTTTGTCGTGGGCGCCAAATACGGCAGGGGTTTCATATCGTGCCGCCGCGGGTCTGGCACGGGCTGGTCCGCCCCCGCCGGAGTAAAGGTGGAAGGCGGCAGCGTGGGCTTCCAGATCGGAGGGTCGGAAACAGACGCGGTCATGCTCGTGATGAACAAACGCGGAGCAGAGAAGCTCCTGGAGAGTAAATTCACTTTGGGCGCGGACGCTTCCGTGGCGGGCGGACCGGTGGGACGGACCTCGTCCGCGAACACGGACGTCCAGTTGCGGGCCGAAATCCTGACCTACTCCCGGGCGCGCGGGGCATTCGCGGGTGTCGCGCTGGACGGCGCGACGCTGCGGCCCGACGAAGAAGCCAATGCCGAGCTGTACAGCTCAAAGCTGACCAACAAGCAGATTGTGATGGGCGAGACGAAGGTCCCTGCGTCGGCATCCGCCCTGATAGCGGGTTTGAACAAATATTCATCTCGGAAGAGTTAACGACACGAAAGGAGCATAGGTATGAATTGGGAACAAGTTGAAGGCAAATGGAAAAAGTTTATGGGCTCCGCGCAGGAGCGCTGGGGCAAACTCACCGACGACGACTGGCGCGTGGTTCAAGGCAAGAAGGAGCAGCTGGTCGGGAGGATTCAGGAGCGATACGGGATTGCAAAGGAGGATGCTGAAAGGCAGGCCGACGAGTGGTCTCGCGCTCTCAAGGACGTTGAGCATGAGGTTCGGAGGGGAACCCAGTAATCCGATTGCTCACGCGCGGTTCGGTGCTCTAGCCTCAGCGCCGAACCGCAAACCATCAGCCGCATTACTAGCTCCCGGCGGCGCGTGCTTCCGGCTTATCGGACGCGACGTTTGCCGGAGTCGCGTGATCGAGACGCCGCGCGACAGACCGTATGAGGGCAATGAATACCGCGCATACGGCCAAACCGATGAGAGCATCCCCGCTCTCGGGATCGGTTTTCCATTCCATTGCCACGCCAATCAGCCCCAGGCCCAGGATTCCCATCAGGGTGTAGAACAAAACGTGAAGGATTCGGGCCGTGGTTCCGAGAGGCCAGTACAGAAGCAAAACACGCTGACGGGGGGTACGGGAGCCGGGAATTCCTGCCGGGACGTCAAGCACGCGGGCGAGCCAGTGAGCGCCCACAAGGATCAAAAGCCACACCAATCCCACCTTTGCCGCTTCTGTTAGACCCTCCTCGCTCGCAATGGAGAGAGGCGCGATGGCGAGCACGAAAAGGCCAAGATAGAAGAAAGCGTGGAGCATCCCGGCCAGGAGGCCTGACGGCGCATACATCAGTAAGGCCTTTTGGTACCAGCTCCGCACCTGAACCGGTACTACAGGAACGTCAAGCGGCGGTTTCAACAGTGTGCCCAACTCGGTGACCAGGTTTCGCAGGCCATCTTCTTGATTCGCGGTGCAGTCGATGTAGTGCAAACGGCGCAGGCGCAGCGGTACTCTGCAGTCTTTATAAAGCACCGGGATCACCTGTTTGTTGTGCTCGATGGCATAGGAAACTTCGTCCATCACGTTCGTGGAACCGACCGACTCCGGCGATAGAATGATCAGGAACCGTCCGCAGTTTTGCAGGGCATCCTCGATCGCGCGGTCCCACGGCACGCCAGCACGGATATCGAGCTTGTCCAGCCAGATATCGCCGCCTGCCGATCTCACGTGCCCGGCCAGTTTCAGTGCAAAACCTGCATCCTCTCTGGCATAGCTGACAAAGGTCTTTTGTGGCGTCATGCCAACCTCCGAGCGGGTTTAACCGATTGCGAGTATACACCCCCGAAGGGCCATATGTTAGATTGAGGAGAACGAGTCGTTCCGCCCAAATCTCGCGAATGGATTCCGGTGAAAAGTTTCAGCGTCTGGTGGAGCTGATGGCGCGTCTCCGCGCGCCGGATGGCTGCCCGTGGGATCGGGAGCAGACCTTCGAGACAATCAAACCCTTCCTTTTGGAAGAGACCTATGAGGCGATGGACGCCATCGACCGCGAGGACTGGCCGGAACTGGCCGGCGAGCTGGGCGACCTCCTGCTCCAGGTAGTCTTTTTCTCTCAGATGGCCGCTGAACGCGACCTGTTCCGGGTGGAAGACGCCCTCGACGCCATCAACGGGAAACTCATCCGCCGCCACCCGCACGTCTTCGGCGCGGAGACCGCCGAAACCGAAGGCGATGTCCGGCGCATTTGGGGCCGGGTGAAAGCCGAAGAGAAGAAGCGGAAGGGTGAGGCCGAGACCGCTTTGCTCGAAAGCGTGCCCCGCAACCTGCCGGCCCTCGTCGAAGCCCAACAGATCGCCGCGCGCGCAGCCGGAATTGGCTTTGATTGGCAAAATGTCGAGCAGGTGGTCGAGAAGCTGCACGAGGAACTGGGGGAGCTCGAAGAGGCCCGCCACACCCGCGGCCAGGAGCAGATCAAGGACGAGATTGGCGACCTGCTGTTTGTGATCGTCAATATCGCGCGTTTCTTGAACGTGGATCCGGAGCAGGCCTTGCGCAAGACCAACGCCAAGTTCCGGAAGCGCTTCGGGTACATGGAGCGCCAACTGGCCGAGAGGGGACGGGCGCTGGACAAGACCGTGAACGCGGCGCCGATGGAGGAAATGGAAGAGCTGTGGCGGGAGGCGAAGGAATCCGAATGAACCCCTCCGGAATCGAGGTGCGCCAGCTCTCGGAGATTCCCGAGTTCGCCGAAGCCGTCCAGCTCCAGAAGCGGATCTGGGGGTTCGCGGACGTGGAACTGTTGCCGGTCCGCCTGTTCATTGTGGCCGACAAGATCGGCGGGCACGCCTTCGGGGCCTTCGAGGGCGGCCGCATGGTGGGCTTCTGTCTCGCCATTCCCGGTTTGAAACCCGGCGGCAAGTATTACCTGCACAGCCACATGCTCGGCGTGCTCCCCGACTACAACAACCGGGGCATCGGACGCCTGATGAAATTGCGCCAGCGCGAGGATGCAGTCGCGCGCGGCATTGAATTGGTGGAATGGACCTTCGATCCGCTCGAGATCAAGAACGCGTACTTCAACGTCGAGCGCCTGGGCGCCATCATCCGCCGATACGTCCCCAACCAGTACGGCTCCTCGTCGAGCTTTCTGCACGGCGGCCTGCCCACCGACCGCTGCGTAGCCGAGTGGTGGGTTTCCAGCCCTCGCGTGGAAGGCGCGATTCACGGCAAGCCGTGCAAGCGGCCGGAGATTGAAGCCCGTATCTCCGTTCCCGCGGCCATCGACCGGCTACGGCGCGAGGACCGGCGCGAGGCGCGCGCGATTCAACAAACCATCGCTGGGCAGTTCCGCGAATATTTCGACCGCGGGCTGGCCGTGGTCGGCTTTGAGAAATCCGAGGAAAGCGGAACCTATTTATTGGGGCAATGGCGATGAAGGTCGAAAAGGTGGTTCTGCGACAGATCCGCATGCCGCTGGTGCACTTCTTCGAGACCAGCTTTGGACGGACCACGAAACGCGACATCGTGCTGGTTGAAGTCTCGGGCGAAGGCGGCGCCGGCTGGGGCGAGGTCACGGCGGGCGAAAATCCTTTCTACAACGAAGAATGGACCGAGTCGGCGTGGCTCATTCTGCGCGACTACGCCGTGCCGCGCGTGCTCCATCGCGAGCTGCGCTGTGCGGAGGAAGCGGCGCCGCTTTTCGCGCACATTCGCGGGCATCGCATGGCCACGGGCGGTCTGGAAGCGGCGCTGTGGGATCTGGAGGCAAGGCTGCTTGGCAAGCCTCTCTACCTGCACATCGGCGGTGGAGCGCGCTCCGAAATTTCGTGCGGCGTCTCCCTCGGCATTCAGGACACGGTGCCGCAGCTGCTGGAAAAGATCGAGGCCGAGCTGGCCGCGGGCTATCAGCGCATCAAGATCAAGATCAAGCCCGGCTGGGACGTGGAAGTGGTCGAAAAGGTGCGCGAGCGATTTCCGGCCATCAAGCTGATGGCGGACGCTAATTCGGCCTACACGCTCGCCGACGCCGCCCATCTCAAACTTCTCGACCGCTTCTATCTCATGATGATCGAACAACCGCTCGCGCACGACGATATCATCGACCACGCGGCGCTTCAGGCCAGGCTCGAAACGCCCATCTGCCTTGACGAGTGCATCCGTTCCGCGCGCCATGCCGAACAGGCCATTCGCATGAAGGCCTGCGGCGTCATCAACATCAAGCTGGGCCGGGTGGGCGGCTTCCGGGAAGCCAAACGCGTGCA
This sequence comes from Bryobacteraceae bacterium, assembly GCA_040902885.1. GTDB lineage: Bacteria > Acidobacteriota > Terriglobia > Bryobacterales > Bryobacteraceae > JBBDWK01. The sequence goes on along the minus strand of JBBDWK010000042.1, from coordinate 39,649 downwards.
CGACGCAGCCGCGGAAGCCGGCATTCCGGTGTGGTGCGGCGGCATGCTCGAAGCGGGCATTGGCCGGGCCCACAACATCGCGCTCTCCACGCTTGCTAATTTCACTCTGCCCGGGGACGTTTCGGCCAGCAAACGCTACTGGGCGCGCGATATCATTTCGCCGCCCGTCGAGGTCACCGGGCGCGGTTCCATCCTGGTACGCGACGAGCCCGGCTTCGGCTACGAGCTTGACGAGGGATATCTCCGGGAAATTACAGTTCGCGAAGAGAGGATCGGTTGAGCAACCAACCTCTTTTATACGGGCTCATCTCGCTGATGGTCTTTTTCTGGTCAGCCAACTTCATTGTCGGAAAGGTGGCTTTGCGCGAGTTCCCCCCCGTCCTGCTCGGCGGGTTGCGCATTGCGCTGGCGGGCCTGTTCGTCACTCCATTCTTCTGGTGGAAGCATCGCAATGGGCAGCCAAAACCGGTATTGACGAAGAGCGATCTCCCTCTGCTGCTCGTTCTAGGAACCTTCGGAGTCGCCCTCAACCAGATTTTCTTCATTGTGGGTTTGAACCGCACCAGCGTGACCCATTCCGCGCTCATCATCGCCATGACCCCCATTCTGGTGCTGCTGATCGCGGCCTTCATCGGCCAGGAACGCATCACGGCGCGGAAGGCCGCCGGCATGGCCATTGCCGTGGGGGGTGTGGCTGTGCTGAACGCCTGGCCTTCCTCGCAGCCGGCCGCAGCGGCGAGCTTCGAAGGCGATCTCCTCATTCTGCTCGCGGCGCTCACCTTCGCTTTGTTCACGGTCTATGGAAAGACGGCCACGGAGCGCCATGATTCGGTAACCGTCAATACGGTGGGCTGGATCGGCGGCGCGCTCGCGGTCGCGCCACTTACCTTCTGGCACGCACACTCTTTCGCTTTCGAACGCGTCAGCGTGCAGGGCTGGGTCAGCCTGGTCTATATGGCCCTGTTTCCCTCCGTGATTTGTTACCTGATTTACTACTACGCCTTGAAGTGGGTTGCGGCCTCGCGCATCGCGGCGTTCTCCTATATTCAGCCGGTTCTGGCGAGCTTGATGGCCGTGTTCCTGCTTGGGGAGCCGGTCACGCCGCAACTGGTCGCGGGAGGCGCGGTGATCTTTAGCGGCGTCTATCTTGCGGAGCGCGGCTGATGTCCTTCGTACGACTGCTGCGGACCAACCGCAATTACCGGTACGCCTGGACTGGCCAAGTGGTCAGCGAGATTGGCGACCACTTCAATAACATCGCGGTCTTCAGCCTGGCGCTGGCGCACACCAAGTCCGGACTGGTGGTGAGCGGCGTGATGCTGGCCCGCGCGGTTCCCGCCATGCTCGCCGGGCCGCTGGCCGGGGTCCTGCTCGACCGCTTGAACCGCAGGCAGGTCATGCTGGCCAGCGATCTGGTTCGCGCCGTGGTGGCGGCCGCCTTCATCCTGACGGTCTATCGCCCCGAAAACTGGCTGCTTTACCTGCTCAGCGGTATGCTCATGTTCGCCTCGCCGTTCTTCACCAGCGGACGCACGGCCATACTGCCCGCCATCGCCAGCAAGGACGAGCTGCACACCGCCAACTCGCTCACCCAAACCACGCAGTGGACCACGCTCACCATCGGCACTTTTCTGGCGGGGGCGAGCGTTGCCCAGTTCGGCTTCGCGTGGGCCTTCCTCATCAACACGCTCTCTTTCGTAGTCTCGGCCCTGTGTATCTGGCAGATTCGCCTGCCGGAGGGCGCATTCACAGCCCGAAGGAACGCGCGCGCAACAGGCGATAAATTGCGCCCCTGGCACGACTACAAGGAAGGTCTGCGGTACATTGTCTCGACGCCGCTTGTGCTGGGCATCGCGCTGGTCGGCGTGGGCTGGGCCAGCGGCGGCGGAGCGGCGCAGATTCTCTTCAGCCTGTTCGGAGAGATCGTGTTCGAACGCGGGCCCGCGGGTATCGGCATTATCTGGGGATGCGCCGGGATCGGGCTGCTAATCGGCGGCTTTTTCGCTCACTGGACGGGAACCGGCATCTCCTTCGGCAACTACAAGCGCCTGCTCTTCATCTGCTATATTCTGCACGGCGCCGCGTACGTGGTCTTCAGCCAGATGCATCGTTTCTGGGCGGCGCTCATCTTCATCGCTCTCTCGCGAGCGGCCATCGCGGTGAGCAGCGTGCTCAATATGTCCAAGCTGCTGCGGCACGTTCCGGACGAGTTTCGCGGGCGGGTGTTCGCCACGCTCGAGTCGCTGATCTGGTCCACCATGATGATCTCCATGATGTTTGCCGGAATCGCTTCGCAGACTTACGATCCCCGTGTAATCGGCGCGTGGGCGGGCGTGCTTAGCACCACCACCGCGCTCTTCTGGGCCTGGGCCCACTTCACGGGACGTCTGAAGGAGCCGCCGCGGCTCGATGAGCAGCCGGAAGAAGTCCAGGTTCGCGAAACCCCCGCGGCATAACCATGTCTCTCGAAGGCAAAGTGGTGCTGGTGACGGGCGCGGCCAAACGCGTGGGCCGGGGCATCGCTCTGCATCTGGCGGTTCAAGGCGCGCGCGTAGCCATTCACTATCAATCGTCGGAACGCGAGGCCCGCAAGACGGCGGCGGAGTGCGGCGATGCGCCGCTCTTCCACGCCAATTTGGAAAAGGTCCGCGAGATCGAGCGCATGTTCGCCGATGTGGAACAGCGCCTGGGACGGCTGGATGGTCTGGTCAATAACGCGGCCCGCTTCACTCGCCTCGATCCCATGGACATCACCGAGGCCGCCTGGGACTACATTCACTCCGTAAACCTCAAGGCCGTGTTCTTCTGCTGTCAGAATGGAGCGCGCCTGATGCGCAAGACCGGTGGCGGACGGATTGTGAACATCAGCTCCCTGGGCGGCATTCGTCCCTGGGCCGAGCACGCTCATTATTGCGCCTCGAAAGCCGGCGTCATCATGCTGACGCGTGCGCTCGCCAAGGCCTTCGCGCCGGAGGTCACGGTAAACTCGGTCGCGCCCGGGGTGATTCCCTTCGGCGATCTGGACGACCGCGCGGAAGCCATGGTGCGCGCCACGCCGGCGCGGCGGCCCGGCACGCCGGAAGAGATCGCGGACGCCGTCGCTTATTTTCTCAACGCCTCTAACTTCATCACCGGCCAGGTCTTAGCCGTTGACGGCGGCCTGAGCCAGCGATAGCGGATGTTAGACTGAAGGAAGATGTCTCAAGCTCTTCTCGGCATGGAGCTGGACGAGATCCGCGAGGCTCTCGGGCCGGCCCAGCCGGGTTTTCGCGCCAAACAGGTTTACGAAGCGCTCTATCGCCAGAACGTGGGCGAGCTCGTGCAGATTCGCGTTCTGCCGTCGTCTCTGCGCACGGATCTTGCCGGGCGCCACACCATCGGGCAACCCGAACTGGCCAAGCGCTACGACTCAGTGGACGGCACACGCCGCTACCTGCTGGGTCTGGAAGACGGCCGTACGGTCGAAGCCGTGACGATGCCCGAGCCGGGCCGCGACACCATCTGCATCTCGACGCAAGTCGGATGTCCGGTGGATTGCAAGTTCTGCATGACGGCGCTGATGGGCCTGGAACGCAACCTGACGGCGGGCGAGATTGTGGGCCAGGTGCTCTTCGTTGCGCGCGACAACGAGCTGCTGAAAGAAGGCAGCCGGCTGAACATCGTCATGATGGGCATGGGCGAACCGCTGCTGAACTTGCCGAACGTGCTCAAGGCCACGCGGCTGCTCACCGATCCCGCGGGCATCTCGCTCTCGCCGCGCCGCATCACGCTATCGACATCCGGCATCGTTCCGAAGATGGAAGAGCTCGGCCGCGAGCCGGTGCGCCCCAAGCTGGCGGTATCGCTGAATGCCTCGACGGAAGAAATGCGGGAGCGGCTCATGCCGATCACGCGCAAGTATCGTTTGAAAGACCTTCTCGCGGCATGCAAGGCGTACCCGCTGCGGCCTTGGGAGCGGCTGACGTTTGAGTACGTGCTGCTGGGCGGCGTAAACGACACGGACGCCGACGCGCGGCGCGTGGTGAAGCTGCTGGCCAACCTGAAGTGTTCCGTGAACCTGATTGCCCTAAACCCCGGGCCAGGGATTCCGTTTGAAACACCTTCTACTGAACGTGTTTTATCGTTTCAAGCCATCGTCCGCCGCGCCATGCCCTGCTTCATCCGCAAGCCGCGAGGGCGCGATATTTTCGCCGCCTGCGGGCAGCTCAAGCGAAATTCATAAAAACCGCTCCCTGCCGGTCGCGGCTCAGAAGAACTTACCGAGCCGCGACCGGCAGGGAGCGGTCAACCCACCGAGTTCTCGCCGCCATCCACGCGCAGCGTGTTTCCGGTCATCCAGTACGTGTTCGGGTGGCATAACACGGAAACGCAGCGAGCCACGTCAACCGGAGTGGTCAAACGCCCGTGCGGGTTGCGGCGCCGCGCGAATTCGACGATCGTTTCATGCCCGGGAATCTTGCGCAGAGCCGGCGTGTCCGCGACTCCGGCGAGAATGGCATTGGCGGTGATCCCCAAGGGCGCGAGCTCGAGGGCGAGCTGGCGGATGTGCGCTTCGAGAATCGCCTTGGCCGCGCTCACCGCGCCGTACTGCGGCACGGCCCGAATGCCGCCTTCGCTGGTCATGGCGAAAATGCGGCCGCCCGCGCTCATCAGCCCGGCGGCAATCAGATCGCGGGTCCAGTAGACCAGGCTGTGGCCCATAATGTCGGCGGTCGTCTCCATCTGCCGGCGGTTGAGGTCCGCGAGCGGCTTCAGCGCGCCGAAAGCGAGCGAATGGAACAGCACCTTCACCTCCGGCTGGCGCGTCTTGATCTCCTCGATGATGGCGCAACGTTTTTCGTCGTCGCCGGCGTTGGCGTTGAAGAAAACGCACTCGCGCCCGAAGCCGCGAATGCCCGCCCGAATCCGCTCTACCTTGGGCAGCGTCTCGCGCCGGTCCAGATGCACGCCAAAAATATCCATCCCGTCTTCGGCAAGCTGCAGCGCCACCGCTTCACCGAAACCACTCGATGCGCCCAGCACGAGCGCCCATCTCGCCGAGCTCATGTGACCTCGAACTCCCTTTCCTCGTCGCCTGTGCGGCGAATGCGAATCTCGATGCGATCTTCGGGCATCAGCTCCGGAAAGCGCTCACCCCATTCGATCAGCACAACCGCCTCGCTCTCAAAAATCTCCTCCAACCCCAGAGAAGCCACTTCGCGCGGCTCATCCAGACGATACAGGTCGATGTGGTAGACCGCGCCGTACTCGTGGATGAGCGTGAAGGTAGGGCTCGCGACTTCATCGGGCTGCGCGGCGTTCAAACCCTTCACGATTCCTTTGGCCAGCGTCGTCTTTCCCGCGCCAAGATCGCCGATCAGAAGCACGACCGCGCGCTTGGGAAGCGAGCGCGCGATGGCTGCGCCCAGGGCGATCGTATCCTCTTCAGAGGCGGTCCGGTAAACGGGCACATTCCTCCAGGGCGCGGGGCAGGTAACGAAGAATGTCGGTGGCGACGAGGCACTTTTCCCCTAACTCGGACGCGCCGAACTCGCCCGCCAGACCGTGCAGGTAAACGCCCGCGAGGACAGCACTCTCGGCGTCCTCGGGAAATTGGGCGAGCAACCCGGCGATGAGCCCCGTGAGTATGTCGCCGGCGCCGCCCGTCGCCAGCGCGGGCGTGCCGGTGGGGTTCACGAAGACCCGGCCGTCCGGGAACGCAATCAAAGTGCGCTGGCCCTTGAGCACCAGGCAAACATTTCGCGCGCAGGCGAACTCACGCGCCACGGCGAGCCGGTTGGCCTGCACTTCCGCCGTGGAGATTCCCGCGAGACGCCCCATCTCGCCGGGGTGGGGCGTCAGCACACGCAAACGGGCCTGCACCCGCCACTCCGCTCCGGCGATGGCGTTGAGGCCGTCGGCATCCACGACCATGGGGCTTGGAAACTCCTCGACGGCACGCACGGCGTAGCCGCATCGGCCGAGGCCGGGGCCGAGCGCCAAAACATTCTTTCCCTGCGCTGTTTCCAACATTTCTTCGTAGGTTTGAGGAAGCGCGGCGGTCATCAGCTCGGGCGGATACGATGCGGCGGAGGAGGCGACCGTCACGAGGCCGGCTCCGGCGCGCAACGCGGCGGTGCCCGCCATGGAAGCGGCGCCCGTTTTGCCTTGCGCTCCTCCCACCACCAGCGCGTGCCCGAAGGTGCCTTTATGCGCGGCACGGTCGCGCGGCGCGAGAAGCTTCTCGAAATGCCGCGGCTGCGAGAGCGAGAGCCAGACGTTCGCGAAGAGCGCGGGCGGGCTTCCAATCGCGGCCAGGCGCAGCTCGCCCATCCTGTCGCAAGCGGGCGGCAGGGCATGAGCCAGCTTGAGCGCCGTGAACGTGACCGTATAATCCGCGCGGACGGCTTCACCGTCTGGCAGGCCCGAAGGAATATCGACGGCAACCACCTTGGCGGATGGAAAGCCCGCGTTCACACGCCGGATCCATTCGAGCATCGGGCCGGTGGCCGGGCCTTTGAGGCCGGTTCCCAGCAGCGCGTCGATCACCAGATCCGCATCGGGCGGCAGTTCCCGCGTCCAAGGGCAGCCACAGGCTTCGAGCATCCTGAAGTTCGCGGCGGCATCGCCTTGAAATTCGGTTGGATTGGCTGCCAGCACCACGTGCAGCGCCCGCGGGTGGAAGCGCGTGAACAATTGCCGCGCGACCACAAGTCCGTCGCCGCCGTTATTGCCCTTGCCGCACAACACCACGATGCGCTGTTCGGACAGCGGCGTCCACTTCTCCACCAGCAAGTCGACGACGCGCGCGCCCGCGTTCTCCATCAGGACGATGCCGGGGATGCCCAACTCGATGGTGCGGCGGTCCACTTCGCGCATCTCGACCGCGGTCAGTATCTTCATTTTTCAGATCCGCCTGGCGAGCAGCACGGTCATATCGTCCTGCAACTCGGGCGAGCCGGTCCATTGCAGCACCGCCTCCATAATCCGCGCCGTAATCGCCTCGCCGCTCTCCCGCCAGTGCTTCACCAGAAGATCGGTGAGGCGCTCTTCGCCGAACATCTCGCCATACTCGTTCTCGGGCTCGGTGATGCCGTCCGTATAAGCCACCAGCAGATCGCCGGAATCCAGCCGAATCCGCTCCTCTTCGTAGCGAACGAAGGGAAAGGCGCCGATCACCGTGCCGGTCACTTCGAGAAGCCGCGGCTCGCCGCCGCGAATCAGGATGGGCGGCAAATGGCCGGCATTGATGTAAGTGAGCGTGGTGTCGCGATCGTCGTACAGGCCAAAAAAGAAGGTTGCGTATTTCTCGGGCGGCGTGGTGTCGTAAAGCTGCCTGTTCAGCCGGCCGATCAGGTCCGCTGCCTGGAAAGCATTCGGCATTCCGCCGCCCGATCCGCCCGCCGCCGCGGCGGTTGCAATTCCGGCCGTCAACTGCGTGCGCAGATTGGACTGGATGGCGGCCATCAGAAGCGCGGCGGAGATTCCCTTCCCTGCGACGTCGCCCAGCGCGAGCGCAACCGCCGATTCGTGCAGTAACAGAAAGTCGTAGTAATCGCCGGACACCATGCGCGCGGGCCGGCACACGCCGCTCAACTGGAGCGTCTTGAGCGCAGGCACGGTGCGCGGGAAGAGCTGCTGCTGCACTTCGCGCGCAATCTCGACTTCCGATTGCAGACGCTCCTTCTCCTTTTCAACCACGATGAGACGCTCGAGGTTCTCCGTCATGCCGTTGAACGACGCGCTCAGCTCGGCCAACTGATCGTTGCCGGAAACCGCGATGCGGTGCGAGAAGTCGCCTTCCTTGATCTTCTCGGTGCCTTCATAAAGATTGTGGACGGCTTGCGTGATGGTGCGCGTGATGGAGACGCCGATGACGAGCGATACCAGCTCGACGGCGAAGAACATGACGGCAGCCAGCACCATGGTGAGGAAGACGCCCTGCGCCCAGTTGACGCCTTGCCCGAAGACGGTGCGCAGAACGGCTGAGGGGCGCGAGCGCACGACCAGGACGTGCTCGTCGCTGGCTCCGGGCGAGTCCCACAACGCCACGGGTATGGGCGTGAGCCACGTGAGCTCCGAATCGAAGCGATTGACGGGCGGCGGAATCGCGCCGCGCCGCTGCGAGCTCAAATCCGGCACCATGAGAATCGAGACGTCGCCGAGATTCGGTATCAGGCCGGCCAGATACGACCGGCTAAGGGGAGCGAGCATGGTGACTTCGGAAGCTTCACTCGCCACGTGCGCCCAGGCGTAAATCCGCCCATCGCGAATGATCAGCCCATCGGTATCCTGCCACCCCGCGGGCGGTCCCGACAGATTGGAATCGGAAGGGAAGTGGAACTCTCCCCTACCCCGCACCGCCAGCTCGATTTCGGGAAGGCGCTCCCGGATATGAGAGGAGAGCTCGCGCACAACTCTCTCGCGCATTTCAGGGGGAGTTCTCGCGATCAACCGCGCGGGCATGCGCAGGTCCTCCGCGCGCCGCTGCAACTCGGAGTGAACCAGGTAGATGGCCACTTGTCCGGTCACCGCGTAGCCGCCAATTCCGACCAGCGTCAGAATGAGCGCGACCGGGACCAGCGCGATGAAGACATAAGCGACAACGAGCCGGTTGCGCAGCCGCCAGATGACCTTGACGATTCCCCTGCGAATCCACCGAATGGCCACCGCAATGCCAAGACCGTAGGCCGCGAGCATCACGGCAACCCGGAACAACCCGGGCGGCCCGGCGACCACAAGGACGAGGTAAAACAGCAAAACCGACAGGAACAGCTTTTCCGGGCGTCCGAGCAGAGGGAGAATGGATCTCAAGCGGCGCCGCATGGATGAGCAGCCACTATCGGCTCCGTCCCGCGCCTCTGGTTTGCGGCGGCGCGGTCAGCGGATGTTCGCGGCTCTTGAGCGGAAAGCCTACGCGGCCCCCGGTGCGGTGAGACTCATAGACCGCGAGCGCCATTTCGATGGTCCAGCGCGCTTCCACGCCGCTCGCAATCGGCGCCCGGTCCTTCTCAATGGCGTCGAGCAAGTCCGCGACCAGCGCGCGGTTGGCTTCATCCTGCCCGCGCGGCGAGGCATTGCCCGGCAGGGCATCGTCCGGCGAAACCAGGCGCGTCCAGCCGCTATCGGTCCAGCGCGGCGACTCGCAGATGTGAACTTCCGGGGCCATGTTCGCGCGGATGGTCATGATGCCCTTGCTGCCGTACAGATCGAGGCCCCAGCGCACGCCGTTCGCCTGCCCGCGTTTGGAGACGAAGTAGCCGGTCACGTCGCTAGGGAAGGAGTAAGTGGCGGAGATGGCATCGCCGGCCAGTGGTCCCAAAGCCTCGGGTCCTTCAGTCACGTCGGTTCGCTTCACGTCGCGCCCGCCCACAGTCGCGCTGCCGAAGCACCAGACGGGATCGCCCGCGAACTGGCGCATGAGGTCCATGACGTGGGTGCCCAGCACCATGAGATCCTCGCCGCCGCCGCGCTGGTCTTCTTTGCCGCGCCCGCGCATCTCCTGCAGTTTGCCGATGGCGCCTTCCGCGATTCGCCGCTTGGCCAGCTCCAGCACGGGCGCGATGCGCATCTGGTGCGCGACGGCCAGCTTGACGTGCGCGCGGTCGCAGGCGTCGATCATGCGGTCGGCTTCGGCCGGCGTGCGCGATATGGGCTTCTCCATATAGATGGAGGCGCGCGCTTCGGCCGCGGCGAGCGCCATTTCCAGATGGCAGTCCGGCCAGCGAGGCCCAATGGAGACGAGATCCGGCCGCTCCTCGCGCAGCATCTTCCGGTAGTCGGCATAGCGCGCTTTGCAGCCCAGGCGCTCGGCGGCCTTGGTCAGCCCGGCTTCATTTTCGTCCGCGACGGCGACGATTTGCACGTTGGGAAACTGCTTCCAAACGACATCCAGGCCGTGGCCATAGTTACCCCGTCCGGTACGCCCTATGACAGCGGCCCGCCAAATTTTTGTGCTCATGGGACGACTCCTGGGACCTCCTCGGGATCGGTGGACTTGGCGATCGCGGGCGTCTCCCGATCCGCCTCTTCCCCGAGCAGATAGTTGGCGGTGAGACCGTCGCGCAGGATTTCCATGGCTGCCTCCGGGTCGTCCGCATACTCGAAGAGATTGAGGTCCGACTCCGAAATCATACCGTAGCGCACCAGCGCGTCAAAGTTGACGATCTCCTTCCAAAAGGCCGAACCATACAAAACGATGGTGCTCTTCTTCCTGACCTTCTGGGTTTGCACCAGGGTGAGGATCTCGGCCAGCTCGTCCAGGGTCCCGAAACCGCCCGGAAAGGCGACCATGGCTTTGGCAAGATACGCGAACCAGAACTTGCGCATGAAGAAGTAGTGGAACTCGAAGTTCAGCTCGTCCGTGATATAGGGATTGGGAAGCTGCTCGAACGGGAGACCGATATTGAGACCGATCGATTGGCCGCCCGCTTCCAGGGCGCCGCGATTGGCGGCCTCCATAATGCCCGGACCGCCGCCCGAGCACACCACAAAGCGGCGGCCATTGGTGGGGAGCGATGCCGACCAACTGGTGATCCTGGCCGCCAACTCGCGCGCTTCATGATAGTAGCGCGCGAGCGGCCCATCCTCCTTGATGCGGGCCGAGCCGAAGAAAACCACGGTATCGCGGACCTTTTCGCGCCTGAAGTGGGCAAGCGGCTCCAGGTATTCCGAGAGGATGCGCAAGGGCCGTGCATCGGGGCTCTTGAGAAACCCCTCGTTTTTGTATGCAACCGGACGGCGATGCACCGCCGGTCTGATCTTGTTCATTCTTTTTCCAGTTCTTCCACCCTCTTTTTGAGATCCCGCACCGTTTTTAACAACTCGGGAAGCTTCGGGAAGGCCGTGATCGCGCGCAGCCATTCGTTGCTCGGGAAGGCGGGCGATCCGGAGTATCTGGCGCCGGCCGGGATGTCGCCTCCGATGCCGCTTTGCGCATAGACGATCGCGTTCTCGTGGATCGTAAGGTGCCCGGAAACTCCCACCTGCCCGGCCAGAAGCACGTTGCGTTCCAGCACAGAGCTGCCGGCCAGGCCGGTTTGAGCGCAAACGATGTTGTCTTCGCCAACTTCGCAGGCGTGGCCGATCTGAACCAGACTGTCGATCTTCGCGCCCCGGCGCACGCGGGTTTCGCCCACCGTGGCGCGATCCACGGAAGTGAGCGACTGAATCTCCACATCGTCTTCAACGACGGTGATACCGGACTGCGGGATTTTGTGATGCGACCCATCGGAACGCTTGGCGAATCCGTATCCATCGCCACCGACGACAACACCGTTCTGCAAGATGACGCGATCTCCGATGCGGCAAAACTCGCGCACCGTGGCATGCGAGTGAGCGAGGAAATCGTCGCCGATTTCCGCGCCTTCGTAGATCACGACATGGGGATGGAGGCCGGCGTTGCGTCCGATGCGGACGCGCTCGCCGACGCAAACGAAAGGGCCGATGGAAGCGCCATCGCCAATCTCCGCGGTGCACGCGACGGATGCCAGCGGATGGATGCCGGGCGCCGGCCTGGGAGGACGGTAGAAGAGTTCCAGGGCGCGGGCGAAGTCCAGGTAGGGATTTTCCGATACGAGACAGGAGATGGCGAGGCCGTTGAGAGGCTCGGACACCAGGATGGCGGCGGCGCGCGTATCGCGTACTTTGGGCGCGTACTTGGGGTTGGCGAGGAAGGTGAGATGCTCCGGGCCCGCGTGCTCCATGCCGCGCACCCCGGCGATCTCCAGATCCCCGTTTCCCGTTAGCTTGCAGCCCAAAGATTGGGCGATGTCACGCAGCTTCATCCGACTGGTCCTGCGGCCCTCTGGCAACCGCTCCCTCAGGTCGCGGCTCGGTAAACCCTTTAAAGCCGAGACCGTGAGGGAGCGGGACGCTTATAGTTTTAGGGTAGCGCAAAGGGCCGAAGAGTCTCAGGATTGTGCCGGACAGCACGGTCCGCCGCATCCTTTTAGCGTTACACTCGCAACCGGAGGAAAACGCATATGCCTGTATCGTGGAATAAGGACGTTGATGCCGCTCTGAGCCAGGCCAAGGAACGGGGCAAAGTGGTGTTGCTCGATTTCAGCGCGGCGCCCATGTGAAGCGGATGCGCTCGGCTGGATGCCGAGGTGTACCCCGATGAGCGGGTTTCTTCGTTCATCAACGACAATTTCATTCCGGTCAAAATCCACATCAAAGAAAATCCCACGGGCTTTCAGCGGTTCGGCGCTCAGTGGACCCCTACGATAATCGTCGCCGATTCCGGCGGAACCGAGCGCTACCGGTTTGAGGGCTATCTGCCGGTGGAGGAGTTCCTCCCGCAGCTCGAATTCGGACTTGGCAAAGTCGCGTTCGCGGGCAGCGCATGGGGCGAAGCCGAGCGGCGCTTCCGGAAGGTTGCCGAGAGCTATCCGGAAGCCGACATCGCGCCCGAAGCGTTGTACTGGGCCGGCGTGTCGAAGTACAAAGCGACAAACGACGCCAGCGCCTTAAAGCAGACGGCGGATGCCATGCAGTCGCGATACGCGGACACGGCATGGGCCAAGAAAGCGTCTGTTTGGGCGGCCTGAGTCTGCCCATTGACAACGAAATCCGTTCGTGCCATTCTCTTCCAGATCGTCAGATGGGGGAGTCTTTAAAAACGGAGAAAAATATGCTTCATCGGTTTTTGTGTCTCGTTGTGTGCCTGGGTGTGGCTTCCGCCCAGGATTATCGCGCCAAACTGCAAGGGATCGTGACGGATTCCTCCGACGCGGCCGTGGTTGGATCGAAAGTAACCATCCGCAATAACGGAACGGGCGTCACGGCTACCCGGGAGACCGGCGCCAACGGCGGGTATCTGTTTGACAACGTCGAGCCCGGCACCTACACCGTGTCGGCGGAGTTTGAGGGATTCTCCCGCCAGGTGCAGGAGAACGTACTGGTCCAGACGCGCGCCGACGTCACCGCGAACTTCACTCTGAGACCCGGCGCTGTGGTTGAAACGGTCACCGTGGAAGCCTCGGCCGTGACGCTGCAGTTCAATACGACCACCCGCGAGCTGACCGTTGACCGCAAGATGCTGATGGAGCTTCCGGTCAAGGCGCGGAACGCGTTTACGCTGGCGCTGCTCGATCCGGCGGTCGTGAACCGCTATTTTGCCGAACGGAACCCGTTCTTCATGTGGTCCTCGTCCACGATAGACGTCGGCGGTAACACGAGCCAAAAGAATGACCTGCTTCTAGATGGTGCACCCATTCAGATCGGCCCGAAAGGATCATACTCGCCGCCCATGGATGCCGTACAGGAGTTCTCGGTGCAGCAGAATTCGGTCGATGCCGAGTTTGGCCACACGGCTGGCGGAACGCTGTCCGTCTCGACGAAGTCAGGAACAAACGAAATTCACGGAACAGCCTACTATTTCGGAAGAAACCCTAAATTCAATGCCGTACTCAACCCAACCAATCGGACGCCGAACTTCGTCCGCAACCATATCTGGGGCGGCACGGTAGGCGGTCCCATCAAGAAGAACAAACTCTTCACTTTCTTCACGTATGAAGGCTGGCGAACGAAAGAACCGAGGGATGCCGTCCGAACGATGCCGACGGATCTGGAACGAAGCGGCGACTTCTCGCGATCTTTGAACCGATCCGGAGGCCTGCGGACCATCTACGATCCAGCGACGACGGTGCTGAACGTCGGGACGAATACGGCGACGCGGCAGGCATTTCCGAACAACATCATCCCTGCGAGCCGCATCGACCCGACCGCCGGGCGCATCATGCAGGATTTCTGGGGCCCGAATAACCCGGGTGACGACCTGGCGAGTTCGAACAACTTCAGGGTGTCGTATCCCTGGCCGATGAAGAACGCGAATTTCTCCAGCCGTACCGACTGGAACATTTCCGATAAGCTGAAGGCATTCGGGCGTTATTCGCAGTTCAAAACTACGCTCGACCAAGGGAACTACACGCCGAACAATTCGCGAGCGATGCCTAACGATAACGGCGGCATTATGAACTCGCGGAACATCGCGGGCGACCTGGTCTACACGTTATCGGAACGTACGGTTCTGAACTTCCGCGGCAGCTACTCCATGCTGGAAGACGACTATTCAGCTCCCGAGTACGCGGTCGGCGAGGAAGGCCTGGCGGAATTCTGGCCGAATAATCCCTGGTATTCGCCATACGTCGCGGACATGCCGCTCGTCTACTACCCGAACATCATCATCAACGGCCAGACAACGTCCCAATACGGCAAGGGCGGCTACTGGTATCAGCATCCGCATCACTATGCGGCCAGCGGCAAGATGTCGCAGGTGCGCGGCTCGCATTATCTGAAGGCCGGCGCGGAATACCGCTACCACGTCGGAATCGGAATCTTCCCGAACCTGATGAACTTCAACTTCTATCCGGATTCGACCGCCAACACTTATCTGTCTCCCAATACGGCTCTCTCGGGTGACGCGCACGCGTCGTTTCTGCTGGGTGTAGTCGACCAGCGGTCAACGGCGAGAGGCTTTCCATTCCAGACGATGCGTTCTCCGTTTATCGGGACGTTCATCCATGACGACTGGAAGATCAGCCGGCGCGTTACGCTCAACCTCGGCTTGCGCCACGAGTGGGAGTCCGGCCCTTACGACGATCGCGACATATATTCGCGATACCTCGATCTTTCGGCGCCTAACAGCGCGATACAAAACGCGCCTCCCGCAATTCCGTCCGACCTCCAGGCTCTCTCGAGACCGACGTACAATGGCGCCTGGGTCTTTACGGACAGCAACAACAGGAAACCTTTTGTAACGCAGAAGAACATCTTTCTTCCTCGGGTCGGTGTGGCGGTTCGGGTGAACGACAAGACGGCGGTAAACGTCGGCTTCGCGCGATATGCAGTGCCGGTTACCGTCGGACAAGGGAACACCAGCGCCAATACTCTGGCTGCCTGCCAGTGGTGCACCGGATTCAGCCAGACCTCGAATCCGCTGCCGATGGTGGAAGGCCGCCCGCAGGCGTACCTCTCCAATCCTTTCCCGTCCAATTCGAATCCTTTGCAGTTGCCGATCGGCAAGAGCCTCGGGCCGTACACGAACGTCGGCAACGCCGCCAACTGGGCCAATCAGGATTATAAGCAGCAAATTAACGATCGCGTGAACTTCACGATCATGCGCGAAATCCCGGGGCAGTTCAAAGTGGATGCCACCTGGTTCATGAATATCGGCCGCAACGTGCCGCACAGCCGGCTGGTGAATATGGCCGACCCGGAGCTGGGCTACACGTACAAAGCGCAGCTCTCTCAGAACATTCCGAATCCGTTCTCCAACTACCTGACACCCGATGTGTTTCCGGGAGTCCAGGGAAATCAGGCAACGGTCACCAGGGGCAGCCTCCTGCGCCCGTATCCGCAGTACGGAGCTTTGACCGTGAATAACCTGAGCGATTGGCGAGCCCGGTACCAGGCGCTGCAATTGCGCGTTCAACGCACGTACGCGGCAGGAGCGAGCGTCTTATTCGCTTATAACTACAATCAGGAACGCGAAGAGTGGTATTTCAACGATCCCGCGGAGTACACGGACGAGGTGTTCTGGCGTCCGTCCAACAACGCCCGGCACCGCGCAACGATCGCCGGGACGTACGAGCTTCCGGTCGGGAAGGGAAAGCGGCTCGGGTCGATGCATCCGATCCTGAACGGTGTCTTCGGCGATTGGCAGCTCAGCGGCATCTACACCTATCGGTCCGGCGAATTCCTGCGGTTCAATCCGATGGACTTCGCGGGCGATCCGTACATCGACAACCCGGGCCCTGAGAAGTGGTTCAACACCGACGCGTTTAAGGTGCAGACGCCGTTCACGCCTCGTACGAATCCGTGGCAGTTTGATGGCATGACGGGTCCCAATTTGTGGAACTTAGACGCGACTATTTCCAAGGTCTTCCCGATCCGGGAGCGCTACAGACTCGAGTTCCGGATGGAGGCGTACAACCTGACCAACTCGCTCATGTGGGCCAACCCGAACCTGACGGCAGGTAATGCTCTGTTCGGCCGGTCCACTGCCCAAGCGCAGGGCAACCGCGGGCGCGAGATCCAATACACCTTGCGGTTCGCGTTCTAGTCTCCCAACACGGGATTGACGTATCCGGCCGGGCGCTCCCCTTGGGGCGCCCGGCTTTTTTTGTGCTCGCTCGAGAAAATCCTCCTCGCGGATTCTCTGTCTCCCCTCAAAAAGTCCTCATCGGCCGCACGATCTGATATACTCGAAAGTCTATGTCAGCAGTGTCCGTCGCGCGGCATCACCATCATCACCGCTCTCATGCGGTGCGGCGGGCGGAGAACTAATCGCTTTTGAAGCTGTAGAGAATTCGAAAGGATGCCCGCCCAAAGGGAGGCGGGCTTTTTTATTGTGCGCGGTATGGATCTGGATTTTAGCAAGCTCAACGGGCTGGTAACGGCGGTGATCCAGGATCACCGCTCAGGGCGCGTGCTCATGGTTGGCTTCATGAACGGCGAAGCCTTCCGCAAGACGGTGGAAAGCGGCTTCGCGACATTCTATAGCCGTTCGCGGGACAAGCTCTGGGTTAAGGGCGAGACTTCGGGGCACCGGTTGCTGGTGAAAGACATTTCCACGGACTGCGACCGGGATGCGCTCCTGGTGCGCGTGGAACCGGCGGGGCCGGGCGTCTGCCACAACGGCTACGAAAGCTGCTTCTATAGATCGCTGAAGGATGGCCAGTGGGTGGAGACGGAGGAGCCGGCCTACGATCCGGCCGCGACTTACGGGAGCCGATCGTGAGCGCCGAACAGAAGCCGAGGCTGAAACTCGGCATTCCCAAGGGCAGCCTCGAAAACGCCACCATCGACCTGTTCCGCAGGGCGGGCTTCACCATCTCAACCAGCACGCGATCCTATTTTCCGGCGATCGACGACCCGGACATCGAGTGCATGCTGATTCGCGCGCAGGAGATGGCGCGCTACGTGGAAGACGGTATTCTCGACGCGGGCCTTACCGGCCGCGACTGGGTGGAGGAGAGCGGCTCGCAGGTGGAGGCCATCGCCGACCTGGTGTATTCCAAGCAGAGCTTTGGCAAGGTGCGGTGGGTCCTGGCGGTGCCCGAGGCATCGCCGTTCGGCAGCGTGAAAGACCTGGAAGGGAAGATCATAGCCACCGAGCTGGTGGCGACCACGCGGCGCTACCTGGAGCGCAACGGCGTGTGCGCCAAGGTGGAGTTCAGTTGGGGCGCCACGGAAGTGAAACCGCCGATCCTGGCGGATGCCATCGTGGAGGTGACCGAGACCGGCTCCTCGCTGCGAGCCAACAAGCTCAAGATCATCGACACGGTGCTCGAGTCGAATACTCAACTGATCGCCAATATCGCGTCCTGGCAGGATGTTTGGAAGCGGCGCAAGCTCGAAGACATGCGCATGCTTTTGGACGGCGCCATCAACGCGCTGGGAAAAGTCGGGCTGATGCTCAACGTGCACAAGCTGGAATTGCAGTCGGTGCTCGCGGTTCTGCCGGCGCTCAAGCGGCCGACGATCTCCCATCTGAGCGACGACGAGTGGCTGGCCGTGAACACAATTCTGGACGAGTCGACGGTGCGCGACATCATTCCACGGTTGAAGCAGGCGGGCGCTCAGGGAATCGTCGAATATCCCTTGAACAAGATCGTAATGTAATGGTTCGGATTCTCACTTCCCGCCAGATCGATCAAGTTCTCAAGCGCCGCGCCGCGCGGCTGGGCGAAGCCGAAGCAACGGTCGCGCCGATTCTGGAAGCGGTGCGCAAACGGGGCGATAAGGCGCTGTTACACTATGCGCGCAAGTTGGACGGTTTCACGGGACGGAGCGTCAAAGTTTCCGGGAAGACGCTGCGAAACGCCGCCCGACGGCTCTCTCCGGAGTTTTGTGGCGCCATGGAGAAGGCCGCCGCCAACATTCGCGCCTTCGCCGCAATGCAGAAGCCGGAAGACAAGTTCCGGCAGCTTGCCGATGGCCTGTGCGTAGGTCAGATCGTCCGGCCGCTCGATACGGTCGCGGCCTACATCCCGGCCGGCCGCTATCCACTGCCATCCACGGTGATGATGACCGTGATCCCGGCCCGCGTCGCCGGCGTGCGGCGCATTCTGGTCGCCTCGCCACGCGAGGTTCCGGAGATTTTCGGCGCCGCTCATCTGCTCGGGGCGACACACGTCTTTCAAATGGGCGGGGCGCACGCCATCGCGGCTTTCGCGTACGGAACGGAGACCGTGCCACGCGCGGACCGCATCGTTGGCCCGGGGAATATCTACGTCGCGGCGGCGAAGAAGCTGCTGGCGGGCGAGGTTGGCATCGACTTCATCGCCGGCCCGACCGAGATCCTGATGATCTCCGAAGATGGCAATCCCGAATTTCTTGCAGCGGATATGCTGGCCCAGGCCGAGCACGATCTGGATGCCTGCGCGGTCCTGCTGACGCCCTCGCGCGAACTGGCCGCGAAAGTGGCTGAGGCGATCGACCGGCAGTTGAAAACTCTGCCCACGGCACCCGTCGCCCGCGCGGCCATCCGGAAGAACAGCGCCATCGTCATCGTAAGGTCGATGGAAGAAGCCGTCGAAATTGCCAATCGCTTCGCGCCGGAGCACCTCAGCATTCCCGACGAAGCGTTGCTTGAGAAAGTGGCCCATGCGGGCAGCGTATTCATTGGTCCGTTCAGCCCGGAGGCAGCCGGCGACTACGCATCCGGTCCGAATCACGTTCTGCCCACCGGCGGCATGGCCCGTTTGCGCGGCGGCTTGTCCGCGGCCGACTTCGTGAAGGTGATCTCCGTGCAGCAGCTCGGCGCTTCCGGATTGCGCGAGCTCGCGCCCGCCATAGCGACGCTCGCGCGCGTCGAAGGGCTCGAAGGCCACGCGCGTTCCGTGGAGGTCCGTTTTCGGGAGGCCGATTCGCGTGGCTAGACGCACGGCGATTCCCAAGGGACACATCCGGCCGCGCGAGGCGGTATTGCGCATGGCGCCCTATTCTCCCCCCACGGCGGGGCGCGCCGGCAAACTCCGGCTGGACTTCAATGAAAATACGGAAGGCGCTTCGCCGCGCGTGATCCGGTTTCTGCGCGAGAAGCTCAGCGAGGAAGGCCTTGCGGTCTACCCGGAATACGCCGCCGCAAAGCAGTCGCTCGCAAAGTTCTTTCGCGTATCTCCGGAGGAACTGCTTCTCACCAACGGCACCGACGAGGCCATTCAGGTGCTCATCAACACTTACGTGGACGATGGATCGGAAGTCATCCTTCTCCGCCCCGCCTATGCTATGTACCGCTTCTACGCGCAAGTGGCGGGCGCTGTCATTCACGAGATCGACTACCGGCCGGACGACCTTGCGTTTCCCCTGGAAGAGTTGCTGGACACGATCCGCCCTTCGACGCGCGCCATCCTGATCGCCAACCCCAACAATCCGACGGGCACGGCCGCCACCCTTTTCGGCATCGAGCGGATTCTGAAGAAGGCGCGCAACGCCGTGGTGCTGATCGACGAAGCGTATTACGAATTCTGCGGCATCACGGCCCTGCCCTTGATCGAGCGTTCCCCCAATCTCTTCGTCAGCCGGACGTTTTCGAAGATCTTCGGACTCGCGGCCATGCGGCTGGGCTGCCTGTTCTCGAGTCCCGTCAACATCGGCTTTCTCCACAAGGCGCAATCGCCATACAGCGTGAACGCGCTGGCAGCGCTGGCCGCGCAAGAGGCTGTTCAGGACACGTCCTACATCGAAAATTACGTCATTGAAGTCCTCGCCGCGCGCGAATTGATGTACGTCGGCCTGGAGAAGCTGGGCATCTGCTACTTTCCGAGCCAGGCAAACTTCGTGCTGATGCGTCTGGGGCCTCGCGCCATTGAGGTCCGCGACCGGCTGCGCGAAATGGGAGTGCTGGTGCGCGACCGTAGTTATGAAATTCCGGGATGTGTGCGTGTCACCATCGGCACGCGCGAGCAGACCCGGCGGTTTCTAGCGGTATTGGAAGGATTGTGGCGATGAGCGAACGCGTGCTGGTCTTCGACATGGATGGCGTGCTGGTGGACGTAAGCGAATCCTATCGCGAGACCATCCAGCGCACGGTGCAGCGCTTTACCGGCCGGCGGATTTCGCGCGAAGCGATTCAGAAGTGGAAGAACCGGGGCGGCTGGAACGACGACTGGGCGCTCTCCAACCGTCTCATTCGCGAGCACGGCGTCGAAGTGGAATACCAAACCGTTGTGGACTACTTCCAGTCGATCTTTCACGGCGGGAACCACGATGGCCTCGTCCTGAGGGAGCGGTGGATTGCGCGCGACGGGCTGCTCGACCGGCTGAGCCGCAGCTTCCGCTTCGCGCTATTCACCGGCCGGCTGAAGTGGGAGGCTGAGTTCACACTGCATCGCTTCGCGCCGCAATTGCGGTTCGACCCCATCGTCGGGGCAGGCGAGGTGGCGCGCCATAAGCCCGCGCCGGACGGCCTGCTGCACATCCGCTCGCTGTTTCCCGGCGCTTCGTTCACCTACATCGGCGACACGGTGGACGATGCGCGCTGCGCCCGGGCGGCTGAGACGCCGTTCGTCGGCATCGCCTCTCTTGGTAGCCCCAGGCGGGAAGAACTGGTGGCGCTTCTGCAGGCTGAGGAAGCAGTGGCTGTGCTCGAAGACATCAACGGACTCGAGACCGTATTGGCTCAGGGAGCGGCGGCATGAGAAATGCCACCATCCGCCGCGAAACCAAGGAAACCCGTATCTCCGGCACGCTGCGGCTCGAAGGTCGCGGGCGATATGAGATTGCGACCGGCATCCGCTTCTTCGATCACATGCTGGAGCTGTTTTCGAAGCATGGCGGATTCGACCTGAAGCTGGATGCGAAAGGCGACCTGGACGTGGATCAGCATCACACCGTCGAGGACGTGGGAATTGTGCTGGGCCAGTTGTTTTCGCAAGCCCTGGGCGATCGCCGCGGCATCAACCGCGCGGGCTACTTCGTGCTTCCCATGGATGAGACGCTCTGCGCCGTCGCATTGGACCTGGGCGGCCGTCCCGCGCTGGTTTACAAGGATCTGGTCAGAGTACGGCTGGTGGGAGACCTTCAGACCGAGCTGGTCGAAGACTTCTTCGGCGGCTTCGCCAACCACGTCGGCGGAAACGTACACGTCAAGGTCCTCTACGGCCGGTCCAATCACCACAAGATTGAAGCGGTGTTCAAGTGCTTCGCGCGCGCCATGAAGTACGCGTGCTCAAAGGACCAGCGCCTCCGCAACCAGTTGCCTTCCACCAAGGGCCTTCTATGATTGCGATCCTGGACTATGGCGCCGGAAACCTGCGGTCGGTAGAGAACACGCTCCACGAAATCGGCGCGACGTACTCGCTGGTGCGGGATTCCGAAGGACTGCGCCGGGCGTCGAAGGTCGTGCTGCCGGGAGTCGGGCACTTCGGCCAGATGATGCGCGCCGTGGATGAAATGGGCGTGCGCGATGCGTTGCGCGAGAGGCTGCACGCGGGCGTGCCGTTCCTCGGAATCTGTTTGGGCCTCCAGGCCCTGTTTCCCGCGAGCGAGGAAGCGCCGGAGGTTTGCGGGCTGGGGCTTTTCGAAGGCCGCGTGAAGCGCTTTCCGGAAACCGCGCGTGTGCCGCATATGGGCTGGAACCTCCTGGAGCGCCGCGGCCCCTCGCGCCTGTTGACAGGTCTGGAAGAGCGGCCCTACGTCTATTTCGCTCACAGCTACTATGCGCCCGAGGTCGCCGCGACCGCCGCGGCATGCACCTACATGACGCCGTATACGGCCGTGCTCGAATCGCGCAATGTTTTCGGCGTGCAGTTTCATCCCGAGAAATCGGGGCCGGTGGGGCTGCGGATTGTGAAGAACTTCGTGGAACTCTAATGTGCTGCGTGAAGATCAGGCGGTTTCGCCTGCCCCTGGAGTTTCTACAATTGGAAGTGGGGCAGGCCCTCGGCCTGCGGCGGCCTCCCAGGCCGCCGGGCGCTGGACCACGCGTATTCCTCCGGTCTTGTTGCCAGGCCCGCTGTGACAGGGTTGTTTGCGATGTACCGCTGTATGCGCCGGAATTCCTCGCCACTGCGAACCAGATGGTCATAGCTCTCGTCCTGCCAGAAGGGTCGGCCGGTCCGCCTGAGGAGCAGGTTGGCTCGTTTGGCGGTGGCCGCTTTGAGCGAGCCGAGAAGCTTCGACACGCTCACATGAGGCGTAAGGAGGAGATGGACGTGATTCGGCATGATCACCCACGAGTGCATCTCGTAATGGCCAATTTCGGCTCCGTATTCGATTGCATCAAGGACCAGTTGAGCAATGGCCGGCTGTCGGAGGAAGGTCGGGCCGCACCGGGCTTGATCGAGCACGCGGTCCATGGTGACGAAGGCTTGGCCGGAAGTCAGATGCGCGGCCGGAAAAGGACGATGTGCCGGGAGACTGTCATGCAGGCGGAAGGTGACGAACAGGGGCTGACCGATAACATCGAGATGTGGGAGCCGACGCCTTTTCAGCATAACGTTTGGATAGTGGGTCAGGCAGTGGGAGATTCTCCAGGTCCGGGCGGCCTGAGAGGCCGCCGCAGGCCGAGGGCCTGCCCCACAAGGCTCTAGCATGCTGGCGAAGAGAATCATTCCCTGTCTGGATGTCACCGCCGGACGCGTCGTCAAAGGCGTGAACTTCGTGAACCTGCGCGACGCGGGCGATCCGGTTGAGCTCGCGGACCGTTACAACCGACAGGGCGCGGACGAACTGGTTTTCCTCGATATCACGGCATCCAGCGATGCCCGGGACATTATGGCCGATCTGGTTGCCCGCACGGCCCGCAAGGTATTCATCCCGCTCGCGGTGGGAGGCGGCATCCGATCCGTCGCCGATGCGCGCAGGATTCTGATGGCGGGCGCGGACAAGGTATCGGTCAACACGGCCGCTGTACGACGGCCCGAGTTGATCACGGAGCTGAGCAATGAGTTCGGCGCGCAGGCGGTGGTGCTGGCCATCGATGCCCGCCGGCGCGCACCGGACGCCTGGAACGTCTACACACGCGGCGGCCGGGACGACGAAGGCATTGACGTTGTCGAATGGGCCGCACGCGGCGAAGCTTTGGGCGCGGGTGAAATCCTTCTCACGTCCATGGACACCGATGGCGTGCGGCAGGGCTTTGACTGCCCTCTCACTAAGGCCGTCTCGCGCGCTACGCGTGTTCCCGTAATCGCCTCCGGCGGCGCGGGCGGGCCGGAGGACTTTCTCGGCGTGTTTACCGATGGCGAAGCCGACGCCGCACTGGCCGCTTCCATCTTTCACTTCGGCACGTACACGGTGGCGGACTTGAAGGAGCATCTCGACCGTCGCGGCGTTCCCGTCAGGAAGACCGCATGATCGTCCCGTGCATCGATCTAATGGGCGGCAAGGTCGTCCAGTTGGTGCAGGGCCGCGAGAAGGCGCTCGAAGGCGGCACGCCGCTGGAGATGTTGCAGCGCTTCGCCGCGTTCCCTGAGATTCAGGTGATCGACCTGGATGCGGCGATTGGCGGCGGCTCGAACGACGAGCTGGTTGAATTCCTCGCCGCGCGCGCGGTGACTCGCGTCGGCGGCGGCGTACGCTCCGTGGAACGCGCGCGGACTCTTGTGGGTCAAGGCGCAAGCAAAGTAATTGTCGGGACCGCGGCGTTTCGCGATTCCGGCGTCAACCGCGAATTCCTCGACGCCCTCCGAGTCGCCATCGGCCGCGAGAGGATTCTGATCGCGCTCGATTCGAGGGAAGGCCGCATCGTGGTGAAGGGCTGGCGCGAATCGGTGAACCTGACCGCGGAGCAGGCGATTCAATCGCTCGAACCCTGCTGCTCCGGCTTTCTTTGCACATATGTCGATAAGGAAGGCATGCTGCAGGGCACGAACCTGGAATGGTTCCGCCGCCTGCGGGCGGCCACGCCGCTCGAAATCACGGCTGCGGGCGGCATCACCACCCTCGATGAAGTTCGCGAGCTGCTGGCGATGAAGGTACACGTCGCGCTCGGAATGGCCATTTACACCGGGCGTTTGAATCTCGGCGAACTGGCCCGGCTTTCATGTGGGAAAGGCTGAAGCCCACCCAACTCTATTTCTGGCGGTTCCGCAAAACCGCTCTTATTTTCTCCGCCAGTTGCGCTGCGGTGTACGGCTTCTGAATAAAGCTCGCCACGGGCCTGTCGCCGAAGCGCTGGCGGATCTCGGCCTCGCTGTATCCGCTCGCAACCACCACCGGTACGCCGGGCCGTATGTCCGTGATGCGCTTGAAGGCTTCCTCTCCGCCCATTACCGGCATGGCCAGATCCAATAGTATGGCCGTAATCGCGGCGGCTTTTTCCCGGAAAAGGTTTACCGCCTCCAGGCCGTTTTCGGCGGCCAGCACCGTATATCCCCGGCGTTCCAGCGCCGCTTTTGTGAATTGCAGGATTATCGCCTCGTCCTCCACCACCAGAATGGTTCCGGTGATGTCCGGGCCGGGCGGCGCCGAAACTTCTTCCGTTTTCGCAACCGGGCCTGCGGCCGCCGGAAAAAAGACTCGAAATGCACTGCCCTCCCCGGGAGCGCTCTCCACCTGGAGTCTGCCCTTGTGCCCGCGAACGATGCCCCCAACCGCGGCCAGGCCCAAGCCCCGCCCCGTAAACTTCGTGCTGAAGAATGGATCGAAGATCTTCGCCTGCGTGGCCTCGTCCATGCCGTGACCCGTATCGCGCACCTCCAGGCAAACGTTCCGGGCATCGCCGGTCAATCCCGTGGAGACCCAAACGATTCCCCCTTCCGGTCCGATAGCTTCCGCGGCGTTGATGACGAGGTTCATCACGATTTGCCCGAGCTGCGTGGCGTCGGCCTCGATCGGCGGCAAACGGGGCGCCAGCGCAAGCCGGAGATCCACGTGTTTCGGAATCGAGGCCTGAATCAGGTGCAGCATCTCCGCGACCAGCCCGGAAAGATCGAAGCGGGCGATCAAAAACCGCCCCTTGCCGGCATACGCCAGCAACTGGCTGGTCAACTCCGCCGCTCGTTTACTGGCGTTCACAATATCTTCGAGCCGGTCCCGGTCGGGATCGATTTCGGACGAATCGTCCAGCAATAGGCTGGCGTTTCCCAGAATGCCGGTCAGCAGGTTATTGAAGTCGTGAGCGATACCGCCGGCGAGAACTCCCAGACTCTCCAGCTTCTGCGCTTGAAGGAGCGCCTGTTCCGTCTTCCGGCGCTCGGTCATGTCGCGCATGATCTTCCCGAACTCGCGATGCTGTCCCTCCCCCAGGGGAGTCAGCACGCCGGTGGCAAAAAGGCGGCTGCCGTCCTTACGAAGGCGCCACCCTTCACTTTCCGCCCGGCCCTCACGCGCGGCCGTTTGCAGTTCCTTCTCAGGTACACCGTTCCGAACATCCTTTGGAGTGAAGATCCGGGAGAATTGCTGGCCAAGGATCTCGGCTTCCGTGTAGCCTAACAGGCGCTCGGCTCCGCTATTCCAACTCGTCACGCGGCCCGATATATCCACGGTGAAAATCGCGTAGTCCTTCACGCCATCGATCATCAACCGAAAACGGCGGTTCGTCTCAATCAGCTTTCTTTCCAGGATGTCGCTATAGCATTGCCGGAGAAACGCCTGGCCCAGCGCCTCCAGCAAGTCGCCGAACATTTTCAAGGTGCTGCCGCGTACCGGAGCCTGCTGGCGCGCCACGTGCCACAACCGCTGCTCCGGAACATCGACGTCTCTGGCGACCCGCTGCAGCCGCAGCGGTTCGGGATACCGGTCAAAGACCTGCCCGGCGATGAGCGCTCCTAGATTCTCGCCGCCCAACGACAACGGCGCCGCGATGTGCACGAGTCCGGCTTGATCGTGCACCAGCACGGGATGCGGGGGTGTTTGCAGTGCATCCGGAACGGCCGTGCAAGGCGAATCCGGCGACAGGCAAAAGGGGCACGGCGCGCCGTTCCATTCGTGCTTTGCTTCGCAGGCGAGACTCCATACCGGTTGCGGGTTGTGACACTTTCCCAACATCCGGCCCTCTTTGTCGGTCAACGCCACCGCGAGCTTCATACTGCGGGCGTAGATCTCCAGAACCTTGTTCCAGCCTTCGGGATCCATCAGCTCCGCGCGCACCTCGGGAGACAGTTGGAAAGCGCGACTCATTCCTGGTCCGCGGCCGTGCCGGTTGTCCGGTGAAAGGGACTCAACCGCGTTGGCGCGCGGCTCAGCAGACTGGAGTAGCTCTGCACCGGCAGCGCGGGCAGCTCGACGCTCTTGTCCACCGGGACAAGAGAGATCCCGCCTTTTCCGATCGAGAATTCGCGGGTATCGAATTCATGGGCGCTCCCCCGCGCCTTGACCACCGTGATGCAGCGGTGGAGCGTGTTGCCGAGCTCCACGAGGCTCAACAGAATGATATTGTCCACGATGGAGCTGAAGCGGAAATCCGGCATGTACTCCGACAGCCCGAGAAACTCCGGATTTTCGTAGTTGAAAAAAGTCGTCATCAGGCGGAACTTGCTATAGGACACCAGGGCGTGAAAGAAGTCGCGGTACACGCGCTGATCTCCGAGGGCGGTGCTGTAGCTCGTCATGCCGTCAATCACCAGCCGTTGAATGTCGTGCTCCTCGATGGCCCGGACGATGCGCGCGAAATGCGCGTCGATGTCCAGCTCTTGCGGGCTCTCGAAGAGAATTTGGATCATGCCGGAATCGATCTGCCGTTTCAGGTCGAGATCGAGGATCTCGGAATTGCGGACGATCTGCGCGGGGTGCTCGTCGAGCGAGACCAGCAGGCCGCGCTTTCCGTGTTTCTCCGCTCCTTCCTGCAGAAGCTGCGAGCCCAGCACGGTCTTGCCCGCGCCGGAAACGCCAATGACCAGGGTGGTGGAGCCATCGAAGATGCCGCCGCCGATCAGATTGTCCAGAGCCTCCACCCCGATGACCGAGCGCTTGGCGGTGGAGGTCGGCTGCGCGATATCGCGGTGCATCGGGGACTGCACGCGGCGGAACACCTCCAGGCCTTTTCCCTCGGTAATCCACAGCGTGTGCTCGCCGGATTCGTAATTCTGGCCCCGGCTCTTGATAATCTCGATGCTGCGGTGGGAGCGCCGGTAGCGCAAGTGGCGGCCCAAGTGGATCACCGTGTCGGCGAGGAAATCGGCCATTTCCAAAGTAGCCTGCGACGGGAGGAGCGTGCCGCTCTCGTGCGCGAGCATGGCGGTCAGATTCTCGCGGTTCAACCCCTCGATCAATTGCTGCAACAGGTCGCGGTAGGAGCCCGCCGGCTGCGCGTGATCGCCGTCGTTTGACGGGCGCAACAGCCCAATGCCGTCGATAAAGATGCGCTGGGCGCCGATTTCAGCCGCGGTTTCGAGCAGCAGGCTATCCGGGGAACGCAGCTCCTGATCGAGCCCCTGCGGGCTGGTAAAGATGATTTGCAGCTTCCTCTGCCGCTGCAGCTCCTCCAGATCCCAGCCGAATCCGGCGGCGTCCCGCACCAGTTTGTCCGGGCTGGCCTCAAATACCACGATGATGCCGGGCTCGTTAAACTGGGTGATTCCGCGATAGATGAACTCCATGCCCATCAGGGTCTTGCCGGTTCCCGTCGCGCCCTGCACCAGGATCACGTTGGTCCTCGGAATCCCGCCCAGAAGGATCTCGTCGAGGCCGGCAATGCCGGTCCGGATTAAATCGCCTTCGGCCATTTTGCCGTTCCTTTCCGCACCAGATGCAGACCCTCGCCGTCCGTGGCCTTGTGGCCGGCGCGCTGCCGCAGTGTTTTGGCCAGCAGGAGACGGCCTGCTCGATTTTCAGCGAGACCGATCGGTTGCTGAAAGCAGTCTTTTTTTTTGAGGGGAGGGGCACTTTGGGAAAGTGCGAATTGATACAAACGCACGCGCTGGGAGGGTCGCGAACGTTGTACCAGCCCAGCGACTCCAGACTTTCCAGGGCATCGCCGACTACTTTGCCCGGATAGCCCATGATGCGCGCGATCTGCCCGGCGCTGGCAAGACTGGCCTGATGGCGGTACAGAAAGATCAGCACGTCCCACTCGGCGAGGCGTGAAATTCCGAGGGATTCCAGGCACTCGTGGATCGCTGAATTCGCGGGCTGATCCGTTTCCACTTTGGGATTATACATCACGTAAAGGAGATGTCAAAAATTGGAAAGTGAGCAGGTGGACGTCCGCTTGCTGACGCGCGCGGTTCAGTGCTTGCTGCTTTGATCAGACCGGTCAGCCGATGGCTCGCCGCAGCACGTTTTGCGTAATCCGCTGCACCCGCGGATCGGGTCCGTGAGGGCGGGACCAGTGCGACCACGGCAGCATATGACCCGGCGGCGAGGAGAGACCCTGCGCCCAGAAGATGGTCGCCGCGTTGAAGACAAAGTTCTTCGCCGGCCCCGGATATACGGTTGCAGTCCAATGTGCCGGGCGCGTGCCTCCGCTGAGCGCTATGCCGTCTGCCACAATTTCAAGACCGGGTAGCGCGGCCGGATCGCCGTGGAACTCCCAGCCCACCAGTCCCGGAATGCGGTCGCCCATGCGCACGCCCGTGCCCTCGAAGATCCAGTGGTCCGGCCTGGAAACAATCCAGTCTCCGCCGCCGTTGAAGGGCACGATGGTTCTCGCTCCCATCAGCAGGTTCTCGTTGGGGCCTTCGACTTCGAACGGCCCCATGTTGCGTTTCTCTTCCTCGCTCAGCCCGCCGTATCGCCCGGCACGTGTGATGATGCGGTTGGGCTGATTGTCCGCACTGCTGCGAAACGGCGCCACGAAGCACACCGAGTTGCCCGAGAGGTACATCTCGCTGGTGCCCTTCCCGATCGCGGCTTTCGCATTCTCATACTGGCGCAGGTCCCAATACTCGTCGTGCCCCACGCTCAGGAAGGTCTTCGCGCGCGGGGCGCACTCCGGGTCGAGCATGTCGCTGTTCGAGCAATAGGTCACGTCGTAGCCGTGCTGCTCCAGCCAGTACGCCAGCGGAAACTCCCACAACAGAAACTCTCCGGAACCCACCGACTGAGGCGCTTCGAAAATCTGTGCGTACTTGCCGTAAGGCCGGTCGAAGCTCACGTCCACGCCGCCCACCAGCGATCCGGCGGGACTCGTGTACAGCGAGTAGTCGTCGGGCCAGCGGTTGTACGCCTGCCATGTGTTATCGCTGCACTGGAAGAGAACGTCCGCGCGCCGCCGGTCGCGTACGATAAACACAATGTAGCTCTGCCATGCGCCGCTGGTCTTGCTCTCCGGCAGGATGTTGAGGCGGCCGAGATAGACGCCGCTCACCCAGTCCTTGGGAATGGTCAGGCTGGCGGTTGCTTCCCACCGGCACTCGCGCAAACGGCGCGCGCCGATCTCCGGATCGGGCTGCACTTTTCCGGCGAACGGTCCCAGCGTGGTCATCAGGCGGGCGCCCAGTCCGCCGTAATAGCCCATGCGGAAAATCTCAAGGTTGAATCTCGCCGGGGGATTGGTGCTGGCGAAGATGCGCAGCGTCTGCCCCGCCTCGATGCTCTGGTGCGAACAGTATCCTTCGATCCAGGGGGACCGGAATCCGTTGCGCTTGTCGAGCCGCAGGCGGGTGAGCTGCCAGTCGCGAGCGCCGGACTTCTGGTTTTCGCGCCGGATGAGCTGCGTATCGGCGGCCGGCGCCAGTGAGCCGGACGCCGCGAGCAGCGCTCCTTTGAGGAGGTCCCTTCTGCCGGTGCTCATGGCGTCAGGCGTACCAGGCGTCGGCCTTCTTATATTCGTCGAAGCACTTCTTCAGTCCCGCTTCGCCCGGAACGGAAAGCCCGTGCTCCATGCCGAGAATGCCCTTGAAGCCTTTCTCGTGTATCGCCTTGAAGACATTCTTCCAGTTGACCTCGCCGGTGCCAGGCTCCTTGCGGCCCGGCACATCGCCCACCTGAAAGTATTCAATCCAGTCCCAATGCTTCTGGATATGGCCGATCACGTTTCCTTCCGAAATCTGCTGGTGATAGATGTCGAAAAGAATGCGCGCCTTGGGATGATTGACGGCCTGCATGATCTCGGCCGCGTGATCGGAAAAGACCACGAAATAACCGGCATGATTCACGCGAATGTTGAGCGGCTCCAGAACCAGAACCATTTTGGTGTCGGCCACGATATCGGCCGCGCGCTTGATGACCTCGATGCAGTTTTTGGTCTGCTCCTCGTGGCTCAAATTCTTGACGGTCAGCCCGGAAGTGATGGTCGCGCACTCGTTGCCGATAATCTTGTGGATCTCCACGGCGCGCGTCACGTCCTTGAGGAAAGCATCGTGGAAGCGCTTGTCCACCATGGCGTCGCCCTTCCACCCGCCCGAATTCACCACGAAGACGCCCATGCTCATCTTCAACTCGTCCATCTTCTTGCGAAAGCTTTCGATCTCCTGGGACGAATGCCGAGGCAGGCCGTTGTACTCGAAGGCCCTGAAGCCGTTCTCGGCGTAAATCTCCAACTGGCGCGGGATTGGAAGATCGGGCAGGAAACCGATCCTGGGGGCATAGCGCAGATGATAAGCGCCGAACTCGGTAGTTGCCGCGAGAGCCGGCGCAGCCAGCGCGGAAGACAAAAAGAGACGACGGTTCATGGAGGCGCTCCTTGCGACCCACTATCGTACCGCTACGGCGGGCTGAACATCCAGATGTCGGCCTCGGCGTTGGCGCGCGTGTAGTAGACCGTCCGGTCGTCGGGCGCGACTCCGAAGCCGCTGATGGTCCCGAAGGGCGCCGCGTGCAGTTGTCTGTACTGCTTCGATGCCCGGTCGAGCAGGTACAACACGCCTTCGTGGTTGAACACCAGCCGGCGATTGTCGCTCAGCCAGACGGGCCGCAGCCCGATCTCGCTGAGCCCTTCGACGGCGTCCGACCCGGGCGAATGAACCACCACGCCCGCTCGCACTCCGTTCGGTTGCCTGCGTGTCCCCGCGAGGTACTTGCCGTCCCGCGACCACATGGACGGTTCCCATCCGCTTCCCGAAAATCTGGGCAGCGCCAGCGGGGGCTGATCCTTCCACGGCCAATCCAGGTCCATGAGATACGCATCATCGGCGGTCCGGTAGCTGAGCCACTTCCCGTCCGGGGACCAGACCGGGTTGAAGGCACTATGCCCGGTGTGCGTCTTCTGCTCCAGCCCGCTGCCATCCGGATGTATGGTCCAGATTTCGTAGTTTCCGCCGCGATTGGAATGAAATGCGATGCGCTTGCCGTCCGGAGACCACGACGGGCTTCGATCCCGATGTTCGTCTTCGGTAAGCTGGCGTAACCCCGTTCCGCCCGCCTTCACCACGAAGATATCCTCCCGAATGCCGAAGGAAGAGAAGACCAGCCACTCGCCGTCCGGCGAAAGGTTCGGAAAGACATCCAGACGAGTTCCATTCGTTATGGCCGCTTCCGGTGAAGCGACACGGCCCGCAACCGGGTCCAGCGTCACCTTATATATGTTGGACAGAACCATTCTCTGCGCGTACACAAAACGGTCGCCTTTGCTGGAGAAGCTCAGATTGCCGCTGTCGCGCGAGGGGGTCGTTGCCGGTTCGGGTTCGCCATCGACGCTGCCCGACGATTCGTCGACGCGCACCCGCCAGAAATTCATGGTGCCGCTGCGGTCGCTCGCATAGTAAAGCAGCCTGCCATCGGGCGACCAGACCGGGTTCCAGTCGAGGGCCGTATCCTTGGTGACCGGAGCGGGCTGCCCTCCCTGGGCCGGGACAGTCCAGATATCGCGGATGCCGGCCGCGTCCGCCGCCCAGTACGCGATCCGTTTCCCGTGCGGAGACCAATGTGGCTGCACCGCGTCGTTGGGAGTCGGAAGGCGCCGCTTCTCGGCCGTATCCACGGACACGATCCACAACTGGCCCCTGGCGCCGGAACGGGCTTCCGGCCGGATCACCTGCTCTGTGCTGTAAACGATTTCCCGGCCGGTTGGGGACCAGGACGGGTTATAGCCCTCGCCGGTCAGCCTGCGCAGCGATTCGCCGGTGGCGCCCATGACGAAAATTCCCCCGCCGTCGCGATCGGACCGGAACGCGATCTTTTCTCCATCCGGCGAAAAGACCGGAGTGGTATCGTCAGCGGAGGAATCGCGCGTCAGATTGAGCGCATTCTTTCCGCCCACGCGCTGGATGAAGATGTCCCAGTTTCCGTCCAGCCGCGCGGTGTAGACCAGAATCCTGCCGTCGGCCGAAAGACTGGGGAACAACTCTTCGCCCGCGCCTTCCGTCAGCTGCGTGAATCTCCCGCTGGCGGGAAGCGGATTGGTGTCGCGCTCCGTCCGCAACAACAGCACCGCGGCCAGCGCCAGAAGACCAAGCCCGCCAGTTACGAACGCGGCCTTGTGTTTCCATTGCTTCCCGGAGGCGGGAAGAAAAGCTGCCGCTACTGCTTGTCCGGTTCCCGAATCCCCGCGCCGCAGCCGCTGGAGAGCGGCCCGCATGTCGGCCGCGGTCTGATACCGCATCTCGCGATCCTTCTCCAGCGCGATAGCGATAATGTTCTGAAGCTCCGCCGGAACCTCGGGATTCAGTTGTGTCACAGACGGCGGAGACTGGTTGAGAAGGGCGTCATATACCGTGGCCGGCGTGTTCCCGCCGAAAGGCAGGCGCCCCGTGGCCATCTCGTAGAGCACGACCCCGAACGAGAAGAGATCGGACCGGTGGTCTACTTCCTGGCCCCTAGCCTGCTCCGGAGACATGTAAGCCACAGTGCCTAGGGCGGTGCCGGAAATCGTGCTGACGTTTTCGTCCGGGCCGACCGTCATGGTTCTGGAAAAATCGAGCCTTTCCCTCCGCACCAGCTTCGCAAGGCCGAAGTCCAGAATCTTCACCCGGTTGCCTTCCGTCAGAAACACGTTGGCGGGTTTGATGTCGCGGTGGACAATCCCGCGGGCGTGCGCCGCTTCCAGTGCGTTGGCCATCTGGGCGGCATACTCCAGAAGATCCGGAAGAGGCACCGGCTTCCCTCCGATGCGTTTGGCGAGCGTCTGGCCTTCCAGCAGCTCCATGGCGATGAAGGGTCCTTCGTCGGCCTGATCGATCCCGTAGATGGTGCAGATGTGGGGATGATTCAAAGCCGAGGTGGCTCGCGCCTCGCGCTGGAATCGTTCGATCACCTGCGGATCGGTGGCGACATGAGGGGGCAGGAACTTGAGGGCCAGATACCGGCCCAGTCGCAGATCCTCCGCTTTGTAAACCACGCCCATGCCCCCGGAGCCCAGCTTTTCCACAACGCGGTAGTGTGAAACTGTTTTACCGACCATCGCTCAGGGTGCTTTCGAAGGGTAGTCCGTCTATTATCGCAATTTCAACGTAGCGCAGCTAAAGAAGCGATCGCGAGTGGACGGCAACCGCTTCCTACGGGCGCGGCTCTGTCTCGTACTTCAGCCCCCGAGGATGTGTTAGACTTGGGGAAATTTCAGGACTTAGAACAACCAGAGAATGCTGCTTGCCAGGGAATTCATCGCCTATCTTTCTCGCCAAGTTGTGAGAAGACTGGCTCCAGGAGTGATTGAAACCACCAATCCTCAGGCCGTCGCCGAAATCGTTACCGGTCTCATCGCCGAGGAATTGGAGGTCGAGGACCGGTTGAACGACGAGGTGCGCGAGATTCTCGGCCAGTACTCCGACTACATGCGGCAAGAGGGTGTCAGCTATCAGGAGATGTTCCGCAAGATTAAGAACACCCTGATTACCCAGCGCAAAGTCGTCCGCGCCGCGGGGCGCGATTCCGGCGACCAGATGAAGCTCTCGCGCGACAAGGTGACGGACATCTCCCACAAACTGGTGGCCGTCTTGCGGAAATCGCGCGAAATCCGCATGAAAAGAGACCCCAACGACGTCCGCCTGGAGATTGTCCGCGCCATCACCGAGCTTCTGCAGGTTGAAGATAAGGTCGACCGCGCGGCGCGCCTCAAGGTGAAGACCCAGAAGCGCGAGATTCCGGAGGGCAGCGAGGAGTGGGATCTGCTCCACCGCCGCTACTACGCCGAAGAACTCAAGAAGTTCGGCATCGACTTGGCGCGATAGGCTCCGGGCCGGCCTGCCGCTGCTTCAGATCCAGAATCGGCCACGCTCGCTCGAGGGCCACGCGGCGTAACCGGCGCTCCGGATTCACCGCTGCAGGGTGGCCTACCGCCTCGAGCATCGGAAGATCGGAGATGCTGTCGGAATAGGCCTTGGACCGGGCAAGGTCCAAGCCGCGGCTGCGGCTCAGGCGGTGCATGGCTTCCACCTTCTCCCGCTCGGCGATCAAAGGCGCTGCCACCTCGCCCGTTGCGGCGCCATCTTCAAAGATCAGGGAGTTGCAGATGACGTCGTCGAATCCGAAATGCCGGACTACGGGTTTCAAGGCTAAATCGAGCGTGCCGGTCACCAGCACCGTCCGGAACCCGCTCGCGCGGTCGGCCTCCACGAGCGCCCGCGCGCCTGGGAATATGGACGGGCGAATCACTCTTTGAAACAACTCATCCGCGACTTCGGAGAGCCAGGCCCGAGACAGACCGCGGTACTCGCGGAAAAACATCTCATTGAAGCGCCGGCGCGAGTAGAGGTCCAGCCCGATCCAGAATGGAACGGCGAGAAGCAGACGGGCGAACTTCAGCGCGGCCCGAGGACGCGACGGATGATGCCGCGCGACGAATGCATATTGCGTGACCACGTTGCACGAGGCCAGAGTGCCGTCGAAATCGTAAAAGGCGATGCCTTGCGGCTGCGTCATGGCTCTCTACCGCGCATGCACATGCCGGGCGTTCGCCAGAATGCGGAAGTTGCTTTTGTGGCGCCATGCGAGAAACAGCGTGGTCAGGCCTGCATGGAACGTATCCGTTCTCGTTTGAAAGGCCAGCATCAGGCAGGTGAAGAGCAGCCAGGAGCTGAGCGAAGCGATGGTGCCCGCCTCCACCCACTTGAGCTT
The DNA here is from genome assembly GCA_040902885.1 of Bryobacteraceae bacterium. Classification (GTDB taxonomy): domain Bacteria; phylum Acidobacteriota; class Terriglobia; order Bryobacterales; family Bryobacteraceae; genus JBBDWK01. The sequence continues at coordinate 4,846 of JBBDWK010000042.1, read as the reverse complement.
TCCCCCCGTAATCCGTAGCGCGGCGAAGACCACGAGGCAGATGGCCGCCCAGGGCGGGTACAGGACAAGCATTACCCCCGCCGAGGTGGCGATCCCCTTCCCGCCGTTGAATTTCAGCCAGGGCGAGTAACAGTGGCCGAGGATGGCCGAAATTCCGAACAGCCAGCCAAGCGCAATCGGCTCCGACGGGGCATAGAGCAGCCAGATGGCAAGAAATCCCTTTCCCAGATCTCCGGCGAGCGTGACCATCGCGCGCCGCTTGCTGTACCGCAACACGTTGTTGAAGCCGGGATTGCGGGAACCCGCGCGGAGAATGTCGATTCCGCTGCCCCGCATGGCCAGCACCGCGAAAGGGATGGAGCCCAGGAGGAAGCACAGCAGCGCGCGAACCGGAATGGGAATCTCGGTCACTGGCATAGCTGGGAGATGGCGCCTCGAACCCGATCGCGCAAAACGGTGAGATGGGAAGGATCGGCGGAACCGGGAAGAATTCTGTCGCCCACGGACACGCGGCCTTCGGTGCCCTCCATACGCAAGGCGATGGGCTGCACCGGGCATTGAGAACCGGCGGCGGCAAAGAAAGCGTCCAGGCGGAAGGGACTCAGGTGAGCCGGCGCTCCGACCGCCCCCTCCGGAAAGACAACCACCGAACACCCTTCCTCGAGCGCGTGCCGGATGCGGTCTTCCTGTGCCGCGGCCTTGGGCTGCATCTTGTTCTTTGGCGGCGTCGCTATGAGCGGTTGCAGCAGGAACGCAAGCGGCCATGGAAGCCCGGTGAGAGCGCTTGAGTCGGCGAATCGGATCGGCGCGGGCAGCAGCGCAGTCAGCACCACGGGATCGAGAACCGAGGCGCGGTTGCCGATATAGATGACTGCATGCGCGGCGTCCACCCGTTCCGCGCCGTGGATGGCGTAGTCGAGTCCGTGCAGGCGCAGCATTGCGCGTGCCGCCGCCGGAGTGAAGGATGGATTTCCAAGAAGGCGGGCGGCAGCTCCGGCGGCAGCGCCCAGCACGAAGCGTGCCGAGGAGAACGATATACGGTGCGCCAGGGCGAAGCCTCGCTCCAGGCCCCCCACCAGAACCGGACCGAGGTTCTGCCTCCACAGCCGCGCGATTTGAATCCAGGGATAAAGTCTGCGCCTTTGCAGCCTGCCCTGCCGGTACAAGTTTCTTGTCTCGTGGCGGCGGACTCTGCCGTTGGAAGTCTTCGGCAAGTTCCCGCGGCGAATGAGCTGAACTACGTCGGGGCGTATGTCGAGGCTGTCCGAAATCTTTTTAACGATGCCGGCTTCGATGCGTTGCAGGTCGCGCTCGAGGGTGGCGCGGGTTTCCGCGACTACGATCAAGCGCTCGGTGCCGCTCTCGGGATCGGGCTCGCCGAACGCGGCGGCTCCCTGCGGCTCCACGCCAGGAACTTCGCAAGCCGTGGCCTCCACATCGTGCGGACTCAAATTCCGCCCTGCCTTCAGAATACAATCCTTGGTGCGCCCCGTGACGAAAAGCTCGCCGCCCGCGAGATAAGCGAGATCGCCGGTCTCCATCCAACCATCGGCGTCGATCGCGGACGCGGTTGCTTCCGGGCTGCGGAAATAGCCGGGCGTTCGCGACGGTCCGCGGAACAGCAGCCGTCCGCGCACACGCTCGCCGACCTCCCGCTTGGCGTCGTCAACGACGCGCAGCTCGTGCCCCGCCAGCGGGCGGCCCAACGAGTAGAACCGCAGGCAGCTTCGCTCTCCATCCGGAGCCGGCTCGGCCTTTCCCTTTCGTTCCAGGGAGTCGCGCCGCACGGCATCGATTCGCGGCGCGCCGCCGGGCGAAGGAAAGGTCAGCGCCACGCAGGATTCGGCCAGCCCGTATGCCGTAGTGACGCTTTCCGGGCGGAACCCAAACGGACCGAATCGCTCGACGAACCTGCTCATGGTCTCGGGCGAAACCGGCTCGCCGGCATTGACGGCCAATCTCCAGCAACTCAAATCCAGCCCCTCGAGCGTCCACGCAGGTATCTTGCGCGCGCACAATTCGAACGCAAAGTTCGGCGCCGCCGAGAGAGTGCCTCTCGCCTGGTGAATGGCCCTCAGCCAGGTTTCGGGATGCTCCAGAAATTCGATCGGCGAAAGGAGCGTGAGAGGCACTCCGTAGTAGAAACTGAACAGCAAGGAGCCGGCCAGACCCATGTCGCTGTAGAGCGGCAGCCAGCTCACCACGGAGTCGGAGGGCCGCACATCCACCGCGTTCCCGATCCCCCGCAGATTCGCGAGCACTCCGCGGTGCGTCAGCACAACGCCCTTGGGGTCGCCCGTGCTGCCCGAAGTGTATTGCACCAGGGCAACGTCGGAGGGCGCCACGGCCACCCGAGACCGGCTGCGTCCCTCGCGGAGCGCGTCCGCCGTGGTCACTTCAACCGTGCCCGGAAGCAGCATCTTCATGAGCTGCGATACGGCGCGAACGCGGTCAAAGGTGATCAGGAAGCGGATCTCCGCGCTGCGCAGAATGCCCATCTGCCGCTTGACGTACTCTTCAATCAGATTCGGATTGGATGGCGGATAGATGGGCACGGGAATGCCGCCCGCGAGCATGGTTCCAAAGAAGGCGTAAAAGAAATCGGCTCCGGTCGGCAGCATGATGGCCACCGTGTCGTTGCGCTGCAAGCCCGAAGCGATGAGGCCGGCGGCGACAGCCGAGGCCGTGTCGTAAAGATTTCCGTAGGTCAGGCCGCGGCCGGAGCCGTTCTCCAGCAGATGGACGCAGGTCCGGTCCGGGACGCACTCCACATGACGCCGGAATATGTCCAGCAGCGTCGCGTCCCCGCCCGGCAACTGCGGAACATATTCGCGCGCCGGCTCAATCCGGTAACCCTGCCGGCCGGCCTCCTCCGCCGCCCGGCCCCCGTCGACGATGGCGCGCACCCAACCGGCGGGAGTTTCGGCCTGCTCCGCAATCTCTTCCGGCAACTGGACATCGAAGCGCGTCTCACAGCGCACCAGCAGCTCCACCAGATCCAGACTGCCCATGCCCAGGTCCCGCTCGAAGGAGGAGTTGAGAGACAGCACCTGCGCGGCCCGCTCCCTGCCCAGCTCGCGCAGGAGTCCCTCGATGATTTCAAGAACCTGCCGCTCCCGTTCAGTGATTTGCGTTGGTTCCGTTTGGGCTGCCATTGGCCGGTCGGGACTCCGTTTCAAACCTTAAACGCCCAATCTTCGAGCGCCGCCGGTTTCACCCACTTCTCCACGCCGCGAATCTGGTTGTGTACCCAATAGCGCTCCCAGTCGATAAGCTCGGGAGTCCAGGGCAACAGCTCGCGATCCCTCTCAGACAAGAGCCGGTAGGCGGCGCGGATGTTTTGAGATTCGAAGATATAACGATTATCCAGGATGAACGGCTGATACAGCTCGAGCGTCTGTTCGCGGAACATGGCCTGCAATCCGAGACCGCGCAGCAGCATGGAGAGCGAATTCACGGATTGCCGTCCGGGCAGCCCGGTTGTCTCGAGCACCTTCTTCAGCGCGGTGAGCACCACGCGGCCGCGCTCCAATCGCTTCTGCAGGCGCATCCGCCGGACGCGGGCCCGCTCGGGAGAAAGAATCCGTACCCGGCCGGGCGAAACCAGCGCGAGTTGCTGCGGGCGCTTGCGCCGCGCCTGCCTTTTGGATTCGACGTGCAACAGCTGTACGAGCGGCTCCAGGTGGAGCGGATTCACGTCCGCCGTCCCCAGTTGATAGACGCGCTGGTTGCGGCCTTCGAGCAGCAGCGCGCTTACAGCCAGTATCGAGGATGCCACCAGATCGACCGGCACTACTTCGAGCGGCGCATCGGGACGAACCGTCCAGTGCTTCAAGCCGCCCATGGCCATGAGGACCAGCGGCGCGGCGGTGCGGCCGCCTTCCACCCATCCGGGGAAGGGAAAATGCAGCGCGCTCTCCACGATGGCGGGCCGCACGATGGCATAGTCGAGGTCCTTCTCGTCCGCGATAATTTGCTCGCCGATGCTCTTCGCATAAGTATAGGTATTGACCCAGCCCCATGCCTCGGCGCGCTGCCGGCCCAGCTCGATCAGCCTCTGCGCCACCTCTTTGGAGCGCGGCTGCGTATCGCCCGCATCGCGATAAATCTGCGCTACACGCTCGCGGCTGTAGCGGATCTCTTCCCGGTAGTCGAAGGTGTCGTCCGACACTCCCTTCCGGCGGGGATAAAAGCCCACGATGGGCGTGGTTTCTTCAATCAATCCGTCGGCTTCGCCGCACACGTAACAAGTGGAGACGTGCAGCAGTTTGGCCTTCAGGCGTTTGGCCAGAGCGACCACGTTCTCCACGCCATCCACATTGGACTTGAAGGAATCGTCCACGGGCGGGAAAAATTCCACCAGGCCGGCACAGTTGAGAATCAGCCCCACCTTACCAGCGAGACCTTCCACGGCCGAGAGCGAAAGGCCGCAAGTTGTCTCGGACAGATCGCCCGGAATCACCCGGATCTTGCGGTCGAGGAACCCCGGTTCGAGATTGTCGACCACGCCGGCAAGCGCGGGAGAGGCCAGCACCTCCCGATAAAAGCGCTCCTCCGCGGACATGTTGCCCTTGGGACGGACCAGGATGTGGAGGCGCCGGAAATCGGAGTAGCGGTCCAGGAGAAACCCGAGGATCACCTTGCCCAGAAATCCGTTGGCGCCCGCGAGGAGGATCTCCGTTTCGCGGAACGCTTGGGCAGCGTCGGTCAGGAGCGAACGGGCTGCGTTCGGAGGACTGAGATCGGGCATGACGTAATAGTACGTGTACGTACAGTCTCGAATGCTAGCGCGACCACTTAGCCTAGCGAGTAAGGTGATCTCTTGTCAAGGATTTAGCAGTTTAAA
>JBBDWK010000041.1:0-32763 GCA_040902885.1 Bryobacteraceae bacterium | reverse complement strand
CGAGCCGAGACAAGCAGTTCCCGCTTCGGCTCACTCTCGGTTGCGGAATCGCTGAGTGAAACAGCAATCCCTTGACTCGCCCGCGTCAAAATGATACTTTTGAAGAGCGATTACGGATGTCCGCAAGGACTATTTACCGATAACGCAGTAGAAGATTGTTCGGTGACTCGGAACTCAGCCGGGTAGTTCTTAAAAACGACCGCCGAACGCGCCCTCAGAGAGGGACACAGCAAACAGCACATTGGCATGGACTCGGCGAATGCCCGAAGTGTGCCTGGAGGGTCTGTGTTCCACCTGCCGCCTTTACCGTTTGGGGAGATTCATCAGTATTTGGTCGAGATTGCCATCGTTGCAGCGACCGGAATTTCCGTCTATCAATTCTTGAGTTCAAAATGGCACAAAAGCAAACCGCGTCGGAAACGTCCACCGCGCGTGCGAAAGAGACAAGGTGCTTCTGACTAGGCCGCTATCGACTCCTGCACCGTCAAGTGGTCGATGAGCTCACCACCAGCCACGAGTGCCAGTAGGCGATTTCTCCTGAACACCGCAGGCGCGTACTTGCTCCAGCGGATCTCCACGCAGCCCTCAGCCTCGGTGATCGTGACCGGGCGCGTGCGCAGCCGCGCTACCTGGACGTAGAACAGCACCGCGTCACACAGTGCCACGAGCTTATCTTGGTCCACGCCGATCAGCCGGACGTTTTCATAGAGGCGGTCGAACTCATCGGAATTGCCGTCATTCTTGGGAGCCCAAACCGGGCTTTCTGACGGGGCAAACTGCTCCATCGTTTCCATTGATTCTCTCCTCAATCAAATAGCTGAACACTCGCCCGAATGCCGTCTTCATTACGTCCGGCGAATGGGCGTTCAATGCAGCCAACAATTCCTTCCACAAGTAGGCTGGCACGGGCAAGCCGGATTTCAACGCGCAATCAATTTGTTCAGCGACCCGGAGCGTTTCCCGGCCTAGTGCCGTCTGGATGCTCAAGCTCTGGATGGGATATTGGCCGATCATCGCGGTAGTCCTCCTGGTCCTGGTGCCCGGTTTCCACCGGGCAATCGCCGTACCGGGCCAATCGGGTGCGCGCTGGCCACGCTACTATGCACGACAGAGGCGCTGAGGCGCTGAGGCATCTTGACGCGGTGCGGAACGCCTCCCATTTTCGGAACATTCGATTTCGCCATGGCTACCCTCTGTGAATTGGCGCGGCCTGTTCGCCCAGCTTCATTGCGCCCATCGCGTGCCCCATGCGCAGGTTTGTGCCACGCATCGTCTGTCCGCTGAAATCCAGCCACTCGGTATAAACTTGGTTGTACAGATCCACCACACGCTGGAGCAGCGGTTGCGCTTGCTCAAACTCCTGCACCGGGATTAAGCTCACCAGCTTCGCGTTCTCGAATGCCCTGGTGTCTTTGGGCCGCGAAAAATTTTCGACCCTGATGACATCCAGCAGTATCCATCAGGAGGCAGAGGCCGTTGTAGAGATCCTCAGACGAATCCGTGAGGGCACTGTTCATTGGACCTCCAGCGAAGCACTTGTCGATGAAATCGGCAGGAATCCCAACAGGGAGAGGCGGTCGGAGAATCTCGCCCTTATGACACTCGCGTCCGAAGTTGTGGAAGTAAACGACAGTATCGCTGGCCGGGCACGCGACCTCGAGGACGCAGGTTACGGACCATTTGACGCGTTGCATCTCGCTTGCGCGGAGGCGGCCGGCGTCGATGTCCTCCTCACAACTGATGATGGGTTCAGTAGGAGGGCCTCGCGTGGTGACGGTAGTCCGAGGGTCACGGTGCGAAATCCGCTATCCTGGAGTCAGGAGAGCTTACCATGAGCACTCTCGACATTATGACCGACGAGCAGTTTGAACGGCACGCGCTGGACGTGCTCCGCCGCGAGCTGGGCGTCGACGGTCTGGCACGCTTCCTTCGACTCAATCGATCTGGTTCGGGCGATTACACGAAGGACCGGACCCATTGGCAAAAGGACTTGACAGTCGACGAAATTCTCGATTCCATCAAGCGCCGGCGGCGCGCTTAGCTGTGCCAGAACTGTGCCAAGACCCTATCGGTTTGGTTCGCTTGAGGTTGCTATTTGAGCAAAAGCAGCTTCCCCAAGTTGTTGAAAACAAGCTACAGCTTTTGGAATAGGTGCATATTTTTCGTAATCAGCAGGTCGCCAGTTCGATCCCGGCGGGTGGCTCCAGAAATCAACGACAAGTCCGACCGCGAAGTCTCCGTAGTGATCCACTGGCACCTGTTTCGAGGCAAGAGTTCTCCTAGAGTGAGGATCGTTTCCAGACCGAACGGACTCGCTGGCAGCGAACCAGGCTAAGGTCGGCTATTTCGTCAACAGAGCTTATTAGCACGTTTGGCAACATGCTTGCTAATCGATCTTCATGGCGACGATCACAGGAGTGTTTGAACACGCGGCGGATGCCAAAGAGTGCTTGTTTCGGTTGCATCAGTTGGGCATAACCGACAACGCGATCGTTGTGCTCTGGCCCGGTGCTCCCCAAGAAGCCACCAAAGAGATCCCCCTTAGCGAAGGCGAGCAGCCAGGCATGGGTGCCGCGATGGGCGAGGTGTTGGGCGGCGCTGTCGGAGCGGCCGGAGGCTTTTCCTTGGGAGCCGCTGTTGCGAGCCTTCTCCTTCCCGGCGTAGGACCAATTCTGGTCGGCGGACTTATTGGCACCACACTCTTGGGTCTCGGCGGAGTACAGGGCGGCAAGCTGGCGGGCGAAGCCATCGAGGACGCACTTTTCGAGGGACTCCCGCGAGACGAAGTGTTCGTCTACGAAGACGCACTGCGTCAAGGCCGCACCGTTATTGTCGTCGAAACTAAGGATGAAGAAGAGGTCCGCGCCATCATGGCGCAAGCGGGCGCCGAATCCATTGACGCCGCGCGGAAGAAGTGGTGGCTCGGATTGAGGCAGGCCGAGAAGGAGAGATACATGGCGCTTGGCGAAGACTTCGAGCGGGACGAGATTGTTTTCCGAACGGGCTTTGAAGCCGCGCAGAGTCGCGCCCTGCTGGGCAAGTCGTTCGAGGAAGCATTCCCCACACTGAGTGACCAGTATCCCGACGTCGCCGGCACACGCGCCTTCCGCGCTGGATACGAGAGCGGGCGCACGTACGCGGATAATCTCAGAAATCAGCCCGTCGCTTGACCACTCCTCCGACGCAGCCGGGTTCAGCGATTGAGTCGCCGTTAACGCCGTTACTCATCTGAGACCATCCTGAGGGTGGTACCATTCGTCCAAGCCACATACAATAGTTCGATGTATTTGCTTCAACGTGTGAGACTGACAGTCATCTTGTCGTTGGTAAGCTTCACCGCGGATCATCTTGAAGCTTCTGAGTGGCCGCGCTTGCGTGGGCCGAACGGGTCGGGCATAGCCGAAAACGGCACGCTTCCTTCGCAAATCGGGCCTGCCACCAACGTGGTTTGGAAGACGGCTCTTCCAGCGGGAAAGTCGTCGCCCGTGGTTACCGGCGGGCGGATCTATTTGACCGGCCACGAGAATGGAAGACTATTCACTCTCGCGTTGGAGCGCACGACAGGCAAGATTGTCTGGCGGCGCGAGGCGCCCGGCCGTAGAAACGAGAAGCGGAACAAGCTCAATGATGCGGCCGCACCCACCCCTGTTACCGACGGGACCAACGTGTACGTCTTTTTCGCCGACTATGGATTGATCTCTTACGACCGGGACGGCAAGGAGCGCTGGCATGTTCCGCTTGGCCCGTTCACAAATTTCCACGGTATGGCGGCGTCTCCCGTGCTGGCGCTTGGAAGGGTCCTTATGGTCTGCGATCAGGACCGGGACTCGTTTCTGCTCGCTATGGACCAAAACACGGGCAAGGTGGTGTGGAAGACGGAGCGCCCAGAGATGGTCCACAGTTTCTCAACGCCGATCGTCCATGAGTCGAATTCGCACACGGAACTCATCGTTCCTGGCTCATACCAGATGACCAGTTATGACGTAGGGACAGGCGAATTGTTGTGGCGAGCACGGGGCCTCACCTATCAGGTGAAATCGGTCCCTGTGATCGCTAACGAGACGCTGTACTTCAACGGGTGGGCCCCTGGGGGAGAGCCGAGCGAGCGCATGGAATTGCCAGGGTTTGAAGAGATGCTCAGGCTGCACGATAAGGACGGCGACGGAAAGCTGTCCAAAGAAGAGATTCCTAAGAATTGGCATCCAGCCACGTGGGATATGCAGGATCTCGACAAAGATGGCCTGCTCGACGAGAAGGACTGGATGTATTACCGCTTGCGGCGCACCTCATCAAACGCGGCATTGGCGATCAGGCTCGGTGGCCGTGGCGATGTGACCGCAACGCACGTGCTGTGGCGTTATGACAAGTCCCTGCCCGATGTGCCCTCGATTTTGTTCTATCAGAACGTGCTGTACCTGGTTCGGAATGGCGGGATCGTGCAGACGCTTGATCCTGCCAGCGGAAAGCTTTTGAAGCAAGGAAGACTGACGCATGCGTTAGATGAGTATTATGCCTCGCCGGTCGCCGGCGACGGTAAGGTCTACATGATCAGCCGCGGGGGTAAGGTTTCGGTTTTGAAAGGTGGCGCCCAATGGGAGGTGGTCGCGGCCGGCGATCTGGGCGAGGAAGTGTTCGCGACTCCGGCGATTGCCGACGGCCACCTCTGGGTGCGTACAGCGGCAGCCTTATACGATTTCGCGGTGACGAATCGGTAGCTCAAGAACGGAACGCCTCACGAATCAAGGCTGGTCAACGACGGCGCTGAACCAGGCTTCTTCCTTCGGGTCTGATCCAAGCCAATCCACACCCGGCCGCTACACCGTCGTGACGCTGGACTGAACTTGCGGTACCGGTGGATGTCGTAAATCGCGCTCAAGTATTAGCGCGCGGCCGCCTCCAACAAAACCAGCCAGTCCTGGCTATCCGGCGCCCGGTACTTATACCGGCCAGCGACCTCCTGTTCTCCGAGCTTCCGGAATTCTCCGCTTCGCGGATTGTACTCGCGGATTGCGAAGGGCCGGGAGCGAGCACCCAGCTCTAACTCGACCGGTTCGGTGGTTCCGCGAATATAAACCACATAAGTCTCTCCGGGGACAGCCATCGCCCAGTAGGTTACTGCCGGCGGACGAACGCCGCCCTCCGTACGATCGGGCGAGCGCGGCGCCGAGGATGACAACAGTTGATGGGCCGGCGCCAGCTTCCACCACGGCAGTTGCTCGAAGAACTTCTTGATGTAGCCGATCTGCGCCTCCCAATCGTCGTTCTTCTTCGCGTCAACGTCGAACGGCCCGGGATCGCGATGGCCGCCGAAGTAGGTCGTGCCAAAGCCAGTCACCAGGTATCCGCCCGCAGTCACCACGTCCCAACTGGCGAATCTCATGTCTTCGGTCGCATAGCTATTGCTCTTGTCCGGCTTACCGTCGCCGTTCTGGTCCCGCAGGTGATATCCGTACTCGGAGTTAACTACCGGGCCGCGCAGGTACCGGGAGAGCAACACGCGGTCGTGCAAATCGCTGTAGTTCTGCTGGTAGTCGCCAAAAGACATCCATGAGGCGGCAGCATACTCGCGGACGCTTCCGTTCTGCGTCATGGGATGAATACCGATCATTCGATCGTGCGGATCGGCCGCCGCCAGCTCATCTCCTAATGCGACAAATTCCCGGAAAATCTGGTCCTGCGTGACGCCGTCGCGAGTGCGGATTTCCGCGTGCCATTCCCCGGAGACGATGAAATACACATCGTATGCGCTGTAGCGGGCCGCGATATAGCGCGCGTAGCGTTTTCTCGCTTCAAGATTCGGGAACATGCGCCACGCGAAAGGCTCCACTTTGCGCTTGTCGCCCCACGCGATCGCAAGGCCCACGGTCAGTCCCAGGCGGTTCGCGAACGCCACACGCTCGTCGACCTCCTGCCAGTAGCGCGAGTTCATTCTCTCGGCCGCTATATCGTCGAACGGCTTTCCGTTCTGGTTGCCGACCCCTTGCTCGCTGAGCATCATCGAAGTGATCGCGTTGAAGCCTTGGGACGCCCTCGTCTTCGCGTAATACTCGGCCTGCGGCCGGTGGTGCTTGTCAACTTCGCTGTCGGTGAGATATCCCCATGCCGTGTCCCCCATGAACCACACCGGCGCTCCGCTCTGGCGTTGAAAATGGCTCGGCGATCCCACCATAGGCTGCAATCCGCCCGCGCGCTTCGAGTCGACGCAAAGGAAGCTGCCCGTCTTTCCGTTCAGGCCGGCGTCGTTCGATTTCACGCTGTACACCCACTTGCCGGGAGCATCCGGGCTCACGCGCAACTTCCAAACTTCCGCGCCATCCCAGAAGAGGGGAATGGTCCACTTCGCACCCCCCGGCCGAACGATCGACGCTTCGGCCGAGACTTCCACGTAAGCATTGGCACGGTCGCCCGAACTCTTAAGGGTCGACTCGAAGATGTCGTATCGGCCGACGCGGTCTTGGGCCGACGCGATCGATACGGTCAGCAGAAGGGCCATCGGCGGAAGGGATCGGATCATTGCAGTTCCTCATCGGGATTCTATCCCCGGCCCTGCCGCAAAGCAATTCAGCGGCATTGGAAAGACGATTCAGCCGCGGCACGGTATGGTGTCAATAGCCATACTGTTATGGTAGATCTGTACGTATGAAGAAAACGTTCAATGTCGACGAGAAACTCCTCAAAGAGGCGAAGGCGGCTTGCGGTGCAGCAACGGATACGGAGACCGTACGTTTGGGGCTTGAGGCCCTGGTACGCCACGCGGCATACCAGCGCCTTCGGGCTCTGGGCGGCACGGAGCCTCAGGCACGCGACGTGCCCAGGCGCCGTGAAAGGCCGTCGCCCAGGCGAAGGGTGGCTTGATGGTCCTGGTGGACACCTCCGTGTGGATTCGGTTTCTTGCCAACCAGGCGCCCTACAGGGCCGAGTTGGACAGACTCCTCGGCCTCGATGAAGTGACGGGGCACGAGTTGGTCTATGGAGAACTCCTCATTGGCGACCGGGGAGGCCGCGGGAAGCTCCTGGCCGCCTACGAGCGGATGCATCAAGCGGGCATGATCCCTCACCGCGACGTCGCCGCGTTCGTTCGCGATCGCGACTTGCATGGCCGCGGCGTGGGCTGGATCGACGTTCACCTCCTGGCGTCCGCTATTGTGGGGCGGTTGCAGTTATGGACGGCCGACCCACGCTTCTCCGCGCTGGCTAACGAGCTTGGTGTCGCTTACGAGGCGCCCCGGTATTAAAGATTCTCCTAAAGCATCCGATAAGAAAGACGTGGAGCGTCTTCTATCGCAGGACGAGATCGACAAGGTATTCCGCAACTTGCGGGATAGCGGCAAGCAGGACTCGGCGTCCATGAAGGCGGTGCTCTACGACTTCCGCCGCCCCGACCGCATCGCCAAAGACCAGCTTCGCGCCATTCACCTGCTGCACGACAACTTCGCCCGTAATCTTGCGTCCAGCCTCTCGGCGTACTTGCGCGCCTACGTTGTCGTAAATTTGGTGTCGGTCGAGCAGCTTTCATTCGCGGAATTTTCCCAGTGCCTTCCGTCTCCCACCTGCCTGATCTCATTAGGCATGAAGCCCTTCGATGGGAACGCCGTTCTGGAGATCAACCCGTCGCTGGTCTTTCCACTCCTGGAAATGCTGCTGGGAGGCTCCGGTAAGTCGGTGAGCCGCATCTCGCGCGAGGTGACGGAGATCGAGCAGAACATTCTCGACAGCCTGTTTCGCATCATTCTGCACGACCTTCGCGACGCCTGGCAAGGCGTCTCGAATATCAACTTCACCATTGATGCCAGGGAGACGGAGCCGCAACTCCTCCAAATTCTCGCCCCCAACGAGGCGGTAGTCTCCATCGGCCTCGAGATTCGCGTGGGCGAAACCACCGGGATGATGAACATCGGCATGCCGTCGATCATCATCAAGATGCTGCGCCAGAAGTTCGACCAGCAGTGGTCGGTGCGCAAGACCGCCTCCACCGCCGAGGAACAGGGGCGCGTGCTCGAGCTGCTGAAGCGTGCACCGGTACGTCTGGACGCTCGTCTCGAAGGGCCCACGCTGCTCGTCGAGGACCTGCTGAAGCTGGATCAGGGAGACGTGATTACGTTCGACTATCCGGTCGGCAAAACGCTGAAGCTGTCGGCGAACGGGCTCGTGAAATACTCGGGCCAGATCGTCGCCCGAGGTCGCAAGAAGGCGTTTCTGATCGAGTCCAAAGTCTGACGCCGATTCAACGGCTAACCCCGTCCCACCAGCAGCAGCCGCACGTCCATCACATTGGTATTGGTGGGTCCGGTCATCAGAAGATCGCCTAAGGGCTGAAAGTAGCGATAGGAGTCGTTGGCGGCCAGGTACTCTTGCGCCTTCATGCCCAGGGCGGCCGCACGGCTCACGCTATCGCCGTCGGCAATCGCGCCCGCGGCATCCGTGGGACCGTCGGTGCCGTCCGTGCCGCCGCTGAGAACCACGGAAGAGGGGAGGCCGGCAAGATCCATGGCGGCCGCCAGGACGAACTCCTGATTGCGCCCGCCGAGCCCCTGCCCTCGCAGCGTGACGGTAGTCTCACCGCCGGAGATCAGGCAGGCCGGAGGCTTCAGCGGCTGCCCGGAGTTCACAATCTCCCGCGCGATGGCGGCGTGCATGCGCGCCACATCGCGCGTTTCGCCTTCAATAAAGGTGGAGAGGACAAGCGGGCGGTATCCGAGCGCGCGGGCCCGCTCCCGGGCCGCCTCCACCGCCAGCCGGTTGCTGCCCACTACCAGATTCTGCGTGCGTGCGAAGATCGGGTCGCCCGGCTTGGGCGTTTCCTCAACTTCGCCCCGGCGGCCCCGCTCGATGCGTCCGGTTACGGCGGCCGGCAACCGTTCGACGAGATCGTACTTGCGAAAGATCTCCGCCGCCCTGTCAAATGTGGAAGCGTCGGGCGCCGTTGGCCCGGAGCCGATCACGTCCAGGTCGTCGCCGATCACGTCGGAGAGCAGCAGCGAGATCACCGTAGCCGGGTAGGCCAAGCGCGCGAGCTGCCCGCCTTTGATCGCCGAAAGGTGCTTGCGAACGACGTTGATTTCGTGAATATTCGCGCCGCACGCCAGCAGCAGTTTAGTGGTCGCCTGTTTCTCCTCGAGAGTGACTGGAGCGGCCGGCAGAGGCAGCAGGGCGGAGGCGCCGCCGGAGATCAGGCAGAGAATCAGGTCCTTCTCGTCCGCTTCGCGGGCCATCGCGGCAATTCGCTCCGCGCCGCGCACGCCGCTCTCGTCCGGTACCGGGTGCGAACATTCGTTCAGCTCGATGCGCCGCAGCCGGGCGACGTGACCATGCTTCACGTTGAGCAGCCCGCACTCGATACTCCGGCCGAGCACCCGCTCCACGGCCTGTCCCATGCTGGCTCCGGCCTTTCCCGCTCCCAGCGCCAGGATGCGGCGAAAGCGCTTGAGCGGATAACGCACCCGGCCCGCTATCAGCGTATCGTCTTCCAGGCGTAGATGCCGCAGCACGGCCTGCACCGGGTCGGCCGCCTTCAAAGCGGAATCGAAAATGGAACGAGCGTCTTTGCGCAGCTTCGCGGTCGGGTTCATTGCAGCTCGGTGGAGCGAAGAATGGATTCGACGGCCAACCCGGGATCGTCGCTCTGGATGGAGATATGCAGGTCGGCTCGTGCGTAGAATTCCCGCCGGGCATGGTAAAGCTCGCCAAATTTCACGGGGTCGCGCGCCAGCGGACGATGTCCTGCGCCCTCGACCCGGCGCCGTGCGGTGTCAAGAGGACAATCGAGCCACACCGTCAGCCCGTTGTTCGCGAGCAGATCGAAATTCGCCGCTTGCGCGAACGCCCCTCCGCCCAATGCCAGGACCATGTGCTGTCCGTTCTGGACCTCGTGCACGTACCTGCGAATGGCTTCCGTTTCGATCTCTCGAAAGCGCTCCTCGCTTTCGGTGTCAAAAATTTCGGGGATGGAGAGCCCGCGCTGGGCTTCGATCTCGCCATCCACGTCCACGAATCGCCATCCCAGGCGCTCCGCCAGATTCCTGCCGATCGTAGTCTTGCCGCAACCCATGAAACCTACCAGATAAATGCCCGGGGTTCGCTTTAACTTCAGGTTCATCCCGCTTCCCGGTCGCCGTGGTACAGCGCCGCGAGCTTCCCATCGACAATCGACGGAAACATGCGCCGGAGCGCGATGAGAAGCCGCCCGATCCGGGGCGTGACGACCGTGCGCGTATCGCGCTCGACGGCGTCGGCGATCGCACTGGCGCATTGGCCGGCGGTAATGGCGAACCGTTTGCCGCGCAGAATTCTGTCCGGCGGCTGCCCGGCCAGAACGTGGCTCTGAAACTCCGTGCGCACGTAGCCGGGGCACACCGAGATGCAGCGGATATTGTCCGGCTGGAGTTCCATCCGCAGGCCATCGGTCAGCGCGTTCAACGCGAACTTGGAGGCCGAATAGAGCGTAAACCAGGGGAGCGTCATCTGGCCCGCCATGGAGCTTACGTTCACGATGGTTCCGCTCCCGCGCTCCCGCATGTGAGGCGCCACAAGCTGCACCAGCTCGAGCGGCGCGAACAGGTTCAGCTCGAACATCCGGCGGACCTCCGCCATGGGCGCTTTCCAGGCCGGCGCGTACATTCCGATGCCGGCGTTATTGATCAGAATATCGACGGAGCCGAAGCGCTCCAGCGTCCGCGCCAGCGCGCGCTCGCGCGTTTCGGGTTGAGTGATATCGCCCGCCGCGATGCAGGCCTCCGCGCCGCCCACTTGGCGCAGCTTCTCCTCATTGCGCGCCACCAGGGAAAGCCGCGCGCCCCGCTTGCGGAACTCTTCCACGCACGCCGCCCCGATGCCTTCCGAAGCTCCTGTTATGAGCGCCACTTTTCCCTGGATGCGCATGAAGATTGGAAATTGCCGATGGCTTAAAGAGAAAGCAATAATGCTAGCATGCTGCTGCCGCTGTTCCCCCTTCCGGTAGTGGTCTTCCCGAGGACGACGCTTCCGTTACACATCTTCGAAGACCGCTACAAGGAGATGGTGGGCGAGGCCATTGCATCCAAGACCGAATTTGGAATGGTGCTGGCCAGAGACGAGAGCATCGTGAACATGGGCTGCACCGTGGTGGTGGAGAACGTGCTCAAACGCTATCCGGATGGGCGGATGGATGTCGTGACCGGCGGACGGCGCCGCTTCGAGATTATCGCGCTGAATCAGGAAAAGCCGTACCTTCGCGGAGAGGTCGAATTTTTCGACGACGACGAGCCGGGACCCGCGCCGCCCGAGCTGCGCCAAATGGCGCTCGTCCAATATAAAGGGCTGCTGGAACTGGGAGAGCCGGAGCGGCATCCGGCGCCTCAGCTTGCGGATCCGCAGTTGAGCTTCCAGTTGACGCACGGAATCGGCGATCTCGATTTTCTCCAGACGCTGCTCAGCAGCCGCTCGGAAAAGGAACGGCTGAAGAGTCTGGCCGATTTTCTTGTGGAGTACGTCCCCAAGCAGCGGCAGACGGCGGAAATGAGGCGTCTTGCGCCTTTGAACGGCCACGGCATAAAACCTCCGGGGATATGAGACAGCACCTGATCGTCGACGCCGACGACACGCTCTGGGAAAACAACATATACTTCGAGCGCGCATTCGACGAGTTCGTAAAGTATCTCTCCCACTCCTGCATGAACGCGGACGAGATTCGCGCGGTGCTGGACGAGATTGAGCTGGCGAACATCCGCATACACGGGTACGGATCGGGCAACTTCGGCCGCAACCTGCGCGAGTGCTACCGGCGGCTGGCGGAGCGCGAAGTCTGCGACGGCGACCTGAGCACGGTGATGTCGTTCGCGGAACGGATTCTCGAATGCCCGATGGAGGTGCTTCCGGAAGTGGAAGAGACGCTCGCGTACCTGGCGCCGCACCACGATCTGACTTTGTTCACAAAGGGCCATCCCGAGGAGCAGAAGCTGAAGATCGACCGGTCGGGCCTGGGGATTTATTTTGGACACACGGCGATCGTGAAGGAGAAGGATGTGGAGGCGTACCTCCGGCTATCGCAGGAGCGCAGTTTGGTTCCGGAGCGGGCCTGGATGATCGGCAACAGCCCCAAGTCCGACATCAATCCGGCCATGGAGGCCGGCATGAACGCCGTGTACGTGCCACACCCGAATACGTGGGGACTGGAGAAGCAGGAGATTGCCGCGGGACCCGGGAGGCTGCTGGTGTTGGAGCGATTCTCGGAGCTGCGGGAGCATTTTTAGGCGCAACAGCCCACTACTCGCTGCGCAAAGCCTGCATCGGGTCCACGGACGCCGCCCGCGCCGCCGGTACATACGCCGCCGCCATACCGGTGATCACCAGCACACAGCACGCACCCACCAAAATAACCGGGTCTCCCGGCCGAATCCCAAACATCGTGGTTTCCAGCAGACGCCCAACGGCCACCGCGCTGGCCAACCCCAAGATCAGGCCTGCAGCGACCAACTGCATGGCCTGTCGGAAGACCAGGCCGAGCACTTCCTTGCGCCCCGCGCCGAGTGCGATCCGGACTCCGATCTCGCCGCGCCGCCTCGCTACTGCGTATGACAGCACACCGTACAGCCCCGCGCCCGTCAGCAGCAGCGCGACCGCCGCAAAGCTGCCCATCAACACGATGAGAAATTGCATTCTGGCGATCACCCTCGCCGATAGGTCTTCCCCAGTCCGAATCTGGTGCATCGCCGCCTGCCGGTCCAGGCTCGCTAGCGCCGCCCGCGCGGCCGATTCAACCTCCAGCGGCGGGACCGCGGTCCGCAGAACAATCGTGCCGATGCCCCAGGGAAGCTGCTTGTAGGGGAAGTAGTAGATCGGGTCGGAATCCGCACCGAGCTCCGCCTGTTTCGCGTCTCCGACTACCCCGACGATTTCTCGCATGGGGGTGGGTGGCTGTCCGGCCCCGGGCTGAATGCGTTTGCCAATTACGTCCTCCGCCGGAAAGTATTTACGCGCGAACGCCTGATTGACCACCAGCACCGGTGGGGCTCCGGCGTCATCTCCCTCGCTGAAGTCTCGCCCCTTCAGGAGCGGAATCCCCATCGCACCGAAGTAACCGGGCGTCACGATCGCCGTATCCGACCGTGGCCGGTCGGGAACAGCCGCCGGCCGCTCTTCGATGTCGAACGCGATGCGCATCTGGTGTCCCTGCAGCGGCAGAGGTCTGCCCGTTGCCGCCGCCCGCACTCCGGGAATCGCTCTCAGTTGCTCGATCAGCCGATCGCAGAACGCGGTCTGCCGGGCGACGTTGTACTGGGCTTCGGGCAGACCGATGTCGAAGGTCAACAGATGGTCGGCGCGGAAGCCCGGGTCGCGCTGAACCAGGTGCAGAAAACTGGCCATCAGGAGTTCCGCGCCGACAAGCAGAACCAGCCCGAGCGTGATCTGCACGACCACAAGGGCGCTCCGAAACCGATCATGGCCACGCGCAATGCTCCGCGCGCTTTCTTTCAGCGCACCGGCCGGATCCGCTCCTGCCGCCTGAAATGCTGGGGCAAGGCTGAACAGCACGCTCGTCAGCACCGCCATGACAATCGAGAACGCCAGAACCCGCCCGTCGATGCTCGCTTGAGAAACGCGGGGGATACTTTCACCAGCCAGCGGCAAGACGGCGTTGAGCGCACCCAGCGCCAGCAATACTCCGCCCGCGGTTCCGAGGAGCCCCAGCGCGAGGCTCTCGATCAGTACCTGCCGCACGATCGCCGGCCGCGACGCCCCCAGCGCTGTCCGTAATGCGAACTCGCGCCCACGCTCGGTGTTGCGAGCCAGCAGCAGGTTCACCACATTGGCGCAGGCGATCAGCAGCAGCATCGCCACCGCTCCCAATAGGATCAGTAGCGGCTTGACGCTGCTCCCTGTCAGTCGCTCCAGTTCAGGCAGCACCAGCGTCCCGGCGTAATTCTTGTTCCCGGGATATTGCTGGGCCAGCGCGCCCGCCACCAAGTCCATCTGGGCTTGCGCCTGCTCGGCCGACACACCCGGCTTCAGGCGGCCGATGGCCTCCAGCATTCGCCCTCCTCGCTGATCGCTGGCTGTAACGTCCTCGGAAAGCGTTACCCACAATTCGACCGCGGGGGCGTCCGCCGGAAACTGGAAGCCTGCCGGAGCCACTCCGACCACCGTGAATAGTATGCCGTTGATTCGGATAGCCCTCCCCAAGATTCCCTTGTCGCCGGCGAAGCGGCTTTTCCACAAGGCATGGCTGAGCACCACCACGTGCGTTCCAGGTTTTTCCTCTTCCGGGAGGAAGCCGCGCCCCAGTTCCGGTTGCACGCCCAACGTCGGAAACAGGTCCCACGACACGATCTCGCCGATTACTTGGATGGCTGGCAGCGAATCGGTGAGCGTGAATCCCGCGTCGCGATAGCAGGCCAGGTGTTCGAAGACGCGGTTCTGTTTCCGGAAGTCGAAGAAGTCGGGATAGGAAAGCTGCGTCGGGCGCGGCGTGCCCCGCCGGTCCATCGAGCGGAATGCCATCAGCCGGTCCGGCTCGGCAAACGGCAACGGCCGCAGCACAACCGCATTGAGCACCGCGAACACGGCGGTGCTGGCGCCGATTCCCAGTGCCAGCGTCAGTGCCACCGAGGCCGTGAATCCTTTCGCCTTTCCAAGCTGGCGAAAGGCGTGCCGTACATCCTCCACCAGCATGCTGATCGCAGGCAGAGCGCGCCGCTCCCGTAAATCCTGTTTTACTTGTGTCACGCCTCCGAACTCCCGCCGCGCCGCGTGGAAAGCCTCGCCCGGGTCCATGCCCCGGGCGATAAAGCGCTCCTCCAGCATCTCCAGGTGGCTTCGGACTTCGTCGTCGAACTCCTCGTCCAGCCGGCGTCGGCGGAATGTCCCCAGGATTCGCGAGAGTGCTGCGCGGAGCATATGCCTAGTGCTGACTCTCGAGCCGCAATACACGGCCGATCACGCTCGAAATCCGTTCCCAGCTCTCGGCTTCACGAGCCAGTTGTTTGCGCCCGGCTTTGGTGATTGAATAAAATCGCGCCTTACGGTTGTTTTCCGAGGCGCCCCACTCCGAACGGATCCAGCCCTTTTGCGTCAGCCGTAGCAGCGAGGCATAAACGGTACCCTCATTCAGCCGCAGCATCTCCTCGCTGAGCTGCTCGATGCGCCGCGCGATGCCGTACCCGTGCAGCGGCCCCAGCGCATCGAGCGTCTTCAGCACCATCAGGTCCAGCGTCCCTTGCAGCACTTCCGAGCGATCCTTTGTCATATCCAAAGGAGCATGCTAGCAAAACTCCTTTGCGATGTCCATAGGTTGGCAAGCCCCTTTCCGCCCGCGACAGGCCGGCCACTCGTCACGCAACGGCGGCCAACCCATTCTTCTCGACCAGCGACAACAGTTTCAGAGAGGCCCCGGATGGCCGCTTCTCCCCCCGTTCCCACTTGCTGACAAGACTGCTCGTCACGTTCAGGTAGTTGGCAAAGACGGCTTGACTGACGTGTTCCCTCTCCCGGATCGCCTTGATCTCGGCAGGCGTTAGCGGCCGGATCGGTGTGAGGCAGGCATCATCGAAACGGCGCATCGTCTGCTTGTCGATGGCCCCCGCATCGTGCAAAGCCTCCATGGTTTCATGGATGGCCGCCATCGCTTCACTTCGATACTTCTTGCTCATTTGTTTTCACCTCCACAAAATCGCCGCGTTTCAAAAGCTCTGAAACCTGCTTCTCTGTCAAGGACAGGACGTGCTTGGCGGCTTCCTTGAACTGTTGTTCCTCATCCTTATCGATGTTCGCCCGCTGACTTTTAGCGAACCCATAAATGAAGAATGCTTTGGCGCCACGACGGAAAAGGATGATCGTCCGATAGCCTTTTGATTTTCCCTGCTTTGGCCTGGCGATCCTCTGTTTGATGACCTCACCGCCAAGTTCAGCGTCGATCTGGCCCTTTTCAGCCCGGCCCACAGCCTCTCGCAAGGCCGCATCCTCAATCCCTTCCCTCCGAGCAAAGCGTTGAAACCATCTGGATTTGAAGATTCTCACGTCTGCTTTTGGCGAATCCAGACCTCCCTTCTATTATATAGCACTTAGTGCTATAGTTCGAAACCACGGACCAGCGCGGGATAGACCTTCCGTTGGTTGCACCCGCCGGCGCATCAGTTGCCTTGTGCTCGCCAGCAATCGACCGGCGCCTCAGGTGTCGGGAATCTCAAGCGATTACGAATAGCGTAATGCCGGGCCAATCGCCCAGCGGAAAATCCGTCGGCGCTCCTATCGCGTCGAGAGCGGCCAGAAGTTCCGGCAAGGTCTCTACCCGCCGCAGCCCGAATTGCGTTGCGATCACGAACTCCGCATCGCCGCCGGCACGCCGAAGCAACCATGCCACTCCCCGGCCGTCGCCCGCCGCAGGAATCGAATCGACGCAGAACGAATCGAACACCTCGCCGCCCGGCGAGAACAACTGGTGGCTGTCGGCCGAGAAATCGAACACCTTCGCATCGGTGGTCACCCGGATAGCGGCGCCGCCACGCGCGAAAGGTCCGCCATGAACTCATCGTCGCGGATGGTTCCAGCTTCCACATCCGTACGGGGGCGGCAGGTGTCGAAGATCAATGGGAGACTCATGATGGCGGCGCTGAAACTCTCTAGTGTATTGCTCTTGACGGGGTCGAGGCAAAAACAAGGGAGAGCGTGTTCAGCCGGCCTTTATCGGTCACCGCACTTAGCCCGAAATATCTTCCGTCCCTGCAACCGCCTCCACCTCGCCGCCCTCTGCTAGCCCCGGCCGGTTCCGTAATCTGGAATCGTAGGCCGCGGAAGAGCGGGTAAAGACCTTGCTTACATGGACGTAGAGAATTTTGCCAAACAAAGCCAATTTGCGCCCGCGCCCCGGGCTGCCGTTCCCATTCAACAGCACGAACCCCGGGCAGAACGCGCGCGGTTTCGCGCAGGGCTCCTTGCGATTACACAGTAGAATATGAGTTGGATGTCCGAAGTCCCCGCGGCGCATGAGTACCTTCTCGTCAACACGCTCGGCCATGCCGCCGGCACGCTGATTTTCGGGATTTTTCTGCTGCTCTTGTTGCGCGACCGCGCCGGCGCGCGCCTTCGCGGGAGCCGTCTCACCATGCTCGCCGCGGCGCTGGCGTTCTCGTGGAATTTCGGCTCCCTGATCGTGCTGGCCTCGAAAGACGGCGAAGCCATGGCCACGCAACTCGTCATCGCCTTGAGCTTCACCGCGCTGAGCCTGCTGCCCGCCGTGCTTCTCGACCTGTCCTTGAGCGGCCGGTTTCGCGTCGTCTCATACGCCGGCTATGGACTGGCCATCGTCGCCACCCTCATGCACCTGACCGAGCTGGTTCTTCCCGCGAGCCAGTACCATCGTGCGGCTCTCACGCTGATTACGGGCGGATTCGGGCTGCTCACGGCGATCTCCGCGGCCTGCTTCTTCCGGTCCCGCGACAAAGGCCTCATGCCGCGGCTGCTGGCCGTCATGGCGCTGTTTCTGTTCGCCATGTCCTTTGTGCATCTGAACCACGGCCACATTCATGAAGCCTGGTCGGAAGAACTGGTAATCCATCACGCGGGCATCCCGCTGGCGCTGATGGTGCTGCTGCAGGATTACCGCTTCGTGCTCCTGGATGCGTTCATCCGCGTTCTTGCGAATGTGCTGCTCGCCGGCGGGATGACGTTCGCCGCCGCCTCCCTCGTGAACCGGTTTCCCAAACTGTTCGATAGCGCCGGCGACCCTTTCCACCGGGGCCTGCTGCTGATGAGCGCATGCCTGCTGCTGGTCCTGTTCGCCCTGCTGCGCGGGGGCCTGCAAAAGCTCCTTACGCGAATTCTGTTTCACCGGCCGGACCTCGAAAGCACGCTTTGGGAACTGCGCGCCTCGGGCCTTACAGAGGAAAGCGAGGGCGAGTATCTGCGGCGTGCCTCGCGAATGCTGGCCGAGTTCATGAGGGCCGAATTGATCCTGGCACCGGTTCACCTTTTTTCCGAGCTCGAGAAATCCGATTTCGTGCTTCCCGCGCCGCCCGGCGACCTGCCGTCTCTGCGCGACGATCTGGAGCGGTCGGGTGTTGAAGTGATCGTTCCGATCCGTCTCTCGGGCGTTCCCCGATTCGTGCTGCTGGGGCGCAGACAGGGAGGCCGCCGCTACCTCAGCGAAGACTTCGATGTACTGGCGCGCATCGGCACGCACATCACGGAGCAGGTGGAGCACTATCGGGAGTCGGAGATGCGCCGTCTGGTCACCCAGGCCGAGCTGCGGGCCTTGCAGTCCCAGATCAACCCGCATTTCCTCTTCAATGCGCTGAACGCTCTATACGGGATCATCCCGCGCGATGCCAAAGGAGCGCGCCGCACGGTTTTGAATCTGTCCGAGATCTTCCGTTACTGCCTGCATTCGGAGAAGAGCTTCATTCCCCTCGAGGAAGAGTTGCGCATTGTGAAGGCGTATTTGGAAATTGAAAGCCTTCGCCTGGGACCCAAGCTGCGCACGCAGATCGACGTGGACGAGGAAGCGGCGCGCGTGCCGATTCCCATTCTTTCCATCCAGCCTCTCATCGAGAACGCGGTGAAGCACGGCGTGGCGTCGCGCGCCGAGGGCGGCTCGATCCGCCTGGAAATCAAGATGCCCGCGGAGGGGCTGAGCGTCTGCGTACAGGACACAGGCCGCGGCTTTGCATCCACCGGCAGGAGGCCGTCTGACGGCGCGGGAGTCGGTCTGGAGAACGTTGCCCGGCGGCTGAAGCTCTGCTATGGGCCGGAGGCGGATCTGCGAATCGATTCGGGTCCGGAAGGCTCCTCCGTGCGTTTTCTCGTCCCCCGCGTCCATGTGGAGCAGGCGGTGGCGGCGCCATGATGGCGCTTATTGCCGACGACGAGCCGATCGCGCGGCAGGTGCTCGGCGAGCTGCTGGAAGAGTTCCCGGATGTCCGCATCGCGGGCGAGGCCGATTCCGGACCCTCGGCGGTGGAACAGATTCAGCGTCTGCGCCCGGATGTCGTCTTCCTGGATCTGGAAATGCCCGGCCTGGACGGTTTCGCCGTGCTGCGCACGCTCCGGCGGGACGCCAACCCGCTGGTGGTCTTCGTCACCGCCTACCAGCAGCATGCGCTGGAGGCGTTCGACGCGGGCGCCGTCGACTACCTGCTGAAGCCCGTGCACCGCGACCGCCTGTCCGCCGCACTCGACAAGGTCCGCGCCCAGTTGCGCGGCGTCTCGAACGCTCAGAGCACACTCACGGAGAAGCACGCCGCACGCAAGATTGTCGCGAAGCTCGGCCAGGACCTGCACCTGCTCGAGCCTTCCGAAGTGATCGCTTTCGAGGCCGAAGGCGAGCTGGTCCATATCGTCACGGCAGGACGCCGCTTTCTCGCCAGCCACTCTCTGAGAGCGCTCGAAGAGAAACTCGACCGGCCGCGCTTCCGCAGGGTCCATCGTAAGACCATCGTGAACACGGATCACATTCGCAAGATTTCTCCGCTGAGCAGCAAACGCTGGCTGCTGAAGATGTCCAACGGAATGGAAGTGGTGGTCAGTAAGCGGCTGGCCGGCGAGATCCGCGAGGAGATGCGCTGGTAAGCGCGACTTCAGAAGAACCGGATGGTGTAGCTGAACTTAACGCCGCGCCCGATCTCCGGCGCGAAGGCCTTGATGAAGGACAGGTGATTGCGGTACAGCCGGTCTCCCGCGTTGAAGAGCATCGCCGAAAAGACGTGCATGGAGTGCTGGCGAACCACGGTGTACGAGCCGCTGAGGTTGAACACACCGTATCCCGCCGTGCGCTCTTCCGTAGTGAAGACGTCGCTCTGATCGGCAGCCAGTTGTAACTCGGGCCGCACGCTCAGTCCTCCGAAACGCGCATCCAGACCGAAGCGGCCTCGAACCGGAGGGATGCGCGGCAGTGGCGTGTTGGACGGCCGGAGCCTCGCGTTGACCGTATCCAGTCCCAGGTTCAGCCACAGGTTGTTGTGCACCGCCGCCTCCAGGCGGCCCTCGAAGCCCGTGTACCGGCTGTCGGCCTGCCGGTATTCGGCCCCGATCAAGCCTTCTTCGATCTCGCCAGTCGGGGCCAGATATACAAAGTCCTTTAGGCGATAGTAAAAGAAATTGGCCTCGCCGCGGAGCCTGCGGGACTGGTGGCGCAACGAAAGATCGATGCCGTCGCTCCGCTCGCGCATCAGGTCCGCATTGCCGATCTCGAATGTGAGATTGCCGAAATGCGGCCCGCGATTATACAACTCCTCGAGCGCCGGGGCGCGGTAGGAGTGGCTGTAGCTGGCTACGAAAGCCGAGCTGGTTGCGATCGGCACGCTCATGCCGGCCGATCCCGAAAACCCCGTGAAACTGCGGCTGCGCAGGCCGTCCGGCTTATAGCCGTTGCGCTCCACGCGGCCGCCTACCTGAAAACGCACCCTTTCGAAATCGAAGGACTGCAAGCCGAAAGCCGCGACGGCATTTTGACGCGTGGGAGGAGCAAGCGCTTCTTCGCCCACCGCTTTGTAATCGCGGTGCATGCCCCAGAACCCGAAACTCCCCGAGCGGATGCCCCCGCGGCTCTGATCGAAGACCGCGCGATGGACAAACTGCTTATTGAAGAACTCCGTCCCGATCTCGCTTCCT
Source organism: Bryobacteraceae bacterium (assembly GCA_040902885.1). GTDB lineage: Bacteria > Acidobacteriota > Terriglobia > Bryobacterales > Bryobacteraceae > JBBDWK01. The sequence goes on along the minus strand of JBBDWK010000041.1, from coordinate 12,186 downwards.
TCGAGTTCCCTATGGTTGTAGTCGCTGTAGTTGAGCGTCAACTGGAACCGGTCGAGCATGGACCCGATGTTGCGCACGCCGCCGTTGAAGCGCACGGTCTGGCGGCGAACCTTCAGGTCTACCGAATCGTGGCCGTGTTCCTCTTCGGGCGCTGTGGGAACGCCGTAGCGCGAGTCGAAGAGCCGGTAGTCCAAGCTGAAGAAGGTCTTTTCGCCGTAGCGTCCGAAGCCGGCGTTGGTTTGGCCATTGCGTGAGTGAGAGTTTTCGATCTCGCCCAGCGGCGTGTTGTAGTCGCCGGATCTGAGACCGCCGCCGCCGCCCCAGATCAGCCAGTTTCCGAGTCCGAAATCGAAGCCCGCCGTGCCGCCGCCCAGGGCGTTGCCCATGCCTCCCGTGCCGGTCATGAAGCCCTTCAAGCCCTTCTCGGGATGCTGGTGCAGGACGCTATGCCGGGTGATGGCGTTCACCACTCCGCCGAGCGCGTTCGTCCCGTAGAGCAACGTCGCCGGGCCGCGCACCACTTCGAGCCTCTCGAGACCGGCCGCATCCACGGCCTCGCCGTGATCCCCCGATTGCGAAGACAACGTTCCGGTACGGATGCCGTTTTCGAGGATCAGCACGCGATCGCCGTCAAAGCCGCGAATCACGGGCCGCGAACTCCCCGGCCCAAAGCTGCGTTTGGCAATGCCGGTTTCATTGTCCAAAACGTCGCCCAGCGAAGTCGCCATCTTCGTGTTCAGATCCAAAGACTCCAGCGTGGTGACGGACTGCATGGCTTCGAGCGAGGTCTCTTCCCGCCCGGACGCGGTCACCGTAACCTCCTGCCGCAGCGCGTCCAGCCGCAACCGGAAGTCCAGAGTAGCGGCACTTTCCGCGGCGATCTTTACAGTCTTGCGCTCGTCTTGCAGCGCATGGATACGGGCGATCACGCTGTAGGTTCCCGGCGGCACGCCGCGAAACTCGTAGCGTCCTTCGTCGTCGGTCTCCGCGCTCCGGCCCAACTGCACGATCAGAACCGAGGCGTGATGGATGGGGCCGCCGTTGGACTCCAGAGTGACCGTGCCGCGCAGCGTTCCACCGGCTTGGGCGAAAGCCGCGGCGGCCGCCAAGAGAGATAGAACCGCGAGCCGAAGATTGCGGGACATGTCTGCGTTAAAGTTTCTGTCACGGAGGCGCCAAGGGTGGATACATATTTCGTGAGCGGGACCGGTTCCGCCATGAACGGAACCCTGGCAGCCATGAACGGACGCTCCCCATGCAGCGCCAGTCTGGCGTAAACTGTACGGCGAAGGAGAATTCATGCAGCGCAGATTATTCATCGGCGGGGCGGCTTCGGGTCTAGGGCTCGCGGGCCAGGCGCGCGCAGCCCAAGTGAAGGCGGGCGATATCCCCATGCGCGTCTTCGGCAAAACGGGCGTCAAGCTGACCGTGATCGGTCAGGCGGGCGGGCGTTTTCCTCTCATCGACTTCGACAGCGCGAGGGCCATCGTCCGCCGCGCTTACGATCTGGGCATCAATTATTTCGACAATGCGCACGGCTATTGGAACGGCCGCTCGGAAGAGGTGTACGGCGCCGTGCTGCCGCAATTCCGGAAGAATGTCTTCATCACCACAAAAAGCAGCAAGCGCACGCGCGCGGAGGCCGAGGCCGAGCTGCACCTCTCTTTAAAGCGGCTGAAGACCGACTATCTGGACCTCTGGCAGATTCATTCCGTCACTGAGATGAGCGATGTCGAGCGGATCTTCGCGCCCGGCGGGGCCATCGAAGCTTTTGAAGCGGCGAAGAAGGCGGGCAAGTGCCGCTTCATGGGATTCACGGGCCACCACGATCCTCACGTGCATCTCGCCATGCTGAAGGCCTACGACAAGTACGACACCATCCTGATGCCGCTGCACGCCGCCGATCCCGCGTATCTCAGCTTTGAAAAGCTGGTGCTGCCAGTCGCCGTGGAACGCGGCATGGGCATTCAAGGCATGAAGAATTTCGCCAACGCGAAGCTGTTGAGCGCCATGAGCGCGAGGGATTGCTTGAGCTACGTGCTGAGCCTGCCGATCCATTGCACGGCCATCGGCTGCACCACTATCGGGCAACTGGAAGACGACGTGCGCATCGCTCAGAAGTTCAAGCCGCTCTCGAAGGAACAAATGGCCGGGCTGCGGGAGCGCGCCGGGCGCATCAAAGGCCCGCAACTCGAGGATTGGAAGCGGAATATCGAAGTAAGGGCGGGCACGCCGCGAATTGAGTACGCTGGCGGCTAACCGCTTCCAAGCCGATAAATGCGGTGAGCCGTGCGGCCCAAAATCCATTCCTTGTCTTCACTGGTGAAGAAAGGGATGAGCTCCTTCATGATGACGTATTCGTAGAAGTTTGCCCAGATGAGGCGGCGCGGACCGAAACGGTCGTACAAACGCTGCAGGAACGGCCACACATCCCGGAATGGCGGTTTGCGGGTCTTTGACGGATTGTGCAGCGACGTGCGCACGTAGACGTTCGGAAAGCGCGCGAGATTCAATAGCGGCCCGAAACCCGCCTCGTCCGGAGCGGTGATGTCGATCATCGCGATGTGGTCGATCACCACGTTGACTCCGGGGAACCGTGCCGCCATGTCCGCCACCTGGCCGACCTGATGCGGCGCCAGAAAAATATTGAAGACACCGCCCAACTCCTCGGCCTTCTTCCACAGCGGCCGGCACGCGGCATCGTTGAGCCACACGGTCTTCGGATCGTAAATCGGGCTAAGACGGAGACCTATCAGGCCGTCTTCGCGGATCAGGCGGTCCAGCCGGGACGCGTTCTCGGGATCGGCGGGCGAGTACAGCCGATGGCCCACCAGCAGACCGATGCCGGCAAACTTGCCGGGATACTTCTTGATGCAATGACTGGTGTAGGCGTTGTTCCGGCCGTAGTAGCAGACGTGAGAGATGACGACGTGATCGACGCCGTACGTCCTCATTTCCGAAAGAAGATATTCGCCGGAATATTCATAGCGCGGCAGGTTGGAAGGGCACGTTGCCACTTGAGCGTCAATCCGAAATTGCGGGTCATGGATCACCCAGGCGTGCTCGGCCGCATTGACGACCGGAGCCTTTGTGGCTTCCGGGGTGAGGTTGGCTTGCAGTGCCGAGCCGGCCGTACAAGCCAAAGCGGTTCTACGCGTCATGAGCGCATGGTATCATCCCGAAACGGCAGCGATGTTACCGTGATGAGAAGCTTATGAACTCCACACTCAGCCGTCGCACTTTTCTGTTGTCCACCGTTGGCACTTCGGCGTTCGCGCAGCAGCGGCCGGCCCGGCTGGATCGCGACAATCTGCTGGTCTATCGAGACGAGAACGGCAAAGCGAGGCCGGCCGGCACGGTTCGTGATTGGCTGCGCCGGCGCGCGGAGATCCTTCAGGGCATGCAACAAGTGATGGGGCCGCTGCCGGGCAAAGAGAAACGCTGTCCGCTCGACCTGCGAGTGGAAGAGGAGGTAGATGCCGGGTCCTACTTCCGCCGCTTGATTACTTACGCCGCCGAACCTGGAGGCCGCGTTCCGGCATATCTGCTGGTTCCGAAGAAGCTGCAGAATTCGGGTCAGAGAGCCGCGGCCGTGCTGTGCCTGCATCCCACCGACCACAAGATCGGCCATAAGGTCGTAGTCGGCCTCGGGGGGAGGCCGAACCGGCAGTACGCAGTGGAACTCGCCGAGCGCGGCTATGTGACCCTCGCGCCTTCGTACCCGCTGCTGGCTAACTATCAACCCGACGTGAAAGCGCTGGGCTATCAAAGCGGGACGATGAAAGCCATCTGGGACAACATGCGGGGGCTTGATCTGCTGGAGACGCTTCCGTTCGTCCGGAAGGGCGCATTCGGAACCATCGGGCACTCGCTGGGCGGGCACAATTCCGTCTACACTGCAGTCTTCGAGCCACGGATTCAAGTCGTTGTGTCGAGTTGCGGGCTGGATTCTTATCTCGATTACATGGACGGCAAGGTCAAGGGCTGGACGAGCGACCGATACATGCCCAAGCTGCTCGAATACGAGAACCGGCTCGCGGAAATCCCTTTCGACTTCCACGAGATGATCGGTGCGCTCGCGCCGCGTCCGTGCTTCATCAGCGCGCCGCTCAAGGACAATAACTTCAAATGGGACAGCGTGGACCGGGTGGCCGCCGCCGCCCGTCAGGTGTATGGGCTGTACGGGCATCCAAAGAACCTGACGGTGGAGCACCCCGATTGCGATCACGATTTCCCCGATGCGATGCGGCAGATGGCTTATGCGCTCTTCGACCGCCATCTGCGCTGAAGTCCGCTGGCGTATGAATCAGCACACTGAAGCTCGCGCTAAAGCATTTTAGTATTGATTGGCGAAGAGCCAGAGTCTCTAATGGAGATCGTAAGTTCCCGCCAGGAGGTCCCAACATGGCTGCTTCGGCCGCCGCCGCTTCTCCCCTCGTCAATGCTAATACGCCGATGGGTCTTAACCTTGTCGCCGCCGGCGCGACGGTTCGCGTGTGGGCGCCGCGCGCTCATGAAGTCTACATCGTTGCGGGTGAGCAGGCTGTCGCATCGCGTCAAATCGGCTGGATTCCGCGCACATCCGATCGGCTCACCCGGCTGAACGACGGAACCTGGGCGAGCTTCGTGCCCGGCATCAAAGACGCCACCCCGTACCGGTTTTACGTTGTCGGCGAGGCAGGCGCCGGTTTCAAGCGCGACCCTTACGCACGGGAACTGGGGACAGTCCCGGCATTTCCCGAATGCGATTGCCTGGTCCGCGACCCGAGTACGTACCCGTGGCACGACTCGGGTTTTCACAGTCCCGCTTTCAACGACCTGATCGTCTACCAGCTTCATGTGGGCGCGTTCCACGGCATTGACGGCAGCGGACAGGACAAGCGCGAGCAGGTCGCCGATTTCCTGGACGTGGCGGCCCGCATTCCCTATCTGCGAGAGCTTGGCGTCAACGCTATCCAACTGCTGCCAATTCAGGAATTCCCGTACGACAACAGCCTCGGGTACAACAACGTAGACTTCTTTTCGCCCGAGATGGCGTATCAGATCGACGACCTCCAGGAACTCGACCGCTATCTGGCAACGGTCAATGCGCTGCTCGCCGAAAAGGGTGCGACGCCGCTGACCAGAGAGCAATTGGAACCGGGCCCGAACCAGGTGAAGGCGCTCATCGATCTTCTTCACCTCAACGGCATGGCGGTCGTCTTCGATCTTGTCTACAACCATGCCGGCGGCGGATTCGACGACCAGTCGCTGTACTTCTTCGATATGCAGCAGCGCACGGAGAACAGCCGCAGCCTCTACTTTACGAACGACGGCTGGGCCGGCGGTCTGGTCTTCGATTACAGGCAGGATGGCGTGTGCGACTTCCTGATCCAGAACGCCAAGTTCCTTCTGAACGAGTACCACGTGGATGGCTTCCGCTACGACGAAGTGAGCGTCATCGACAATCATGGAGGCTGGTTCTTCTGCCAGGACCTGACGAACACACTGCAATTTTCCAAACCGGAAGCCATCAATATTGCGGAATACTGGAACTCGAAGCGCGAATTGGCGGTCCAGGCGCCTCCAGGCGGGATGGGCTTCGATGCCGCCCTTGCGGACGGTTTGCGCGACCGGTTGCGCGAGGCTCTTAGCCAAGCGGCGGGAGGCGGGAACGCCTTCGTGAATCTCGATCCCGTCCGCGATTCTCTCTACACGCCCTACGGCTTCAATGACGCCTGGCGGGCCGTCCAGTGCCTCGAAAATCACGATCTCGTTTATGCGGACCGGGAGCCTCACGAATGGAAGCCTCGCGTGGCGAAGCTCGCCGACTGGAACAACCCGCGGTCCTGGTACGCTCGCAGCCGCACCCGCTTCGCAACCTCGATTTTGCTCACCGCGCCCGGCATTCCCATGCTTTTTATGGGTCAGGAGATTCTGGAAGACAAGAACTGGAGCGACAACCCGGCTTTTTTCGAGAACACTCTGATCTGGTGGGATGGGTTGCAGCACGATGCCGCGATGCGTGACTTTCTCGGATTCACGAAGGCAGCGGTTCGTTTGCGCCGAGATTACCGCGCACTCCGGGGACCGAACGTCAACGCATACCACGTGAACAACAGCTCCCGCGTGATTGCGTTTCACCGGTGGATGGAGTGGTCGGGCGAGGATCTCGTGGTGATTGGAACTTTGAACGAAGGCAACCTCCACGGATACGAAATCGGATTTCCGCACACGGGCGTCTGGAGGGAAGTCTTCAATAGCGACTTCTTTGAAAGCTCGCCAGAACACCGGCCGGCAGGCAACGGCGGCAGCATCGTGGCCGGTGGTCCACCGAGGCATGGATTGCCGTCGTCGGCGCACGTCACCATTCCGGCCAATGGAGTGATAGTATTTGCAAGGTGAGTAACGGGGATTGTTCGGAGAGGTTTGCCGGGCATGTATATCCTGGGAATCTCGGCCTACTATCACGATTCTGCCGCGTGCCTGATCGAAGATGGCGAGATTGCGGCCGCCGCCCAGGAGGAACGCTTCACTCGCAAAAAACACGATCACCGCTTTCCCGCAAACGCCGTTGCATACTGCCTCGATGAGGCAGGCATCCGATCCGCCGATCTCGGCTACGTTGTCTTTTACGACAAACCACTGCTGAAATTCGACCGGCTGCTCGAAACATACCTCGACTACGCGCCGCGCGGACTTCGTTCGTTCCTTCTAGCCATGCCGTTGTGGCTGCGGGAAAAACTCTGGACGCGGGAGCATATTGGCTCCTCGTGCGGCTACCAGGGCGACGTTCTGTTCACGGATCACCACGAGTCGCATGCCGCCAGCGCCTTCTTCCCTTCCCCCTACAAGCGGGCCGCGATCTTGACCGTGGATGGAGTGGGTGAATGGGCAACCAGCAGCTACGGCGTGGGAAACGGCGCGGAACTCCACCTGTTGGGAGAGTTACGATTTCCTCACTCGCTGGGCCTTCTGTACTCGGCCTTTACCTACTACCTGGGCTTCAGGGTCAACTCCGGCGAGTATAAGGTCATGGGCCTGGCGCCCTATGGCGAGCCCCGGTTCGTCGACAAGATCCTGAAAGAACTGGTCGATCTGCGCGACGACGGCTCGATTCGCTTGAACATGGAGTACTTCAACTATTGCGAAGGCTTGACCATGACCAACGAGGCCTTCCACCGGCTGTTCGGCGCGCCGCCCAGGAAGCCGGAAACGCTCCTCACGCAACGGGAGATGGACCTGGCTCGTTCCGTTCAGGAAGTGACCGAACTTTGCCTGCTCCGGATGGTCAGACATGTTCACGCGCAAACCCGCGAGAAGAACCTGTGCATGGCCGGGGGAGTCGCGTTGAACTGCGTGGCGAATGGAAGAATCTTGCGGGAAGGGCCGTTCGAAAGCATCTGGATTCAGCCCGCAGCCGGCGATGCCGGCGGCGCCCTCGGCGCTGCGTTGTCGGCCTGGTATCAGTATCTAGGCAATCCGCGCGATCCCGCCAGGATGCGGGGAACCTGTTCGGACGCCATGAAGGGCTCCTACCTGGGCCCCGCCTTTGACGATACGCGGATACGGGAAATGCTTGACTCGAGGAACGCCGTGTATCGCCAGGTGAGCCGGCGCGAATTGCCTGAACTCGTCGCGCACCTGCTCGCCGAGGAGAAGGTGATCGGCTGGTTTCAAGGCCGTATGGAGTTCGGTCCCAGGGCGCTCGGCAACCGCAGCATTCTCGGAGATCCACGGTCGCCGAAGATGCAATCGGCGATGAACCTGAGGATCAAGTTTCGGGAGAGCTTCCGCCCATTCGCCCCCTCGGTGCTGCGGGAGCATGTCAGCCAGTTCTTCGAGATGGACTGCGATTCCCCCTACATGCTGCTGGTGGCGCCGGTGCAGCAAGCCCTTAGGTACGAGATGACGCCGGAGCAGCATCGCTTATTCGGGATTGAAAAGCTCAATGTTCCCCGTTCCACTATTCCCTGCGTAACCCACGTCGACTACTCGGCCCGCGTGCAAACGGTAAGACGGGAGGAGAACGAGCTTTATTACGACCTGATTGCCGCGTTTGGATGTTTAACCGGATATCCCGTTCTGGTTAATACCTCCTTCAACGTAAGGGGAGAGCCTATCGTTTGTTCTCCGGAGGATGCCTACCGCTGTTTCATGCGAACGGACATGGATTACCTGGTGATGGGGAACTTTGTCGTGAACAAGGCGGATCAGGCAAAGCTGGTTGACGACCGGATGTGGCAGAAGGAGTTCCAGCTTGACTAGTGACGGCACGAAGGGTCCTAACCCACGGACTTCCGCTCTGATTGTCGGCCTCATTCTGGCGGCTCTGGCCGCGTGGAACTTATACCGGCAGCGTATGACGCTGAGCTATTGCATGGGCGCCGCATCCTTCGTGCTCCTCTCCATCGCGGCCCTCTCGCACTCCTGGTCTGCCCGCTTCCACCGGCGCTGGATGCAACTGGCTTTGCTGCTGGGATGGGTGAACAGCCGTATTATTCTCACCCTTACCTTTTTCGGTTTTATCACGCCGATCGGTTTCTTATCGAGGCTCTTTGGACGGGACACTTTGGACCGGAGAAGCCCGGCACGCCGGACCTACTGGGTTCCACGGAAGACCCCCCGCCAGACCAAGGAGCAGTTTGAGCGTTTGTTTTAGTTTTAGTGAGGACTATCGAAATGCCCGGAATGCGACTCGCCCGAGAGGTCGTGCTTTTGCTGCGGGAGAACAAGAAGTGGTGGATGCTCCCCGTGATCTTCACGCTGATGCTGCTGGGAGTTCTGCTGGTTCTTGCCCAAACATCGGCAGTGGCGCCGTGTATCTATACGCTGTTCTGAGCTTGATGACAGCCCATTAATGTTTCCAGCGTCGTATGATACTGGAACTGCGAAAGGCGACCATGCTTGCAAAACTCCTGTGCTCCTTCAGTCTGCTGTGCCTCGCCTCCGCCCAGACCCTGCCCGCGCAGGCGCCGGGGCAGGTGCGGGGGGATCTCAAGCGATGGCACAGAGTCACGCTGACCTTCGACGGCCCCAATACCGGCGAGGATGCCACGCCGAACCCTTTTCGCAGCTACCGGCTGAACGTGGCCTTCAACCACGCGGGCAGCGGAAAGAGCCATACCGTGCCGGGCTACTACGCGGCCGACGGCAACGCCTCCGAAACCTCGGCAACTTCGGGCAACAAGTGGCGCGCACACTTTACCCCGGATGAAGAAGGGCGGTGGAGCTATCGCGCGTCTTTCCGTACCGGCGAAGATGTCGCCCTCAGCCTGGAGGCCGATGCCGGGCAGCCCACGGCATTCGACGGCGCGTCGGGTTCTTTCGAGATCGGCCCCAGCGATAAGAGCGGAAGCGACTTTCGCGCGAAAGGCCTCCTGCAATACGTTGGGAAGCACTATCTGCGCTTCGCCTCGAGCGGAGAATACTATTTGAAGGGCGGGGCCGACAGCCCCGAGAATTTCCTCGCCTATCAAGACTTCGACGGCACGTTCGATACGGACGAGGACTCGGGCAGCTACAAGGGAAAAGGCATAGTCGTCCACAAGTATGCGCCGCACGTCGAAGATTGGCGCGCGGGCGATCCCATGTGGAAGGGAGGAAAGGGCAAGGGAATCGTCGGAGCGCTGAATTATCTGGCCGGCAAAGGCATGAATAGCGTCTACTTCCTGACCTACAACCTGGACGGCGGGGACGGCAGGGACTCCTGGATGTGGACCGGCCCGAAAGTTCGCGACCGGTTCGATACCAGCAAGCTCGATCAGTGGGAGATCGTTTTCTCGCACATGGATCGTCTGGGAATCATGCTGCATGTGGTGACGCAGGAGACGGAGAACGACCGGTCGCTCGGCGGCGGCCCGGATCTGAATGCTGTTCGCAAGCTTTATTACAGGGAGCTGTGCGCGCGCTTCTCGCATCATCTGGCGCTGATCTGGAACCTGGGCGAGGAAAATCACACGAGCGACAAAGATCGGAAGGAGATTGCCCGCTACATCCGCCGTCTGGACGCGTATCGCCATCCCATCACCGTCCATACCATGAACGACAGGGCATTGACGTTCTACGACGGCTTGCTCGGCGATTCCTTTTTCGAGGCGACCTCCATCCAGGGATGGATGCGCGATTACAACCGGGACGCGATCGAACTGCGAAAGCGGTCCGCCGAAGCCGGCCGTCCGTGGGTGATTTTCGGAGACGAGCAGGCGCCGGCCAGTCACGGCGTGCTGCCCGATGCCGACGACCCGGATCATCGGGAACCGCGAGTCGATGGCTTATGGGGAAATTTGATGGGCGGCGGAAGCGGCGTCGAGTGGTACTTCGGTTCAACGTATCCGCATATGGATATCAACTGCGAAGACTGGAGGTCGCGCGAGAAGCTGTGGGACCAGACGCGCTTCGCTCTTGAGTTCTTTCGCAAGCACCTGCTTTTCTGGGAAATGGAGCCGGGCAACAGCCGGATCATCGGAGCGCCCGGGGCGCGGGCGCTGGCAAAGGGCGACGAACTGATAGCCGTGCAGATTCCGGCCGGCGGAAATCCGCTGCTCCGGTTGGGAACGGGATCGTACACGGTGGAGTGGTACAACCCGCGCATGGGCGGCGTCCTGCAAACCGGAAGCGTGAAGTCCGCCGCCGGGCCGGGCTTCCAGTCCATTGGCCGGCCGCCCTCGGAACCGGACAAGGACTGGGTGGCGCTGGTGAAGCGCTAGCCTAAGTCCAGCCGCCGGCTCCTATTGGAAAAGTTCTCGGCATGTGGCGTAGGAGGGCATTCTGCGCGGCGGCCGGTAACCGCCGTTGCTCCTGCTGGCCCTGTGCTCCTACTCCACCCGAATGGCCGCGCGCATCCAGGGGTGGATGCAACACTGGAACTTCCGCAGACCGGGGCCGATTCCCGTCAATCGCTGAGTTTCATTCACTCCCACAAACGTGACGGAGGGGTTAGGGATGAAATTGGCGCCGCATTCTGGAGCAGGGGTCATCGTACCGTTGAGAAGGGGGACAAATCCCCCGCCATAAAGTGCCACTTCGGTAAACGTGTGGACTCTACCACCTCGATTCACCACCCTTACGGTCTGGCCAGACCTGACGGTGAGGTACGAGGGCTCGTTCCGCCACGAAGGGTGTCCAATAACATGACCAGCTGGAGCCAGCGGACTAAACAGCAGGGCGAAAAACTCGGCTACTGGAACGTCCCCTTTATGTGCCTTCAGGGCAGTGGTTGCGCCTTCCGGGCAGCCCCCAGGATAGCCTGGATCGCCTGGCAAACAGTTATCCAGCATCACCACATTCGGATCGTTGCTGTGGCCCTGGGCCAGAGCAGTGAAATTTGCGATTGACCAAGCGCCGCCGACAACCAGCGCCAGCAGAATCACGGAAAACCCCAGGATACGCATGGATGGAACCTCCACGCGTGAGAGTACTCTCCGAGTGGCGACATGTCAACGAATCAGATGCTAATTATAAGTTAGGTAAGTGGAGGTGCGACAACGCTCAAGCGAAGCGTGGATTTCGAGATTAGTCCTGCCTGACCCTAGGGCGGGCGAAAGCGCTGCCCCACCTGCTGCTGATACCATAGCGGACATGAACCGGAAGGCCGCCGCCGCTCTGTTTCTTCTGATGCCCGCAGCCGCCCTCGCGGCACGCCCCAACGTCGTGCTGATTATGACCGACGATCAGGGCTACGGCCATCTGGGCTGTCAGGGCAATCGCGATATTCAAACCCCGCACATCGACCGCTTTTCGAAAGAGGCGGTTTCCGTCAAGCACTTCTACGTGACGCCGCTGTGCGCGCCCACTCGCGCCGGATTGATGACCGGCCGTTATAACTATCGTACCGGAGTGGTAGACACCTACCTGGGGCGCGCGATGATGTTCGCCGGCGAAGTTACGCTGGCGGAGATGCTGGCAAAGGCCGGATACCGCACCGGAATTTTCGGCAAATGGCACCTCGGCGACACCTATCCGATGCGGGCTACAGACCAGGGCTTTCAGGAAGCGGTGGTTCACAAGGGCGGCGGGATCGGGCAGCCCGCCGACCCTCCCGGCAACAGCTACTTCGACCCGGTCCTGCAGCACAACAATCAACCTAAGAAGTTCACCGGGTACTGCACGGATATCTTTTTCAACGAGGCTTTACGCTTCATCGAACAAAACCACTAGTGTCCGGCTGTTGACTTTTCCTCCGCCAGCAAACCGTTAAGAATCATG
>JBBDWK010000040.1:0-5130 GCA_040902885.1 Bryobacteraceae bacterium | reverse complement strand
TTCAATGTTCTCAATGTGCGGAAATTGTTCAAACAGCTAATTTGGACGCGAGTGAAACTGGATTGAGGAAACAATTGAACGGTTAAAAACCGGGCCGGAGTTTCGCCTCAGGCGGTCACCGCGCATTGTTGTCTGTTTTGCACCGCTTATGTCAATGCTGCCCGTTGACCCACGAAAGAGAGCGTGCTAGGGTTGAGATTCCTCGGGTGCCCGTAAGGGCCTAATAGGGAAGTCCGGTGCAAAACCGGCGCGGTCCCGCCACTGTAAGGAGTGTTGGCTGTTTCGATGTATGCCACTCGGTTCACAGGAATCGGGGAAGGCTGAGCGGCCGGGTAGGAAGTCTCTGCTCCCTCCGAGCCAGGAGACCTGCCTGGGGTTGACGGCAAGACTTTCTGCGGAGAACGGAAAGAATGCGACGCATCTTCGTTCCATCTCACCCCGGGCAAGTTAGATTCAATCCTTCTTCGCGAAAGGTCTGCCTCCGGTTGCACAAGGGCGGACACCGTGAACAAAGCCACCGCCGCTGACCCCGCACAACCTCGCGGCGGCTCCTCTCTTCGAATGCCCTTCACCATGGCCGGGGGCCGTCACCGGCGTTGGCAGCCTGCCTTTCACGCGAGTCACAACTGCGATTGCACACAAATGTCGGAATGAAAGGACAATGAGTGAGAACTTCAGAGATTCTGAGAGCATGGGGCAAGATCCTCAAAGGAAAACAGCCGTCGCTGTCCATCGAGATAACGAAGGAGTGCCCTCTTCGCTGCCCCGGTTGCTACGCTTATGAAGATGCACACCTGGGTGGGGGTGCGACTCTACGGAGTTTGAGCGATCGCAAGGGGCAAGCCCTGGTGGATGGCGTGCTTGAGGTGGTGGACCGGCTGAAGCCATTGCATTTGTCTCTGGTCGGAGGCGACCCGCTGGTGCGGTATCGCGAACTGGAGACGTTGATCCCCCTGCTTCTCGCGCGCGGCATCCATGTCCAAGTCGTGACCAGCGCTTTCCGGCCATTGCCGCGCGAGTGGGCTGCTCTTCCGCACATGACCGTGGTCGTTTCGATCGACGGCCTGCAGCCGGAGCATGACGTCCGGCGTGCCCCGGCGACCTACGAACGTATCCTCAAGAACATCGTTGGGCAGAAGATTACCATCCACAGCACGATTACCGGGCAGATGATGAAGAAGGACGGATACATTCGCGAGTTCCTGGAGTTCTGGACGCCGCGTCCAGAAATTCACCGGGTCTGGTTCAGTTTGTTCACGCCCCAAGTCGGCGATCAGCTGCCCGAAATATTGACATCCGGCGAACGCAGCCAAGCGATTGCGGAATTGACTGATTTGTGCAGGAAGTTCTCAAAGCTGGACATGAAGGAAGGATTGATCCGGCAGTTCGCTACTCCGCCGCACAGTCCTCAGGAATGCGTCTTCGCGCTCACGACGCAGACGCTGTCGGCGGATCTGGAGACAAGAGTGACCCCCTGTCAGTACGGAGGCAATCCCGACTGCGCTTCGTGCGGGTGTATTGCGTCGATGGGCTTAGCCTCGATTGTCGCGCACAAACTATGGGGCTTCATTCCGTTGGGAACAATCTTCAAAGCATCGATCAAGGCTGGTCAGGCATGGCCGAGAAAGGAAGAGCCGCCGCAGCGAAAGCGAGTGCAGCTGAACGTGTTGCGCTAGGTAGATTCCAAGGATGTGTCGCAAAGCCAGTCCGGGCGGGTTTGCGCGCCGCCGCTACCAGCTCAGCCGCAATCCCAGGCGGACCTGCCGCTGATCGGGTTGTGCGCTGGTCACCACCAGGAAGTTTGCCGCGCTGATGTTTGTGCTTGGGTTGTTGAAGTGCGGCGTGTTGGACACGTTGGCCGCCTCGGCGCGAAATTCCAGGTTCAACCGTTCGCGGACGGGGAACCGCCGGAAAATCCCCAGATCGAAGTTCACCGCGCCCGGGCCGCGGAGCAGGTTGCGCCCGGAACTGCCGAACCGCACGCCCGTCGGCGCGGCAAACGCGGCCGGATCGAAGTAAGGCTGGCCCGGCCCAATGCCGCCCAGCTTTTCCACCACCGGCTTCACCTGATCGGCGGTCTGCGTGTTGCTCGGGGCGTTCAGCGCGCCCTGCGCGGCGCCTACCGTGAAGGGACGTCCCTGGAAAGCAGCGAAGATACCGTTCACCTGCCAGTCGCCCAGCAGCCAGCGGGAAACGCCCGAGTTGGCGTATCTCTTGCCTCTGCCGGTCGGCAACTCATAGACGAAGCCCGTCTGGAGCGTGTGAGGAATGTCGTAGCCCGCCCGCGCGCGGTTGCGGTGGAAGACCGGCTCCCAGTTCCAGGCGATCGTGCCGGTCCATCCATCCTCATCGGTCCAATTGATGGCCTTGGAGTAAGTGTAGGCGGCTTTCAACAGCAGCCCGTCCGCCGCCCGCCGGTTCACGGCCACCTGCAGAGCGTGATAATTCGCGCCCAGCGCGCCGTTCCACGCCCAGGTGTCCACGCTTCGTCCGAAGCGGGCGTTTAGCGGCCGGCCCGCGGTGCCGGCCCCGGGCGCTGCGGCGTTGATCTCCACGTCCGCGAAGCTGCGCACAGTGTTCGTCCCGACGTAGGCCACCGACGTGATGAACTGCCCAGGCATCTGCCGTTCCAAGGTGAAATTCCAGGACTGGACGTAGCCCCGGTTCAGCTCGTTGCCCGAGACATAGCGCATGGCCGCCGTCGATGGCAGCGGCACCCGGCCGGAACTGATGTCGGGCAGGACGATGTCGGGGATGCCCTGCTCGATCGTCCGCACCGGCTGGAACGAATTCGGGGAATTGAAGGTCGAGGCGAAGGTGAGCGGGAAGAAGCCGCGCAGGGGACGCGCCAGCGGCATCGGATTATAGGTCAGGCCGTACCCGGTCCGGATCACGGTCCTGTCGTTCAACCGGTACGCCAGACCGAACCGCGGGGCGAACAGTTTCTTGCTGGTGGAAATGCCCAAACCCGGCGGGAGACCTCCCAGGCCGCCCAGCGACACCAGGTTGGTCTCCGGATCGTAACCCTCGATGCCGCCGCGGCCGGCCCGCGTCTGGAGCGGGAACAGCTCATAGCGCACCCCCAGCGATAGCGTGAGCTTCCGCGACACCTGCCACCGGTCGCGCACATACCAGCCAAACTGCCAGTTGTAGGCCGTCATCACTTCAAATTGATTGGATCGCCGCATGGTCTGCGGCAACCCCATCAGATACGCCGCGTAGGCGTTGAACTGTGTCAGCGTCGCGCCCGGCGTGGACGTGATGCCCTGCGTGAACTCGAAGCGGCCCATCGGCCCGCCGTTACCGCCGCCGTCCGGGTTGTAGTGGTTGAGCACATGGCGCACGCCTTCAAAGCCGAAGCGAATGTCGTGCCGGGTCCGGGTCAGCGAAAAGTTCTGCTGCGTGGTCCATGAGCTGTCATGAGCGAGAAACGGCCGCGTATCGGTGTCGTTCAAAAAATTGTTGAAGCCGCTGATGGTGATAAGCGGGGCGCCGCTATCCCTGATGTCCTGGCTGGTCCCGTTCACGCCGGGAATGCCGAGCTCCCGTCCCAGGTATTCGCCGTAACCGAACCCGGTGATGCCCTGGCCCTGCCGCGTCCAGCCGATCAGGCCGTCCCAGAGAAAGGTGGGCGAGAAGATATACGTGCTGCCGATGGTCGCTACCTGCGTGCGCAGCGTGCCGGGTCCGATGCTGCTGCCGGACGGACACAGCGCCGCACCGCCGCCTGGCCCGAAGGCGGCATCGCAGGCCACGGTGGCCTGCATGATCGAGTACTTGCCCCACAGGGTATGGCTGGCGCCCCGGTTCCAGTTGATCTTTGTGTCGAAGTTGTTCTTGTCCAACCGCTGCGAACCGCTGCCCTGGAAATTGGCTGCGACGCCGGCCAGGTTGGGAAGCGGAATCAGGTCCTGGATCCTGCGCGAAATGGCGCTCTGCCGGCTTAAAGGAATGAGATTGCCGGCAAATGGAGTGCGGCCCGATCCGTTGGCGGCCCCGGTGGCCGGGTCGTAGATCACGGTGTTGTAGCTTGAGAAGTCGCCCAGCTTCTGGTCGGCCGTCGGCACCGTCAGGAGAGGGGTGGCCCCCTGCCGCTCGTGAACACCCTCCCAGCCGGTGAAGAAGAACAGCTTGTTCCGCTTAATCGGCCCGCCCAGCGTAACGCCATCGACGTTGTTGATGTTTTTCGGCTTCACGCCCTGGTTGAAGAAGTTTTTGGCCTGTAGGCTGGCGTTATCGTGAAACGCCCAGGCCGAGCCGTGGAAATCGTTAGTGCCGGACTTAGTGATCACCGTGATCGCCGCGCCGCCGGCCAGACCCTGCTCGGCGTCGAAGTTATTGGTCGATATGTTCACAGTCTCGATGGTCTCGGCGGGCGGGATGTACGCCGTATGGTGCGGCAACCAGAGGAACACGCTCAGCGCGCCGTCGATGCGGGTGGCGTTGTTGTTCCGGTTTACGCCGTTGACGTTGGTGGAGAGCGCGCGGCCCGGAGCGGCTTGAATCGAGTTCTGATATTGCCCTGGCGTGGCGCCTGGAACCAGGTTAATCAGGCTCTGGTAGTTCCGATAGCGGGGCAACGGCATGTTCACCAGCTCTTTCGAGTTCAACTCGGCGTGCACATCCGCCTTTTCGGTCTGCAACGTGGCCAGTCCGGCGTCCACCGTGACGCTTTCGGTAACTTGCCCGACCTCGAGCGTGACCTCCTCGCGGCGCACCACGTTCACCGTGACGGCGATGCCGCGCCGCGTGGACGTGCGGAACCCGCTGGCGCTGATAGTCAGGTCGTAGGTTCCGGGCGGCAGGTTGGAAAACGTGTAGCCGCCGGCGTCGTTGCTCTGCACCGAGAACTCCTGGGCGGTGCCGGTGTTTGTCAGTTTCACGGCGGCCCCGGGAACCAACGCCCCGGCGGCATCATGAACGACACCGGTAACAGAGCCGTAAAGCACCTGAGCGGCAGCCGGAGCGGCGGAAAGAACGGCACACAGGAGGAACACGACCAGTCGTTGCATAGTAAAGGACTCCCTCTAGACCCTTAGCAGCGACGATGGTAGCACCCGAAAGAAAACGCGTCAATGGAAATGCTTCACCGACCAGCACTCCGGTGCTATAATTCGCCTTCGCTTCGGC
>JBBDWK010000039.1:0-33351 GCA_040902885.1 Bryobacteraceae bacterium | reverse complement strand
GCTAGTGTACTGCGTCGCAAATATCGGCTGTTATGTCGCGATCAACAACCGCTCCCTGACGGTCGCGGCTCCCCTTGCAAGTTAGACGTCAATAAACGCTTGCTGAGCCGCGACCGTCAGGGAGCGGTTGCCGAGGCATCAGCGATATCCGACAGCATTCACGACGCACTACACTAGTACAGTCGCACCAGCGGTCAGGAGCTAAAAATGAAGGCCAGATTGTGCGGTGTTCTCGCGCTTGCATCAGTAAGCGCGTTTGCCCAGGCGGGCTGGAAGGCGGGCGTCGCTAAGACCTCCATCACGCCGGCGGAGCCCATCTGGATGTCGGGTTATGCCGCGCGCACGAAGCCCTCAGAAGGCGTCCGGCAGGAGATCTATCTCAAAGCTCTGGCGCTCCAGGACGACAGCGGAAAGACGGTGGTGCTGGTGACCTCCGACTTGTCCGGCATCAGGCGCGAGGTCGCGGAGATCATCGCCGAGAGGTGCGAGAAGAACTTCGGCCTGGCTCGAGACCGCTTGGCGCTGAACGCCTCCCATAACCACAGCGGACCGATGACCGGCCTGATGAGGGGCCCGGTACGCCCCGGATACAGGCTGGACCAGAAACATCAGGAGGTTGTGCGGCGATATACGGAGAATCTGGTCGAGAAGGCGGTGGACGTGATCGGCGCGTCCATCCGAAATCTGGCGCCGGCGACGGTCCATTTCGGCCAGGGTTTGGCCGGGATTGCGGTCAATCGCCGGCGGGACTATGCCGGCATGCGCCACCTTCCTGCCCCAGTGGACCATGACGTTCCGGTCCTGAGCGTGCGCGACCCGAACGGGAGTCTCCGTGCGATCGCCGTAGGCTATGCGTGCCACTCCACGGTGCTAAACGACTACCAGATCAACGGCGACTGGCCGGGATATGCGCAGGCCGAGATGGAGAAGGCGCATCCGGGCACGACGGCGCTCTTCGTGCAAGGCTGCGGGGCCGATGCCAACCCCCTGCCGCGCCGTTCTGTAGAACTGGCGCAGAAGTACGGGCAGGTGCTGGCTGCGTCGGTGGACACGGTCCTCAATGGCAAAATGAAGGCGGTCGGAGGACCTGTGAAGACCGCCTTTGAGCTGGTGGATCTGCCTTTTCAGGGCCCACGCACGCGTGAGGAAATCCAGAAGCGCCTGGATGACAAGAACTCCGCCTGGCGGCGACGCGCGGAACATCTGCTGAAGATCCTGGATGGCGGCGGAACGATCCCGGAGCATTATGCTTACCCCGTGCAGGTGTGGCAGTTCGGTCGAGATCTCAAGTTCATCGCACTCGGGGGCGAGGTCGTCGTCGATTACTCGCTGCGCCTAAAAGGTCAATACGGCTGGGAGGACACCTGGGTGGCTGGATATTCAAACGACGTATTCGGATACGTGCCATCCTTGCGGGTGCTGAAGGAAGGCGGCTACGAGGGAGGCGATGCCAATACAAGCCTGCCGGGTCCTTTCGGAGCAGCCGTGGAGGAGATCATCGTCGAGAAGGTCGGGCAGCTGGTGGAGCGGACGCGAAATTGACGAGACTCTGATACAGGCCTTTTGCTTGAAGGCTCCGAATTCGAACCGCCCGCTCGAACCGCCCGCTCGATTGACAGTTCACTCCACGCTTGATACAGTCGGGCCAGAAGCTACACATGGTTCATAGGCGGACGTGTACCTTTCTTGCGACCATTCTGATTGCAGCCCTTGGGGTTACGGCTGTCGCGCGTGCAGCCGCGCCTCCCGCCAGCGCCGAGTTTTTCGAGCTTAAAATCCGTCCTCTTCTCGCCAAAAATTGCTATGCCTGCCATACCGCCACGAAGCTGGGCGACCTGCAGCTCGATTCGCGCGAGCACATTCTCAAAGGCGGCAAATCGGGACCGGCCGTGGTTCCCGGAAATCCCGAAGAGAGCCTGATGATTCAGGCCGTGCGCCGGTCGCACGAGCGCCTGAAGATGCCGCCTACGGGCAAGCTCAAAGACGAAGAGATCGAGGACCTCGCCACCTGGATCAAGGCCGGAGCCATTTGGCCGGAGACCGTTGCTCCCGCGCCCGCCACAACCGAATATGTGATCCGCGCCGAGCAGCGCGCCTTCTGGTCCCTGCAGCCGGTCGGGAAGCCGGAAGTTCCCGCCGTCAAAGATCAGTCTTGGCCGAAATCGGACATCGACCGGTTCATTCTCGCCAAGCTGGAGAGCGAGGGTCTGAAGCCGGTTGCGCCGGCGGGGAAACACGCCCTTCTGCGGCGCGTCACCTTCAGCCTGACCGGTCTGCCGCCCACGCCTGAAGAGATGAAGGACTTCGTCGGCGATTCATCGCCGGACGCCTATGCAAAAGTTGTGGACCGGCTGCTCGCGTCGCCGCACTATGGCGAGCGCTGGGCGCGATACTGGCTGGACCTGGCGCGCTACGCCGACGGCCGGATCGGCGCCGCGGACGATACGCCCTACGCGAACGCTTACCGCTACCGGGATTGGGTGGTCGAGGCGTTCAACAACGATTTGCCGTACGACAAGTTCGTGAAGGCGCAGATCGCGGCCGATCTGCTCCCGGAGCCCGAACGCACGTCGCTGCTCCCGGCCCTCGGATTTCAGGCGCTGGGCCCGAACCCGGACGACCGGCTGGATGTCACCACACGCACTTTTCTTGGGTTTACCGTCGCGTGCGCCCGCTGCCACGATCACAAGTTCGATCCCATTCCAACCAAGGACTACTACTCGCTGGTCGGTGTCTTCCGCAGCAGCGACTACAAGGAATTTCCTCTGGTTGGAAAAGACATCGTCGACGCGTACCAGAAGCACCAGAAGAAGATTCAGGAGAAGCAGGAAGCCATCAAGGACTTCATCGACGAGCGCACCCTCGAATTGAGCGACATGCTCGGCACGCAGACTGCCTCCTACATGATGGCTGCATGGAAACTGATCAGCGGCGAGTGCAAGGATGCGGCGCAGGCCGCGGAGGCGGACGGGCTGGATCGCGAGACGGTGGAGCGGTGGGTGCGCTATCTGAAGGATGCCAACAAGGAACATCCCTACCTGAAGTCCTGGTACGAGACCACCGCACGCAACGCGCCACTCGCCGAAGTCAAGAAGAGCGCTGAGGAGTTCCAGGACTTCATAGTCGCGCTAAACCTGGAGCGGAACGAAATCGAGGACCGCAACTACGTCAAGCTGGGCGGCGCCAAGGGCGTCAAGGATGAAAAGACCCGGCAGTACGCGAACCTGGAGTTTCTCGATCTCGAGAAATATTACCTCTGGCGCGATTTGGCCTCGGAGCCGTACACCAAGAGCGGCTTTAAATTTGTCGGCGGAGTTCATTACTACGGGCCGAAAGAGATCGACCGCTTTCTCAGCGGGGAGTGGAAGCGCCATCTGGACCGCATGCGCGCGGATCTGGAAGTCCTGAAGAAAGCGTCGCCTCCCGAGTATCCGTTCCTGCACACTCTGGCCGATTCCGAGAAGCCGAAGAACGCAAAGGTCGCCATCCGCGGCGATGTGAAGGACGTCGGCGAAGAGGCGCCTCGGCGGTTCCTCGCGGTCCTGTGCGCGGGAGATCCGCCGCCGTTCCAGAATGGCAGCGGACGGCTGGAAATGGCCGAGGCCATCGCGAGCCCGAGCAACCCGCTCATCGCGCGGGTGCTGGTGAATCGCGTATGGCAGTTGCACTTCGGCGAAGGGCTGGTGCGAACCCTCAGCAACTTCGGCCAGTTGGGCGAGCGGCCCTCGCATCCCGAGCTGCTGGATTATCTCGCCCACCGCTTCATGGAGAACGGCTGGTCCATCAAGGCGCTGCACCGCGATATTCTGCTGAGCGCGGTGTACAGGCTGAGCACGGAGCACTCGGCGAAGAACTATGAGCGGGACCCCGACAACCGTCTCTTGTGGCGGGCTCGATTGCGCGAGCGGCTGGATGCGGAAGCGCTGCGCGACTCGCTCCTGGCGGTGGCCGGCAGCCTTGACAGGACGGTGGGCGGGCCGCCCGTGCCGATCACGGACGAGATGAAGCGGCGGACCTTATACGGCCTCGTGAGCCGCACCAAGCCCGATCCGATGCTCACGCTTTTCGATTTTCCAAACCCGAACGATACCAGCGAGCAGCGCATGGTGACCATTGGTCCGCTGCAAAGGCTGTACTTTCTGAACAGCCCGTTCGTCGCCCAGCAGGCCAAGGCTTTGGCGGAGCGGCTGCAAAAGGAAGCCGGACCGGACGATAATGCGAAGATTGCGAGGGCCTATGAGTTGCTATACGGAAGGCCCGCCGGCGAGTCCGAGATTCAGATGGGCAGGGAGTTTCTGCGCGAGAGCAATGGATCCTGGCCGCAGTATGCCCAGGTGTTGCTGAGCTCGAGCGAGTTTTTCTCGTTGAACTGAGCCCGTGGCGAACGGGCGGAAGGATGCGTCATGGAGCGAAGAGAAATTCTGCGATGGATGGGCGCCGGTTTCGGCATGGTGGGTCTGAAGAGTGTTCTGCACGCGGCGTCGGAAGGCGCGAAGGCGCCTCACTTTCCGGCTAAGGCCAAGCAGGTCATCTTCCTGTATCTGAACGGCGGCCTTTCCCAGGTGGATAGCTTCGATCCGAAGCCCGCTCTGGCCAAATACAACGGCCAGCCCATGCCCGGCCCGAAGATCAAGACCGACCGCGCTTCCGGCAATCTCATGCGCTCGCCGTTCGAGTTCAAGAAGTGCGGGAAGAGCGGCATCGAAGTCAGCGAGATCTTTCCCAAGGTGGGAGAGTTGATCGACGACTTCTGCGTCATCCGCTCGATGTACTCCGACAACGGCAACCACGGCCCGTCCATGCTGCTGATGAACTGCGGTCACCAGTTGCCCGGCCGGCCGTCCCTCGGATCCTGGATCACCTACGGCCTGGGCACTGAAAATCAGAACCTGCCGGGCTTCGTGGTGCTCTGCCCGGGCTTCCCGGTGATGGGTCCAGTGCTCTGGTCCTCTGCATTTTTGCCCAACGCGCATCAGGGGACATACATTCCGAATAACGAGCGCGAGCCGGAGAAGCTGATTCGCGACATCCGCAACCAGCAACTGTCGGTTGGGGAGCAGCAGCGCCAGCTTGCCCTGTTGGACCGGATTAACAACGCGTATCTCCAGCGCGTGGGGACGCAGCCGCAGCTCGAGGCAGGCATTCGCTCCATGGAAGTAGCGGCGCGCATGCAGACCGAAGCTCCCGAGGCGTTCGACATTACCAAAGAGACGGAAGCCACCCGCGGACGCTACGGCGATGACGATTTCGGTCGCGGATGCCTGATGGCGTTGCGGCTGATTGAGCGCGGTGTCCGCATGGTGCAGGTATACTACGGCAACTTCCAGCCGTGGGACAGTCACGACGATATCCGCGTGCACGGCCAGTTGGGCCGGGCCGCCGACGTGCCGATCGCCGCGCTGATTCAGGATCTGAAATCGCGCGGCCTGTTCGACGAGACGCTTGTCATCATCAGCAGCGAGTTCGGCCGCACGCCGATGATTCAGAACAGCGGCCTGGAGAAGATCGGTTTCGGGCGCGACCACAACGTGCCGGGCTACTGCACGCTGCTGGCAGGTGGCGGAGTGAAGGGCGGCATGACCTACGGCGCAACGGATGAGTTCGGTTTCAAGGCCGTCGAGAACCGCGTCCATCCCCACGACCTGCACGCCACCGTGCTGCACCTGCTGGGCATCGATCACACCCGGCTGACGTACCGCTACAGCGGCCGCGACTTCCGGCTTACGGATGTGCACGGAAACGTGATTAAAGACATTCTGGCTTAGGCGTCCAGCTCGCGCTGGAGAACATCAAGTACATCGGGACGCGCGAGAGCTTCCGCCAACTCGCTTAATCGGGACTCAAGATATTTGCGGTCGACGGAATGCCGATGGCGCCGGAGTAATCCTTGTGCATCTTCTAAGTCTTTCTTCCGCTCCGAAATGAGCTTCATCCAGATGATGTCCTCTACCGAGGCTACGGGTATAACCTTACCGGCAACCTCGATCGGCTTCGCACGGTTGATGAGATCCGCCTCCATGGGAAGCGACGCGAACACAAGATCAATCCGCACTCCACTGTTTGCCAGGACGGGAAGCACACGGGACGAACGAACGAAGTTCGTGGGATTCTGAGGTAGTGGACGCAATGCCATGGAGAGGTCGGTCACTGTTTGATCCAACCGATCCGGTTCTACCCATAACGACAGATCCACGTCAAGAGTGGCGCGAGGCTCTCCCCAGGCTGCGACTGCCAGCCCGCCGATCAACATGTATGGAATTGAGAGACGCTCGATTAATGAGGCAACTTCCAGCAGAGCGCTCTCGAGTTCGGTCATCGCTTGCCGTTCAAGATCGCGCAGGCGGCAAAAAGTCTTTGCACGCCGCGCTTCTCCGGGTCGGGGTCCTGCGCCCGGACATCGGGTGGCAGCAGCTTCCACAGAGCGCCGACATCGGCAATGATCGCCGCGGGCTCGCGCTCGACCGGCGGCTGCTGTGCCTCCCAGAGGTTGAACTCCTCCCACTGGCGGCGGCGCAACTCGATCTGCTCTTTCAATGTCACTGCGGCTTCCGCAAGCTGATGCCCAGGTCCCGCAACTGGCGTTCGGGCACCGGCGATGGGGCGTCGCACATCAGATCCGTGCCGCGAGCCGTCTTGGGGAAAGGAATCACGTCCCGGATGGACGTTTCCCCGGCCAGAATCATCACCAATCGGTCCAGTCCCAGCGCGATGCCTCCGTGCGGCGGCGCGCCGTAATCCAGCGCTTCCAGCAAAAAGCCGAAACGGCTATTCGCTTCCTCATCGCCGATGCCCAGAGCGGCGAACACCTTCGTCTGCACATCGCGGCGGTGAATACGAATCGAGCCCGAGCCCAGCTCGACGCCGTTCAGCACAATGTCGTAAGATTTCGCGCGGCAGCGCGCCGGATCTTCGGTCAGCTTTTCGACATCCTCGTCATGAACCGATGTGAACGGATGGTGCGCGGCGTTCCACCGGTTTTCCTCTTCGTCCCACTCGAACATCGGGAAATCGGTCACCCAGAGGAACTGAAAATTCTTCGGGTCGAGCAGCTTGTGCCGTTCGTTAAACTTCTGCGCCGCGAAGAGCCGCAATTGTCCGCAAGCCTGATACACGGTCTCCTCGGGCCGATGGCCCTTCGGCTCTCCCGCCCACGTGGCCAGCAGCAGCAGATCGTTTTCGCCCGCGCGCACCCGTCCGCGCACGTGTGCCATGGCCTCGGGATAGTCGCGCTCCAGACGCTTGGGATCGTCGAAGACGCGCAAGCCGCGCTCCACTCCGAAGGCTTTCAACTCGTCGCGCTCCTTGCGCGAAAGCGGGCCGGTGTTCGGAATATGAATGGCCACCAGGGGCAGATCCCCGCTCGCCAGCTCGCTTATCAGGTCGTTCACGCCGGCCATCGGAGGCACGCGCCGGTCCGGCTTGTCGCTGCCGTAGCAGCGCATCGCCTCGGCGTAAGTCAGCCTCGGAAACGGGATACTCACCTGATAGCCCGCCACCTCGCAAACCTTCTGCATCAGCGGCTCGATGACTTCGAAGATGCGCTCCTGCTGCGGGAACGACATCTCCACGTCGATCTGCGTAAATTCCGGCTGGCGGTCGGCGCGAAGGTCTTCGTCGCGGAAGCAGCGCACAATCTGGAAGTACTTCTCGAAGCCGCTCACCATCAGCAACTGCTTAAAAATCTGTGGCGACTGAGGCAGGGCGTAAAAGCTACCGGCTTGCAGACGCGAGGGAACCAGGAAGTCGCGCGCGCCCTCCGGTGTCGACCGCGTCATGAAAGGCGTTTCGATCTCCAGAAAACCCTTCGAGTAGAAATACTCACGTACCGCGAAGGACACCTGGCTGCGCAGCATGATGTTGCGCTGCATGCGCGGCCGTCGCAGGTCCACGTAGCGGAATTTCAGGCGCGCGTCCTCGCTCACATCGACGGCGTCCTCCATGGGGAACGGCGGCGTGCGCGATTCGTTGAGAATCCAGATCTTCTCGGCAACCACTTCCACATGACCGGTAGGAATATTCGAGTTCACTGTTTCGGGCGAGCGCAACTCCACCCGGCCCTCCACGGCCGCCACATACTCCGAACGAAGCATCTCCGCCCTGTCGTGCACTTGCGGATCGGCATCGCCGTGGAAGACCACCTGGCTCACGCCATCGCGGTCGCGAAGGTGAATGAAGATCACGCCGCCCAGATCGCGGCGGCGATGCACCCATCCCATAATCAGGGCGCGCCGGCCCGCATCGGAGGCCCGCAACTCGCCGCAGGTGTGCGTGCGGCGCAAGTCTCCCAGAAAGTCCAAAGGTACACCGTTTTCCATATCGGTCAGTTCGTCAGAGCCGGTTCGCGTTCGCGCAGCCGTCCAATCAGCTCGTCGCGGCCGACGTTCTGCTGCACGCCCGAGGCCATGTTCTTCAGCGTATACTGCCCGGACGCGAGCTCGTCGTCGCCCACAATCAGCACGTATCGCGCCGCGAGCTTGTTGGCCACTTCCATAGCGCGCTTCAGCTTGCCCTCCGGCGCAAGTTCCACCGCGAAGCCCTGCCGGCGCAGGTCCCGCGCCACCAGCGCCGCATGACGCAACGCAGGCTCGCCGAGCGGCGCAACAAAAAGATCGAGGGGCTCCAAAGCCGCGCGCGAATCCTCCACCGCCATCACCAGACGGTCCTCGCCGATCGAGAAACCGATGCCCGGCGCGTGAACCTTCGAGCCAAGCGCTTCGGCCAGCCCGTCATAGCGCCCGCCGCCCAGCACCGAGTTCTGCGCGCCCAGCGCTCCGTGGACGACTTCGAAGGTTGTTCGCATGTAGTAGTCCAGCCCGCGCACCAGCCGCGGACGCACCTGATACTGAATTCCACGGTCGTCCAGATAGCGGCGAACGGCATCGAAGTGGGGGCGGCAGACCTCGCACAGAAAATCGAGAATCGATGGCAGCGCCTCGATGATGGGCTGGTCCCGTTCCACCTTGCAGTCCAGCACGCGGAGAGGATTGGTGTCGGCGCGTCTCTGGCAGTCTTCGCACATGCCTGGAGCCACATCCGCCAGAGCCTCGCGCAGCTTGTTCAGATAGACGGGCCGGCACTTCGAACATCCCACCGAGTTCACCAGAACCTCAAAACGATCAAGGCCCGCGCGCCGCAGAATCTCAACCACCATCTCAATCACTTCGGCGTCCACCGCGGGCGATTCCGAACCGATCGCCTCCGCGCCGATCTGGTAGAACTGCCGGTAGCGGCCTTTCTGCGGCCGCTCGCGGCGAAACATCGGGCCCATGTAGTAAAGCTTCTGCACGCCCGGCCGCTGGTCCAGCCGGTGCTCGATATAGGCCCGGATCACCGGCGCCGTGTTTTCCGGGCGCAGTGTGAGCGAAGCGCCATCGCGGTCTTCGAAGGTGTACATCTCCTTCACCACGATGTCCGTCTCTTCACCAACGCCGCGCGCAAACAGTTGCGTCTCCTCCAGAACCGGAGTGCGGATCTCACCGTAGTTGTAGGCCCGGAACACGTCGCGCGCGGCACCTTCCACATAGTTCCACACGGTGGTCGAAGGCGGCAGCAGATCTCTGGTTCCTTTAACAGCTCGAATCAATGCCGGATACCTTGCAGTAAATGACTGGAGGGGTTGCTAATCAACCATGCTAACACGGCGCGATACAATTAGCGTATGAGTCGAAGTGTGCTCCTTTCCCTCGCCGCCGCAGTGGGCCTGCTCGCGCAGAACAATCCGGCCGCGGCGCCGGCCATCCGGACGGAAGGGGTGGCGAAGGAGGTCTTCGACGTTCACGCGCTGCTCAAGCTGAACCGCATTGCCGACCCGCAAATCTCTCCGGATGGCAACACCGTCTCGTTCACCGTGCAAACCATCGACGTTGAGAGCAACACCCGGCCCAAACAAATTTACGTAGTTCCGTTGTGGGGCGGCGCCGCCCGCCAGATCACCTTCGATGGCAAGAGCAACGAGCGCGCCCGCTGGTCGCCCGACTCCAAACAGATCGCCTTCATCTCGGACCGAGGGGGGTCGTCGCAGATCTGGATTATGAATGCCGACGGCTCCGAGCCCCGGCAGGTCACGAATCTCTCCACCGAGGCGAGCGGCGTGATGTTCGCGCCCGACGGCAAGAACCTGGTCTTCGTGAGCGAAGTCTACCCAGGTTGCGCGGACGACGACTGCAACAAAAAGCGGCTCGAGGCCGAAAAGGCGTCCAAGGTAAAGGCGCGCATTTACGAATCGCTGCTCTACCGGCACTGGACCCAATGGCAGGGCGAGCGCCGCAGTCACTTGATGGTGGTTCCGGTCGAGGGCGGGGCGGCAAAGGACCTAACGCCGCACGCACGCGAAGTCCCTCCCTTCTCGCTGGGCGGCCCCGACGATTATGCCATCTCGCCGGATTCCAAGGAAATCTGCTTTGCGATGAACGTGGACCCGAATCCGGCCACCAGCACGAATCTCGACCTGTACGTGATGCCCATCTCCGGGGGACCTGCTCTTAAGGTCACCCTGAATCCGGGCGCCGACGCTTCCCCTGTCTATTCGCCGGACGGCCGGTACATCGCCTTCCGCACGCAGTCGCAGCCCAGATACGAGAGCGATCGCTGGCGCCTCGCAATTTACGACCGCACAACCGACATCGCGAGCGTCCTCACCGAGG
This sequence comes from Bryobacteraceae bacterium, assembly GCA_040902885.1. Lineage (GTDB taxonomy): Bacteria > Acidobacteriota > Terriglobia > Bryobacterales > Bryobacteraceae > JBBDWK01. The sequence goes on along the minus strand of JBBDWK010000039.1, from coordinate 22,708 downwards.
AGCTCGACCGATGGGTCATGGGTCTCGCCTGGGCTCCGGATTCCACGCGGCTGTTCTTCACAGTCGAGGATCGCGGCCGCCAGTCCATTCAATTCATCCCCGCCACAGGAGGCGCGGCGCGCGTAGCGATCAGCGGCGATAATCACCTGGATGATATTCAGTTCACGCCGGATAGCAAGAACATGATTTATACCGAGCAGAGCGGCGCTCGTCCGGTGGAGATCGTGATGGCTTCGGCGACTGGGGGCACGCCGCGCGCGCTCACGCGGTTGAACGACGCATTGATGGCCCGCTACGGCCTTCGGCCGCTCGAAGAGTTCTGGGTGGAAGGCGCCGAGAAGACGCGTGTGCATGGTTTTGTCCTGAAACCGCAGAACTTCGACGCGAGCAAGCGCTATCCGGTTCTGCTGCTGATTCACGGAGGCCCTCAGGGCGCGTGGAGCCAGGCGTGGAGCTACCGCTGGAACCCGCAGGTCTTCGCCGCCGCCGGGTACGTGGTTGTCATGCCCAATCCGCGCGGCTCCACGGGCTATGGCCAGCAGTTCATCGAGGAGATCAGCGGGGACTGGGGCGGCAAGGTCTACGATGATTTGATGGCGGCCACAAATTACGCCGCGTCAATTCCCTACGCCGACGGGGAGCGCATGGCGGCAGCGGGCGGATCGTACGGCGGCTACATGGCGAACTGGATGCTGGGCCATTCGGATCGCTTCAAAGCGCTGGTGTCGCATGCGGGCGTTTTCGATCTGCGCAGCATGGTGGGCGAGACCGAAGAGCTGTGGTTCCCGCTGTGGGAATTCAAAGGCATGCCGTGGGAGAATCCGGAGACATATGCGCAGTGGTCGCCCAGCTACTTCGTTCAGGAGTTCCGGACACCGACGCTGGTGATCCACGGAGAGCTGGATTACAGGGTTCCAGTGGGTCAGGGTCTTCAGCTATTCACCGCGCTCCAGATGCGGAAGGTCCCGTCCAAGATGTTGCTCTTCCCCGACGAAGGACACTGGGTACTCAAGCCGCAGAACAGCGTGCTCTGGTACCAGACGTTTACAGAGTGGCTAGACCGCTGGACGAAGTAACGCTAAGCGAGTGTGGCGCAGACACCCATGTCTGCCGCGTCCCGACTCTTCGGGACGCGGGGAATGCACCTCAGCATTTCGCCTTCATTGAGAACGACCTGAAGCGGCATCCCGGCCGTCGTAGCCGTTTGTCAAAGAGCTCACTGGGACGAGCGGTCCGCTTAACGAAAGATGTAAGGGCGCGGGACGACGAGCAGATCCCTGAAGACGTAGCTCTCTAATTCGCGATGCCGCGCGGCCCTTTCGCCGACCGAAACGGATGGCGCTTGTACGCACATCCGGCGTTCGGAGATGCATTCGAAGAATTGAGCAAAGTTGCCCAGAACTCGGCGGCCTTCAGCATCACTGGCGTCGTGATCGGCAACGCGTCCAGACGGCCAAGGCCCTTTTCCTTGCCGGCCCGAAGCAACTCGCGGCGCACTTCGTAATCCGCGATCTCCGGAATCACTGGCCGCCTGAAAATTCACCAACTTACGCTGGCTTTGAACCGCCGAATGCGGCGCTCGCGGCTCGATCGAAATATCGGAATAGGGGAACAGCGTTCACATCGCACGCTTGACTCGCGGTTTGCGATGCCCGCGACCAGCCAAGCGGGCGGGCCGCGGTGGTCAGCTGCTTTTTGAGCCGTCCAACCGGGGGGCGGGCTCACTGCTAGGAATGCGAGCAGTAGCGAGCCTGCCAAACTTCCCCTGTGCCAAATAGGCGACAAGCGCGGGCCAAGCTCCCTGACTCACTTCCCAGTTCCGCCGATTGCTTGATTAAGCCGCAGCGCGGCCTCCTTGGCATTCTGCGGAGGAATATTGGTAAAGCTCAGAAGAAGCCCCTGCCCGCAATCCTCATCCACGCGCCACTCAGACAAAGCAACTGGCGCAAGCCCGTGAGCCGCGGCACGCGCAACCCAAGCGACATCGCTCTTGCACCCCGGGAAGCGCGCCAGAAGATGCATACCGCCTCCCTGTAATTGCAGGTCAATCTTCTTGCCAAAGACATCCACGAGGGCAGCAGCGACGGCGGCGCGGCGATCTGCGTAGAGCTTGCGCATTCGTTTGATGTGGCGAGCGAAATGGCCTTCCGTCATGAAGTCCGCGACGATCGCCTGGTTGAGTACCGGCCGGTCGCAGTAGAGCAATTGACAGATCCGCTTCAACCGGTCGATCTGCGACTCCGGGACCACCACATATCCGAGCCTCAGGCCAGGAAATAGGACCTTGCTAAAGCTGCCTACGTAGATGACCCGGCCGGCTTGGTCTAGACTTTTCAGCGCTGGCAGGGGCCGGCTGCCGTAGCGGAACTCGCTATCATAGTCGTCCTCGATGATCCAGGCATCCGCGCTTGCCGCCCAGGACAGCAGAGCGGTGCGCCGTGCCAAGCTCAAGGACACCCCAAGCGGAGCTTGGTGCGATGGCGTCACATAGGCGAAACGGGCGCGTGGAGCTCGCGCGATTCCGGCTGCAACATCGAGCCCTTCTGTGTTGACTGGCACTCCCACGACATCGGCCCCGATCGCTTTCAGCGCCCTTCGGACGATGAAATAGCAAGGATCTTCAAGCCAGATCTGGTCGCCCGGCTTGAAAAGGGCTCGGGTGATCAGGCCCAGAGCGCTCTGGAAACCCGATGTAATGATCACTTGCTCGGTTGAACAGAGAATTCCCCGAGAGACCGCAAGGTAGGAAGCGATGGCATCGCGTAAAGGCCCGTATCCGGCAGGATCCGGGAAGGCCATGGCGGGGATTGTCAAGGCACGGGCATGCCTTGCGGAAAGGCGGGCCCACAGCTTGCGAGGAAACACGTCAAGCGCGGGCAACCCCATCATGAACGGTTTGACTGTGAATGTTCCGGCCGCAGGCTCGGCGCGCGGGCGGCGCGCTAATGACGCGGGCGGAACCGCAGGCGGCTTGAGAGCACCGCTGAAACCCGGCGCTACGACGGTACCGGCCGCGCCCAGGCTCTGAACATACCCTTCGCCCGATAGAAGGCTATAGGCCAGGTCGATGGTTCCGCGCGAGGCGGCGAGATGGCTCGCGAGACTCCTGGCCGACGGCAACCGTTCGCCTGGGCGCAAAACTCCACGAACAATCGCGTCCGAGAGCCACTCATAAATTTGCCGGTAATAAGGAGTTTTACTTTGGCGATCGAGTTCCAGCGCGACTCGCTCGGACGGGCCGGTTAAGTTTGTCTTGGCCCGGTCATTCCGCTCAATCTTGGCTCTTCTCACATGTCCACCGTTCGTGCAATAGTCGAATTCCGAGCAGCGAGAAGCTCGGCAAGGGACAGTCATGAAGACAAGATTCGTTCGCTACCTGAAGGTCGTCGTGGCTTTCGCTGGCGTTGCTGGCGCCAGCTTAGCCCTTGCTCAGGATACAAGATCGCCCAAGATGCCGCACACGGCGGTCGACCATCCGGAATTCGTTCCGGCTTCGCAAGCCATTTTCCTTTCCAGCAGCGATGTACTGATTGGGGTCACGAGCGGCGGCGTCGCTAAGGCGTACCCGGCTGCCGATGTTGGCCAACACGGTGTCGTGCACGACCAGATGCCGGACGGCCCGATCGCCGTCACCTGGTGCGGAATCTGTAACACGGGCGTCGTGTTCAAGACGGAAACGAAAGGGCGCATTCTCCACTTCGATTCGACCGGCCTCAAGGGCTTGATCGGCGGGAATGAAGTTTTCAAGGATCGCGAAACGGGCAGCCGCTGGCAGCAGGCGACGGGAACGGCGATTTCCGGACCACTCAAGGGCACTCAGCTTGAGATCTACTCGTTTCTGCGGACCACCTGGCGGGAATGGAAAAGGCAGCATCCAAGAACTCTGGTACTAAAACCGCTGCCGGGATACGCTGAGCGGATGCCGGCTGTGAACAAGGTCATCCGGGAAACGAAGTTCGGGACCGGACCGGCGCCGGAAGGCGCCTTCGGTCACGACAACCGTTTGCGTCCGCGGGAAACAGTGGCTGGACTGGAAATCGGAGGAGAGGCCGCGGCGTTTCCCTTTTCCGTGCTGCGCAAGGTGCGTGTGGTCAACGAAAAAGTGGGCGAGACTCCGGTTCTGATCGTTCACCAACCCGCGTCCGATACGACGACTGCGTTCGAGGCGCGGGTGAAAGACAGGACCTTGCGATTCTGGCCAGTGGACAATGAGGCGAGCAAGCTGGTGGATCTCGAAATCGGATCCACTTGGAACGCGTACGGTTTGTGCCTGGCAGGATCGCTCAAGGGATCGCAATTGAAAAACTTGATCCTTATAACGGAATTCTGGTTCGCGTGGTCCGAATTCCACCCCAAAACCGACATATACAGTCTTGGAGATATGAACTAGTTATGACAATACGCCACGAACTCAATCGCACCTTGATCCTAGTGCTGGCTGTTTTCTGCGTGCTGGGAAGCTACAGTACGCCACTGCATGGACAAACGTTGATGCAGGGGTCGCTGGGGGACACAACCGAACCGACAATGTCCCTGTTCATCCTCAATTTGCCCGCGGGGCTATCGGCCCCCACTCATACACACGAGGGAGTGGTCTTCGCCTATATCCTTGAGGGAGAAATCGAGAATCAGATCGAACCGGACCCGCTGAAGATCTACCACGCGGGGGATTTTTTCCATGAGCGTCCCAAGCAGGTCCACCGCGTCTTTCGGAACGTGAGTAAGACGGAACCGGCGAAGATCCTCGTTTTCCAGAACACGGCCACGTTACCTCGGGGGCTGAAACCGCTCTTGCAGGAGCCGCTGACGGACCTTACCGGCCAGGAAGTGAGCGTGATCAAGATCACTAGGGCCCCAGGAGTGACGTCTCCCGCGCACCAGCACCCCGGGCCGGTCTTCGCCTACCTCGTGAAAGGAGAGGTCGAGAGCCAGGTCGATCCAGATCCGCCCAAGGTCTACCGCGCGGGCGATGTCTTTTACGAGCCACCCATGCATGCCCACCGGCTCTATCGGAATCTGAGCAAAACGGAGCCCGCCGAGCTGCTCGTTTTCTCAGTACGCAAGATGGGTGAACCATTTTCCGTGCGCGTGAGCCAATAGCGCTTTTCGTTCCCGATGGCACCCGTGTCGGCGGCGGCTCGGCAGCGGGAGGCCACCAGCCACCATCTACCGTGCCTTCTCGTTCCACACCGGATTCGCGAACGCTCCATTGCCGGCCACGTCCCAGACCGCCAGGCGCGCCCAACGCCAGCCGGGCGCTTCCACCTCAAACTCGATCTTCTGCTTGCCAAACTCGCGCGTGGTCTCGAGCGAATGCGTCTTCCGATGCGTCTTCTCGCCATCGCCCCAGACGACTTCGGCGAATTGCAGCGGCAGGGTGTAGCGAAGCTCCGCCGCCGCGTGCAACTTCCCCGTCTGCGTTTCCCGGATGGAATGCTCCGGCATCAGGACCTCACCGGTCGAAATGAAGAAGTCCCCCTTCCGCATCGTTTGGAGCAACTCGTCATAGCGGTCATACGAGGGCAGCTGAGCGGCGCGGACATAGTTGATGTTCATGTGCGCGTACAGCTCGTGCGTATGGTCGATCTGAAACACATCCACTTCGGCCAGAAGAAGCTTGCGCAGCCCCCAGTTGCTCATGTCGTCCAGAAGCGTCAGCGAACGTTCCCCCATGCGCGGCGACGCCATATCGGCGGGCATTTGCTTCCACCCGGCTCCCACATAGGTGTCGTCGAGGAAGTGCTCGGTGTGACGAATCGCGTCGGGATATTGCTTCGACCCTTTTGTGCGCGGATGCGTCTGATAAGCGAAACCATTCTCGCGCCGCATCATGTCCAGCAGCGCCTTCGCATCGCCAATCGTGTAGACAGTCCCATAGCCCGGGACCTCGGCCCGCGACGACTTCGTGCCTGGCGGCGCCATGTACCAGTAGACCGGTTTTGGGAAAGAAACTGCCCAGTGGCCGCCATAGTGGACGTTGGCTTCTTCAGAGGGCATGAGGAGAAAGTCTTTCCCGCTCTGGGCCCGGCAGAATTCGAAGTAGGCTTTCAGCTCCTTCAGACGCAGTTCGGTCTGATCCCGTGGATGACCGTCACCATGGAAGTCGGCAATGATGGCGGCGTCGACGCCCATCTCCCGCAGCACGGGCTTAAATGGAGGAATCCAACCGGCCCCCTTTTCCATGGCCTGAACTGTATAGGCAAAGTGCCAGTGCGGCGCGACAGTCAAGTAACCATCAAGCCGGGGAAATTTGTCGCGATTCGTGTATCGCGCGACCTCGTCGAGCAATGGTTTGGTTTCGCCCTCGCTCAGCAGGAAGAAAACGTTCATGCGCTGCTCGGTACCCGGCGGCGCATTCATCCAGGGGTAAAAGCGCGAGTTGTCGTCGGGCAGTTGGCGGACGCCGATGTAGACTTGACCGCGCCAGGCCGTGTGCCAAAGGAATCCCATGTTGGTGGTGAAATCGCGCGGCATGAAGTACTTGTGCGGCGTTGGGAAGACAGCGATGCTGCCACCTTGGGCGCGAGCCGCCAGTGTGCGGTAGCGGACCTGAACCGGGAGCTTCTCCGATATATTGGGGTGCACTACCTGCAGCTTCCCTTCGGTGTCGTAGTAGGCGATCTCGGACTCCATGTTGTTGCCGGGGCGGGAATCGCGCGGAACTGCCATGCGCAAGCCGGCATCGTAGAAATAGGCCGTGTCGGGTTCATGGGTCGAGGCGACCACGGCCTGCTGAATCAGCCGGCTCCCAGGATAGAAGAAGTACCGGATGGAGCCGCTGAAGATTCCCATCTGGTACCCGTCGAAGGAAACCTCCACGCGGTCCCCATGGGTGATTGCGCGCGCCGCCGTGGCCTCGAGACGTCCCTGGTAGCTCCGTGTGCCATCGGGATGGCTGGGAGGGAAGTCGAAGAACTCGTCAAATCCACCCCGCCGCTTGCCTGTCTCGGCGTCGTAGATGGGCACGGCGTTCTGAATCACCGTCTTGCCGCCGGCACGGATTGCCGCAATCAAAGGCCGCCTGGGTTCAAGATCGAACGCCGCTTCCCAGGACCGGCTTTCCGCGTCCTGCCAGCGGACGACGGCCATATCGCCTTCCCGTACGACCGTGATGGGGCCAGGCTTCACCCCGCTGAGATCAAGGGGAACCGGGGCCGCGAAGGCAAGCGCCGGAAGAACGAAGACGAAACTTTGAATGATTCGAGTCATGCAAGCAACCACTGTTATCTTTATCAGAACTTGATGCGGATTTGAAAGAGCAGGAACCGCATCGTGCTGGACGTGTTGTTCGTGACGCGGCCGAAGTTCGTGGAGATGGGATTCATATCCGGGTTTGCGAATTGCGAGCGATTGGCAACGTTGAGTGCATCCATGCGCAACTGAAGGGCAAACTTCTCGGTCAGACGGAAATCGCGCTGGATGTTCGCGTCAATCCGGTTCAATCCGTCGCCGCGAACGCCATCGACACGCGTTGGAAACACACGAGCCTGGAAGGCCGCCGGAGTGCGCTGTGCATTGCGCTCGAATCCTTCGGTGTTGAACCATCTGTCCAGCGTGCGGGCGCCGGTGTTGATATTGGCGAGGTCGCCGGAGTAGAAAAGATTGCCCCAATCCAACAGGGCTCCCGGTTGCCATTCGAAGGTGCCCGCAATCTGCCATCCGCCGAAGAGCGCGCTCGCAATTCCCGACTGCGCGAAGGCGCGGCCGCGGCCGAAAGGCAGCTCGAATATGCCCGTGGCGGCAAATCGCTGGGGAACGCCGGCGTTGGATTGACGCCAACTGGGCAGTGCGTCGAACTCGTTGTGATAGTAAAGCTTGTCTCGCTCATACAGCGCCGTGTAATTGGCATTGAACGTGAAACCACGAGCAAAACGCCGCTGGAAACTGGCTTCGAGCGAATGAGTCTTCACTTTGCCATCGGTGGCGGCCGATGCGTTCAAGTTGTTCATGTGGGGAAATGGGCGCAGCAGCATGTGCTTCGGAATGATCTGGCTGGTGAAATAGCCGCGCGAAGCCAGTGCCTGATATTCGATGGGATTAGAGGACTGAAGCTCGGCGAAATTCTGAATCCGGAAGGGATTGGTCACGTTCTGGTTCAGGTTGCTAGCCAGAGCGTTGTTGCGCTCCTGTGTTGTGTTCCAGTATTGGCCGGGCAGAGAGTCCAGCCGCTGTGCAAGGCGGATCTGGTCCGAGAAACTGCCCGCATAGCCGACCGTCACCACCATGTCGTTGCCCAGTTGATGCTGCACATCGATGCGCCAACGCTGCTGGCGGGCGCGCGGCACGGTTTCACCGAAGAAGCTCCAGCCGGAACCGGCGCGAGCGAGAAGGCCCTGGCCTGCGCCGACCGGAATGTCGAAGCGGGTTCCATCGGCACGCACAGGGAAGGGATCGGTGAGCGGCGAAACGCCGATCTGCGGATTGCCGGAAAGCCATGTCTGGCCGAAGTCGTTGGTGATGGGGCTAACCGTGGCGCGGCTGAAGCCGGACTGATCGGGGCCGACGTTCTGCGCGTTCAGCGTATCGAAGTAGATGCCATAGCCGCCGCGCACGACCGTTCTTGCATTCACCTGATAGGCGGCGCCGAAACGGGGCAGCAGCATGAATTCGTTGGTTTGCAGCCTCGATCCCGCGCCGTTGACGCCGGGGTAGATAGAGCCGCCGAGAACCGAGAATTCGGACGCGGCGAGCTCGGGAACCGGGGAGCGGGCATAGGCCGCCTGCGCGGCGTCGGTGATGGAGAGCTTGGCGGCCGGATCGAACCAGCCGATGACCCGGTTGTAGCGCTCGGCGCGGCCCCATTCATTCTCCATGCGGAGGCCGAACATCAGCGTGAGGCGCGAGGTGGCGCGCCAGGAATCCTGCACAAACCAGCCGGCATAGGGATTCCGCAGGAAGTAGTTGGCGCTGATATCCACACTCGCGGAAGCGGGCAATCCCATGAGAAAAGCGGCATAGGAATGGCCCAGGTTGGCGGCCACGGTGAGGCCGTCTTCTTCGCGGCTGGTGAACTTGTTCGTGAAATTGAAGCGGCCATTCACTTCGCCCGGGTTGCCGCCGGAGCGGCGATGGTCTCGCACATCGAGCCCGGCGGTGATGGTGTGCGCGGCGCGGATGTGCGTGAAATTCACCTTGGTGGAGGCGAGGACGAAGTTGGTCCAGGCCGGCACGGATTGGCCGAGGGTGTCGTAGCCGGAGATGGCCATGATGGGCAGGGTATGGTTGTCGCCTGCCGCTTGATCCATGTAGGCGGGCAGGCCGACGTCGCTGGGCTTGAAGGCCGTGGCGACCGAGGTCAGAATGTTGCCTTCGCGGAAATGGTTAATGGCGCCCTGCAGGTCGAGGACGGTGGAGCCGTTCGGCGTGAGGACATAGTTGAGCGTGATCCCGCTGTTGTTGCGATTGACGCCGTTTGTTTGAAGGCCTCGCGCCGTCTCGTAGGTCCAGTCCTGGCGGTCTTCGCGATACTTCAGCCAGGTCCAGCGGCCGAAGAAACGGTGCTTTTCGGAGTGGTTGTAGTCGAACCGGTTGGCCAGAGCGCCGTAGCTCCAGTTATATGGCTCGGCGACGCCCAGATAGTTGTTCAGCGGTTCCAGGTTGGCGCGGGCGGGCGGATTGTTCGGCGTGGGAAAGAACTTGGAATACGTCGCGTGGGCGGGGCTGACGATGCGCGAGCGGGGGATGACATTACCGTTGATGGGGTCGCGAACGGCGTGGCCGGGGCGTGCCGGATCCAGGCGCACGCTGAGCGGATCGTAGAGCTGGTAGCGGGGACCGATGGCGAGTAAATCGGAAAAGTCGCCTTCGCGATGAGCCAGCGATGGGACGGTGTGATTGAAGGTGGACTCGGTGGTCTTCTTGTCCTCAAAACCGTCGTAGCTGAAAAAGAAGAACAGCTTGTTGCGTCCATTGACGAGTTTTGGAATGACAATGGGTCCACCGATGGTGCCCGCGTAGTTATTGGAGTGGCCGGAGGGCTGCTTCGGTGAACTGCGCAGCCGCTCGGCAAGCGCCGCATTGCCCGCGGCTTCCGCGGCGGCAATGTCGCGGTAGTACTGCTGCTTCACGAAAAAGCGCGTGCCGTTCCATCGCTGCTGCCAGTGCTGTTCGGTGAGTGCGCCATGCAGGCTGTTGTTGCCGGACTTGGTCATCACCGAGACCGTCATGCCGGTGGTGTGGCCGATGGAGGCGTCGAAATTGGTGGACTCGACCTTGAACTCCTGGATGGTGGTGGAGTAGGGCAGGTAAGCAGCGCTATAGCCGTTGCCCATGTTGGGCACTCCATCGATGGACCAGTCGTTGCCTCCAACATTGCCTGCATTGTGGGCTTCGGAGGTGCCTCCCAGCGCGTTCACGCCGTTGTAGCGCCGGTTCGCGCTCGCCTGAATGCCCGGCACCAGCTTGATCAGCATGAGCGGGCTGTTGTTGAACGTGGGCAAGTCGGTGACGCTGCGGTTATCCATAATGCGCCCGGCGCTCACGCTGGAGGCCTCCAGCAAGGGGGCCTCGGCGGTGACGGAAATCGTCTCCGCCGTCTCACCCACCGTTAACAGCATCTCGATCTCAACCCGGCTGCTAATGGAGAGGACGATACGCGATCGGACTGTTTTCTTGAATCCCAGCATTTCCGCCGTCACATGGTAATTTCCGGGCAGCAGGAGGTTTGCTTCGTAGTAACCAGTCTCATTGGATCGAAGGCGAGTGGTTGCGTTGGTATCCACGTTGGTTACGACGACAGCCGCACCGGCCACGGCGGCATTCTGCTGATCCAGGACCCGGCCGAAGATGGTGCTGCGGGTTTCCTGCGCGGATGCGGAAGCGGCGGCAAATAGCACGAGAAAAGCGATCCTTGACTGATTCTTCACGGCAATCACCTCAACGGACTGAGTTCCATGGGACCCAAATGAAACGTTCTGCTGAATAGCGAAGCCACAATCTATCGTGGCGTGCAGCGGGAGTCAAGGCGATTTTGCAATCAGGCGATTTTGCAATCAGACGATTTTGCAATCAGAGTAGCAGCGTTTTACGATGTGAGGCGATCGCGGCTCTCAGCGTATCGGGCCCCCTTCCGCGCATGACGGTCGCGCGGGCTAAGGCATTGCTCAAGGACCTGAGCTCCGCCTGCCGGACGATTGCCTCGGCCAGCAGTTGAGCATCGTATGCCGCTTGATCCATGTAGGCGGGCAGGCCGGCGTCGCTGGGCTTGAAGGCCGTAGCGACCGAGGTCGAGATGTTGCCGTTGCCTATATCAACTTGTCGAGTGTGATCGGCAGGCCGCGGATCCGTTTGGCGGTCGCGTGAAACACTGCGTTGGCAATTGCCGCTGCCGTGCCAACGATTCCGAGTTCCCCCACGCCTTTGACGCCCAATGGATTGACGATGGAATCGTGTTCCTCGACAAAGATCACGTCGATATCATGCACGTCGGCATTGACCGGCACGTGATATTCCGCCAGATTGTGGTTCATGAACCGTCCGAACTTCTGGTCGATCACGCTCACCTCTTCCAGAGCCATGCCGATACCCCACACGATGCCACCCATGATCTGACTTCGCGCCGTCTTAGGATTGAGAATGCGTCCACAAGCAACGGCACTCACCACGCGCGCGACCTCAATCGTGCCCAGGTCCTCGTCCACCTTCACTTCCGCGAACACCGCCGAATGCGAATGCCGCGTATATCGCGATTGCTCCAACATGTTGGGGAGGACTGACTTCTCTTCTTCAATGCTGCCGACTTCCCCGTGGCGCATCGCGTCCCTTATGGAAACGCCCCGCGAAGGGTCGCTATGCAGTCTGAGGTAGCCGCCGGCAAACGTTACGTCCTCCAACTTGACGCCGGCAATCGGCGAGTTCTTGACGTTTCTGGCAAGTGTGAACAGCTTTTCGCGCACTCCCTCGCATACCGCCCTGACTGCCGATCCGACCGTGGCCGCTGTAAAGGAACCACCTTCGACCGGCGCTTTCGGGAGGGTTGAATCACCGAGTTTGAAGGTTACCTCCTCGATCGGCAAGCCGAGCGTCTCGGCCGCGATCTGCGTCATGATCGTGTAGGTTCCGGTCCCGATGTCCGCGGTGGCGCTACTGACTGTTAGTTTGCCGTCGGCGGTCAACACAGCTTTCGCGCTTGCCGTCAACTGCATGGCTTCCCAAACGCCGGTCGCCAAACCCCAACCGATGAGGCTCTCCCCATCGCGCATCGAACGAGGTTCGGGAGTGCGTCTCGCCCAACCGAACCGCTCCGCACCTTGCCTGTAGCATTCGCGCAATTCTTTGCTCGAGAATGGTTTGTCGTTATTGAGATCCTTGTCGGCGTAGTTTCTGAGGCGTAACTCGAGCGGATCCATGCCCAGTTTGTAGGACAGCTCGTCCATTGCGGATTCGAGCGCGAACAATCCCCATGCGGCGCCCGGCGCGCGCATGTCGCATGGAGTATTCAAGTCCAGTTGCGCGACGGTGTAACCAAGCTTGACGTTCTCACAGCGATAAAGTTCGCCCGACCAATTGACGACATTTTCGGTGTAATCTTCGAACTGCGATGTCTCCGCGAAAGCCTCATGGATGAGAGCTTCCAGACTGCCGTCCGTTGCGGCGCCAAGCGCGACGCGCTGCAACGTCTGAGGACGATGCCCCAACGTGAACATCTGCTGGCGCGTCAATGAGACTCTGACCGAACGCTTCAGCTCTCGCGCTGCCATTACCGCCAGAAACAACTGATACTGGGGACGTAGACCGGAACCGAACGCTCCTCCGACATACGGCGAGAGAAGACGTACGCCGTCATCGGACAACCCGAAGACCTTGCAGATATATTGTTGGTTGTTCTGCGGCCCTTGCGTTTTCTCATATACAGTCAGCTTTCCGTCGCCTTCCCAGACAACGGTGGTGGCGAAAGGTTCCATCGGGTTGTGGTGTTCAATGGGTAAGGAGTATTCCGCTTCGAGTTGCACGGCGGCATTGGCAAAAGCTTCATCGGGGTTGCCGCGCGGCTTGGGCGGTGGCTCAATATGCTCTCTTGTTTGGGGTTTGTAGGCTTGGTCCCGCTTTTCATTTAAATCGGTCGCATGCCGTTCTGGTTTGTACTCGACGTGAACAAGCGACGCAGCATATCGCGCAAGTTCAAAGTTCCCGGCGACCACGAGCGCGACAGGTTGCCCGCTGAAGATGACCTCGTCGTCTTTGAGCGGATAAAACGGGAAGCCGGTGGCCGCGACCTCGTCCCGATAGCTTCGATCGAGCCACACAGTGCGCGGTGCGTTTTCGTGCGTGAACACCTGCACCACACCCTCGAGACTGAGTGCTTCGCTCGCATCAATCTTCTTGATTCGTCCTTTGGCAATGGGGCTGGAGACTACAAACCCGTAAGCAAGATTCGGAACGTTATATTCGCCTGCGTACTTTGCCTGGCCGGTCACTTTCGCACGCCCGTCGACTCGGCTCAGCGGTTGGCCGATGTAACTGGTCGTCATGGCCGAGCCTCCATCTGAGCGGCATGCTTCAGTGCGCGCACAATTGCTCGCTTTGCCAGCTCGATTTTGAACGTATTGTGACCGAAGCCTCCGGCATCGCGCATGAGTGCCTCGGCAACCGTCCGGAAGTTATCCGCGGTACCCGCCTTGCCGTTCAACAAGGCTTCAGCTTCCCTGTCGCGCCACGGCTTGTGCGCCACACCGCCAAGGGCGAGTCGTGTCTCCGTGACTGTGTCGCCATACATTTCAAGCGCCGCCGCAACCGAAACGAGCGCAAAGGCGTAGGACTTGCGGTCACGCACTTTCAGATAGGCATGATGATGGGCAAAACCCTTTGGAGGCAGGTCGATGGACGTGATGATCTCATCCGTCCGCAAATTGCTGTCGATCTGCGGCGTATCCCCGGGCAAGCGATGGAAGTCGGCAAACGGGATTGCGCGATCGCCGCCTTTGCCGGTGACGCGAACAACCGCCTCCAGCGCGGCGAGGGCGACGCACATATCCGAGGGGTGCACTGCTATGCATTGATCGCTCGTGCCGAGGATCGCGTGCATGCGGTTGAACCCTTCGATGGCCGAACAGCCGGCGCCAGGCTCTCGCTTATTACAGGGAGTGGCCGTATCGTAAAAGTAGTAACAGCGGGTTCGCTGCAGCAGATTCCCGCCATTGGTTGCCATATTGCGGAGTTGCGGTGACGCACCCGACAGAATCGCCCGCGAGAGCAGCGGGTAACGTTTTTCGACTTGCTCGTTGTAGGCCGTAGCCGCATTGGTCACCAACGCGCCAAGCCGCAAGCCGCCGTTGTCCATGTCCTCGATGCGATTCAAAGATAGACGCATGATATCGATCAAGCGGCTCGGACGGGCGACATTCTCCTTCATCAGATCGATCAGATTTGTGCCGCCCGCGATAAACGTTGACTCGGTGTCTTTGGAGGCCTCGCGCACAGCGGACGCTACGTCGGCGGCTCTTACGTATGAAAAACTGTTCACGGCTTCACGTTCCTTTCACCCGCCTGCATGACTTGTTGAATCGCCGCGAGAATGTTCGGATAAGCGCCGCAACGACAGATGTTGCCGCTCATCAGTTCCCGAATGTCATTTTCCGTCTTCGCCCGGCCTTCATTGATCAGAGCTACAGCCGAGCAGATCTGCCCCGGCGTACAGTACCCGCATTGCAGGGCATCGTGTTCAATGAACGCCTGTTGCAACGGGTGAAGTGCGTTTCCTCTGGCCAATCCTTCAATTGTCGTTATATCCGCACCGTCTTTCATGATTGCCAGAGTCAGACACGAATTGATGCTTTTTCCATCCACCAGGACGGTGCAAGCTCCGCACTGTCCGTGGTCGCATCCTTTTTTCGTACCGGTTAAACCCACATACTCACGCAGCGCGTCTAACAAAGTTGTCCACGGCGCAATCTCCAGCTGCCTCTCTGCGCCGTTGATGGTTAGCGTAATCAAGCTTCTCGAAGGCAACGAAGCCGATACGCGTTCAAGTTCCTGTGTTTTCATATGCCCTCTATTACGCCTGGCGTTGCTGAAGCCGCTCGGGTGAACCCCAGCAACAGTAGCGCCAAAGCGAGCGGTTGTTCAAAAAATAACCAAAGCCCTCGTTTGTCTGCACGCTGCCGCAGTTAAAGCACGGCTGCAAACGGTGAGACTACCGTGGTTCCGAAACCGCCTCGAGAAGCTCAAGGACGTGACCTCGGCCTGCCGGACGTTGGCCTCGGCCAGTAGGCTGAGCCCCCACCCCCCCGCCAACGGGCGATTCGGTGTTTTAATAGTGCTCTATGCACCGCCTCTCCGCTTTGCCGCTTCTCTTCACGCTCGGGCTGTTCTCCTCGGGCCTCAACGCCGAAGTCACCCTTGTGGTGAAGACGCCGATGGCGCCTCCCGCGTGGGCTTTGCTCGAGCGCGACCTGCTGCGCGTCAACTCCCAGGCCTGCGAACGTTTCGCGGAAAAATACGTGGACGACCGCGGCTACCTGCTGCACACCATGCGTTGGGGTACGCTCGACGGGCCGGACGACGCCATCGAAACATTCTTCAACTGGACCCTCCTGCATGCCCTGGGCGGCTCGGACTCGGTTCTGGAGCTCTACAAGAAGGCGCAGGAGGGTCACTGGAAGCAGTACAACGAGTTGCGCACCACGCTGACCAAGCTCTCGGAAAACGGGTCTTACTACAAGGAATTCATCACCCAGTCGGACTGGTTTCACACCGGCGAGGGCATGCGCGCCTTCATGTTTCTCGGCCTCTCGGACCCGAATAACGAACTGTACCGCGCGCGGATGAAGCGTTTCGCGGGGATGTATATGAATGAAGATCCCGAAGCGCCCAATTACGATCCCGTCAACAAGCTGATCAAGAGCCTCTGGACCGGCAGCAAAGGGCCGATGATGCACAAGGCCACGACGTACGATTGGGTGGGCGATCCCGTGCCCGGCAGTTTCCATTTGCTTCACAACAGCGCCGGGCGCGGGAAGCTGCTCAACCTGACGGAATACTACCCGAAGATGCTGGCGCACTGCGCGGAATACCTGGACAGCGTGGGCGACCACCCCCTGAACATGGCGTCCACGAATCTGGCGCTAAACGCCTACATGCTGACCGGGGAAGACAAATACCGCAACTGGGCGCTGGAGTACATGAACGCCTGGAAGGAGCGGACCGCGCAGAGCGGCGGCAACATTCCAACCAATGTCGGCCTGGACGGAAAGCCCGGCGGCGAATACAACGGCCAGTGGTGGAAAGGCACCTACGGCTGGAATTTCACGATCTTCGATGGCGAGATTGAGAAAATTGCGCACCGCAACACGGTGACCGCCGGTTCGTGGCCGGGCTTCAGCAACGCGATGCTGCTTTCGGGCGACCAGTCCTATGTCGGCGTGCTGCGCCGGCAGTTGGACAACATCTACGCCCAGAAAAAGGAGGAGAACGGCAGGACATTGCTGCCGCAGATGTACGGCGATCCGCGCGGCTACAAGCACAACGGCCCGCCGAGCTGGTATCACTTCACCGGCAATTTGTTTACGGACCGGTTGACGGAGATCTACTTGTGGTCGATGGACCGCAAGGACCTGGAGCGCGTGCCGAAGCGCGGATGGATCGGGTTCCTCGAAGGCGAGGACGCGGACTACCCGGTGAAGGCGCTGCAGGCGGACTTCGGGCGGGTACGCCGGAGCATGGAGCAGATCCGGAACGACAATACTACTCCGGACACGAGGCTGGCGGACTATCTATTGGGATTGAATCCGGCGGAGACGAACACGCTTGTGAATCTGACCCTCGGCGGTTACTTCTCGGGCGGCAAGATCTGGACGCTGCACAGCCGCTTCCGCTACTTCGATCCCATTGCACGGCGCGCCGGACTTCCCGAAGACGTGGGCGCGCTGGTCGAAAAACTGGAAGACGGCTCGGCCACGGTGACGCTCGTGAACGTTAACCCGGTGGAAGCGCGCACAGTTGTGGTGCAGGCCGGCGGCTATGGAGAACACCAGTTCGATTCGGCCACGGTGGGCGGCCAGACGGAGGCCATAGGCGGTCCGCTGGCGACGGTTCGTCTGGAGCCGGGAGCGGGCTCGCGCATCGTCTTCCAGATGACTCGCTATAAGAACCGCCCCACGCTGGCGCATCCCTGGGACCGCGGCTGGTTCGGGAAAAACTGACGCCCTGTGCTATAAGTTAAGGTTTTACTTCAGCCACACCGGAACTCCTATGGCACACGCCCCAGCCGCCCCAGTCGCGAGGCTCACTCCCGTCCAATGGACCATTTGCGCGGTGGCCGCCCTGGGCTTCGCATTCGACATCTACGAGTTGTTGATGCTGCCGCTCATCGTGCGGCCGGCGCTCATGGAGCTCGCGCAAATTCGACCGGGCACCCCCGAGTTCAACCAGTGGGTGGGCATGCTGTTCTACGTCCCGGCCGTCGCGGGCGGGATCTTCGGGCTGCTCGGCGGCTACCTGACGGACCGGCTGGGCCGCCGGCGCGTGCTGGTGTGGAGCATCCTTCTTTACGCGTTCTCGGCGCTGGCCGCGGGTTACGCAACCTCGCCCATGCAACTATTGTTCTTCCGCTGCACGACGTTCGTCGGTGTGTGCGTCGAGTTCGTGGCCGCGGTGGCGTGGCTGGCGGAGTTGTTCCCGAATCCCAGGCAGCGCGAGGCCGTGCTCGGGTACACGCAGGCGTTCTCGTCAATCGGCGGGCTGCTTGTCACCGGCGCTTACTACCTCGCCGTGACCTACGGAGACGCGCTTCCGGCCATCCAGGGAGGCCACGAAGCATGGCGTTACACCCTGATTTCCGGTGTGATCCCGGCGATTCCTCTCATCATCATCCGGCCGTTCCTTCCCGAGTCGCCCGCATGGAAACTGAAAAAGGACAAGGGCACGCTCAAGCGGCCGAGTATCGGCGAGCTGTTCCAGCCGGCGTACCGGCGAACCACGATCGTCACCACCATCATGTTCGCGTGCAGCTATGGCGCTGCGTTCGGCGCAATCCAGCACCTGCCGCGCATCGTCCCCGGCCTCGCGGAAGTGGCCGCGTTGCCGCGCGCGGCGCAGGAGCAGACGGTCAGCTCGGTGCAGTTCTACCAGGAGATGGGCGGACTCGCCGGGCGTTTTATTCTGGCGTATCTTGCGGTCCTGATCGTCTCGCGGCGGAAGCTTCTGCGCATCTTTCAAGCGCCCGGGCTGTTGATTGTTCCGCTGGTATTTTTCTATCCCGCGATCAGCGACCTGGGTATGCTCAAGTGGGGCGTCGCGCTCGCCGGCCTGCTGACTGTCGCCCAGTTCAGTTTCTGGGGCAACTATTTGCCGCGCGTCTACCCAACCCATTTGCGCGGCACGGGCGAGAGCTTTGCGGCGAACATCGGAGGCCGCATGATTGGCACCTCGGCGGCGCTGCTCACAACCAGCCTGGTCAACGTAATGCCGGGCGGGTCGTCATTCACCCAACTGGCATACGCGGCGGCGGCCGTGGCTCTGTTCGTGTATGCGGCGGGTTTCGCCGCCAGCTTCTGGCTGCCCGAGCCGAAGCAGGAGCTGCCCGACTAATCCGGTCACTTCCATCATGAAATCCGCGGCCCTCGCCATTCTGACCATCGTGTTCTTCGCCCTCCACCAGGATGTCTGGTTCTGGCGAACGGCGCGCCCGCTGGTGTTCGGCTTCCTGCCGATCGGGCTCTTCTATCACGCCTGCTACTCGATTGCGGCGGCGATGCTCATGGCGCTGCTGGTGAAGTACGCGTGGCCGTCACACCTGGAACACGAAGTGGAGCGGACCTCCAAGGAGATGACGGCTCGGTGATCCCGGCGCTTTTCGTCCTGGCGTATCTGGGGATCGTTCTCTACATCGGAATTTTTGCGTTCCGCGGCTCGCGGCGCGACGGCAACGCCGAGGACTACTTCGTGGCCGGCCGCTCGCTAGGCCCCTACGTCTTCCTGTTGTCGCTGTTCGGCACGCACATGACGGCGTTCGCGATCCTGGGGTCTTCCGGGCACGCGTTTCACAACGGCATCGTGACCTACGGGCTGATGGCGTCCTCCTCGGGCATCGTCGTGCCGGTGGCGCTTCTGCTCTGCGGAACGCGGATTTGGGCGCTGGGCAAGAAGCACGGGTTCATGACGCCGGTGCAGATGTTCAGGGACCGCTGGGAATGCGGCCACATCGGCACTGTGATCTTCGCCGTGCAGGCGGTCCTTCTGGTGCCTTACATCATCATCGGGGTGATGGGCGGCGGTACGGCTCTCCGGACCATCAGCGGCGGGCTGGTTCCGTTCTGGTTCGGCGGCGCGCTGGTCGCGGTGGTGGTGATGAGCTACGTCTTTTTCGGCGGCATGCGCGGCACAGCCTGGGTCAATGCCTTTCAGACCACGCTCTTCCTGTGCTTCGGCGCCATTGCAGTGATCGTGATTGGCTCCGCGATGGGGGGTTTCCGGGCAACCGTCGAGGCCATGCTGGAAGCGCCATCCACGGCGCCGCTGCTGACCCGCGAACGCTTTCCGCCGCTCGCGTTTTTCAGCTACACCTTCATCCCGCTTTCGGCAATAACGTTCCCGCACATCAGCATTTTCTGTCTCACGGCGTGCAAGATGTCCCAGTTCAAGAAGACGGTCGTCTTCTACCCGCTGTGCCTCATCGCGATCTGGGTGCCGTGCGTCTTCCTGGGCGTGACGGCAAATCGCGCGGCCGACTCGCCCGCGATCCAGGCCAAACAGGAGGCGCGCGCGGAACTGGCCGCGCGGGGCGCCGAACTGACCATGGCGGAGCGCGATGCGCTGAAGCAGAAGATGGCAGCCGACGATGTGATTCTCATTCTGCTCGAGCGCTACGCGCCGATTTGGCTCGCCGGACTGCTGGGCGCGGGCATCATGGCGGCGGTGATGGCCAGCGACTCGCAGATTCTCGCGCTCTCGACCATGTTCACCGAAGACGTCTTTGCGTATTACGGCGGCAAGGCCCGGTTTGGCGAGGCGGTGCAGGTGCACACGGGCCGCATCTTCGTGGTGGGTGTCACCGTGTTCGCCTATCTGATCGCTCTCCAGGCGCCGCAGACGATTTTCGAAATAGCGATTCAGTACGCCTTTTCCGGCTATGCGGCGCTCTCGCCGCTCGTCGTCGCGGCGCTATTTTGGAGACGCAGCACGAAATGGGGCGCGCTGGCGAGCACCACGTGGACGGCCCTGGCAGTCGCGGCCATCGCCGTGTTCCAGTACCTGGTGCCCGCGCCGGCGCCAGGTCCGCCGGTAGTTGTTTATTCCATCGCGGGGATGGATGCGCTCGCCCGGACGGCCTCCGGAACTTCCGTTTTTGGTTTCATGCCGGTGGTGCCGATGACGGTCGTGTCGGCGCTGCTGATGGCGGCTGTTTCGATTTTGACGCCGCCGCCCGCCAAGACAACGTTGAGGCGCTACTTCCAGAATTAGAGGAGTGGGGCAGCCCTCGGCCTGCGGCGCTATACTGCGGAAAATGGACACGAACTCGAACGCGGATTTCCCCGATCTGGCCGGCGAAACCCGGGAGATCTGGGAGCAAAATGCCCGATGGTGAGACGCCAATATGGGTGAGGCAACAAATGGCACAGGTGCTTAATCGCACCGGCCACTGAGCGACTGTTGGCCATAGCGCCCGGGGAGCGAGTTCTAGAACTCGCTTGCGGGAACGGGCAGTTTGCGCGCCGGCTCGCGTCTTTGGGCGCACACGTCGTCGCCTGCGATTTTAGCCGCACATTGCTTGATTGCGCCCGCCTCCGGACGACTGAACATGCGGACCGTATCGACTATCGGCTCGCGGATCTAACGAACGAAGAGCACCTCGCTGCGCATGGCACGGGTCAATTCGAGGCAGCGGTCTGCAACATGGCGTTGATGGACATTGCCGCTATTACTCCTCTGCTGCGCGCGGTTTGGCGGTCACTCAAGACAAGGGGCCGCTTCGTTTTCTCTGTCCCGCATCCCTGCTTTAACACGAGTGGATCGACCTTGCTCGCCGAGCGGGACGACTATGAAGGCGACGGAGTGTGAGCTTCAGTTTCAAGGTCAAACGCTACAGGAACTTGGTCCCGGAGAAGGCCGTTGGAATTTTCGGACAGCCGCAACCCCACTACTATTTCCACCGCCCCTTGCAAACACTCATGGCGGCATACTTTTCAGCCGGATTCGTTGTTGATAGGTTGGAGGAGCCCGCTTCGATGTCACTTCCGGGGACGTCGCGCTGAGCTGGAACAACTGTATCGAAATTCCGCCGATCCTGGTCGCCAGGCTTCGCGTGATCACGCCGTAGAATGCGGACTGCTCTTGGCCCCGGCCAGTCAGCCAACAAAGCGGTTTGGGCGTTTTTCGTCAAATTGAGGTTCTGACATCCCCGGGCAAGTTGACGCCGGCGTTTGGCAGCGATCAGACACTGGCGGCGCGGCCAGTCTAGCCTTGATATGATTGCAGAGGATGGCACAACTGAAATTGACGGCTGTTTACATGAAAGTGCCCGAAGGCTATATCGCCTTCGTAGAAGAATTGCCTGGCGCGAACACCCAAGGGGAAACTCTTGAAGAGGCGCGTGCGAATCTGGAAGAAGCCGTCACGATGGTTTTGGAAGCCAACCGCGAAATGTCCGAGCAAAGTCTGGCGGGCGCCGATGTTATTCGGGAGAGTCTTATTCTGCCCGCCGCGTGAAACGCACTGATCTCATCCGGCATTTGGAGCAGCACGGCTGCGAGCGTCATCGTCAAGGCGGCAACCATACGATATACGTTAACCGAAAGGCACGGCGCTCATCTGCGGTTCCGCGTCATCGTGAAGTGAACGACTTTCTGGCCCGCAAGATTTGCGATGATCTTCAGATTCCGCGACCATAGTTCTCGAATCGGCGTTCCTGGGCAATGCCGCTTAAGCCGGAATTCGTGATGCCGCTTTCGTAGTTTGGGCGTTTCCCGTCAACTTGAACGTGGGGAGCCCTGGTTCCGGTTTGCGCGTGATCCAGACGAATAAGGACGCTTCGGCGTGTTCACGTCAGCCTCGCCGCGCTGCCTCGATGGCGGCGATGTCGATCTTCTTCATCGTCATCATCACCTCGAAGGCACGCTTTGCCTCACCGCCACCAGCCGCAAGCGCATCGGTTAGCGCGCGCGGGGTGATTTGCCAGGAGAGGCCCCAGCGGTCCTTGCACCAACCGCACGCGCTTTCCGTGCCGCCATTGCCGACGATCGCGTTCCAGTAACGGTCCGTCTCTTCCTGATTCTCCGTCGCGATCTGGAAGGAAAAGGCCTCGGTGTGCCTGAACGCCGGGCCGCCGTTGAGACCGAGACAGGGAATGCCCAGGACGGTGAACTCCACCGTCAGCTCATCGCCCTTCTTGCCGCCCGGATAGTCACCGGGAGCCTCGTGAACAGCGGTTACTTTACTATCCGGAAAGGTGACGGCGTAGAAGCGCGCCGCCTCATGCGCGTCTTTGTCGAACCAGAGGCAGATCGTGTTCTTTGGCTTCATGTTCGTGTGCTCCTTCAGGGCGAAGGCCGCGGTCTTTGCGTCGGTCCGTATCAGTGACCCACCAGTTCATCTGCTGATCTGGCCGACGTCTCAAATTGGTCGCCACCCGTCCTGCCCTTCTAAATCATATCGCTGGCAGGGATCGACTTCGAGATCCGAAGCTATGACAGGCCAATTTCCGAATGATCCCAGGTTCCTCCTAGGGGTAGATCACGCAAATCGGCGTAGCCTTTACCGATCATGCCAGGATCGT
>JBBDWK010000038.1:0-5231 GCA_040902885.1 Bryobacteraceae bacterium | reverse complement strand
GGGGACATTTCTAATGAACGCTCAAGGGGACATTATCAAAAACGCGCAACAGCCGCTCCAAAACGCACAAACCGGCGGAAAAAATGTGGTTTCCGAGCACCTGTCTCTATTGAATCGCGCCGCCGTCTAATGTTACTTTCGGCCTGGGATCAACTCGCCGCAGACTCCTGCCATGGAAAGATGTCTCCTCCCAGAGCTTATGGACGATCCGAACCTCCCGGAGGAGGTGGTCGACCGGGTGCACCGCGGCCTCATTCGCGTCCACCGGTGGTTGGGTAACACGCGGGCGATCACCCGCGCCATCCGCCGGGATCCGCTGCCGGTAGTCACGGTGCTGGACGTAGGGTGTGGCGCGGGAGGCATGCTCGCGGAGATTCAGCGGCGCCTGGATGTGGAAGTGATCGGCGTGGATCTGCGCGTTCCCGCACACGCGCCGCGCAACGTATCGCTCTATGCCGCCGACGCCGTTCATGACCGGCTGCCGCGCGCCGATGTGGCCTTCTGCGCGATGCTCGCTCACCATCTCTCCGAAGCCGAGCTGACCGCGGTGATCCGCAATGTAAGCCGCTCGTGCCGGCGCTTCATCATTCTGGACCTGGTGCGCCATCGCTTGCCGCTCGCGCTGTTTCGCCTCTTCATTTATCCCTTTTTGGGCCGCTTGAACGCCCTGGACGGCGTGCGTTCCATCGAGCGCGCCTATACCCCGGCGGAGCTGCGGAAAGTGGTGGCGCGCGCGCTCCCCGGCTCCACGGCGCGGATTCGCCATACGGTGGCTCCGTTCCAGGTGCGGCAGATGATCGACATCACCTACCTGCCCGAGTGAGCCGCAAAAACCATGTGCCCGCGCGGAACCCCATTCCGCTCGCACCACTCTTGATAGAGTCCGCCGTAACTTTTCGTGATGTAGTCGGCTTCGGAGAATCCCAGCGCGCGGGCGGTGCGGTCGATCCAGCGCGGGCCGCCCTCTAATTCGAGAAATGCGCCGATGGGCGTTTCGTCCACCAGGATCATTCCGTGCTCTCCGGGCTTGGCGTACTCCGTGCGGTACTTTTCGTAACGGAAGACGGGGTGAAAGCCGAGGCGGCGGAGGATGCGCTCGAAGGCGGCGGCGTCGGACAACTCGACCTCGGTCTCCTCGCGCGTTCTGTGCTTTCCCGTGTGGGCCGGTCCCTTGTGTGTGAGTACAACCTGCTTGCCGAAACGCCGCACGCGGAGCAGCTCGCCGCGCGCAAGCAGGCCGGACCCGGGGGTATCGAAGACGGTGTTGGATTCGAACGTGCGCGGGTGGACAAGCTGAAACCCGGCCTGGCGGATGCGGCGCCGCGCGGCCTGGGGGCTAGGAATGGACAGCTTGATCTCGTTTTCCTGTCGCGCGACTTTCTTCCTATCAATCATGGACCTGTATAATAGCCGGTAGCGCGCGCCCGTAGCTCAGTCGGATAGAGCGGCTGGCTTCGAACCAGTAGGTCGGGAGTTCGAGTCTCTCCGGGCGCGCCAGAGTTAGCCGATCCCCCCTACGGGACGTACTTCTCCACCCATTCCAAATGCCGGTTCATGATGTATAGACGGATTACGGACCCTGCGGTCTGCGCCAGATTCAAGTTGCGGAGTGTGACTTTACCTCGCTAGAATCAAAAGTTTGCACATCTTCAGGAGGAATGCATGGCGGTTGATCAGAAAGTGAAGCAGATTATTGTCGACCAGTTGGGCGTGGACGAGGGCCAGGTCGACAGCTCGGCGTCGTTCGTCGACGATCTCGGCGCCGATTCGCTGGATATCGTCGAGCTGGTGATGGCGTTTGAGGAAGCCTTCGAACTCGAAATTCCGGACGAGGATGCCGAGAAGATCGCTACCGTCAAGGACGCCGTCGACTACATCGAAGGCAAGACGGCCAAGAAGTAAAATCCACACCGCATCGAGGGTTCAGGGGAGGCTAGCGTTTGTCAAGAAGGGTCGTAGTCACAGGTGTCGGACTGCTTTCGCCAGTGGGCATTGGAACCGAGGAAACGTGGCAGGCAGTCCGCGCCGGCCGTAATGGAATCGGGCGCATCTGCTCGTTTGACGCCGCGGCGTTCGCCTCCCAGATCGCCGGAGAAGTTCACGGCTTCGATCCCGGCCGGTATATCGAACCCAAGGAAATTAAGAAGATGGGCCGCTTTATCCAGTTCGGGATCGCGGCCACGGAGTTCGCCATGGCCGCCTCCCGCCTCGCCGTCGACGACTCCAATCGCGAGCGCGTGGGAGTGTATATCGGCAGCGGGATCGGCGGCTTCGACGTGATCGAGCGCGAGCACCTGAAGTTCCTTCAGGGCGGCCCGCGCAAAATCTCGCCGTTCTTCATTACCGCCACCATCATCAATCTCGCCTCCGGCTTCGTCTCCATCCGCGTCGGCGCGCAGGGGCCCAATTCGGCCACGGCCACCGCCTGCACCACCAGCGCCCACGCCATCGGCGATTCCTTCAAAATCATCCAGCGCGACGATGCCGACGCGATGATCTGCGGCGGCGCCGAAGCCTGCATCTCACCCATGGGCGTCGGCGGATTCGCCGCCATGCGCGCGCTTTCCACACGCAACAGCGAGCCGGAGCGTGCTTCCCGGCCGTGGGACAAGGATCGCGACGGCTTTGTAGTCGGTGAAGGCGCGGGCGTGCTGATTCTCGAGGAGCTCGAATTCGCGCGGCGCCGCAACGCTCCGATCCTCGCGGAGATCGTGGGCTATGGCATGAGCGCGGACGCCTTTCATGTCACCTCGCCCCCGGAGAATGGCGATGGCGCTTACCGCGTCATGCGCGCGGCGTTGCGAGACGCGAAGCTCCAGCCCGAGACCGTGGACTACATCAACGCGCACGGCACCTCGACCGAGGTCGGCGACAAGATCGAAACCATGGCCATCCGCCGGTGCTTTGGCGATCACGCTTACAAGCTCGCCGTCAGCTCCACCAAATCCATGACCGGCCATCTGCTGGGCGGCGCCGGAGGTCTGGAAGCGGGCATCACCGCGCTGGCCATTCGCGATCAGGTCGCGCCCCCGACCATCAACTACACCACGCCCGATCCCGAGTGCGATCTGGATTATGTCCCCAACACGGCGCGCCCGATGAAGATCGATTGCGCGCTTTCCAACTCCTTCGGTTTTGGCGGCACTAACGGCGCGCTGATCTTCAAGCGCTTTACGGAACCGCGACAGTAGTTGTTCGGGTCTCAATCAGACGCCGTGCGCTGGCGAAGACCGCCGACAGCATGGGCGCGGTGAGTTTTCCGGTTGACGTATTCTGCTGGCTCGGGTGATAGGAGCTGAGAAGTATTGGACTGTCCGGTCCCAGCCAGTGCTCGCGGTTGTGGCCGAACTCGAAACGGCCGCGGCTCTCGATGATGCCGCGATCTCGGATGACGGAGAGATACTCGTCGAAGGCGATCCGCCCCAGCGCAACCAGCACGCGCACGTTTGGAAGCAGGTCCAGCTCCCGCTCCAGATGCTCCCGGCAGTTGCGCAGTTCCTCGCGTGTGGGCTTGTTATCGGGAGGCGCGCAATGCGCCGAGGCCGTGATATAGGCGTCCATCAGATGCAAGCCGTCTTCACGGGAGCGGCTTTCGGGTTGCGAAGCGAATCCGTTCGCGTGGAGCGCGCGGTAAAGAAAATCGCCCGAGCGGTCGCCGGTGAAGACGCGGCCCGTCCGGTTGGCGCCGTGAGCGGCGGGAGCGAGGCCCAGGATGAGGAGGCGGGCGGCCGGGTCGCCGAACGATGGCACCGGCCGGCCCCAATACTCCCAATCCCGGAAGGCGCGGCGCTTCACCGCGGCCACCTCGGCGCAATGCGCGAGGAGCCGTGGGCAGCGCCGGCATTCGACGATTTGCTTCTGAAGGACTTCGAGCGTCACGCTCAGGCGGCCGCGCCGGCGATCATGCCGTGCGGGTCGATGACGAACTTCTTGGCCGCCCCCTTGTCGAAATCGCGATAACCCTGGGGGGCCTGATCCAGCGAAATCACGGTGGCGTGGACTGCCTTGGCGATCTGGATCTTGTCGTGGAGAATGCACTGCATCAACTGCCGGTTGTAGCGCATCACGGGACACTGCCCGGTGGCAAACGAACAGGACTTGGCCCAGCCGAGGCCGATGCGGATGCTGAGATTGCCGGTCTTGGCATTGTCGTCCACGCCGCCGGGGTCGTCCGTAACGTAGAGGCCGGGGATGCCGATGTTGCCGCCCGCGCGCACCGCCGTCATCAGGGAATTGAGCACCGTCGCGGGCCGCTCCACGCTCGATTCCTTCCCGTGGCCGCGCGCCTCGAAGCCGACGCAATCCACCGCGGCATCCACTTCCGGCACGCCGACGATCTGGGCAATCTGCTCGGAAAGGGTGGCGTCCTTCTTCAGGTCCACGGTTGCGCAGCCGAAGCTGCGGGCCTGGGCCAGGCGTTCGTCGATCAGATCGCCGACGATGACCACGGCGGCGCCCAGCAGATGGCAGGAAGCCGCGCAGGCCAATCCCACAGGACCCGCACCTGCCACGTATACGATCGAGCCGGGGCCGACGCCCGCGGTAACGGCGCCGTGGTAGCCGGTCGGAAAAATGTCGGAAAGCAGCGTAAGATCGGCAATTTTCGCCAAGGCCTTGTCCTTGTCCGGGAACTTCAGCAGGTTGAAGTCCGCGTACGGGACCATGACGTACTCGGCCTGGCCGCCCACCCATCCGCCCATATCCACATATCCGTATGCCGCGCCGGGGCGGGCCGGATTCACGCTCAGGCAGATGCCGGTCTTGCCCTCTTTACAGTTGCGGCAACGGCCGCAGGCGATGTTGAAGGGCACGGAACAGATATCGCCTACCTTGATAAATTCCACGTCGCGCCCGGCCTCGATCACCTGGCCGGTGATCTCGTGGCCGAGGATCAGTCCTTGCGGCGCGGTGGTCCGTCCGCGCACCATGTGCTGGTCGCTGCCGCAGATGTTGGTGGAGACGATCTTCAGAATTACGCCGTGTTCGCACTTGCGATCGCCCAGGGCGAGTTTCGGGAAGTCGATACTCTGGACCTCCACGCGGCCCGGGCCCATATATGCCACGCCTCGATTGCTTGCCATAATGCCTTCTCCTCAGATCAAGTTGAGTTTGTAGAGCGCAAACCATGTCATCAGAAATCGCGCGGCGCGTCAAGCCGTTCCTATGTCTGTGTCAAGGCAAAGTAGAAATGTCCCCTTTCGCCTGGGCCTCACGGGAGTGCATGTTAATCT
>JBBDWK010000037.1:78495-155021 GCA_040902885.1 Bryobacteraceae bacterium | reverse complement strand
AAGCTTCCCGCGATGGCACGGGGACGAAAAGTAGTTAGCCCGTAAATGTGGCCGCTGCCGACACCACCCGCCGCGGCGGATCTGGTGGTCCGGTCTTTTTGGAGAACGTGCGAAGGCCTGGGCAGGCAGCTCACCGGGCAGTTCACGTCACCAATATGCCGGGAGTCCGGATTCACACACGGGCTCAATGGCGCCAGCTAAGCACCGGCCTCACTCGCTGGCAGCACCCTCTACTACTTTGCGCCCGCTCGCGCCCGTTTTTGTCCTTCGTTGTCCCGAACCCGCGAAGCGGAATGGGGGATTCACCGCGCATAACCAAAAAATAACTTCTGTCCCTGCAACCGCTTCCACCTCGCCTCCCTCTGCCAGCCCCCGACCGGTTCCGTAATCTGGAATCGGATCGCCGCGGAACAGCGGTTAAAGACTTTCCCGATATCGCGTTAGAGAGTTTTGCCGAACAAAGCCAATTTTCGCCGGGCCGCTGAGCGCCATCCCTTTCAACAGCACCGAAGCATGCGCATAGCAAGCCGCCAGGAATGCCAAATCCAACGGGTCAAAAGCGCCTGCCGCTCCTTGGGAAAGACCGGAACGCTACAATCGCCCCGAAACGCTATATTCATAGAGTGCGCCATTTTTTCACGCGCCGCGTACCGCCGGTTTCCCGAATCCTGCTGGTCGAGAGCGGCTCGCGCTCCCTCTTCGAAGACCTGATTCCCGGGCTCCGTTCCAGTTGGGGGAACGATGTTCCAGTCGATCTCGTCACTTGCTATAACGGGCTGCCCGAAGGCTTTTCCTCCAAAACTACCACGGTGTATCATGTTTCCGACTACCGGGGCCGTCCGGGCCGGGCGCGCCTCTATAAGGAGCTGGCCGCCAAGCGGTACTCCATCGTGGGCATCATATGCTCCGCCGAGCCCATTATGACCAAGTGGAAATGGGCCGTAGCCGCTCACGTTCCCGCCAAGGTGTTCGTGCTGAACGAGAACGGAGACTATTTTTGGATCGATTACAGCCACTGGCGGGTCATGCGGCACTTCGCACTCTACCGGACCGGCCTCGCCGAGGCCGGCGCCGTAAGGACCCTGGCGCGCCTTCTGCTGTTTCCGTTCACGCTGCTGTACCTGTTACTGTATGCGGCGTCGGCCCATGCTTCGCGGGCCTTTCGGAAGGCGTTTTGACTATCTAAGGAAGAGGTGCGCGGATGAAAGCGATTGAAGTCCGGGAGTGCGGCGGCCCGGAGCGGATGCACTACGCGGAGCTGTCCACGCCGTCTCCCGGCCCGGGCCAGGCTCTGGTTCGAATCAAAGCTTCGGGTGTGAACTTCATCGATGTGTACTTCCGGACCGGCCTCTACAAGGCTCCGCTGCCGCTGACGCCCGGCATGGAAGCCGCGGGCGTGGTGGAGGCGGTGGGCGAAGGCGTAACTGAAGTTGCGCCCGGAGACCGTGTGGCCTATGCCATGGCGCGCGGATCCTACGCCCAGTACGCCGTGGCGCCCGCGTGGCAACTGGTGAAGCTTCCGGACTCTCTCGATTTCCAGGCCGGAGCGGCGGCGCTGCTGCAAGGCATGACGGCGCATTACCTCACGCACTCCACCTTCGCCCTGAAGCCCGGCCAGACCGCCCTGGTCCACGCCGCGGCCGGCGGCGCCGGACTGCTGATCGTGCAGATGGCGAAGCTCCTGGGCGCGCGCGTTTTCGGCACCGTTTCCACCGAGGCAAAAGCCCGTTTGGCGCGTGAGGCCGGCGCCGACGAGGTCATCCTCTATACGGAGCGGGACTTCGAGAGCGAGGTCCAGCGCCTGAACGGCCAGGGTCTCGACGTGGTCTACGACTCGGTCGGCGCATCCACCTTCGACAAGAGTCTGCGCTGCCTTCGGCCGCGCGGCATGATGGTTTTGTTCGGCCAGTCGAGCGGCCCGGTCCCGCCCTTCGATCCAGGGCAGCTTGCGGCGCACGGATCGCTCTTCCTTACCCGGCCCTCCCTGGCCCATTACACTGGGAGCAGGGAGGAACTCCTCTGGCGGGCCGGAGACGTGCTCAACTGGGCGGCGGCCGGCAAGCTGAAACTGCGAGTGGACCGTACTTATCCCCTGTTTGAGGCCGCTCAGGCGCACAGGGACCTGGAGGGACGGAAGACCTCGGGCAAGCTTCTGCTTCTTCCGGATTGAAGGCACCATGGGTCTGCGGGCGCGCCTGACACTCTACTCGGTTCTGCTGATGGCCACCATTGTAGGCGTGGTTTCGGCGCTGCACCTCGCCCACGCCATCGAGCTGCAGTTCTTTGAGTCGCTGGAGCGCGGCAAGATCATGCAGCGCATCTCGGTGGATGCGGTGACGCGCACGCTCGACCGGGAACGGTCGGCGCCCCTGAATGAGGCTCTGACCCGCGATGAAGAGCTCTCCAACCACCTGCTGAACATTCTGACGGCGGCGACGGCCCTGCTGGAGATCGCCGTCACCGATACGCACGGCCGGATCCTGGCCGACAGCGACCCCTCCCGCGTGGGCATGATTTTCACCGAATACCCGAACTTCGAGTCGATGGTGCTCCGCACGCCCTGGTGGGGCAAGCTGCCCATCCTGTTCAGCGACCGCCAGAACTACGAGCTGACTCAGGCCCTTGCCGAGGAGGGACAGAAGGCTCCGGTTTTGTTCGTTCGCGTGGTGATCTCGCCATCCCTGATCCGGGCAGGCATACGGCCCATCCTGGAAACGGACCTGGGTATCTCGCTGGCCTCCATTCTCGGATCGATTCTGGTGGCGCTGGTATTCACCGGCATCGTATACCGCCCGCTGGGCGCGGTGGGGCGCATGATCGACGTGGTGACGGGGGCGGACTACGAAGGGCAGCCTGGCGCGGAAGGCGACCCCGGAGGCGCCGCGCCCCCGCCGGAAGAGCTCAAGGCGGTGGCCTCAAAACTGAATCTGCTGGGGCAGCAGCTTCGCGGAGCGCGGCACGATTTTTCGGACCTGCGCGGCAACGTGGAGCGGCTCCTGGACGAGCTCGAAGACGCGGTGCTCGTGTTCGGCCGGCAGCAGCGCCTGGTCACGGCTTCGGGCGCGATAGAGAAGTTTCTGGGTCGCAAGCGCACCGAGCTGATCGGGATGAGCCTGAGCGAAATTTTCGCTCCTACCACGAACGTTGGATTGCTTCTCGCCCAGATCGCGGAGACCGGACGGCCGGTGCGCAACCGGCACGTGTCGATCCCATCGGGCGCGAGCGGCAAGGTCTCCCGGGCGTTACTCTCGGTGGACATTGTGCAGAGCCTGGGAGCGGCGAACGGACTTGCCTCCCATGGCATCGGTCTGCTGGTCCGCTTCCGGGACCCCGAAGCGACACATCGCATCGGCAGCCAGCTCCAGCTTGCCGAGAGGCTCTCGAGTATCGGCCGCATCACGGGCGGCGTGGCGCACGAAGTCAAAAATCCGCTGAACGCCATCAACATCCACGTGGAGCTGGCGCGGACCAAGCTCTCTCACGGAGATACGGATATCGAACCGGAGATGGAGATCATCTCCGGCGAGATCCTTCGCCTGGACCGGGTGGTCACCACATTTCTGGATTTCAACCGGCCGCTTCGCCCGAACCTTCAGGACATCGCCGTGGATACCCTGCTTGAGGACCTGGTGCGTCTCACCAAACCGCAGGCTGAGGCCGCCGGAGTGAGTATGGCGGTCAGCCTGGATTCCGAGGGCGCGGTCATTTCGGCGGACGCCGATCTTTTGAAGCAGGCGATGCTCAATGTGGTGGTCAACGCCATAGCGTCCATGCCCAAGGGCGGCGAGCTGCGCATCGAAACGTCGGTCTATCGCTACGAGGCCGAGATCAGGATCGCCGACACTGGGATGGGCATAGCGCCCGAATTGCGGGACAAGATTTTCAAGCTTTACTTCAGCACCAAGAAGGGCGGATCGGGGATCGGTCTCGCCATGGCTTTCCGGATCGTGCAATTGCACGATGGTACAATCGACTTTACCAGCGAAACCGGGAAAGGCACCACATTCTCTCTACGGTTTCCGCTTGCGCCATCGACATGAAGCCAGTTCGTTTCGTCTTAGTGTCCGCGGCCCTGGTTTTACTCGCGTCGGGTTGCTCGATGCGAAGCGGGAGGAAGCCTGCATTGGCCGCCGCGAAACCGGTTGCGGCGAAACCCGCACCCGCGGCGAAGCCCGAGCCTCCTCTTTCCGTGCCCCAGACCATGGCGCGGTTACCCGAACCTCAACCCATCAGCCAGGAGGCGCTGGCGACGCTGCGCAATGCGCCGCGCGTGGAGGAACCCGGCGAGGAGATTGAAACTCTTCCCGAACCCCGTCCCGCGAAACCCCAGCGCGCGAATGGCTCCGGCGCCGTGACAGGAGCGGCTCCGATCGCGGAGCCGGCTGCTCCCCCCGCATCCACGGCGGCGGAAACGCCGGCTCCCCGGATACGACCCGTCGGCCCGGCCGAAGAAGCGCAGCGCGTCGAGCGGCAGTTGAGCACGCGGCGCTCCGAAGTGGAATCTCTTCTGGCGCAGCTGAAGCAGCCGGAGATCCGGACGGAGACCGCCCGAGTACGCTCCTTTATGGAACTGGCGGAGCAGGCCATGGCTCGGGGCGACTTCGTTCAGGCCGACGCCCTCTCCACCCGCGCCCTGACTCTCGCCAGGGAATTGACGCGTGCCCGATAATCCGGCCCGCCGGCACAGGATCCGGCTGGGCGCGGAGGTTGCCCCGAACAAGCTGGACGCGCTCCTGGTCTCGTCTCTGCCCAACATCCGTTACCTCACCGGCTTTACAGGCAGCAACGGCATGCTGCTGGCGATGCCGGATCGCGCCGTTTTCTTCACCGATCCCCGCTACGAAATTCAGGCCGCACGCGAAGTGGATTGCCCGGTTCGAGTGTGTAAAGGCCCTCTGATTCCGAAGGTCGTGGCCGCTCTCGGCCGCTACCACGTCCGCCGGTTGGGATTCGAGAAGGCGCGCCTTTCTTTCGAAGCCTACGAACACCTCAAGCGGAGTTTGCCCTTAGGCGTCTCGTTGCATCCTTTGGGGCCGCTGGTGGAGACACATCGCATGGTCAAGTCGGAGGACGAAATCGAGCGCATCCGGCGGTCCGTGCTATTGAATTCGCGGGCCTTCGAGGAGGTCCTTCCCTGCATCCGGCCGGGCATGCGGGAGGGGGAAGTGGCCGCCGAACTGGAATACCGGATGCGGCTGTTGGGAGCGGAAAAGCCGTCCTTCGACACCATAGTCGCGGCTGGCGCCCGCTCCGCCCTGCCGCATGCCCAGGCCGGGCCCGAGCGGCTCCAGGCCGGCCTGACGCTCATCGACATGGGCGCCATGCTCGGCGGCTATGCCAGCGACATGACGCGGGTGCTGCATCTCGGCCGCGCGTCCAGGAAAGTCCGCGAACTGTACCAGGCCGTCCTGGAATCCCAGCTTGCGGCAGTGGATGCGGTGCGTCCAGGCGTTTCCGGCCATTCCGTGGACCGCGCCGCACGGCAGGTTCTCAAGGCCCGCGGCCTGGACAAAGCCTTCGTCCACTCCACCGGCCACGGCTTGGGCCTGGAGATCCACGAGCCGCCCCGAATCGGCCGCAAGGAGAAGACTACCCTGGAACCGGGAATGACGATCACCATCGAGCCGGGAGCCTACCTGGGGGGATTCGGAGGCGTGCGCATTGAGGACACCGTCCTGGTGACCACCACCGGCCATGAGGTTCTGACTCCCACTCCCAAGGAACTGCGCGAGTTGTAGAAGTCTTTGCGGCTCAACAGAGCCGCCCGACTCTTGTTAAGCTAGGCACACATGACACTCGATGAAATTCGGGAGCTAATAAGGGTTGTAACGGACACCGGCATCGCCGAACTCGAAGTGCAAAGAGGCGAAAACAGGGTTCGCATTCGAAGGGCTTTGCCGCTTCCCCAGGAATATGCGGCGGCCGCCTATGCCTTCCCGCCTCCGGAGGGTGCGAGCGCTAACACTTCCGGTCCGCCAAGTCCTAATATTGCCGCCCCCGAAGCCGATGCCAATCTCGTTTTCGTGAAGTCCCCTATCGTAGGCACCTTTTACGAAGGCTCCTCGCCCGCCTCCCCTCCCTTTGTCAACATAGGGGACGCAGTACAACCCGGAAAAGTGCTCTGCATCATTGAGTCCATGAAGCTTATGAACGAGATTGAGGCGGAGATCGCCGGCGTTGTCGCGAGCAAGCTGGTTGCAAACGGGCAGCCGGTCGAGTACGGGGAGGCTTTGTTTGCCATCCGGCCCCTTTAAGAAAATTCTCATCGCGAATCGGGGCGAGATCGCTCTTCGGATCATCTGCGCCTGTAAGGAATTGGGGATTCGCACCGTCGCGGTTTATTCGGAGGCGGACCGCCACACTTTGCCGGTGCGTTTCGCCGACGAGGCCATCTGCATCGGGCCGGCCAAGAGTTCCCGCAGCTATCTGGACATCCCCTCGGTCATCAGCGCGGCGGAAATTACGGACTCCGATGCCATCCATCCGGGCTATGGGTTTTTGAGCGAGAACCCCGGCTTCGCGGAGGTCTGCGAGGAGTGCGGCATCCGGTTTATCGGACCCAGGGCCAGTGTGATCCGCGCCATGGGGGTGAAAGAACGGGCGCGGGCGATTATGAAAGAGGCCGGCGTCCCGATTCTGCCCGGCTCGGACGGCGTGCTGCAGACCGCGGAAGAGGCATTGGAAACCGCCGAACAAATCGGTTATCCGGTGATTGTCAAAGCCTCGGCCGGCGGCGGCGGAAGAGGCATTCGCGTGATCGCGGCTCCTTCGGAAATGCCTTCGCTGTTCGAGAACGCGCGGCAGGAGGCTGAAGCCGCTTTCAGCTGCCCGGACGTATATCTCGAGAAGTACATCGCCGCGCCACGCCACATAGAGTTTCAGATTTTGGGGGACGAGCACGGCAAGGTCGAGGTGCTGGGCGAGCGCGAGTGCTCCATCCAGCGGCGGCATCAGAAGCTGATCGAGGAATCGCCTTCGCCTTCCGTCTCGAGCGAGGTGCGCGAGGTGATGAGCGACCGGCTGCGGGAGGCCATGGCGGCCATCGGTTATTCCAACGCGGGCACGGTCGAGTTCCTGATGGACGAGAACGGCAAACTCTACTTCATCGAGGTGAATGCACGCATCCAGGTGGAGCATCCCGTGACCGAGCAGGTTACCGGCATCGATCTGGTGAAGGCCCAAATCCGGATTGCCGCGGGTGAACCGGTTGAGGACATCGTCGCGCAGCCGATCCGGTTGAACGGGCACGCGATCGAGTGCCGCATCATCGCCGAGAATCCGGTCTCGTTCACGCCTTCGCCGGGACGGATCACAGCACTGAATCTGCCGGGAGGGATCGGCATTCGCGTGGACACCGCCGCTTACGCCGATGGCGTGATCCCGCCTTATTACGATTCGCTGATCGCCAAACTGATTGCGCACGGCGAAGACCGCACCGAAGCCATCCGCCGCATGGACCGGGCGCTGGACATGTTCGTCGTCGAGGGCATCCACACGTCGATTCCGCTGCACAAGCGCATCCTCGCGGACCCGGAATTTCAAGCCGGCAGGATGGATACCATGTTTATCGCGCGGCTGCTTGCGAAGGACGTGCAGGCCGCCAAAGCAAAACACTGAGGCCCGCCAGCGCGCACAGGTGCAGCGTGCCCATGAACAGGAATATGGGCGTGTAGCCGAAGTGAGTGATTACGAACCCCGGCAGAAGGGAGGAAAACAGAAATCCACCCAGGCCTCCCGCGCATCCGCCGATGCCCGTTACCGAGGCCACCGTGTCGCTGGGGAAAGCGTCCGAGGTCGTGGTAAACAGGTTGGCGGACCAGCCCTGATGAGCGGCCGTGGCGATGCTCACCAGCGCGATGGTGAGCACCGGTCCCGGAGCGAACACGGCCATCGCGGCGACTGGCATCAGGCAGGCGCAGAGTCCCATGGCCGCGCGGCGCGCCCGTGCCGTGCTCCAGCCGCGCCGCATCAGCCAGCCGGAGAGCCAGCCGCCGCCCACGCTTCCGAAATCCGCCATCAGGTAGACCACCGGCAGCGCCCACGCAATCTGTTTCATGTCGAAGCCGCGCACGTCGTAGAGATACAGCGGGAGCCAGTAGAGATAAAACCACCAGACGGGATCGGTGAGAAACTTACCCAGCGCGAAGCCCCAAGTCGGACGCTGGCGGAGAGCCGCGAACCAGCCGACCTTTTTCCCCGTATCTCCTTCGTCGAACTCGTTCTTTCCGGGCTTGCGGTAAAACGCCAGCCAGGCGATCAGCCAGAGAAAGCCCGATGCGGCGGTCAGGACAAAACAAGTCCGCCAGCCGTACCTCACATTCAACGCCACGAACAGAGGCGGGCCGATCATGGAGGCCACGTTGGTGCCGGCGTTGAAGATGCCCGTGGCGAACGCCCGGTCCTTTTTCGGGAAGCGCTCGGCGACGGCCTTGATGGCCGACGGGAAGTTGCCCGCTTCGCCGAAGCCCAGCATGGCGCGCCAGATGCCGAGTTCGACGGGGGTCCGGGAGAGCGCGTGCAGACCAGCCGCGATGGACCACCAGATCACCGACACCGCATAGCCGATGCGCGTGCCGAACCGGTCGATGAACTTGCCCGCGATGAGGAAACCGGCGGTATAAGCGATTTGAAACGCGCCCGTAAGGTTGCCGTAATCCTGTTCGGAGAGGTTCATCTCCTCGCGGATTATGGGGATGAGGACCGAGAAGACGATGCGATCCAGGTAGTTGATGGTTGTGGCGAAGAACAGCAGGGCGAGAATCACCCAGCGGTAACGCGAGCTTACTCGGAGGGAATGGTCCATCCCTCACCGCATTGGAAGATTTTGAATTGCTGCGACGGCCGCTGGCCGAGCATGTGTTCGACGAACCGGTTCTCTTTGGCCGCGCCCGGAGCGAACATGCCGTAGTGCATGGGAACCAGCCAGCGAGCCCCTATATCCTCGGCCAGTTGCGCGGCCTCGGGGATCTCGAAGTTGCCCGGGCGATCCGGATGCCGGCCGCTGATGGGCAGCAGGGCGACGGTCACGTTGTAAGGCCGCAGCCTGTCAGCCAGCTCCGCGTAAGGCACGCAGTCGCCGGCGTGATAGATGGTGTAATACCCGAAGCGAATGAGATAGCCGAGATAGGGATATCCGCCGAGCGGCGTGTAATCGAGCGACTCGTGCGCCGAGGGAACGGCGTAGATGCGGTCGTCCAGATACTCTACGCGAAGGCCGGAGTCCGTGGTGACCATGCGGTCGTAACGGACGCCGATGGAGTGCGCGTGGCGGCCAACGCTCTTCGGGACGACCAGTTTGGCGCGCGGGGAAGCCGCGATCATGGCCGGGACAGCGCACGGGTCCAGGTGATCGGCGTGCTTGTGCGTGGCCAGGATCAGACCGGCGTGGGCAATCTCCGAGGGACGCAAGGGAGCGGTCATCGCGCGCGGCTGGTCGCGATAGGCATCCGAAAGAAACGGGTCCACGTATAGGATGGCTTTGCGGAATTTGATGGCGAAGCCGCTGTGCCCCAG
Source organism: Bryobacteraceae bacterium (assembly GCA_040902885.1). Classification (GTDB taxonomy): domain Bacteria; phylum Acidobacteriota; class Terriglobia; order Bryobacterales; family Bryobacteraceae; genus JBBDWK01. The sequence goes on along the minus strand of JBBDWK010000037.1, from coordinate 145,508 downwards.
CCACCAGAGCCTGGGCGTTGGACTATCGGAACCCTCGATCTCCCGCACCAGAGACCTTCCGCTGTTGACCGGCTGGATCATGAACTCCGGTTATTGTAATGGATTTCCACCGATTTCAGCCTGCTTGAGAGCGTTGTGCTTGCGCTGGCCGGCGGCACGGGAACCGCTAATGCGCGAGCGTTTGACACAAAGAGGGGCGCGGGAGTAAACTGCCTAACCGGTTAGCCATATTAGGAGGATGCTCATGCTCCACGTCGTTGCACTGCTTTCCCTCGCCGGCGCAGCCGCCTTCGCTCAGTCCAACGTAGCCAGCCTCACCGGCATTGTCACCGACTCTTCCGGCGCGGTGGCGCCTGGCGTCGTCATCACCATTACTAACAACGCCACCGGCATCGTCTATAAGACGCAGTCGAACGCCGGCGGAATCTACACTGCGCCCTCGTTGCTGCCGGGTTCGTATCGGGCGGAATTTCAGGCCGAGGGATTCAAGAAGCACCAGGTGCTGGATCTGACGCTGGAAACCGCCCAGAGACTGCGCCTGGACGTTACGTTGGAACTGGGCGACGTGCAGCAGGTGGTGGACGTGCGCGCAGCGGCGACGCCCCTCCAGCAGGAGAGCGCGGAGATCAGTGAAACCATCACGGCCAAAGACATCCAAAGCATTCCTTTGAACGGCCGCGTGCCCTACGCTCTGCTTTCGCTCACTCCAGGCGTCTCGGCGGGCGGCGACGACCCCAGCAACCTCGATTTCGCCGGCAACCTGAGCCTGAACGGCAGCCGCAAGGGCAGCAACGCCTATGTCATCGACGGGGCTTCCACCACCCATATCGGAGGGATCGCCGAGCGCATCGGTTCCATCGAAGCGATTCAAGAGTTCAAGGTGCTGGCCAGCACGTATTCGGCTGAATACGGGCGAACTTCCGGCGGCGTGATCACATTCCAGGTAAAGTCCGGCACCCAGGATTTTCACGGAGCGCTGTACGAGTTTCATCGCAACAACGTGCTGTATGCAAACAATTGGGAGAACAATGCCCGGGGGACGCCGAAGGGAGTTCTGATCCGCAACGAGTTCGGAGGAGCTTTGGGCGGCCCGGTTCCCGGAATGAACAAGAAGATGTTCTTTTTTGTGAACTACGAAGGTGTCCGCGACAGCGACCCCCTTCAAAAGGTTCGCACCATTCCCGAGCCTTCCCTTCGGGGCGGCAACTTCAGTACGGTGCCCGTGACCGTGTATGACCCGCTCAACGGGCAGCCGTTCGCCGGCAACGTGATTCCGCAGAACCGTCTCGACCCGGCGGCGCAGAAGCTCATGCAGCTCTTCCCGGCGCCCAACACGGAAGGCATTCCGAATGCGCGCTTCGGAATCCGCACCAACAACTGGATCCGGCAGGCCGGCAGGAGCGACAACAAAAACTTCGGAACCATGCGCCTCGACTACAATCCGACCGGCAATAACAAGTTCTTCTTCACGTTCTCTCATGTGAACGAGGGCCCGCGCGACCTGGTGCGCGATTTCGACAGCGTGCTGAACAGCGAGATCGGGCCGCGCTTCCGGAACATCCGCCGCGCCACCTTCGGTTACACGCGCTTTCTGCGGCCCACGCTTTCCAACGAGCTTCTGCTGAGCGGCCAGCGAGATCCGCGCGTAATCGAGCCCTGGTATCCGGACTTCGATGTGACCCAGGAGCTGGGGATTCAGCGCAAAGTCGGCTCCAACCTGCCCCGCGTGAATATTTCCGGCGGATACGGAATCTTCGGCGATGCACGCTATCAGGATTGGGTGCACCAGCCGGCGAGCGCGAGCAATATCATGTCCTGGCTTCGCGGTCGGCACAGCATTAAGTTCGGAGCGCAGCTTTATCAAAACCAATTCTGGTACACGGCAGGCAACGACATCAGCGGAACGTACAACTTCAACGGAGAAATCACCGGCCAGGGCGTCGCCGGCCGCAACAATCCGGTGAATGCTCTCGCCGACCTTCTGCTGGGCGCTGTCAAGACGGCCGATTTCCCGGTTCGGCAAATCCCCGTCAATCGCGTCAATTACAATCTGGGCCTGTTCTTCCACGACGATTGGAAGGCGACCAATCGTCTCACGCTCAACCTGGGGCTGCGCTATGAATTCGAGACCAACCAGATCGTCAAGAACAATGTCTATTCACGGGTGGACCTGGCAACCGGCAACCTGCTTATCGCCGGCCGAAATGCCTCGCGCAACTTGAATCTGCGGAACGATTACGTGAACATTTCTCCCCGCTTCGGCGTGGCGTATTCGCTCAACAGTAAGACGGTGCTCCGCTCCGGCTTCGCCGTATTTCACTCTAACCTCTGGGTGAACAACGGCGAACTGGTGGCGTATCCGGGCTGGACCACGGGTCAGGTGTTTCCAGACCGCGGCGTGGGCGCGGCCCAAAATTTCACGTTGGCGCAAGGGTTCCCGGTGGATCAGGCGCCAGTGGTTCCCGACCCGATAGAGTTGTTTGCGGACGCCACCCCGCAGCGGCCTCTGCCCGTATCCTCGGTTACCTACAACTCCGCCGATACCATCCCCTACAACATGCAATGGAACCTGGGCATTCAGCGTGAGGTAGGCTTCAACACCGTAATCGATCTCAGCTACGTCGGCAGCCGCAGCCTGCACCTTTCGCGCAACGTGCCCGCAAACAATCCGGATCTTTCGCGTGCCGCGGAGGTGGTGATCAACCGTGTGCCCATTCAGAGCGTACGGCCCTTCCCGAACCTCTCCGGATTCAACGCGGTCTTCTACGATGCCAACGCGATCTACAATTCGCTGCAAGCCAAGTTAACCCGCCGCTTCAGCTCCGGTCTGAGCATCGACGCGAACTACACTTTCTCAAAAAGCATCGATAACGCATCGGCTTTCGCGGATTCGTTTCAGATTCCGTGGCAGTTCGCCAGCATCGAGCGTTCGCTATCGGGCCTGGACCGGCCGCAGGTGTTCACCCTCGGCGTGGTCTACGAGCTTCCGTTCGGCCGGGGCAAGCGGATCTTTTCGGACAGCCGCCTGGCTTCTCTGCTCCTCGGGGGCTTTCAGATCAACGGCCTGATATCGGCATCCCACGGTCTTCCTCTAACCATCCGCCAGGCCAACACCAACCTGATTCTCTCCGCGCAGCGGCCGGACGCGGTCGATCCCGGAAATCTGAGCGGCAAGGTGGCGGCGCCGAGCTTTGAAGGCCCCGCACGGCGGTGGCTGATTGCGCCCAACGCGCCCGGTTTCCCGTTCCGGCCCTCGAGCAATACGGGCATCGGAAACCTGGGACGCAATACCAGCCGTGAACCGGGATACTGGAATGCGAACCTCTCCATCTTCCGGTCCTTCCCCATCAAGGAGGGAATGCGTCTGGAACTCCGGTTCGAAGGATATAACGCGCTCAATCACGTGAATTACCTCCAGCCGGCGAGCGCGGACATCGACAACGCCAATTACGGCCTGATCACCGCGTCCGCTCCCGCCCGGCAGATCCAAATAGGAGCGCGGCTATCCTTTTGAAATGAGTCTGCCCGATTTTCTTCACGGCGCGATCGACCTGCATGTCCACAGCGCGCCCGATATCGACCCGCGCCGTTACGACGATTTCGATCTGGCGCGCGAAGCGGCGAAAGCGGGGATGGCCGCCGTGCTCATCAAGTCGCATCAGGCCTCGACGGTGGAACGGGCCTGGCTGGTATCGAAGGTCGTCACGGGGATTCAGGTCTTCGGCGGCCTCGTTCTCAACGAGACCGTGGGCGGCTTGAATCCGGCGGCGGTGCGGCTGGCCCTGCAACTGGGGGCTAAGGAAGTCTGGATGCCGACGCGCTCGTCCCGCAATCACCGCAGCCGGCACGGCAACCCGGGCGGCATTGCGATACAGGATGCGGAGTGCCGGCTCCTGCCGCAGGTGGAGGAGATTCTGCGCCTGCTGGCGGAAGGCGATTGCGTGTTGGGAACCGGCCACCTGGCGCCCGAGGAATCGGCGGCGCTCATCCATCGGGCGCGCGAGGTTGGCGTGCGAAAGATTCTGGTCACGCATCCGGAATGGTCCGCGACGTATTTTCCAATCGAGCTGCAGCGGCAGCTTGCGGCAGGAGGCGGTGTCTTCTTCGAGCGCTGCTTCGTTTCGACAACGCACCGCTGCGGTCATACGCCGTTTGAGACCATCGAGCGCGCGATCGAAGCGGTGGGCGTGGAAAGCACGATTCTCTCCTCGGACCTGGGCCAGCCGGACACTCCGCCGCCGGTGGACGGGCTGCGGCTGTACGCGGAACGGCTCCGGAGCAGCGGCTTTTCTCCGGAACAGCTTCGCTGCATGATGAGGGACAATCCCCGCAGTTTGCTTTTGGGTTCGTGAAAGTCGCGGTAGGGTCGGATTTCTCGACATCTAATGACCCGTGTCACCATGACATCCCGTGAAGTTCGGCACCGCTTCAGTTCGACGCGTCAGTTGGCGGTTCGTCTGCCAACCGTGAAGGGATCGCCGATGAGCCAGCGCCACGTGCCGTCGGGCTGGCGGCGTGCTACTTCGATCGCATGCACAAACATTTGCTGAGGCGAGGACACCTGCCAGTCAGTATGCATGAGCGCAATGTCGCCGGATTGGATCACCTGCTGAATGCTGAAGTCAAAAATGGTCTTCGCGGCAGCTAATGGGGCCAACTCCTCTCGCAGACCGTGCTTTCCCTTCTTCACCTCGCCTGACTGATTCAGAAAAACCGCTTCATCATCGTAGATGGTCAGTAGCGACTCGAGATCGCCGTGGGCCATGTACTTCTGGAAGAGACTGCAAATCTCCTCGGGACTCTTTGCCGGCATTCCATCACCTCCTAATATCCGTGATGCGCGCCAGCGGGCGTGCGATTCTGTTCCGGGGCTTCGAACAGGAACGAGGCGGCCTCTCCTCCAAGAGGCCGTCCTCTGCATCATCAACGGGGACTTTGAAAGCACCGTTTGAGACCGTCGAGCGCGATCGAAGCAGTGGGCGTGGAAAGTCCGGGAACTTCGAGATGTCTTGTCCCGTATAATCTACGCATGACGGATCTTCGCTACGCCCTCCGAGCAATGCGTAAAAACCCCGCTCTGACTATAGCGGCCACGCTTTGTGTCGCGCTGGGCATTGGAGCGAACACGGCGATCTTCACAGTCGTGAACGCCGTGATGCTGCGGCCCCTCCCGTTCAAGGATCCGGAAAGGCTGGTCCGCGTCTATACGGAGTTCCCAACGTACGGGTCGAGTGGAGGTTTCCGAAAGTTCTGGACGTCAACGCCGGAGCTTCTCGACTTGCGGCGGCTGACTGAGTCCTGGGAGGCGCTGGAGGCATATGTCGTGTCCGGCGTGAACCTGGCGGGCGGCGGCGAGCCGGTTCGCGTTACCGCCGCGAACGTCACGGGCGGCATGCTGCCGATGCTCGGCGTGATTCCCCAGCTTGGCCGCACGCTTACTCCGGATGACGGCCGGCACGGAGCGCCTCTAACGCTGGTTCTTTCGGATGGCTTGTGGAAGCGCGCATTTGGCGGAGCCTCGAACGTCATCGGCCGCGAAGTGAAGATTAATGGTCTGACGGCAACCGTCATTGGAGTTATGCCGCGTGGTTTCGCTTTTCCGCCGGGGGAAACCGACCGGCCCGAACTGTGGTTCCCGCAGCAAATCAATCCCGCGAGTCCCGGTGGCCGGGCTAGCCACTTTCAGTCCGTAATTGGCAGGTTAAAGCAGCATACGCCGTTCGAGCGCGCCCAGGAAGAGTTCAGGCGCATCATGGTGGACCAGGCTTTGAATAAGACGCCGAACACCCACACCTTCGACACGAAGTTCCACACCCTGCTTGCGCTGCCTTATCACGGAGAGGTAGTTGGAAACGTCCGGCCGGCGATGCTGCTGATGTTGGGAGCCGTGGCGTTTGTCTTATTGATCGCGTGCGTCAACGTGGGAAATCTGCTCCTGGCGCGAGCCGAATCGCGCCATCACGAAATTGCGGTCCGTAAGGCGGTTGGAGCCAGTATCTGGAAGCTTGCGCGGCAATGCCTGGTAGAAGGCCTGCTGCTAGCGGTTGTTGGCGCCCTGCTCGGGCTGGCGGTCGCGTGGGGAGCCCTTCGGCTGATTCTCACATTTGGTCAGGACAGCATTCCCCGAGCTTACGAGGTTGGGATCGACTGGCGGGTTCTGGCATTCACTGTTGCGGCCAGCATCTTGACGGGCATCTTTTTCGGGCTCGCTCCTCTCGCGCAGTTCGCCGGCGATACCCAGGGATCGCTGAAGAGCGCAACGGGGCGGAGCACGGCCGCCAGCAGCGCACACTGGCTTCGTCGCGTGATGGTAGTCGCCGAACTGGCGTTCGCGCTGATTCTTCTTGTTGGAACGGGCCTGATGGTGCGAACGTTCTGGAAGCTCCAGCAGGTGAACATCGGCCTCGATCCATCGCGCGTGATCACCATGCGGCTGGCGCTGCCGATGGCACAGTATACGCAATGGACCGCCGTCAGGCAGTTGTGGGCCAGACTGCTCGAGGGCGTGACGGCCATTCCGGGCGTGGAATCGGCTTCGCTGGTCTCCGGCCTCGCGCCGGTGCGGCAATTGAACGCCAACGATACCGAGATCGAAGGCTATGTCAAGAGCCCCGGCGGACCGGACGAGAATGTCGACTATTATCAGTACGTCTCACCCGGCTATTTCGAAATGCTGCGGATCCCGATTGTCGAGGGCCGCGCTTTCGACGCGCGCGACGGCTACGGCGCCAATAAGGCCGCCATCATTAATCGGACGCTGGCGAGGACGTTCTATGGCAATCAGAGCCCGATTGGCCGTCGTATCCGGGAGTCGTCCAGCACGGCGCCGTGGCGGACAATCGTCGGCGTCGCAGCGGATGTCAAGAACGGCGGCATCGATAAACCCACCCGCACTGAGCTCTACTTCCCCTACTCGCAAGTTGACGGCGGCATCCGGTCTATGTACCTCGCCATCAGGGCCGTTGGCGATCCGCGGAGAATCGTTTCAGCCGTACGGGCGCAGACGGTGGGCCTCGATCCGTCGCTGCCCATCGCGCAGGTTCGCCTCATGGAAGACGTCATCGCCGCCGCGAACGTGCAGCCGCGATTCCTGACCCTGCTGCTCAGCTTGTTTTCCGTTATCGCGCTCGCGCTGGCGGCGGTCGGAATCTACGGAGTGATGGCATTTGTGGTTGCCCGCAGGACCCAGGAGTTCGGGATTCGGATGGCCATTGGCGCAGGCCATGCGGACATACTGAATTTGGTGCTCGGCCAGGGCATGCGGATTGGGCTGATCGGGGTGGCGCTGGGTGCTCTCGGAGCCTTCGCACTGACGCGATTCATTCGCCAGCTCCTCTTTGGCATCGAGTCATTCGATCCGCTAACCTTCGGAGCCACGGCCGCTCTGCTGATGGCGGTCGTCCTGGCAGCCAGTTACATTCCCGCGCGCCGGGCGACGCGAGTCGATCCCGTGGTGGCCTTGCGCTATGAATAGCTGCCCGTCAGGCGACGCGGTCGGCCGCAAACGTTGCTGGCAAATCATTCTTCGGTCAACCGAACTTCGCCGCGGGCCGGTTGTGCAGCTGATTACGACCACCCCGAAACTCGGGAGATTCTTTCAGGAGATCGGGAGACCGGTCACACCCGGAGGACATCTACCGCCGCCAACACCCGATGAGCTGCAGCATTTCGCGCGCGTTGCCGCCGACTGCCACCATTGGCTAGGCAGTCCAGTAGAAAATGCCGCAATCGGAATTTCGTTTTATGAAGGAGGCTGACGATGTTTTGGATTCGAAACGCTCGGTCGAATCTCCCGCGTCAGCCCCGTATGTGCAGCTCGGAAGGCAGGGAGATCCGCTCGAACTTGCGGGCTGGATGGCGCATGCGCTTCAGCAGCAGATCGGCGGCGCGCTCGCCCATCTCCGCGCTGGGCGTGGCGACCGTTGAGACCGGCGGCGCGAAGACGTCCAGCCACTCCGAATCGTCCCAGCTCATCACCTCCACCTGCCTGGGGCAGGAAATGGAGCGTTCCTTCAGGGCGCGCAGCACGCCGGTCATCATCAGGAAGTTTGCCGCCAGGATAGCGGTCGGGGGTTGGGGGAGGTCCAGAAAACTGAGCGTGGCGCTCCGGCCGGACTCCACCGTCCAATCGCCGTCGCGCACATACCCGGCCGGAGCGGGCAGCTTGTGTTTGCGCAGGGCGCGGCGCCAGCCTGCCACGCGGTCCGAGCTCGCGCTCAGCGCCAGTTGTCCGGGAATCAAGGCGATGGTCTTGTGGCCCTTTCCAATCAGGTGTTCGGTGGCAAGTTGCGATCCCCGAATGTTATCGGCCGTAACGGTGTCGGCTTCAAAGGTGCGCGGCACGCGGCCCACGAAAACCACGGGTTTGCGGGCCTCCACCAGCTTTCTGGCGTCCTCTTCATCGCCGGCCGAGACGAAGAGCAGCAGGCCGTCCACCTGCTTGGAGCGAAATACGCCCAGGTACCGCGACTGCTCGGCTTCGTCGTTGTATGTGTTGCCCAGAATCAAGGAGTAACCGTCCCGCTTCAGACGCTCTTCCGCCGCGCGCACCACTTTTGCATAGAACGGATTGGCGATATCCGGAATCAGCATTCCGATGGTGCGCGTGCGCCGCGTCTGCAGGCTGCGCGCGAGATCGTTGATTGTGTAGTCGAGTTCGCGGACGGCCTGCTGCACACGCATCGTCAGTTCCGGACTGACGTAAGCGGAACGGTTCAGAACCGAGGAAACCGTGTAAGTAGAAACCTTGGCGCGCTTGGCGACATCGTAGATGGTGGCCATCTGAAGGCATTATAAAGGGAACTTGACAGACCTCCCTCCGGCTGCTCTAATCGGTTGTTCTAAACGGTTAGAACGCGGATGCAAACCGGGGCGGGCACGGGCGGTTTTTCAAAATGGAGCATCTGCGTCTTCCTGTTCCTGGCCACAACGCTCAATTATCTCGACCGCCAGACAATGGGCATTCTCGCGCCCACCATCCAGAAAGAACTCGGTCTGGACAACGCGGCGCTGGGATGGCTGTTCTCGATCTTCTACTATTCGTATACGTTCGCGCAGTTCGGCATCGGCACGTGGCTGGACCGCTCGAACCTGCGCTGGGCATACGGTTTTGCCGTGCTCGCGTGGTCGGCCGCCGCGGCTCTCACTTCGCTGGCGACCGGCTTCGCGGGGCTGATCTTCTTCCGGTTGCTGCTGGGTTTGACGGAGTCGGCCAACTGGCCGGCGGCGATGCGCATTGTGGCCCGTACGCTGCCGCCCAAGGAGCGCGCGCTCGGCAACGGCATCTTCACCAGCGGCACCAGCGTGGGCGCGCTGATCGCTCCGGCGATCATTCTCGGGATTTCAGGCTGGCTGGGCTGGCGATGGGCCTTTGTGGCGGTCGGATCGCTGGGCTTGGTGTGGTTTGCAGGCTGGGCCGTTACTACCCGCCACGCTCACCTGCGCAGCGTGTGGCGCGACGATTCGCCGCGCGGGTCCGCCGCTTCGGGTTACCGTGAGATCCTTCGCGGCGGCCGCTTCTGGCAGGTCTTCGCCGTCTCCATCCTGGTCAATCCCTGCCTCTACTTCAACGTGAACTGGCTCCCTACATATCTTGTGCAGGAGCGCGGGCTCCAAGCGGACCGGCAACTCGGCTTTGTCCTCACGGCCATCTACCTGGGACTCGACCTCGGCTACCTCTCCTGCGGCGCGGCGGTGCTGTGGCTGGCGAGGAGAAATGGGCGCGTGCGAAGCGCGCGCAGGCAGGTGTTCCTCGCCGCTACCGCGCTCCTCGCGGTCTCGGCCGCGGTGCCATTTCTGCCCGGCTTGCGCGAAGCCGTCGCCGCGCTGGTGGTGGTGAACTTTGGTATCGGCGTGTGGATCGCGATGTATCTTACGATGGCGCAGGAGGTCTCGCCGGCGCGCGTTTCCACCGCGGCAGGTCTTCTCGGCGGCTCAGGCTCGCTTGCCGGGGCGCTCGCGATGTGGGCAGTGGGTAAAATTACACACGCGACGGGCAGCTTTTTACTCCCGCTCTGCGCCGTCGCGGTTGCCGCTCTTCTCGCCGCGCTGGCGGGTCTGGCCGCCAGCCGCTACTCACCTTCCCGCGACGATGCGCCTTCTCCCGACGGCCAGCCGAAAAAGGGCTAGCAGGAGGATGGCTCCTAGTGTGGCCATGAAGAATCCGGCCGATTGTCCGGGCTCGTACAACCCCACCGCGCGCCCCAGGTAGCCACCTACCAGCGCCCCGGCGATCCCGAGCATGATCGTGACCACAAAACCTCCAGGATCGTCTCCCGGCATCAATAGTTTGGCGATGATACCAACCAGAAGCCCGAAGAAGATCCATCCCAAGATTGCAAACATGACTCGATCCTTTTGACGCTCAGCCCGGCTCGCGTACCGGAAGTATTTTCACGCTGAAGGCCTTGATCAGACTGTTAGCAATTCGGTGTCCAAAAGGCGAGTTCAAGAGTTTTGGCGTACGGAAGAAGCGTTTTGCGTCCTCCGCAACTCCACAATCAGGTTCATAACCTGGGTTTCGATCAAATCCGCCGCTTCGCGGTAATCGGCATCTGAGCCGCCGATCGGGTCGGCGACCTTCCATTCCCGCACCGGAGCCAGCTTACGCCCCGGCAAAGGCATCCCGCTGAGGTTCACGACGAGCTGGAACTGGGAAAGGTCGAAGTGCCGGAAGTCCTTGGGAAAGTGTTGGCTGATATCGATATTCCGCTCGGCCATGACGGCGCAGGTCTTAGGCGGAACGGCGACCGCCGGGGCAAGGCCTCCGCTATACGGCTCCAGCACGTCGAGCCCGTACTTCCGCGCGAAGCCTTCCGCCATTTGGCTCCGGCAGGCGTTGCCGATACATACGAATAATACGCAAATTTTGCTCACAGCTTGTTCAGGAACAACCGATGTACGCGCCGGTCCGTCGTCAGCTCCGGGTGAAACGTCGCCGCCAGATGCAGGCCATCCTCCACCAGCACGGCGTCTCCACGGTAGCGAGCCAGCACGCGCGCACCCTCGCCCAACCTCCGAATAATGGGAGCCCGGATGAATACCGCTTCCATATCCCCCTCGCAGCCGATGCGTGTCCGCAACTCCGGCTCCGGAGCGATGCCGGCCACGCAGCTCTCGATCTGCCGGCCATAAGCGTTGCGCTCCACGCTCATATCCATCAAGGCCAAACTTTTCTGTTCCGGACCCTGTACCTGCGACGCCAGCAGGATCGCGCCCGCACACGTGCCGAAGATCGGGCGCCGGCGTCCAAAGTCTCGCAGCGGGTCCATCATTCCCTCGTCTTCGAGCAGCTTCAGCATGGTGGTGCTTTCGCCGCCGGGAATCACCAAACCGTCCAACCCCTCGAGGCCGGCGGCCGTACGGACCAGCACCGGCTCCGCGCCGGCTTCCGCCAGCGATTTCGCGTGCGCCTCGAAATCGCCCTGCAGCGCGAGAATGCCCACTCGCTTCATCACCAGCCTCTGGTCTGCAGCAGCTCCCCTTCCGGAAGCTTCGAAATGTCCAGGCCCGGCATGGCCATGCCCAGTTCTTCGCTGGCTTCCAGAAGCTTCGCGGGATCGTTGTAATACGTGGCCGCCTTCACGATGGCCCGCGCGCGCGCCTCCGGGTCCTCGGACTTGAAGATGCCCGATCCCACGAAGACCGACTCGGCTCCGAGCTGCATCACCAGAGCCGCATCGGCCGGAGTGGCGATGCCCCCCGCGGAAAAATTCGGAACCGGCAGCTTGCCGCGCTCGGCCACGTACTCGATGAGCGCGAACGGCGCCTGGTGCTTTTTCGCTTCGGCCATCAGCTCTTCCTTGCCGAGCACCGTGAGCTGCTTCATCTCCTTCTGGATGGTCCGCATGTGGCGCACCGCCTCCACGATGTTCCCGGAACCGGCCTCGCCCTTGGTCCGGATCATCGCCGCGCCCTCGCCGATGCGCCGCAGCGCCTCGCCCAGGTTGCGCGCGCCGCACACGAATGGCACTTTGAAGCCGCGTTTGTCGATGTGATGCTCCTCGTCGGCGGGCGTCAGCACCTCGCTCTCATCGATGTAATCCACTCCGAGCGCCTCCAGAATCCGGGCCTCCATGAAGTGGCCGATGCGGGCCTTCGCCATCACGGGAATGCTCACGGTCTGCATGATCTCGCGCATCTTGCGGATGGGCGCCATGCGCGCCACGCCGCCTTCCTTGCGGATGTCCGAGGGAACGCGCTCCAGCGCCATCACGGCCGCGGCCCCGGCCTTCTCGGCAATCGAAGCCTGCTCGGCATTGGTGACATCCATGATGACGCCGCCCTTCAGCATCTCGGCCAAGCCGACCTTCACGCGAAACATTTCGTCAAACATCATTTCCAATCTCCTTCTTCAGACCATTGCGGGCGCCGGCTCGAAGCTGCGGCTGGCGGGCCTGCCGAGCAATTCGTTCCGCACCACTTCGCCCAATACCGCGATGCCTTTGCGAATCTTCTCCGGCTCGAGCCCGGCGAAACTCAGCCGAAGTCCGCCCGGCTCGTGCCGCGAGACCGTAAAATAACTGCCGGGCAGATAAGTCACGCGCTCCCTTTGAACTTTGGGCAGCAGATCGCCGGCATCGAGCGGCTCGGGCAAGCGCACCCAAAGGTTCATGCCGCCCTCCGGCCTGGTGAATCGAGTGCCCACTGGAAGACCGTCCCGGCATCCCGCCAGCGTTGCCGCCAGGCGCTCCGTTCCCGCGGCGCGCATGCGCGCGGTGTGTTCCGCCAGCCGCCCGCTTTCGGCAAAGCGCAGCATCACCGCCTGCGAAAGCTGGTCGGTATGCAGGTCGGTCACCTGCTTGATCTCGCGCAGCCGTGCGATGAGGGCGGCCGGCCCGATCGCCCAACCCACGCGCAATCCCGGAAACGCCACCTTGGAAAAGCTCCTCAGCAGAACCGTGTCCGGCGACCCGCCCATTCGCTTGAGCGTGGGTAGCGGCTCGCCCGTATAGCGCAGATCGCCGTAGATATCGTTCTCCACAAGCACCACCCCGGACCGCGCCGCCAGGTCGAGCACGGCGTGGCGCGCCGGCAAGGGCAGCGTGGCGCCGGTGGGGTTCTGGAAGTTCGGCGTAACGATCAGCATTCTCGGCCGGGTCTTCTCAATCGCGTGCCGCAGATGCTCCAGGCTGATGCCGTCCGGCCCTACCGGCGCTCCGGCAAGGTTCGCGCCCGCCAGCCGGAACAAATTCTTCAAGCCCGGATAAACCGGGTCCTCCATGACGACCGTTTCGCCGGGCGGGACGAGCGCGCGCTGCAGAAGGTCGAACGCCTGCTGGCAGCCGCTGGTGATCATGAGGTCGTCGGACGGGGACGCGTCGCCGCTCCGGCGCGCCTCTTCGAGCAGGAACTGCCGCAGCGGCTCGTACCCGCCCGGCGAACCAAGCTGGAGAATCGAAGCCGCCCGCGGTCCGGTCAGCACTTCTTCGCAAACCCGGCGCACCGCCTCCATGGGAAAGAGTCCGGCCGAGGGCCGCGACGAGGCGAAGCTGACCATCTCCCCCAGCGGGGCCTGCGGCGATGCGGCGGGCTCCGACGAGGGTCCCAGCAGAAGGTCCCAGTCGAGCCTCTCCGTGCGTCCGGCTCCCGACGGCCCCGGCTCTCCAGCCACGAAGCTGCCTCGCCCCACCTGGCCCGAGATGAGTCCTTCGGAGACGAGCAGATCGTACGCGGAAGAAACCGTGGTCCGGTTCAGGCCAAGCAGGCCAGCCAATTCGCGAGTGGCTGGCAAGCGGAAGCCAGCAGGCATGTCGCCGGACTTGATAGCGCCTCGGAAATACTCATAAAGCTGGCGATAGAGAGGCAGCGGCGCGGAGGGATCGAGCTGGGGAAGCGGCCGCATCATCCATACTCTACCATATTGGACTGGCTGGGAGCGGCTAATTGTGTTACGGCTGCTGAGCGGCCTGAAGACCGGCGCGAGCTTCGGGATACTCGGGCTGGAGCGCGAGCGCGCGTTTGAACTCCGCCACAGCCGCCGGCCGGTTGCCGGTGCGCAGCAGGGCCAGGCCGAGATTATAGTGACCGGCGGCGTTATCGGGATCGAGCGCCAAGGCCTGCGACAGCTCGCGAATAACGCCCGCGTGGTCGCCTAGCCGAGCCTTAATCTCCACCAAACCGTATCGTGCGTCGAGATTGGCCGGGCGCAGCCTTAGCATCTCCTCGTATTGCCGCCCGGCGCCCGCCCAGTCGCCAAGCTCTGTTAAGAGGCCGGCCAACTCCATGCGAGCGGCCAAAAACGTGGGGCTGCATTCGATGGCCTTCGAGAAAGCCAGCTTCGCGTCATCCAAAGATCCTTGCTTGCGGTAAATTCCGCCCAGATTGTAATGGGCATCCGCCAGATCGGGTTTCTGTTCAACGGCACGGCGGAAGTTGGCGATGGCTATGCCGAGGTCACCCTTCTCGGCAGCCGCAACGCCCGCGCGGTTGGCCGTGTTGGCGATCTCATTGTCGCGATCCCGTTTCTGCAATTGTTTGGTAAGCCCGAAGTGCCGCTGAGCTTCGGCTTTTTTTCCAGCTCGGTCGAGCGCTCGCGCCAGGGCGTAGTGGAAGGAAGCGTTCTCCGGCTTGAGTTCGACCGCTGTTTGGTACTCCGGGAGAGCGGCCGAGTGATCGTCCTGCTGTTCCAGCAACTGGCCGAGCCGATAACGCGCCTGGGAAAGCTTTGGATTGAGCCGCAGGGCTTCACGGAACTCCTTTACCGCGTCATTGGCGCTCCCTGACCTTTGAAAGGCGCGGGCCAGTGTGAGATGAGGTTCCGGCCACTCCGGCCGCGTCCGAATCACTGTCTGAAGCTCGCGAACCGCCTCCGCGAGATGCTTACCCGAAAGCAGCGCGATGGCCAGATTATGCCGCGCCTCATGGTAGTCCGGCTTCCTCGCCAAAGCCAAGCGGAATTCGGCCAGCGCAAGCTCGGTCTCTCCCTGCTGCTCGCGGATCAGGCCGAGAGCGTTGTGTGCTTCGGCATCCTCTGGTCTGAGTGCCAGGGCCTTACTGAGCACCTCGATGGCGCGTTCCACTTGGCCTTCGCGATGCAGCAAGGCGCCCAGGTTAAACCACGCTTCCGCCGAATCCGGTTTAAGGCGAATGGCAAGCTCGAACCTTCCGATGGCCGCCTGGGTCTCGCCTCGCTCCGCGAGTGCGAGTCCCTCGCGCACGGAAAGCTCTGGAGAGATTCCCGAGGCCAGCAGCAGAAGAGCCGTAATCAGCATTCAATCTTGCAGTATATTTGGTTTCGTGACCCTTCGCGCCGCATTGCTTGCCATGCTGGCGACCATTTGCCAGGCCCGAGAGCAACCCGGATTGGCTCATTTTCAGAAGGGCGTGGAACTGCGGGACCACGGGAAGCAGGCGGAAGCATTGAAGGAGTTCCGCGAAGCGGCTCGAGTGAATTCCGGCCTGCCATTTGTCCACCGCGAGGTCGGCTTGATCCTTCTCGGCCAGAGGGACTTCGCCGCCGCCGCCGAAGCTTTCCGTCGGGCGGCGCGGCAGGATGCCGCCGATTGGGAATCGCGATACAATCTGGCACTTTCGCTTGCTAACGCAAGCCGCGAAGAAGAGGCCATACGAGAGATTCAATCGGTCTTAAAAGCGAGGCCGGATTGGGGACAGGCTCACTTCGGCTTGGGGCACATTTATGCAGGGCAGCGAAGGGGACAGGAGGCAGAGAAAGCCTTTCGGAAGGCCGTGAGCCTGGATCCTACGCTTTTCCGCGCGTATTTTGAGCTGGGGAAGCACCTCGAAGAGAGGGGAGACCGCGATGGGGCCATTGAAGCTTACTCCGCCGGGCTTCGTCTTTCGCCCGATTCCTCAGCAGTCCGGTTTCGTCTGGCGACACTGCTTCGCCAGTCCGGACGGCATGCGGAGGCCGCAAGAGAATTCGCGAGCGTCCGCCAGATCAGCGACGCGCGCGGGCGAGGGGAACAAGCGGCGCTCGCCTACCAGCAGGGACTCGCACTTCTAAAACGCGGCGATTCCGCCGGAGCGGTAGTCGAATTCAAGCGCGGCCTGGAGCTGCGGCCCGATTTTCCAGAGTTGCGATCGGCGCTGGCCGAAGCCTACGAGCAGGAGGCGATCGCGGACGAAGAGCGCGGCGACCCGGCTGCCGCTGTCGAGAAGTTCCGCCTGGCGCTCGAGATGGCTCCCACCGCGGAGACCGCCAATCACGTGGGTGTGCTGCTGGCCAAAGGCGGGCGGCTCGACGAAGCAATCCAGAGTTTCCGCCAGGCACTCGCGCTTCAGCCCGGCTATCCCAGCGCGGAAATGAATCTCCGGCAAGCCCTTGAACTGAAAAAATCCGCCCGGTGATGGCGAAGCAGCATCAGCCGAGGCTGTTGGCGTAGCCGAGACCGCCGATCGCGACCATCAGCAGCAGCACTCCGAACATGAGGCGCCGGCTGGAAGAATGCGGAGCGTCCTTCCATTCGCCGGTCAACATGCCCAGCAGATTCGCCACCAGCACCATGGAGGACATGAGGATCGCCCAGCCCAGCGAAGGTCCCAACGGTCCGAGCTGGCGCGCACCGGCGCCGTATAGCGCGATGCCCGTCATCCACATCGCACCCATCGCGATTGCGAGTGCGAAATTGCGGCCCGACGCTCCTCGAAACTTGGCCGCCGTTTTGTTGCGGCGCAGCAGGTGGAGCGCGTACCCGGCGTTGCAAAGGAACAATGGAAACGTGAGCAGTCCACAGCACGTTCGGCGCGGTGGAAGCGGCGACGCCGAGTTGCTGTGCACGCTCCGTGATGCCCGATCCGAAGGCGAAACCCAGGTTGCCGCACGAGGAAAGCACGCCGGAGACAACGCAGATCATCAGCCCGCGCCGGTAAGAGCGATTCTTTCCGCTCCCCGATTCTTTCCACTTTCCGGCATAAGAACAGACGGCAACACCGCTCAGCATAACGGCCAGGGACACGGCTGTCGCCCAACCCTGCACCGCGGTTAACGTCTCCGGCGGCGTCACGATCAAGGGGATCAGCGCTCCGCAGGTGGCCGCCATTCCAAGGATCACCGCAAAGCCCAGCGCCAGGCCCAGAGCCTCCACGCCCAACCCGAAGGTTACGGCGCCGATGCCCCATCCACCGCCGAACACGAACGCCGCCGCAAGATCCGAACCTGCCGCCCCGGAGTAGATCTCAAAGAGCCGCGGGATCGTGGCTAGCGCCAGCAGCCAGGGACAAACCAGATATGCCGTAGCGGCGAAGACTATCCAGTAGTTTTCCCAGGCCCAGCCGCGGATCCATTTGCTTGGCGCCATGAAGCTGCCTTGAAACAGCCCGGCACCCAGAACCAGCGCAAGCCCCGAAGCCAGCGGGCTAGTCAATCCCACTCCTCAATTACGACGTCGCGTTCAGCCTCGGCCGATTCCACCAACGCCAGGGCTACTCTCACCGCACGCTTGGCTTCAATTGCCGTGATGACTTCCGGGGCCTCGCCGTCCAGCACGCAGTCACAGAAGTAGGCCAGCTCATCGCGAAGGGCGCCCTTGGCGGCTCCGGCGACCCGCGGATCGTAGCTTACATCGGGAACCTCGGCCCCGCTCTCGCGCCAGAAGGTTAACGCTCCGGGTATCAGGCACACATTACCGACGCCCTCGTCGCCAATCAACTGAAAACTGTCGTCCAGGATGATGCCGGCGGCTTTAGGCAGCAGCCAGATGGTTTCCACAACTCCAATGGCTCCGCCTTCAAACTCGAGGATTCCCCAGAACGTGTCCGGATGCCGCTCGGTGGTCGCTTTGCGCCCGTAGCCGCGCACACGCTCGACGCGCTTTCCGGTGTACCAGAGCATCAGGTCGATATCGTGAATGCTGTTCTCTATGGCCGGGTGGGTACGCCCGTAGCGCGGGAGCAGCGTCTTCAAACGATTGCGGCGGGCGTGCATCGAGACAATTCTGCCGAGTCCACCCGTCGCCACTTCATCCTTCAGCATGGCGTACTTGGTCTCAAACCGAAGGAGATGGCCGACCATCAGAAAACGGCCCGCCGCCTCCGCCGCGGCGATCATTCTGGAGCAATCCTCGAGGTTTGTGGCGAGCGGCTTCTCGACGAAGACATGCTTCCCCGAGGCGATTGCCTGCGTCACCGGCTGGAGGTGGCACCCTTCGGGAGTCACCACGTCGATGGCCTGGAGATCCGGAAGGGCGCAAATCTCCTCGAGGGAGCGGCAGATCTTCGGGATGCCGAACTGATCCGCAATCCGGCGCGCTCTTTCCAGATCGGTATCGAAGACGGCTGAAATCGCGGCGGTTCTTACGGCCCGAAAAGCCTGCAGGTGGCTCTCTCCAAAAAGTCCGCAGCCGATCAAGCCGATGCTTACTTTGTCCATTCAGTCTTCTCTCAGCTCGTGATCGAGCAGGTATTGGCAGTTCAGGATCTTCTCCGCGAGATCCGGCGGGCGGTAGTAGTAGTGATTCGTGGCCTCGTAGGCGATGACCGAGTGCTTCACCGCGAGTGGATAGAGACGACGCGCCAGGTCGATTTCCTGCTTGGCGATCTCGCGCATGCGCTGAAGCGAGGCGGGCGTGCGATCGCCGTCGCGCAGGATATAAAACTCCACCTGGTTGGCGGTGCTGCGGAAGTGGATGGAACAGGTTTCGGCAATGGCCAGGTCTTCCATTGCCAGCAGCCGCTTCACAGCCGGAACGCTTTCCAGGGCCTTTCTGAACTTGGGCAGCGCCTGCTCCCAGAGGCCGGCCATTTTCGCAAACTCGTTCTGCACGACTTCGGGAGGATACTTGCCGGCCCATCGCTTGTAGTCGTCCTGAGGAAAGAGGATCATCGTGTTCCGCACGCCGGTCGGCTTGGCGCGGAGCAGGTTGGCGGGGCCGTGCTGGGTGGGGATGGTGTAGATGGATACGCTATAGGGATACAACTCGAACGCTGCACTGAACTGCGCCCACGCTTCGACCACCTGTGGAGCGGCTTTCCTGCCGTAGCGTCGTGCGGCTACTCTCTCGAGCACCTCGCCAGCCGAGGATTGCGGGGCGAAGTAGAACTCCTTGGCGGTTTCGAGGTTCGGCGAAGGGTAGCCGCCGAGGGTCCAGGACGCCTGAATGCCGCTGACTCCGGCCTCGGCCAGATTGCGGCAATGCCGGGCCACAAGATGCGGAACGGGGATGTACGGAACGGCCGAGATTTCCCAGGTGTTGTTGAACTGCGTCTTCGCCATGGTCCGCACGCCGGCTTTTCTGGCAATCGCCCAGTTGGCAGTGGCGCGCGGCCCCGGGCCAACCACCGAGATGGAGTATTCTCCGATCTCCGTCTTGACGCCGCCGCGCTCGATGGGAGTGCTCCACTCGCTTACGCTTTGATAGCGGACGTCCGCGGGAAGTTTGGGAATCAGGTTGCGGCACATCTCCGGAGGCCAGCCCCAATCCCAGTGGATGATCTCGGCATCTTTGCTCGAGCGGCGCACTCCACTGCGAACTGCTTCGAGCACCTCGCCCACAACCTCCCAGTCTTTGCGCCCCGAGCAGCGCGGGCAGGACTGCGGGCGAAACTTCGAGTGGCAGTTGGTCAGGTTCTCCGACATGCTGATGGTGAAGACACCGCCCAGTTCCGGCGCCCGCTCAAACAGGTATGCGAGGCTGTCCGAAATCCACTCGCGTACGAGGGGCGGCGTGGTGCACATCGCGTAGAAGCCGCCCGATTCGGCGCCGCGTATTTCCGGACGGTTGCGGAAGAAGTCCGCCGTCCCCGCTCGGGGTTCGTTGATGTAGAGGTAGATCTTCATTCCGGAGCGCTTAGCCCGCTCGATGAGGTTGTTCAAGTTCCGAATGCGCTCATCGCAACGGCGGCCGAATTCCGGGAAGACCTTGGAGGGCGCCATATTGTTCAGGACGCACTGCATCCAGACGCCGTTAATGCCCACTCTTGCCAGCTTCTCCAGATAGCCATCCGGAAAAGGATCGATATCCGCTTCTAGCAGCGGATCTCCATAGAGGGCGAAATAGGAGTAGAGATGACGGGGATTCCACGCAGCACGCCGCTCCACGCGCCCCTTCGCCAGCCATGGTCCGCCGTTCCGTTCCATCTCGTCCTGGATCCAGTAAATTGCCTGCCAAAGGCCGCCGGCGCCGGTTCCGCTCAGTTTGACGCCATCGTCCGACACATCTGCTATAAAAGCTTCTCCTTCACCGGGCGAGACGCTAAGCAAGATGCGATTCGAGCCCTCGGCGCGGGGCGAAGCCTTCATCGCGGTTCGGAGGTAATCGGAGAGTCTGGCGGCGGCCTCAATCTCTGTATTGCTCTCCGCCCTTACACTCCAATTCGATACATCAATGTGACCGGGGGGCGCGGATGCCTGCGGAAGTCGTCTTCCTTCAGCGTGAACTCGAGCTTCTCGCGGCTCCAGCCCAGAAGCTCCATGAGCTGCTCGAAGGGCAGCAGATGCCAGTTCTGGCGGATCGCCGTCACGTATATCCGGCGTAACTGCTCTTCTGAGAGCCGCGGCTTGCCGGGCAAGCCCATCGACCGCCCGATATCCAGGACGCTCTTCGCCTCGGTCTTGACGACGGCGGCCATGCGGCCGGCATTCGCCAGCTCCCAGTTGCGCCAAACAAACTGATAGAGGCGGCTCGGAAAATGGGGCTCGGGTATGGGGGCGGGCGGTTGCGCCCAAAGAGCAGGTGCGGCGGCGCCGGCGGCGCTCTTGAGGAAGGTCCTCCGCTTCATGGCCGATTTGTCTACGATACGACGGAATTCGCTGGGCGTGCGCGTTTCAGGCAGCGGGCGCTCTCTCCTCTCGTTGAGCGCCCGCCTCCATCAGAAGCTGAACCGCAGCGCGAGTTGATTCTCGCGCGCCGCCTTGGCGCTGGTGATCACGCCGAAGACGGCGTTGGGCAAGCCGCTGACCGGATTGTTGAACTGCGTGTGATTGAACAGGTTGAAGGACTCGAACCGGAACTGCAACTGGCGTCCCTCGCCCAGCGGGAAGTGCTTGAAGAAGGACATATCCCAGTTGTTGATTCCCGGCCCGTGCCAGAGATGGCGCGCCGAATTTCCAAATGTGCCGGGCGCGGGCAGAGAAAAGCAGCTTGTATCGAAGTAACGTAGACGGGTTCGTTCGCCGCGCGGCAGCGTTCCATCGCAGGTACGGTTGGCGGTAACGAACTTGGCATCCACGTCAGGGATGCCGGTCGGCGCCGAGACGCCGAAAGGAACGCCGAGTGAGAACACGGTGATGCCGTTCACCTGCCACCCGCCGAGTACCGCATTGGTAAAGCCGCTCGATGTGCTGAGGAACTTCTTACCCTTGCCAAACGGCAGCTCCCAGGTATAGCTGCCCACAAAGCGGTGTCCGACATCGAGAGATGCAAGGCTGCGGTATGATCTGGCGTCGCCGGGCTGCTTGATGGGGTCGCTGGAGATGTCCGTGCCGGTGTCGAGGGCCTTGCTCCACGAGTAGGAAGCCAGGAAGCTGAGGCCGGAGGCAAACTTCCTTTCGAGCTTTGTGGTGAGGCCGTGATAGTTTGCATTTCCCATGCGATCAAACATGTTGATGGTGCCGTAGTTCGGATAGGGACGCCGGCCCTGGAGCGGCTGGTTCTGGAAGGGGATGTTCGGGTCCGGCAGCCGCGCCTGGTTGTAGTTGGTGAAGGAAGGCGTCTTGTGAGACTGGTTGCCCATATAGCCGATCTCCAGCACGTAGTTGCCGCCGAGGCTCTGCTGGATGTTGAAGTTCCACTGGCTGGTATAGGGCCGGCGGAAAGTCTTCTGAACCGTGAAGAAGGAAAATGCCGGTCCGGACGGCAGGTCTTGCCCGCTGGGTCTGTCCGGGTAGAGGTTTCCGTTGAAGAACGTGGGCGTAAGCTGCGAGTTGGACTCGGTGCGCTGGGGGTTGTGAACGAACGGGTAAAACAGGCTCATGCTCTGCGTGAGCTGGTTGTTGTTCACGTTGTTCCAGTACCAGCCGTGACCCGCGCGGATGACCGTGCTGTTGGTGAGGCGATAGACGAGGCCCACGCGGTCCGCCCAGTTGTTGTACTGCGGCTCGATGATGGAGCGGCGAACGGCGTCGCCCGGCTCCGTGCTGCTGCGGAAGCTAAAAGGATCCCGAAGCGCGAACTCGAGCTGCTGGGAGGCGAAGTTGAAGGCCGCCATATTATTGCGCGGCTGCACCCATGGGCTGTTGTATTCCCAGCGCACCCCGAGCGTAAGGCTGAGGCGCGGGGTGACCTTGAAGTCATCCTGAAAGTAAACTCCAGGCTGGATCATGCGGCCATCAAAGCCTAACTCTTCGAGCTGCACTTGCCAGAATCCGAGCGTTCCAAGCAGGAAATCCCCCAGCGCATTACCGCCGCCGATTCCAGGTCCGGGGTTGGTGAAGTTCGGCTGATACTGCATGAAGCCGCGCGGGGACTGCGCCGAGCGCTGGCGATATCGCAGACGGCGGAAGTCGACGCCCGCCTTCAAATTGTGCCGGCCCTTGGTATAGGTGAAGTCGTCCGCCCACTGGAACCGGTCCGTGAAGTTGTTGATGGTCGGCGAAAACGATCCGAATCCGTTGTAACCGGTCACCGAGACGCTGGGAAGGCCGAACTCGCGGGGATCGGTGGACGTGTTCTTCAGACCAATCTGCGCGCCCAGGTTTTCACTCACCGGCTGCTGCGAGAAACTGGCCGCGGAACGCGAGTAGGAGAAACGAAATTCGTTGACCGCGCGCGGCGAGACGATGCGCGTGTACTGCAACACTACTCCGTTGTTGCGCAGGGGAGCGACGCGGCCCGCAATGGGCGCGTAATCTTCGCGCAGGAAGGGCTGGTCGATGTAGTTGTAGCGGCCCATCAGCCGGTCGCTGGAACTCAGGTTATGGTCGATGCGCGTGGTGACCTGGTTGTAGTCGATCCTCTCGGACGGAGTGATGATGAAGTTGGCCGCGTTGCCGGCCAGGTTGGGCTCGGGCCAGTAGGGCAGCAGCGCGCGCGAGATTGAGTCGATTCTCGCCGACGGGATCGTGTTGCCCGGAAAAGGTTGCCGCCGTCCGGTTGCGGGATCTCCAGAAAGCGGATCGTGAATTAACTGCGGCAGCGTGCTCAAATCGCCCTGGCGCTGCGCGACGGTCGGCACGGACGCGATGGTCGTGGTCTGCCGGCGGCGGCGCTGACCCTCGTAGTTGAAAAAGAAAAACGACTTGTCGGTGCCTTTGTACTTGGGGAGGTGGATGGGGCCGCCCAAGCTGCCTCCGAACTGATTGAACCGGAAAGGAGGCACGCTGGCGCGATCGAAGAAATTGCGGGCGTCCAGCTTGTTGTTGCGGAGAAATTCATAAAGCGCTCCGTGGAATTCGTTGCTTCCGGAAGCGGTCACCGCCGAGACCATGGCGGCCGCGTGGCCGTATTGAGCATCCACGAAATTCTGCTGGACCTTGAACTCCTGAATGCTTTCCACCGAGGAAAACTGGAAGGTGCCGCCGTAGCGTTCATCGCGCGACTCGGCGCCGTCCACCAGAAAGCTGACGTTGATATCGCGTGTGCCGGCGAGTGAGACGCCGGTCACGCGTCCCCACACGACCGACGAGAACGTAGTGCCCTGCGGCGCGGCGCCGGCGGTGAGGAGCGCCAGGTCGAAGAAGCGCCGCCCATTCAGGGGCAGGGTGCGGATGTTGCGCGTGTTGACCACGTGCCCGATAGCGTTGCTATCGGTTTCGATCAGCGTTGCGCCGCCCTCGACCGTGATTTGTTCGGTGACCGCGCCTGGCTGCAGCACGGCATCCACGCGGGCGCGCTGATCCACCAGAAGCTGGATGTTGGGAACGGAGAGCGTTTGAAAGCCGGGCGCGGTCACCTCAATCTTATAGGGTCCGGGCGGTAGCTGGCTGAATATATAGCTACCCAGCTCGTCCGAACTGGCGGTTCGGTTCCAGCCCTGAGCGGTGCTTGTGACCACGATTCTGGCGCCCGCCACGACCGACTTCGACGCGTCGTAGACCGTTCCGAGGATAGTGCCTGTGATGCTCTGAGCGGCCAAAGGCCCGGTAGCCGCGAGCAGACAAACGAGAAGCTTACCCCTAAGCATACATACTCCTTGCATTCAATCTGTATACATTATTTTGTTCAGCAATAGTAGAAAAAATCGGACGGAAATGTCAATGAGATTTAGTTAAGAATTGTTTATACACGATGTGCGCCAACCGAAGTGCGGTTGAAATGGTAAGGTTGGAGAAAACACGGAGGCCTATGCGGAGAAGATCTTTCCTTGGGACGTTGCCCACAGCTCTGGCGGCTGCCGCGCAAGCGCCGGAACCCGGCCGCGAACCTGCGGCTCCCAATCGCCCCAAAGTTCCCGGAACGCTCAGCCTGCGGGCCCGCAGCCGCGGCGGCCAGCCGGCCGGGAGCGGTAAGACCCCGGTCTCCGAAAAGGTGCTGCGCTGGGAGGCGGCTCAGACAGCCGTCATCATCTGCGACATGTGGGACACTCACACCTGCAGCCTGTCGGCGCAACGTGTGGCTGTCATGGCCCCGCGAATGAACCATATCGTCAGCGCCGCCCGGAGCCTGGGCGTGATGATCGTTCACGCTCCCAGCGACACAATGAAATTCTACGAAGGAACCCCCGGGCGACAGCGCATCCAGCGTGCACCCATGGCTCCCTCTCCCACGCCAATTCTGGCTCGTTGCCCGCGCGAGCCCGTGGAGTCGCGCAAGTTTCCCATCGATGACACCGAGGGCGGCTGCGACGACCCGATCCTGAAGAAATGGATCGGCCCGTATCCCTGGACGCGCCAGCACCCGGCCATCGACATCGTAGGTTTTGACGGCGTCAGCGACAACGGCCAGGAGATTTACAACTTCTGTAAGCAGGAGGGCATCACCAACATCGCCCTGATGGGCGTCCACACCAACATCTGTATCCTCAACCGCTCCTTCGGAATCCGGCAGATGACGCAGCTCGGCTTCCAGGTGGTGCTCGCGCGGGACCTGACCGATGCCATGTACGATCCGCGCAAGCGGCCGTTCGTCAGCCATACGCGCGGCACGGAACTGGTCGTCGAACACATCGAGACGATGTGGTGTCCATCGATCCTGGGCGAAGACCTGACGCGGGTGCTCCCAGGCACGGATAACCCCTCCAGCTTAAGCTCGGCGGCTCAGTCGCGAATCTGAAATCGTACCTATGCATTCTCCGACAGCGGCTCCGTGAACTTAATCTCATTCCCCGAATCATCGTTCACACGGAAATCACGGTTCCCCCAAGGCTTACGTATGATCCCCTGTGACACGCGAGCGCCACGCTGCTGAAGCTCGGCGTGCAGCTCATCCAGGTCATGCGTGAAGATGTGTATGCCTACAGGTGAACGGCTCCGGGCGCCGTCCTGGAACAGGTGAATCGCAACGTCATCACGCTCCACGATTGCGTAATCTCCACCGGGCATCTCCATGGCAACTCGGAAGCCGAGCTTCTGCTCGTAATATGCGATCGACCCCTGCAGATTCGATACCGGAATCTCGGGGGCAATCCGCGAGAGCTTTGCCATTGTGGATTCTCCTTACAGTCCAGTTACGTGTTGATGTTGCCGTAGATGAAGCGGTACGGGGCAGCGTAGCACGAAACCATTGGCTCGGGATGCCGCCCCATCCGTTTTTGGTCCTTGTGTCCAAGAATTAACTGGACAGCCGTCTCGCCACTCATCCCGATCCGCGTTTATCCGCGTTCATCGGTGGCCAGCGTCAGGCATCGGCCAGTTCGCGGATCTTCATGGATGTAACCTGACCATCATCCTTGCGAACCATGAAGCTCTTGTACTCACGTTTGCCCTTCACGAACATCGAAGTGAGGCCCGCGGGTGGCTCGTCTGGGTGGAGCATGCTCAACGTGATCAGCCAAGCATCTTCGCCTGCTACGGTCGTCGATTCGATTTCTTCGAGCCGCGTGAAGGCAGTTCGTTGCGGACCAAGAGTTTCTTGCGCAAAAGCCATCGCGTTCTCAACGGCTTGCTTGATCGACGTCATCATCCGAACAATAACATACGCCGATTTGGGCCGGTTTGCCATCCCCTTTACCAACGCGGTAGGATAAGCCACGCGACCCGTCCAACGGGTCTCCGGAGGCTTTCCATGATGCTTGGCGCCGTCACTTATAACGTCCTCAAAGACTGGGATCTCGAAACTGTCATCAAGAACCTGGAGGCCGCCGGCTTCCAGGCCGTCGAGCTGCGCACCACGCACAAGCACGGCGTGGAGCCGTCGCTCGACCGCGAGGAGCGCGAGCGCGTGAAGGCGCGCTTTATGCGCAGCAAGGTCCGCCTGCTCAGCTTCGGCAGCACCTGCGAATTCCACTCGCCCGACGCCGCCGTGCGCCGCCAGCATGTCGAGACCTGCAAACAGTTCATCGAGCTGGCGCACGATACCGGCGCGTGGGGCGTGAAGGTGCGGCCCAACGGCCTGCCGCCCGAGGTTTCGCCGGAAACCACAATCGAGAATATCGCTTCCTCGCTTCGCGAGCTGGGCGCCTACGGGCAGGGCAAGGGCGTCGAGATCTGGGTGGAAGTGCATGGGCGCGAGACGTCGAAGCCTCCGGTGTGCGCGGCCATCATGAAGGCCACGAGGCAGGCCAACGTCGGCCTCTGCTGGAACTCCAATCCTAACGACATCGTTAACGGCAGCGTGAAGCAGAGCTTCGATCTGCTGCGGCCATGGATCAAGAACGTGCACATCAACGAGCTCGCCGGGCCGTATCCGTATCGCGAGCTGTTCTCGTTGCTGAAGCAGAGCAAGTACGATCGCTACACGCTGTGCGAAGCGCAGGCAAGCCAGGAGCCGGAGCGCTTCCTCCGGTGGTACCAGGCCCTCTGGACGGAACTCAACCGGCCATGCGCGTAAGCGCGGCCGCGCTGCTCCTTGCGGCCGCGCTTGCGCTTCCGGGCGCGATTCCGGACCCCGCGGCGCACTTCGGTCATCCCATCGGCGCGGACCGGACGGTCCTCGATTGGGATCAAGTCGTCTCCTACTTCCGGGCCCTCGAAAAGAACAGCGATCAGATCCGCGTCGAGGAGCTGGGCAAAACCGTGCAGGGCCGGCCGTTCATCGCCGCAACCATCGCGCGCCCCGAAACCCTGCGCAACCTGGGCCGCTATCGCGATATTCAGAAGAAGCTGGCCGATCCGCGCCGCACACCGGAAAGCGAGGTGGAAGCGCTGGTCGCGCAGGGCAAGACGGTGGTACTGATCACCTGCTCGATCCACGCCACCGAAATCGCCTCCACGCACACCGCGGTCGAGTTTGCCTGGCGGCTGCTGACGGAGAACAAGCCGCGCTACCGGGCCATACTCGACAACACCATCTTTATTCTGGTTCCCTCGCTCAATCCCGACGGCGTGGACATCGTGACCCGCTGGTACCGCAAAACGTTGGGCACGCCATACGAGGGCGTCGCGCCGCCGGAGCTGTATCACCACTACGTGGGGCACGACAACAATCGCGACTGGTACATCTTCTCGCAGCCTGAAACGCGGCACACCATCTCCAGGCTGCACAACGTCTGGCATCCGCAGATCGTCTATGACGTACACCAGCAGGGGCCATACGCCTCGCGCATGTTCGTTCCGCCGTGGCTGGATCCGATCGAGCCCAACATCGACGCAATCCTGGTCCAGCAGTGCAACCGCATCGGTCTGGCCATGGCCGCGGATCTCACGGCGGCGGGCAAGACCGGCGTGGCGGTCAACGCCATGTACGATTTCTGGACGCCCGCGCGGCACTACCAGGCCTATCACGCGGGAATGCGCATCCTGAGCGAATCGGCCAGCGCGCGCATCGCGACGCCCATCACGGTGAAGCCCGAGCAGCTCGACCGGAACGCCCTCGGCTACAGCACGCGCGAGCGAAGCTGGAATCATTTGGAGCCATGGACGGGCGGCCAGTGGCGGCTCCGCGACATCATCGACTACCAGTTGATCGCGTGGGAATCCTGCCTCTATGAAGCGGCCATCCGGCGCGACGATCTGCTGCGCAACTTCTATCGCATCGGAAAGCGCGCCGTGGAGCGCCAGTCTCCGTACGGCTTCTTCATACCCAGCGCCCAGCGCGATCCCGGAGCAACGAAAAAGCTGCTCGATACGCTGCGCTTCGGCCTCGTCGAAATCGAAGAGTTGAACGGCGGCCACCTGATCCGCATGGCGCAACCTTACGGCGGCTGGGCGAAGGCTCTGCTCGAACGGCAGCAGTATCCGGACTTGCGGCTTTACCCCGGTGGTCCGCCGAAACGCCCCTACGACGTGACCTCCCAGACGCTGCCGCTGCTGATGGGCGTGGCGGTGCAAACGCTCGATACGCGCGAAGCGATGCGTGTTCCTCAGCCGCGCGCGCGCGTGGAGCTGTCCGCATCCGACACCGACACCTGGCAGGCCGTCAACCTGATCTGGAAATCCGGCGGCTCCGTCTGGCGGCGCCAGGCTACCGGCGATTTTGCCGCCGCCGCTCACGGCCCCGAATGGAAGCCTGTGCGCCGCCCGCGCGTCGGCCTCTACAAGAGCCACATGCCCAGCATGGACGAAGGCTGGACGCGCTGGCTCTTCGACGAATTCCAGTGGGCCTATTCGAGCGTGGGCAACGTCGACCTCCGCGCGGGCAATTTGAACCAGCGCTTCGACGTTCTGGTCTTCCCGGACCAGCCCGTGTCCCAGATCGCGGATGGCTACAAGCCCGGAACCATGCCGCCGGAATTCACCGGAGGCCTCGGTCCCGAAGGCGAGAAGGCGCTGAAGGAGTTCGCCGCGAACGGCGGGACGCTGATCTTCTTCAACCGCTCCACCGCGTACGCCTTGGAGCGTCTCGGCGTGAAGGCGAAGAACGTTCTGAACGGCGTCTCCAATCGGGATTTCTACTCGCCCGGATCGCTGCTGAACGTGCAGCTCGCCGATGGGCCGCTTACCCTGGGCCTGCCGAAAGAGATCGCGATCTGGTCGGAAGGCAGCCCGGCTTGGGAAACCGGAGAGACAACTGTCGCGCGCTATCCGGAGGGGGAGATCCTGGCCTCGGGCTGGCTGCTGGGCGGCCAGCATCTGGCCGGGCGCAGCGCGCTGGTGCATGCGCGGGTTGGACGCGGCAACATCGTCCTGTTCGGCATGCGGCCCCAATACCGCGCGCAGAGCTACCTCACGTTCAAGCTGGTGTTCAACGCTCTATTGCTGTAAGAAACCGCTTGCTTACGCGCGCGGCTCAGTACCGAGCCGCGACCGTCAGGGAGCGGTCGCGGGCGGCTCGAGAAGAATGCGAACCTGCGCGGTCGCACCCAGGCGCAGATTCGGGTTGGGATTGGCGAAGAACACCTTTACTTCCGGGTCGCCCACCTGGCTCACCGACCCGGGCAATCCTTGGCCGCCCATATCCGCGATGATTACGAGCGCCTGCTGGCCTGGGCGCAGCCGGCGCAGGACGCGCGGGTCGGGCCGCAGGACCACTTCGAGGGAACTCAGATCGGTGGCGATCTGCAGGAGGTCTTCGTCTTCCGGTCCCACGCGCTCCTGCACCACTTTGTTCCGCCCCACCAGCACGCCGTCCACGGGTGAGCGGATCTCGGTCGCGCTCACGTGGGTCTGCGCCTCTTCCAGCTTGTTGTTCCGGTCCCGCAGCGCGATCCTGGCCGCTTCCAGATCGGCGTTGAGCTTGGCGACGCGGTCCTGCGCCAGTTTGGACAGGTCGTCCAGGCTGCGATACTCCCGTTCCGCGTTCTCGAATTCGCGCTGCGCCTTCTCAAAGGTCAGCCGGGGCGTCGCGCCCTCGGACAACAGCAGGCGCTGGCGCTGGTAGTAGCGTTGCGCGGTTTCATACTGGTCGCGGGAGCGGCTGGCGTCGGCCGAGGCCCGCGACGCCTCCAGGCGCGCGGCGATCATGGCGCTTTCGATCGCATTCACCCGCGCCTGAGCTGCATTGGCCGACTCTTCGGCGAGCATGCGCTCGTTCGACAGGCTCTCATTCGAAATCTGCGCCAGGATCTGGCCTTGAAAAACGAAGTCGCCGGCATCGACGGCAATCGATTCGAGAACGCCCGCCACCGCCGGACCCACGGTCACGACTTCACGGGGCTGGATGACGCCGGTGAGGCTGACCTCGTTCCCGATGGGCGGCGGCAAGGCCGCGGCGGGCTCGGGCGCCTGCACGGCCTGGGGCCGGTCCTTCCGCAGCAGCGACAGAGCTCCGGCCGCGACCGCGACCAGAATCAGGCTGAGCGAGAGGAGCACCCACTTGCCGCGCATCGCTCAGTCCTCGACTGCGGCCGTCACTGCGTTCGAGACCAGCCGCAGCAGACGGCCGTTGTCCATTCCGGAGGGGCGGGTGGTGAGGATCACGCAGACCAGTTGGCGCTCCGGGTCGGCCCAGGCCACGGTGCCGGTCGCGCCGCTGTGGCCGAAGGTGCGCGGTGAAGCCAGATCGCCGAAGTAGGCCCAGACGAGAGAGTTTCCCAAGCCCCAGCCGAGGCCCCACGGCGCTTTGACGGCTTCGTTCTGATCGCGTGTCATGGCGGCCACGGTGGCCTGAGAAAAGACGCGCTTGCCGTTATAGACGCCGCCGTTCAGGAAAGTCTGCAGGAGCACGGCGAGGTCGCGGGTGGTGGAGTGCATGCCGCCCCACGGGTGGCCCATGTCCCGCCAGTAAGGGCTGTTGGCTCCAAAGCTTTTCTGGTCCGCTTGATTGGCATTGGGCGAAGTCTGGCACCACGCGGTGTCTTCGATCTTTCTGCCGCCCATGCCGAGCGAGCTGTCGTTCATGCCGAGCGGGCCGAAGATTTCCCGCTTCTCGAATTCGCGCAACGGCAGGCCGCTCACGCGCTCCACGATCTCGCCCGCGAGGAGCGTGCCCATGCTCTGGTAGCGGAAGGAAGTGCGGGGCGGATAGAGCAGCGGCGTGGTGAAGACGCCCTTCACAAAGTCCTTGAGCGGCACGTTGGCGCGGCGCAGTTGCGTGTTCTCCGGCAGCATATCGGGCAGGCCGGAGGTGTGGGAGAGAAGGTCGCGGACGCGCACGCCCCGGCGGTCTTCGCCCTTGAACTCGGGAATGTAGCGGGCGACCGGATCGTCGAGAGAGACCAGCCCGCGCTCCACCAGGAGCATGAGGGCGCAGGCGGTAACGGGTTTGGTGATGGAGGCCAACAGGAAAACGGTATCGGGTTTGGTGCGCGGCGAGTTCTCGGCCGGGAGCAGGCGGCCGAAGCCTTCATGGAGCACAATGCGATCGCGGCGGGCTACCAGAAGAGAGGCGGCGAGCACGCGATTCTCGTCAATCTCTTTGGCGAGGATCGCGGAGGCGCGTTTTAGCGCGGCGGCGGACATTCCTACCGAAGCGGCATCGGCGGGACGCAGTTGCGCCGCCACGGTCGCGGCCAGCAGCACGCTCAGCGCGGCGAGGCGTATCGTCATCGCGAGCGCCCCAACTGGCAGACGCCGCCATCCACGACGATCGCCTCACCCGTCAAGCCCGTCCCCCCGGAAGCCAGAAACAGCGCAGTTTCGGCCACCTCTTCCACAGTCACCATGCGGCCAATGGGCGTCGCTCTTTCGGCATTTTCGAACGCCTCGTCCGTCCAGCCCGCGAAGCGTGTGCGGAGCAGGCCGGGGCAGACGGCGTTGACGCGAATGTCCGGCGCCAGGGCCCGCGCGAGCGACTTGGTCATGGAGACCATGGCCGCTTTCGAAGCCGCGTAGATAATCGAACTGCCTGAAGCGTGAAAGGCCGCGGCCGACGCAATATTGACGATAGATGCGCCGGGGCGCTTCTTCAGCAGCGGCACGGCGGCGCGCGCGCAGTAAAAGGCGCCGCGCAAGTTTACGTTCAGCGTGCGGTCCCAGACCTCGTCGGTGAGGTCTTCGAGCCGGCTGTGCGGGATCACCTGGCTCCAGCCGGCGTTGTTGACCAGCAGGTCCAGGCCGCCGAAACGCGACTCGATCTGAGACATCATGCCGCGAACTTCCTCTTCGCGGCCGACGTCGGCGCGCATCGCGGACGCGCAGCCGCCCGCGGCTTCGATGTCGCGGACCACCTCCGCCGCGGCGTCCTGGGAGCGGTTGTAATTCACCACGACCGCGGCGCCTTCGCTCGCGAAGAGCAGACCGGTGGCACGCCCGATGCCTGTTCCCCCGCCGGTGATCAACACGACGCGATTGTTCATTGACATGCCTCAGTGTAGCAATAGGGATTATTGGCCGAACCAGTGCCCGGCGCCCGAATACTGCATGTACTCGAAGACCGCGCCGTCCTTGACGACAAACACGACGCGGAGTTCGGCGGTGGCCTGGAAAGGACCGAGCGCAGCGTGTTCGCCTTCGATGGCGCGGTCGAGATCGTCGACGCGGAAAGCCATGTGGGGCAGGTCGCGGACCGGCCCATTGACGGGGCTGTCCGGCTCGAAGCGCAGGTACTCGATGCTGTGCGGATGCACGGCCGGATTAGTGATCCAGACGCGCGTCTCGGGCACAAACATCTCACCGGGCTGCCTGTCGCGGGTGGGAACTCCGACGTGGTCGAATATTTTCATTTCTGGTGAATTTCTAGTGTAGTGCCTTACGCAGATCGATGGTTATCTCAACAACCGCGCCCGTGAGTAAGCGATTGCCAAGGCGGCATTTCGACATATACAATTACAAATGCTATGAGCGGTCTGGTGCGAGTCCTTCTCTGCGCCGCCGGTGTTCTGAGCACGGCAGCCGGCCAGGAGACAACACCAGCAGCTCCTAAGCTTCCGCCGGCCATGCAAAGCGCGATTGATCGCATTGTAACGGGCGACGGTGCTCTCATTGAAGCTCCGGCTGTACCGAAGCAGCTGCGTTTGCAGGCGGGCTCACCGCAGGAGGTTGTTTGTTCCATCCCTCTGCTGGAGATGAAAATCGACAACACGCAGCGATACACGATGCGGCGGTTTCCGGCGGCTCCATATAACGCGCCGATGCCCCGAGTCACGTTGCCTGCGCCACCGTGCGCACAGCGTTAGTCAGTTGCAGGGCAGTCGAACTCTGATAAGCCTGCGTTCCAGTCACCACGGCGATCTCGCCCCTGAAACGGCGCTTCCGGAAGGCGTTCCTATTCCTGCCGTAGCGCGATCACGGGGTCCGTCTTCGCTGCGCGCCTGGCGGGAAGAAACCCTGCGATCAGGCCGATCAAGGTCATTGAGATGCAAGCGACGGTGAGGGCGAGGGGGTCCAGTGCGGACACCTGGAACAGCATACCCTTCATGACTCTCGCCAGTGCAAAAACGCCAGCAAGGCCGATCGCAAGTCCCACGACGACCATCGACAATGTGTTTCGCAGGACGTGTAAGAGGACCTCCCGTGGTCGAGCGCCAAGGGCCATGCGGATTCCAATTTCACGGCGCTGCTGCGTCACCGCATGAGAAACAACGCCATACAAGCCCAGCGCGGCCAATAGTGCGGCAACACCGGCGAAAGCTCCAATGACCCAGGTCGGTTGTTTAGCCCAGGACAGGTTGCGCTGCCTGACTTCTTCCATCGTACGGATGTCTGCCAGAGGCAGGTTGGGATCGATTTGCCGCACTGCTTCGCGAATGCCGGAAATCGCCGCGAATGGGTCGCTATGGGTGCGAACGATTATTTGAACGTCCTGGCGCGGGACCTGGGCCAAAGGCACGTAGACGACCATCTCGTCCGGTGCATGGAGATCGCTGGTGCGTTCGTTGCGAATGATGCCAACGATCTGCACGGCCGGCATGACCCCATTCTTCTTCCCGTAGCCGGGACAGCTAATGCGGACGGCCTGACCAATAGGATTGGACATCCCGAATTTGGTTGACAAGTGCCGGGCCAACTCCTTGTTGATGACCATGACTCGGGGAGCGCCGGCGCGGTCCTGATTTGCTATCCCGCGGCCGGAGTCGAGGGGAATGTCCAGCGCGTCGAAATACCACGGATCGACGCGCTTGAAACGGACGATAAGCGGCTCGCTGAACCCAGGCAACCCGATCAACTCCCCTCCCCGTACACCTTCAAGGGGCACATCCTGCGACACTGACGCCTGCTCGACTCCGGGCACGAATTCGAGCCGCTGAACGACAGCGCGATAGAACCGGGCAGCGTTCTCGGGTTCCGGGTATGCCGTTAGCGGAAGGTCGACCGACATGGTGATCACGTTCGCTATTCGTATGCCGGCATCGACTGCCTGAAGGTTAACCAAGCTCTTGAACAGGAGCAACGCGCCACAAATTAGCACGAGAGAAATCGCTACTTCACTAGTGACGATGATTCGGCGCAAGACTGCGCTCGAACCCGACGATCCGCGCGCCGCATGGTTCAAGGACTGCGTGAGATTGCCGAATGAGTTCTGCAAAGCCGGAAGAAGTCCAACGAGTAGCGAGACGGTCATAGCGGCCGCCGCGGCGAAGGCCAGTACCCGGAGATCCAACCTGACCTCAGCGGTAAACGGCAGGGATGGCGCCAGCAGTGGGACTGCGGCATGAATCAGCCACCAGGCGAACGTGACGCCTGCCGTGCCTCCCAGAAGACACAAGACCAGACTTTCGGCAAGTAATTGCCGGATCAAACGGCCGCGACTCGCTCCCAAAGCGGTTCTGACCGCCATCTCTTTGCGACGCGCGGCTCCTTTGGCCAGCAGCAGGTTTGCTACGTTTGCGCATGCGATCAGCAGCACCATGAGAGCCGCTCCGAACGCCAGAAAAATCGAGCGGCGCAGAGTGTCACCGACGAGTTGTTCGGCGAAAGGATCGACGGCGAAGCTCCAGGCCTTCTTCCATGCCGGCATGACATTCGCAAGACTCGCTCTTAAGGCGAGCATCCTGGCCCGCGCTTGCTCCAGGCTCACGCCGGGGCGCAGCCGCCCGACAACGGCAAGCCAGTGTGCACCACGATTCGTCTGATCCGCTGCGAAGACCAGCGGTTTCCAGAAGGCAGCCGCATCCCGGTCGAAGCTGCCCGGGGGCAAGACGCCGATAACCTTGTGCCGTTCACCGTCGAGAACCAGCTCGCGGTTCAGAATGTCGGGATCGCCGCCGAATCGGGCTTGCCAAAGCCCGTGACTGACTACCACGACGGGCACCGAGCCCGGCTGATCCTCCCCTGGTGCGAATGTGCGCCCGATTTGGGTGTGCACGCCAAACACTTTGAAGTAATCGGCAGAGACGAGTTTGCCCGAAACACGCGTCGGCTCACCATCGGTTGTTGCCGCGGCTCTGATACGATACTCCACCGACAGCGCCTCGAAAACTGTCTCCTTCTTCTTCCAATCCAGGAACGTGAGGGTGGTGGTGTCATTGCGCGTCGTCGGAGTGGGCGCTTCCGATACCCGCACGATGCGCTCCGCCTCAGAGAAAGGGAGAGGCTTCAGGAACAGGCCATCGATCAAACTGAACATTGCCGTGTTCGCGCCAATGCCGAGCGCCAGCACTCCGGCGGCAACGACGGCGAAGCCGGGATCCCGCCGGAGCGACGCAAACCCGTAACAAAAGTCTCTCAGCAGCATTTCGATCCATTGAAGACTGCGCTGGTCGCGATGCTCTTCCTTCATTTGCTCGATTCCTCCAAAGCGGCGGCGGGCGGCCAGACGGGCGTCTTGTGCCGACAGGCCTCTCGCCATCGCATCTCTTTCGGCCAGCTCGAGGTGGGCGAGAACCTCGTCTTCCAGTTCCCGATCGAGATGGCGTTTCCGCATCAGCGCCAGCAGTCCGGCCGCGGCACGCCGAAGGGTCACGACGACGCCTCCAGGAAGCGGGCCACCAGAGCGGTTGCCTTCTCCCAATTAGCCACTTCGACGCGCAGTTGCTTCCGCCCGGCCTTGGTCAGCGAATAGAATTTGACCTTCCGATTCGTCTCGGAAATCCCCCAATCCGTGCGAATCCAGCCTTCCTGCCCAAGGCGAATAAGAGCAGGATGGACGGAGCCTTGGCTCAATTGCAACGCATCGCCGGAAACCTGCTCGATCCGCCGGGCGATGCCGTAGCCGTGCATCGTCCCCATCGCCTCCAGAGTCTTCAGGATGAGGAGATCGAGGGTTCCATGGGGAACTTCGCTTTGTGGTCTCGACATGTCGGCCATCGACAGCTATATATTCGGTTATCTGCGGCCACGATGTCAATAAGGTTGGAATGTAACGGCTGATAAGAGCCGCGATCGTGCCCGGTATTCGAGGGGGAGTCGTTCGGGCTGCCTGATCGCGTAGTGCTCGATACCTGTTCGCGCGATTCGTTCCTACTCCTGCCGTAGCGCGATCATGGGGTCCGTCTTAGCGGCCCGGCGCGCGGGCAGGTATGCGGCCAAGAGGGCCGCGGCCAGCAGGGTTACCGCCGCGAGCGTAAAGGCGGCTGGATCGCGTTCGGAAACTCCGAAGAGCAGGCCCGCGCTGAGCCTTCCCACCGCCAGTGCGGCGGCCGCGCCCAATACAAGACCGAGTGCGACAGGTCGGAGCGATTCCATCACCACCTGCCCCACCATCTGCCCCGGCCGCGCTCCCAGAGCCATGCGGATGCCGATTTCCTTGGTGCGCCGCAGTATCGCGAAGGTCAGCACGCCGTAAATGCCAATGGCCGCGATCAGCAGGGCCAGCGCGCCGAACAGGGCCGAGAGCAGGGCCATCATGCGTTCGCGCGACAGGAGGTTATCGACTTCGGCCTCCATGGTCCGCACGGCGAACAGCGGGAGGTCGGGTTCGATGGAACGCATCAGCGCCTGGACCGACGCGGTCGTCACGGACGTATCGCCCCGGAAGCGGATGTGCAGGGTGGATCGCCAGGCCGCGTCCGGCCGCTGGAAGACGGAGATATAAACCGTGCTATCGATGGGATGATCCAGGCCGCCATACTTGGAGTCCCGCACGACGCCGACGATGTCCAGATCGCCCGGGTTGCCGACGCTGACCTTACGGCCAAGAGGGTTTTCATTCGGGAAGAAGCGCTTGACGAAGGCTTCGTTGACAATGGCTACGCCGGGCGAATCGAGACGATCCGTCAACGCGAAATCGCGTCCAGCCTTCAGCGGAATGCCCAGGGTTGCGAAGTAGCCGGGGCTGACGGCGTTGAGCAGGACGTTCATATTCTCCTGGGGAACCGGCTGATAGCCCCGAATCGCGACCTGATCCGACACGCCCACTCCGGCCAGAACCCGAACGCGGGCCAGACTGGCGCCGCGCGCTTCGGGCAGCGTCTCCACACGCTCCAGCAGACGGCGGTAGAAATCCGCAATCTGAGCGCCCCTCCAGCCTTTGGAAGAAGGGTCGAGGCTGGCGAGCAACAGATGATCGCGGGAGAAGCCGGCGTCCTCGGCCCGGAGGTTCGACAACGTGCGGACGAATAGGGCCGCCGCGACGAGGGCCACTACGGAAAGCGCAACCTGGCCGGTGATGAGGCCTTGACCCCAGATGTTAGCCAGTCCGGAAGGAGCCTGCGTCCCGGCCTTGAGGCTGTCAACCAGATTCGTTTTGCGCGCCTGAAGCGCCGGAGCAAGGCCGAAGAGGAGGCCGGTGAGCACGGACACGGCGGCGGTGAAGGCCAGCACTCCAGCGTCGATTGACGTGTCGAGATAGAACGTTACGTCCGAGCGCGGGAAGAGCTGCAACAGGGCGCGCACGGACCAGGGCGCCAGTATGAGACCCGCCGCTCCAGTAGAATGGCTGATTACCTCATGAGTGTTTTCACGCCCCAAACCCCGGAGGAGATGGCGAGTTGTCTGGCGGAGGCACGATCCCGCGGGCTGACCATTACCCTCATCGGAAGCGGTTCCAAGAATCGCATGGCCGGGCCGGTGCCCTCCTCCGATGTCTGCATTTCCACCACCGGTCTCAGGAGAGTGTTGCAGTACGAGCCGCAGGACTTGACCATCAGCGTCGAGGCCGGGCTGCCATGGCGAGATCTCACCGCGCTGCTGGCAGGCAATCGGCAGATGGTCCCGCTGGACCCTCCCTTTGCGGAACAGGCGACCGTGGGCGGTGTTCTGGCGGCCAACTCGAGCGGCCCGCGCAGGCGGCTCTATGGAACCGCCCGCGACCTCGTGATCGGAATGAAGTTCGCCACGCTCGAAGGCAAGTTGGTGCAATCGGGCGGGACGGTGGTGAAGAACGTCGCGGGCCTGGATATGGGTAAGCTCATGATCGGGTCGTTCGGCACGCTGGCCGCGATGGCCGTGGTGAACTTCAAACTGATGCCAATGCCCGCCGAGGAGCGAACGTTCTTGTTGCGCTTCAACTCGCTCGACGCCGCCTTCGACATTCGCGACGCCATCTTGAAAAGCGTCCTGCAGCCCGCGGCGATCGATCTGATCCATGC
Source organism: Bryobacteraceae bacterium (assembly GCA_040902885.1). Classification (GTDB taxonomy): domain Bacteria; phylum Acidobacteriota; class Terriglobia; order Bryobacterales; family Bryobacteraceae; genus JBBDWK01. The sequence goes on along the minus strand of JBBDWK010000037.1, from coordinate 107,291 downwards.
CGATGAGCAGGGCCTCATGCTCGCGATTCGGGCCGGCGGCAACGCGGCCGTTGTAGAGCGCTACCAGCGCGAGCTGGGCGCCATGGGAGACCTGAGCGTCCTGGAAGGCGACGACGAGTCCGATTTTTGGCAAGGCATTCGCGAATTTACGCCGCGGTTCCTGGCGCGGCACGACGACGGGGCCGTGGTCCGGGTATCGGCGGTCTTGACGCAATCCAAAGAAATGATGGAAAGGCTGCCGAAGCCGGCCGTTCTCCGCGCGGGGTCGGGGGTCGGCTACGCCTGCTTCGCCCGCTGTGAAGAGGCCTCCCAGTGGCTCGCCGCGCACGCCGCGGGGGGCTGGAAAGCTATAATGGAGTCCGCTCCGGAAAATCGGACGGCTTCGCTTGAAATGTGGCCCACGCCGCAGGGCTCCGCCAATAACGACTTCGAACTGATGAAACGGGTCAAACGCATGTTCGACCCCCATGGGCTCCTAAACCGTGACCGACTCTACTGCCGTATCTGACCGCCCGCAACAGGCCGATCTCGACCGCTGCGTACACTGCGGCCTGTGCCTGAACGCCTGTCCCACGTACCGGGAGCTGGGCGTGGAGATGGACTCGCCGCGCGGGCGCATTTATCAGATGATTCAGGTGCAGAACGGCGCGCCCATTACGCCGTCCTACGTGGAACATATCGAGCTTTGCCTGGCTTGCCGCGCCTGCGAGACCGCGTGCCCTTCCGGCGTGCCTTATGGGCGGCTGGTGGAGGCGGCGCGATCCGACATCGAGAGCCGGACCGAGCGCACCTCCACGGCGCGCTTCGTGCGCAAGCTGGTCTTCGGGCATCTGTTGCAGTCGCCTTTTTCGATGAGCGTACTCGGCGGCATGTTGTACCTGTATCAGGCCAGCGGATTGCAGAAGCTGGCGCGCTCTTCGGGCCTGCTCAAATTCCTGGGAGAGATGGGAAGTTTGGAGGCGCTCTCGCCGCCCGCGGAGCCACCCTTCTTCTTTGGAAAGATTGGAAAGACCTTTCCGGCGGAGGGCCGGCGCCAGTACCGTGTGGCGTTCATGGCGGGCTGCATCGCCAACGTCTCCTTCGCGCGTCTGAACGAAGCCACGGTCCGCGTGCTGCAAAAGAACGGCTGTGAAGTCGTGATCCCGGAAGGCCAGGGCTGCTGCGGCGCGCTGCACGTACACGCGGGCATTCGCGATGAAGCGCGCAAACTGGCGCGCCGGAATATCGACGCCGTGTTGAGAGGCGAATACGACGCCATTCTCACCAATGCCGCCGGCTGCGGGTCCACGCTGAAAGAGTACGGCGAGTTATTGGAGCACGACGCGGAGTACGCGGCGAAGGCGGCGCGCTTCACGGAGCTGATGAAGGACGTCAACGAGTTCCTGGCTTCCATCGAGCTGAACCGGAACATGGGGCCGGTCGAGATCACTGCCACGTATCAGGACTCCTGCCACCTCGCTCACGGGCAGCGCGTGCGCGTTCCTCCACGCAAGCTGTTGCAGGCGGTGCCCGGATTGACCTTCCGGGAAATGCCGCTGGCCGACATCTGCTGCGGCAGCGCGGGCATCTACAACGTGCTGCAGAACGATATGGCGATGGCGGTTCTTTCGAAAAAGATGGAGAACGTCAACCGCACCGGCGCCGATGTGATCGTCACCGCGAATCCGGGTTGCATGCTGCAACTGCAAGCCGGCGCGCGAATTCACGGCAATGGCCAGCGGGTGGCGCACGTGGTGGAGATTCTCGACGAAGCGTACCGGAATTATCAGCGGCCGGTGTAGCCGCCGTCCACCATCAGGTTGGCGGCGGTGATGAAACCGGCCTCTTCCGATGCCAGAAACAGCGCGGCGTTGGCCACTTCAACCGGCTCGCCCAGCCGGTTCAGCATGTGCAGCGGCGCAACGCGATCGCGCCACTCTTCGAACGTGAGCCCCAGGCGCCGAATTTCGCGGTGCGAGGCGCTCGTGAGGATGCAGCCCGGCGAGACGGAGTTGACGCGAATCTTGAATGGCGCCAGGTCCAGGGCCATGCACTTGGTGAGCGTCAGGACGGCCCCCTTGCTGGCGTTGTAAGTCGCGAACTCCGGTTGAGCGATGACCCCGCTCATGGAGCCGATGTTGACGATGGAGCCGCCGCCCGAGGCTTTCATGTGCGGGATAGCATATTTGGCGACCAGCGCGAGGCCGATCACGTTCACGCCGAGGACCCGCTGCCAGTCGGCGACTTCGGCGGCCTCCACGCTCATCTGCGTGAAGTCGGCCGCATTGTTCACCAGCACATCGATGCGGCCGAACGCAACGGCCGCCGTGTCGGCGATGCGCCGGGCGTCTTCATCCCGGGAGACATCGCCAATCGCCAGAACGGCCTTCGCCCCCAGGCGCTGCGCCTTTTCCAGAGTGCAGCGCACGGGACCTTCGGCGATGTCCGCCAGCACGAGGCGGGCGCCTTCCTCGGCGAAGCGCAAAGCGATAGCCTCGCCGATTCCGGCCCCGGCGCCGGTAACGACGGCAACTTTATCCCGCAGCCGCATTAAGAAGTGAGGGCCACGGGCGTGGGCGCGAGCTCGCGGCTGGAAATGACGCGGTCGATCATCCCGTACTCGACGGCCTGATCGGGTCCCATAATGTAGTCGCGATCGACGTCCCGGGAGACACGCTCGATGGATTGGCCGGTCGAGTCCGCCAGAATCCGGTTGAGCGCTTCGCGCATGCGCAGAATCTCACGGGCGTAAATGTCGATGTCGGCGGCCTGTCCGGCGAGGCCCTGCATGGAGGGCTGATGGATCATGATGCGCGAATTCGGCAGGCTGAAGCGTTTGCCTTTGGTGCCCGCGGCGAGCAGCACGGCGGCCATCGAAGCGGCCTGTCCGACGCAGATGGTCACGATGTCGGGCTTCACGAAACTCATGGTGTCGAAAATCGCCATTCCGGAGGTGATGGAGCCGCCGGGCGAATTGATGTAGATGGAGATATCTCGTTCCGGGTCTTCGGCCTCCAAAAAAAGAAGCTGAGCGATGACCAGGTTGGCGATGTTGTCGTCTATCGGGGTTCCCAAAAAGATAATGTTTTCCTTCAGCAGACGGGAGTAGATATCGTAAGCACGCTCCCCTCGCGAGGTCTGCTCGACCACCATCGGGACTAGGACGGATTGCGGCATTCAGGTGATTCCTCTCTCATTCAGTCTACTTCGTGGGCAGGGTACGAGCGCCGCCGCAGCCCGGTTGGTGTTACTTTGGAACGGCGCCGAGCGGGAATCGCTCAAGACGTCTTTATATTAGAATGAGGCCCGCGATGCGGGCAAGAGCGATTCGACCGCCGGTGTTGTATCCTCCAGGATGATGCGCGAAAAGCTGATTTATGGGATGAGCGCCGTCGCGGCCATTCTGCTTCTGCGGAATTTGTACGTGATGTTTCTGGCGCTGCCCGATGAACAGGCGCAGGGCGCGATCTACCGGATCCTGTTCTTTCACGTACCGTCCTGGTGGACGGCCTTCCTGGCGGCATTTGGTGGACGTGGGATGCCAGACTCACTTCGGCCCTCATCTGCTGGATGCTTTATGCAGGTTACCTTCTGTTGCGGCGGTCGATTGACGAACCGCATCAGAGAGGGAGGATTGCCGCCGTTTATTCCCTCTTCGCCTTCTTCGATGTGCCGATCGTGTGGTTTTCCATCCGCTGGTGGCGGACGCAGCACCCTCAGCCCATGCAGCTTCCGCCGGAGATGTGGGCCGTGCTGTTGTGGAACTGGCTGGCGCTGATTTTGTTTGCGGCGGTGTTGGTGCTGGTTCGCGTCCGGCAGGAAGAGATGCTGCGCCAGATCAAATCTGTGCGGCGCGTATCGCAAGCCGCAAGCGTCCTTCGGATACAGCAAACCATACCGCTCCAGGTGGTGCTATCCCGATTCTGGAAATTCAGAGGGAAACCACAGTGGCTGCTTGATGGGATCGAGCACGTAACCGAGAGGCGTCCGGTATCGGCTATCACTGACTGCAGCGCTTCTATGTCCGCTTCCTTTCCCTGGCTGAGTAGCTGCATCCACTGAACGACCGTGGGAGTTCCCATTGAGGTTATCTTATGAAGGCTTTCAGAAATGGAATGCTGTGTCTCCTCCTGCCTGCATCGCTGCTCTGGGGTCAGGATACCCAGCAGCAGCAAACGCAGCAGCAGCAAACGCAGCAGCAAACGCAGCAGCAAACGACGCCGCCTGCTCAACCGGGGCAGCCAGGCACACTTTCCGGGACCGTAGTATCGCCATTCGGCGTACCGGTTCCCAATGCGGCGGTTACCATGACCAACGTCAGCAGCGGCGAGATCCAGCGCACTGTGACCGGTACGGACGGCATGTTCACGATGGCCGTACCGCAGGGAACCTATCGCGTGGAGGTTGAGGCCGCGGGATTCCGCCGCCTCGCGGCGCAGGATGTGACGCTGTCCACCACCGAAGCGCATCGCATCGACCTGATTCTCGCTCCCGGCGACGCGCGCGAAGTGGTCGAAGTGGTGGCGAGATCGCCCATGATCCAGACCGAAAGCGCGCAGATCGGGCGCAGCTATCCGACGCGCATCATCCGGGAACTGCCCGACGCGCCGGATAACAATTACCAGGAGATCGTCGGCCTGATGCCGGGGGTGACGCCGCCTATGTCGAGCCTGCCTCCAGCGCTCGATCCGCAGCGGAACCGCATCTTCGCCACCAACGGCCAACCCTTCATCGCCAATAACTGGGAGATCAACGCGGTGAACACCAACGAGCCGTTTACGCACATTCAGACCAACATTCCCCCCGTGGAATCCGTGGAGCAGTTGAACCTGCGGACGTCCAATTACAGCGTCGAGTACGGCCGCGTGGGCGCCTCGCACGTGATCCCGTATACCCGTCCGGGCACGAACAGATTCCATGGCAGCCTTGTGTATAACGGCAGCGTGGATGAGTTCAACTCCCGCGACTTTTACAACGTCGATACGCTGCCGGGAGCCGAGTTCCGCAACCACCAGTTCGGCGCGACGGTCGGCGGACCCATCATCATGGACCGGCTGTTTTTCTTCGGGGATTACGAGGGCCAGTACCTCGACAACCACCGTTCCCAGCTTCTGACCGTTCCTAACGCGGATTTTCGCTCCGGCAATTTCACCGGCCTGCCGGCGGGCTTTGACGTCTTGAATCCCGCCACCGGCCTACCGTTCCCCGGAAACGTGGTTCCCCCGGGAGACATCGATCCCACGGCCTCCGCTCTTCTGCCGTTCATTCCGCTTCCCAACCTTCCCGGCGCGGGTCTGGAAAACAACTTCGTTGGAAATTCGCTGCTTCGCAACGACAGTAATCGTTTCGGAGGCCGCCTGGATGCCCGATTGGGCGACCGCACGAACCTGTTTGGCAGTTACCGGTACGGCAATTGGTTTGTCCAGGATAATCCACCCTTCGGACGCGAGCTGGGCGGCGGAACCGAAGGCCGGCTACGCACCCAAGTCGCAATGGCCGGCGTTGGCCACACGTTCTCGCCAAATCTCCTGACCGACGTGCGGCTGAGCTACAACCGGTACAGGAATGAACTCAATCCTCTTCTCGGCAATCCGCTGGCCGGCACGGGGACTACCAACTTCAACGGAGAAGTCTTGCCGCAGCTCGGCATCGGTACTTTAAACCTGGGCGCCCCGGCGGGAGTCAACTTCCGCGGCGTGGACAATCTCTATCAGGTCGCGAACACCTGGGTTTGGAACTCGGGCCGCCATGCGTTCAAGTTCGGAGTGGATATCCGGAACCAGCGCGTGAGCGGATTCCGCAATCTGAGCGCGGGAACGGGCACCGCATTTCTCGGCTTCGGCCCGGCCGCCGGCATGAATTTCGGCGCGTTCATCACCGACCCGGCCAGTCAATATGGTTCGGGTGGTTTTTCCAACGCCTTCGCCAGCTTCCTGACCGGCGATGCCACGTTGGCCGCTCAGTCGACCGACTTCCTGTCGCCGAGCTACCACCAGTGGCAATGGTTCGGCTTCGCCGGCGACAGCATCCGCCTCACGCCCAGGTTGAATATCGAACTGGGGCTCCGCTACGAGGTCTATCAGCCGGTGCGGGCTTCCGGCGGCGGCCTGCTCTCAAACTACGACCCCCTGACTAACACCTTGGTGGTCGAGGGCGGCGATGACGGCGGCCGCGATGGAATCGATTACAAGTTCACCAATCTCGCTCCGCGCGTGGGCTTCGCCTGGCAGGTAGGCAATACCGGCGTTCTCCGCGCCGGCTACGCCATCAGCTACTTCCCGACCACTATCGGATTCGGCGCGGGCTCTCTCTTCCCGGCGGTGGGCACCTTCCAGTTCGGCTCACCCGGACTTCCTGGCAGCGCAGGTTCCATTACTACTCCATTCCCGGTTCCGACCTTCGCCGACGTAAGCCTTACCCCAGGCACTGTTACACCGAGCGGAGCACAGCCTTTGACCTTCGTTCCGCAGGACCTCAGCGTCCCGTACGTGCAGAGCTTCAACGCCACCTACCAGCAGGAAATCATTGAGGGATTGGCCTTTGATGTCGCTTACGTGGGCACTCGTGGCCGCAACATGCCCTATCAGCGCGAGATCAACTTTGCTGCTCCGGGAACCGGCATCGGCGGCCAGCCGTTAAACCCGGCCTTCGGACGGTTCGCCAGCACGCTTCTCCTGGACACGGGAGCCATCAGCAACTTCGATTCGTTCCAGGCCGGCATCAATAAGCGCTTCGCCGCCGGATTGAGCTTTACCGGCTCATACACGTTCGGCCGCGCTACCGACGATGTCAGCAACCAGGGCTTCCTGCTCGATCCGTCGAGCCGGCAGCGCAACCGGGGACTCTCCGACTCCCACCGCCAGCACAACTTCGTGTTCTCGAACCTGTGGCAGCTCCCCTTCGGCGCCGGCACCAATCGCTGGAGCCAGGGTATTCTCGGCCAAGTGCTCGGCAACTGGCAGGTCAACAATGTGTTCCGTTGGGCCACGGGCACGCCTTTCTCAGTGGTAGCCGACCCGGTAACCTGCGACTGCCCGGGTGTTCCCCTGCTCTACGGAAACAATTTTAGCGATCCGAACGAGCAAGGCGGCCTTGGCAACGGCGGCGAGATCTGGTTCAACCAGTCCGCCTTCGGAGCTCCGGGGCCGAACACCAACGGCAATTCGGGCCGCAATAACGTGATCGGGCCCAATCTGCTCCGCTGGAACCTCTCGGTCTTCCGCTCGTTCCCGTGGGCCGGCCGCTACAAGCTCGAATTCCGCGGCGAGGCTTACAACCTGACCAACACCCCTATGTTCGGCAACCCGGTAAACAACCTGAACTCGACCGATTTCGGCCGGCTGACCCAGACCGTTGGCGATAGCAATATGGCCAGGGAATGGTTTGGCTCGGGCCGCATGATCAACCTCGGAGTGCGGTTCCTCTTCTAATCAATCGTCTCCTGAATATCCCCTTTGGGGAGGGACGCGAGCCGGGAAATGCCTTCGGGCTATCCCGGCTCGCCCCGTGTTATCATGATAGAAAGTTATTGTGATTTATAATATCCCACCGGTTCTCAGACCCTTCACAGAGAGGTAAATCATGGCATATAATCAAGGCGCTCAGGTTGAGCATCAGAAATTTGGGCTGGGGACAGTGCTCTCCAGTAACGACGAACGGATCGTGATCAAGTTCGACGATCACGGAGAGAAGAAGTTCGTCACAACTATGGTGATGTCCTCTCTGAAGAAGAGCGACCGTCAGCCTCCTGTGGAGAAGCGCGCATCGCGGGCTCGCAAGCCGAAAACCGTAAGCGCGGCAGCCGAGTAGGCGAACGAGGAATTTTTTTGAACGCCAGACAGAAACGCCTTTTCGAAGAAGCAAAGAAGCGCAACCCCAACTTAAAAATACCCGCAGAAACCCAGGAACCCGCGGAATGGAGCGAAGCCGATCTCGCTCTGGTGAAGCAGGGTGTCGGGGATAAGAGCGGCCGCGCGCCCTCAGCCCAGACCGAGGGAGGCGAAGACTCCGGCCCTCAGGTGCAAACCGGCTCCGTCGTGAAGTATTTCGAGGACAAGGGATTCGGTTTCATCCGCCCGGACCAGGGCGGGCGGGATGTGTTCTTTCACGTCTCGCGTCTGGCGGAAGGCTCCGCCACGGACCTGACGCAAAACGTGAAGGTGATCTACGAGCTCGGCATGGACCGGACCGGCAAGATGGCGGCCTCCAGTCTGAAGGTTCTGCCGCCCGAGTAGACCGCCGGGCGCGATCCCGGTTTTCGCTATACTGGTACTGAATCCAAAGCAGAATCGCGGCAAGCCGCCTTGCGCCTGCGCGAGGAACGCAATAGGTAGTATCCGCCAGTCGAAGGAGATTCTCGCAAATGTTTGACTTGTTTCGCAGCCGTGACAAAGCCGTGCGCTATCTGCTCGGCGCGCTGCTGATGCTGGTAGCGCTGTCCATGGTGGTGACGCTCATTCCGTCCTACGGATCGGGATCGGGCACGCAAGGCGCGGTGGCTGAGATCGGCGGGGACAGGATTACCCTGCGGGAAGCCCAGCTCGCCCTCGCCAACCTGCAACGGAACCGCAACGTGCCGCGCGAGATGATGTACATCTACGTGCCGCAACTAGTCGACCAGCTGATCACCGAGCGTATTATGGCGTACGAAGCGCGCCGCCTGGGTTTCGAAGTCACGGAGGAGCAGACCGCCGAGGCCATCCGCGACGTGATTCCTCAGTTGTTCCAGGACGGTAAATTCATCGGCAGGGACGTCTACGCCGCTTTTCTAAACCAGCAGAACACGAATATTCCCGAGTTCGAGGCCAATATGGCCCGCCAACTCCTGGTGAACCGGCTGCGCGGAATCGTGCTGAGCGGCGTGGTGGTGACGCCGGCTGAAATTGAGCGGGAATACCGCCGCCGCGCGGAAAAGGCGCTGATCCAGTATGTAAGGGTGAGTCCGGAAAAGTTTCGCTCCCAGGTGCAAGTGACCCCCGCCGAGATTGAAACTTACTACAATGCCAACAAGTCCACATTCCAGACGCCCGAAAAACGCAGCCTCCAGATTCTGGTGATCGACCCGTCGAAGGCGGGCGCCGAGGTCGCGGTGGGCGACGAGGATCTGCGCCGCGCTTACGACGCGAATAAAGACCGGTTCCGCAGCGGCGAGCGCGTGAAAGTCCGGCACATCCTTCTGACCACCACTGGCAAATCGGCCGAGGAGCAGGCCAAGATCAAGACTCGCGCCGAGGACCTTCTGAAGCAGATCAAGGGCGGCGCGGATTTTGCGGATTTGGCCCGGAAGAACTCCGACGATCCCGGTTCGGCGGAGAGAGGTGGCGACCTGGACTGGGTGGTTCGCGGCCAGACGGTGAAGACTTTCGAGGACGCCGCCTACTCGCTCAAGCCCAAGCAGTTCAGCGGGGTAATCCAGACCGAATACGGGTATCACATTCTGCAGGTGATGGAAAAGGAAGAAGCTCGCCTGCGCCCGTTTGAAGAAGCCCGGAAGGAGCTGGCCGAAGAGGCGCGGCGTGAGCGTGTGAACCAGAAGATCGAGAGCCTGATGGACTCCGCGCAGACCGCCATGCGCCAAAATCCGCCCCGTCTGGAAGAGGTTACGAAACAAGCCGGCGTATTGCTGGTGAAGGCCGAGAAGATTGGCGTCGGAGACTCGCTTCCGGAGATTGGCCCGAGCCCCGAATTGCAAGGCGCGGTCGGCTCTCTCCAAAAGGGCGAAATATCGCAGCCGGTCACGATCGGCGGGAACAGGTACGCGATCGCGCTGGTGACCGAGGTCATCGCTCCCCAGCAGTCCGCGTTGCAGGAAGTGGAATCGCAAATTCGCAACGTTCTGACAGCGAACAAGTCCAACGGTCTGGTTGGCGAGAAGGCGAATGAGCTGCTGGAGAAAACCAAGGCGATGGACGGTGACCTGAAGCGGGCCGCCAGCGCCATGGGACTGGAATTCAAAACCTCCGGGGACTTCACTCGCGAAGGCAATATTGAAGGCCTGGGGCAGGGGATGCAATTTCCGGATGTGTTCGCAAAGCCTGTCGGTTCCCTCGTTGGGCCGATGCCCATAGCCGACAGCCGGGTGATTGCGAAGATTCTGGAGCGGAAGCCCGCGGACATGGCCGGCCTCGCCGCCGAGCGGTCCGCTATCGAGACGGAGCTGCGTCAAAGGAAAGGACGCGAGCGCATCGAGCTGTTCGAGGACGGCCTCCGCCAGCAGTTGGTTCAGGAAGGAAAGGTCAAGATTTACCAGGACGTGGTTAAGAATTTGACGTCGGTTTACGGCAGCTGAGCCCGTCCTTATGACAGATCTGATCGACTTCATCCGCACGCTGCTCCAGCCTGCGCGCCTGATCGAGGCCCTCACCCCGGTGCTTACGGGCTGGATGGGCTATGCGATCCTCTTCGCCATCGTATTCGCCGAGACCGGACTGCTCGTGGGATTTTTCCTTCCGGGAGACTCCTTATTATTTCTTCTCGGGGTGCTGTCCGGCGCGGGAAAGCTGAATTTCCTGGCGCTCAATGTCACATTGATGGCCGCGGCTATTGCCGGCGACACGGTGGGATATGCGCTCGGCCGCCGCACTGGGCCCTACATCTTCGACCGTCCGAATTCCCGCTTTGTCCGCCGGGAGCACCTGCTCCGGACGCGCGATTTTTACGAAAAGCACGGCGGAAAGACCATCATTTACGCTCGCTTTGTTCCTATAATCCGCACCTTCGCGCCATTTGTCGCGGGCGTCGCGGAGATGAATTACGTCCGCTTTATCTCCTTCAACGTTTTCGGCGGCATCGGCTGGGTGCTCCTGATGACCTCGCTGGGCTACTTTCTGGGCAGCATACCCTGGGTGGCCAGGCACATCGAGAAGGTGATCCTCGGAATTATCTTCCTCTCCGTAATGCCGATTGTGGTCGAGTATTTCCGGAGCCGCAAGCCGGCCCCCGAACCTGTGCATAAATAGCGCCTCACCATTTCCCTCCCGCTTCGTCCAAGGCCTGACAGGAGGAATTTTTGATGAAGCCGCTAAGTTTAGCCCCCGTTCTGATTGCACTTACAGCCGTCGCGGTGGCGCTCGAACCCACGCGCGTCACGGAGGAGTTTCACCAGACCTATTCGCTTTCCCCCAGCGGGCGCGTCAGTCTGGAGAACGTCAACGGCGGCGTGCGGATCGCCGTTTGGGATCGCAGCGAGATTCGCGTTGACGCCATCAAGCGGGCCGAGGCGCGCGAGCAGTTGGAGAATATGCGGATCGAAGTGGATTCTCAGTCCGAGAGCATTCACATTCGCACACGCTACCAGGAAGACCGCCGCAACGGAGGCAGCGTGGAGTACACCATTACCGCCCCCCGCGGCGCCAGCCTGGAGAAGATCAAGCTGGTGAACGGCGCTATCGAGGTGGAAGGCGTCACCGGCAGCGTGGAGGCGTCCAGCGTCAATGGCGCGGTCCGTGCGCGGGATTTGGGCGGCGATGCGAAGCTTTCGACCGTAAACGGAGGAGTGGAGGCGAGCTTTCGGAGCCTTGCCCCAGCGCGGTCGGTGGCCCTCAATTCCGTCAACGGAAGTCTCTTGCTGGCTTTGCCGCAAGAGGCCGGCGCGCAACTCTCCGCTTCCACGGTACACGGCACCATCTCCAGCGACTTCGACTTGGCGACACGGCGAATCGGACCGGTGGGAGCCAATGTGGAGGCGGTTCTCGGCGCGGGAGGCGCACGCATCGAGATGAAAAACGTCAACGGAAACGTGCGGATCAGTCGCGCCCAGAAGTAGCCTGCGGGTTCGGCGGCGCCTCCGGACGAATGGAAAAATCCCAGATCTGTATGTTCATCTTGCCTTCGGTATACTGCACCACGGCATACTCTCCGGGGGCAAGCGGATTGGTGGGCCAGATCTTGTAGAGCGTCTCCTCCAGTTGGTGGCGGAACACTTCCACCGTATCCTGCTCCTCGAGGTACTCCTTCGTGATGGGAACGATGGTCACCCGCTCGACGATGCGCCGGCCCTTGCGCGGCGTCAAACGCACGATGCCGAACCGTTCCTCGACCAGCAGCCGGATGTAGAACTCGGGACGATCCTGGGCGATGAGATTTTCGGACTGCTCGCCCTCAATCTCCACCGTGCCTTTGCCAGCTACCACGGGAACCGGTGAGAGCACCTTCAGTATCGAGCGGCCTTTGTTGGTGTGCAGCTTCGATTCCGCCGAGGGCATGCGCTTGATCTCTTTCCCGTTCAGCCAAAAGACTCCGGCCGTGACGGGCACCTGGGCAATTTCCTTGAGCAATACCCTCTCGGCCTTCTCTTCGGCCGCCACCAGGGCCGACTCGCGAGCCAGCGTCTCCTGCCGATCCGTCTGTTCCCGCTCCGTCCGCTTCAAGTCCACCAGATCGGCGGGAATTTCCTCCCAATCGCTGCGCTCCAAGCTATAGAACCGCACACGGTCGCCGGTCACTTTATACTCCCGGACAATCTGGTGACTGCCGTCTTTCAGGTAAAGTTTGAGGCTGGCCGCGAAGGCGGGGATGGCAAACAAAACCAGGGCCGCGACGATACTGCGCATAACTACTTTCAATTTTACCGCGCTCTGGCAAGCCCGTCGCTACCGAAGGATAATAGTGGAGGCATGCGATACAGGAGACTTGGCCGAACGGACTACGAAGTAAGTGAGGTAGGTTACGGCGCGTGGGGCATTGGCGGGAACATGTGGACGGGCGGCAGGGACGAGGAATCGCTGGCCGCCCTCCGGAGGGCCATCGAGCTGGGCCTGAGCTTCATCGATACCGCGCTGGCTTATGGAGAAGGGCACAGCGAGCGGCTGGTTGGCCAGGTGGTTCGTGAAACGGACCACAAGATATACGTGGCAACGAAAGTGCCGCCCAAGAACCGCGTCTGGCCCGCCCATCCCGAGACCCCTATGGACGAGGTATTTCCGTACAGCTACATCATGGAATCGACCGAGCAGAGCCTGCGGAATTTGGGCCTGGAACAGATCGACCTGCAGCAGCTCCACGTGTGGAACCCGGAATGGATCGGCCGCGACGAGTGGCGCCGCGCATTCGAAGACATGAAGAGCTCGGGCAAGGTGAAAGCCGTCGGCGTCTCCATCAACGATCATCAGCCAAACACCGCGCTGGAGGCGATCGAAACCGGCCTGATCGATTCCGTTCAGGTGATCTACAACATCTTCGACCGCTCGGCGGAAGAGCGCCTGTTTCCATTGACGCAGGCGCGCAACGTGGGCGTAATCGCGCGCGTGCCGTTCGATGAAGGCAGCTTGACGGGCCGCATCACGGAGCAGAGCGCGTGGGATCCATCCGACTTCCGGTCGCGCTACTTTAGCGGCGACCGTAAAAAGCAGGTCGTGGATCGCGTGAACGCGCTGGAGGCCGACTTGAACATCGGGACGGACGAGCTGCCCGAGATAGCGCTGCGCTTTTGTCTCACTCATCCAGCCGTTTCCACCGCGATTCCAGGCATGCGATCCCGCCGGAATGTAGAGGCTAACTGCGCCGTGCCGGACCGGGGACCTTTGCCGGCTGAGGTGATGGAGAAACTCGACAAGCACCGCTGGGAGCGCAATTTCTATTCGGCTGCGTAGCGAAGCGGGCGTTGGCGCGGGCGCTACAATGCAGGAATGACCATCGGCCGGGCCACGCCCGACGGGACAAAGCGTTACGCCGCCCGTTTCCCCGCTTATCGCGACGCGGGCTTCTATCGCGAGGCGGGCGGGCTTCAGGTCTCCTCGCTCGGCCTGGGAACGTATCTGGGAAACGCGGACGACGAAACGGACCGAAGGTACGCCGCCGCCGTGCTCGCTGCCGTCCGCGGCGGCGTCAATTTCCTGGATACGGCGATCAACTACCGGCATCAGCGCTCCGAGCGGAGCATCGGCGCGGCGTTGCGGCAGGCATTTGCCGAAGGCTTCGCGCGCGAAGAGATCGCCGTCTGCACCAAGGCCGGGTTTCTGACGCCCGGGGCCATCGACGCCGCCGTCGTGCGGCCGCCCGATGTCGTGGGGCGGATGCACTCCATGGCGCCCGATTTTCTGGCCGACCAGATTGATCGCAGCCGCGCCAACCTGGACCTCGACACTATCGACGTCTTCTACCTCCACAATCCTGAAACGCAACTGGGCTTCGTTCCGCGCGAGGAGTTTCTGCCGCGAATTCGTGCCGCGTTCGATCGCCTCGAAAGCCTGGTAGCCCAGGGAAAGATTGCAGGGTACGGCGCCGCGACCTGGGACGGCTTTCGCAAGCCGGGCATGCTGGACGTGGGCGAGATGGTTCGGATTGCGCGAGAAGCGGGCGGCGCGGAGCATCACTTTCGCTTCATCCAGGTGCCGTTGAACCTGGCGATGGCGGAGGCCTTCATGAGACGCGAGGATGGCGGGCCGACGGTGCTCGAAGCCGCGGACCGCGAGGGGCTTATGGTGGTGGCCAGCGCGACGCTGATGCAGGCCCGGCTGACGCACGATCTGCCCGAAGCGCTGCCGGCGCATCTCCCCGGCCCGAGGACGGACGCGCAGCGCGCCATCCAGTTCACCCGCTCCACGCCGGGCATCGCCGTAGCACTGGTAGGCATGAGCCGGGAGGAGCACGTGACGGAGAATCTCGGCGTAGCAGCGATTCCACCCGCGGCGCCGGATCGGTACCTGGGGATTTACCGGTGAGACCCCTGTGAGGAGAGCGCGCCTTTCACCTTGGCGGCAAGCTGGGCCGCCGTATGCGGCTTCTGTATGAATCCACTCACGCCCCGCACCGTGAAGTGCTTCAGCGCTTCCATCTCGCTCAACCCGCTGAAGACCAGTGCGCGCACTCCGGGGCGGATACGGAGCATCTCCTCAAGCGCCTCCGCGCCGCTCATGGAAGGCATGAAGAGATCCAGCACAATCAGCGCGACTTCATCCGCGGCTTCGCGGAAAACCGCGACCGCCTCAAGGCCATTGCGCGCCAGCAGCACGTCGTAGCCATATCGCTCCAGGCTGGCCTTCACGGCGTTCCGGACCACCTCTTCGTCGTCTACCACCAGGATGGTTCCTTTGCCCGATAGCGCCCGGAGACTGGAGAGGACCCGGCCGTCCGCCGGGCGTTCGCGCGAGACGGGAAGCAGAACTTCGAAACGCGTCCCCTGGAATGGAGCGCTAGTCACGTGCAGGGCTCCGTTGTGGCCGTACACGATCGCCACCACGGCCGCCAGACCGAGGCCGCGGCCCGTCGCCTTCGTGGTGAAGAAGGGGTTGAAGATCCTCTCCCGCGTCGCTTCATCCATGCCGCACCCGGTATCCCGCACTTCGAGCGACACGTACTCTCCGGGCGGAAACCCATCCGGGGCGTGCAAGCGCCGGATCTCTTCCATGTTCACTATGCGCATGCGGGTGGCCACATAAACATCGCCCCCTGCTTCGCCGATCGCCTCTCCCGCGTTGATGAGAAGGTTCATGAGCACTTGCTGGATCTGTGCCGAATCCCCTGCGACGGGAGGAAGGTCTCTTGCCAGATCGAGGTTAAGCCGAACCTTCTTGGAGATCGAGGCCTGAATGAGACGCGCGGTTTCGTCGAGGCGCTCCGAGAGATCGATCGGCCCCCAGGGCGAACGCTTCCGGCCCGAGTAGTTCAGCAACTGCGCGGCGATTTCGGACGCGCGTTCTCCCGCGCAAAGCACGTTCTCGAGAATCGGCCGTGCCGGATCCGTCCGGGACAAAGAATCAAGCGCAAGACTCGCGCCGCCCAGAATGGCCGTCAGGAGGTTGTTGAAGTCGTGGGCCACGGTCCCGGAAAGCAGCGCCAGACCTTCCGTTTTCTGCGTTTGGAGCAGGCGCTCTTCGAGTTCCTTGCGCTCGGTGACATTCATGGTCACGCCGCGCCTGCGCCGCCCGACGCCCGAAACCACGTCGCAGAGCCATAGGACGCGCCCGTCCGCCGTCTTCGCGCGATACTCGCACGTGTAGTATCGTCCCTCCTTCATGTGCGAACGATGGAAGTCGGTCACACGCCCGCGATCCTCGTCCGCCACGCACTCCATGCGAAGTTCCGGCTCCTCGATCAGCCGCGCTGGCGGGATGCCCAGCAGTTTCTCCACATTTCCGCTGACGGAGGTGAAATGGAGGCCGTCCGAATTGGCTTCCCAGGAGATGACGTCCAGTTTTTGGAGGACGTCATCCATCCTGCGGCTGGCCACTTCGAAGGAGCGTGCGTTGGCTCCGGCCACACGCTCGAAGTACTCGCTCTCCAGGGCCAGGGAGACCATCGCCGCAAACTGGTTTATCCCGACCTCGTCGTCGGCCGTGAAGTCGCCGTTTCCATTCGCATCCGAAAGGCACAGCAGGCCGGCAGTCTGGCCTTTGCGAGTGACAAGCCGCCCCGCCAGCCAGCCTCGCGGCCGCGGGACCAGATCCTGCAACTCCCGCCACGCCGGGTGCATCTCGAGTTCAACCTGGCTCATGCGTCCCGGCAGGTTCCACCGGATGGCCGTATCCAGCGGGAATGACTGGCGCGGAAGATCGTCCTGCTCGCCGCTGCCTTTGCCGTAGAATGAAGCTATGCGGATGGCATCTCCGGCGCCGTCGCGGTCAAACATCGCATAGGCTTGAGAGGCCCCCACTAAGATGCGTGCAGCGCAGGTTCCAATTTGCAGTGCCTGTTTCGCCGAGTTCGCGTTCCGCAGACCGTCCAATGCCCTGGTCAGCTCTAACGCCGAATCTGGCCGGCAGGCGAGCAACCTTGACCTTTCCCGCGCACTCGACTGCGGGCTAAGGCTCATGACCCGATTTTACGGCTGAAAGCGGCGACGTTCAAAACATTTTTTATTAACAATGTGCGCGAATTCACACAATCGTTCGAAATCCTTGGTTTCGAAATCCCTGGTCTTGTTCGACATAGACGGCACCCTCATGCGGCGCGCCGGCCCGCACCACAGGCAGGCGCTGGTGGACGCAGTGCGCGACGTGACGGGGATGGAAACCAGCCTCGACCACATACCGCTGCACGGGATGCTCGATCCGGACATTCTGTCGCGGATGATGCACGATGCCGGCGCGTCTCCCGCGCTGGTGTGCGAGGCCATGTCCGCCGTCGTGGAGCGCGCGCAATACCTCTATGACCTTTCATGTCCCGACTTGCAGGAGAAGCTTTGCCCAGGCGTGTGCCAACTGCTGAGCGAGCTGCGGAAACGGAAAGTGCCGCTTGCGCTGGTAACGGGCAACCTCACGCGCATCGGCTGGAAAAAGATGGAGCGCGCGGGATTGAAACCGTTCTTCCTTTACGGAGCCTTCGGAGAGATGGCGGCAGATCGCGCCGGGTTGGCGCGCATGGCCATTCAGCGTGCCCGTAGCGAGGGTTGGATCGGAGAAGAGGCGCGGATCTCGCTGGTTGGCGATTCGCCGAACGACGTGATTGCCGCGCGGGCGAACAACATCCAGGCTATCGCCGTGCGCACGGGCGTTTCGGAGGTGGAGGATCTGGTTGCGGAGTCCCCCGATCTGTTGCTGGAAGACCTCCGCGAGCTGCGGTTTGAGATGCTGCTGTAGTCCCGGCTTCACTCATAGCGCAGCACTTCCGCGGGTGCGATGCGCGATGCGCTGCGCGCGGGATAGAGCGTGGCCAGGAAACTCACAAGAATGGCAATGCCCGCTATCCACAGGCTGTCCCATGCGCGCGGATCGAATGGCACAAAGCTCATCGAATAAACCTGCTCATCAAGCCGCACCCAGCGATACCTGTCGGCCAAAAACGAGAGCGTGTGGCCGGTGACCAGACCGATAACCGTTCCAACGATCCCAATCAATGCGCCCTGAAACATGAACACGCGCCGGATCTGCTGATGGCGCGCTCCCATGGACATCAGGATGGCGATGTCGCGGTGCTTCTCCATCACCATCATGACCAGCACGATGAAGATGTTCAGCGCCGCCACCAGAACAATCAGTCCGATGGTGATGGCCGTCACCGCGCGCTCCAGGCGCAGCGCGTTCAGAAGCTGGCGGCTTTGCTCCATCCAGGTGGTTGCGGCGAATCGCGGACCGGCCTTGCTCTCGGCGGCGCGCGCCACTTCCGGCGCCGCATACAGGTCGTCCAGCCTCAACTCGATCTGGTTCACCACGTCTTCGAGCGAAAGGGTCTCCTGCACAGCCGGAAGCGCGGCAAAGGCCAAACTGGCGTCCACTTCATAGAAGCCGGTCTCAAAGATGCCGGCCACGCGGAAGCGGCGCGAGCTGACCCGGGGGCCGAACGGCGTGAGCTCGCCCTGAGGACTGATCACGGTGACGACGCTGCCGGACGGCAGTCCGGTCTCCTGGGCCAAACGCGCTCCGAGAATAATGCCTGGCAGTTCGCCCTCGGCGGGCGGCTTGAGGCCCTCGAGCGACCCGGCCTTGAGGTTTTTGAGCGTCTCGCTGACGTTCAATTCCAATGGAACGTCGACGCCCTTGATGATGGAGCTGCGGGATTGCATGGGTCCGGAGAGAAAGACCGTTCCGATGAGAGCGGGAGCGGCGCCGGTGACGTGGGGAATTTTACGGAATTCCGGAATCAGCTCGCGCCAGTTGTCGATCCCGAAGCCAACTTCCTTCTCCAGCACGCTGACATGGGCCGTTGCGCCGAGAAGGTTCCGCTGCAGCGTATTGCGGAAGCCGTTGTTGATCGCCAGCGCGATGACCAGGGCCATGACGCCGGCCGCCACACCGAGTATGGAAATCGCCGTGATCAGCGAGATCACCGCTTCCTTGCGTTTGGCGCTGAGATACCGGCGGGCTATGAATAATTCGAAGCGGGGTATCAAACTTCTTAACTGTCTTTCACTCGAAGAGCTTTTCGAGAGGCACTTCGATGGTGGGATTCGCCGTCCTCAGGACGCCGTCTCTGGCCTCGCGGCTTCCGTCGCGCGTGTGAACGTAACCGCGCCTGGTGCGCGGGTCGATCACCCAAACGAACGGCACGCCAAAGTTCAGATAGTCGTCTATTTTCTCCTGCATGCCGCTTGCCTTGTCGTCTCTGGAGAGAATTTCGATGGCGAGGAACGGCGGAGTGCGAAACACGTCGTCGGCCGGCTCTTCGTCGATGTATACGCAGACATCCGGTATGCGGAAGCGTGTAGGGGAAACCTGTACGCGCTGTTCCGGGAATGCGAAGATGCGTGCGGTTCGCTCCAGCGGTCCAAAGAACAAAATCAATCGCTTCTGCGTCTTGCTGTGCGGCTTCTCACCCACGTTGCGCTCCACCAGCGTTCCGTCCACGTATTCGCGGTCTCCGTCTTCGAAGCTGGTGGCGAGGTATTCCTCCACGGGCACCCCAGTCAGAGTCGCCATACCGTTATTCTATCAACCCGAGGGTTTCCGCTACACTGTAGGGTTCATGAAACCGCGCGTCTCGCTGTTTGTGACCTGTGTCGTGGACCAGGTGTTTCCGCGTGTGGGGCTCGCCATGGCCGATGTCCTCGAGCGCCTGGGTTACCGCGTCGAGTTCCCCGAAGCCCAAACATGCTGCGGCCAGCCGGCTTTCAACAGCGGCTACCGGCACGAGGCGCGGCAGGTGGCGCGCCACTTTCTGGACGTCTTCGAAAGCTCGGATTACGTGATTGTGCCATCCGGCTCCTGCACGGCGATGATCGCGCATCACTACTCCGAAATCTTCCGCAAGGAGCCGCGTGAACTCGAGCGGGCGCATGCCATGGAGCCGAAAGTGTGGGAATTTTCCTCCTTCCTGCTTGAGGTCGCGCGAGCCGACGACGTCGGCGCGCGCCTGGACGAGGTGGTCACCTACCACGACAGTTGCCACGCCTTGCGAGAGCTGAACATTAAGGCCGGCCCGCGGCGTTTGCTGCGGAACGTGCGCGGGCTCGAACTGCGCGAGATGGACACGGCGGAGGAATGCTGCGGGTTCGGCGGCACTTTCTCCGTCAAATTCGCCGAAGTGTCGGGCGGCATGGCTCGCACCAAGATCGACTCCATCGCGCGAACCGGAGCATCGGCGGTGGTTTCCATCGATTCCAGTTGCCTCATGCAGCTTCAAGGCGCGCTCTCCCGTGCCGGTCTTCCCGTGAGAACCATGCATCTCGCGGAAGTGCTGGCCAGCCGCTGAAGGATTCCCATCCATATGTCCGCCGCATTCGACGAGAAGATCCGCCAGACCCTGGGCGATGCCAATCTGCAGCTTGCCATCTATACGGCCACCGGCCGCCTCATCGAGAAGCGCAGGAAGGCGGTCAACGCGGACGCGCTTCCGGACTACCAGGAGCTGCGCACGCAAGCCAACGCCATCAAGAAGCACACCATCGAGAATCTCGATCACTATCTCGAGCGGCTTGAATACAACGTGGCGGCGCACGGCGGCAAGGTGATCTGGTGCCGCGAAGCCAATGAAGTCGCGGATTTTGTGCTCGGGCTGGCCAAGGAGCGCGGGCTGCGTCTCATCGTGAAGTCGAAATCCATGACCACCGAGGAAATCGACCTGAACGAACGTCTGGAACACCACAACCTCGAAAGCGTGGAAACGGACCTGGGAGAGTACATCCTCCAGCTCGCCCACGAGCGGCCCTACCACATCGTCGCGCCGGCCCTCCACAAAACGCGGTACGACGTGGCGGAGATTTTCTCGAACCGACTCGGCGTGGAGAATGAAGTGGTCATCGAGAACCAGACCCGCATCGCCCGCCGGGTTCTGCGCGAAAAATTCCTCGCGGCTGACATAGGCATCAGCGGCGCGAATTTTCTGATCGCCGATTCCGGCGCCGTGGTGCTGGTGGAGAACGAAGGAAACGCGCGCCTCACTACGTCGGCGCCGAAGATTCATATCGCGGTCGCGGGCCTGGAAAAATTGATTCCGCGCGCACAGGACCTGGCCGTGTTCCTGAAGCTTCTCGGGCGTAGCGCGACCGGTCAGGCCCTCACCGTCTACACTTCATTCCTCTCCGGGCCGCGGCGCGGCGAGGAAATCGACGGCCCCGACGAGTTCTATCTCGTGCTGCTGGACAACGGCCGCACGAAGCTTCTGGGCGATGCGGAGAAACGGGAGTCGCTGTTTTGCATCCGCTGCGGCGCGTGTCTCAATCACTGCCCGGTTTACCGTAAGATCGGCGGACACAGCTTCCCGTGGGTGTATTCGGGGCCGATCGGCGCCATCATCACGCCGCAGTTCATGGGCGTGCACCACGAGCCGGCGCTGCCCTTCGCCTCCAGCCTGTGCGGCGCGTGCGCCGAAGTCTGCCCGGTGAAGATCGACATTCCGAAAGTGCTGCTCGAACTGCGCGCGGACATAACAAAAGCGAATGCGCGCAATGGCCAGGCGCGCCTGGAGCGTCTCGCCTTCCGTGTCTGGTCCTGGGTGATGCGCCATCCCCGCCTTTACGAGTTTCTGGGAATGGCTGCCGCCTCCGTGGCGCCCGAAGCTTCGCCCTCCGGCGCGCATCCCGGATGGCTGCGCACGCTGCCCGCGTTGATGAACGCTCCGCCGTTACGCGCCTGGCTGAGCCAGCGCGATCTGCCCGCGCCGCCCTCGCAAAGCTTCCGCCAGGCGTGGCGGGCGCGCGCCCGGAGACCTGCTGGAGGAGCGGAGTGATGTCGCGCGACCACATCCTTCACAAAATCCGCACGGCCTTGGGCCGCAGCGCCGGCGATCCGCCCCCGGCTCCTCCCGAGGTCCGTCTCCGCGTTCTCGAAGCAAGCATGGAGGAGCGTATCGACCGCTTCTGCGCGAGTCTGGAAGCCCTGGCGGGCAAGACCTGCCGGGCCGCATCTCTGGAGGCGGCGGCCGAGTACGTTGCTTGTCTCACCGGCGGCCGCCCGGCGATCGCGTCCAACGCGCCGTTTCTCCGCGAATGCGGCATCACGGCCATTCCAGGCGTCTGCTCGGGAATTCGCGATCGGGAGGAGCTTCGTGGGTTGTGCGCCGTGGCGGGCTTCGGCATCACCAGCGCGGACTACGCCCTGGCCGATACCGGCACTCTGGCGATGATGGCGAGCGGAAGCGAAGCGCGCCTGATCTCACTTCTTCCGCCAGTGCATATCGCCATCCTGCCGCGCGAGAGGCTGCTCACCAATCTGGACGAGCTGCTGACCCTCGTTCCTCTTCCGGTCGAGGAGCGGAGTTCCATGGTATTGATCACCGGTCCCAGCCGCACCGCGGACATCGAACAGATTCTGGTGCGCGGCGTCCATGGGCCGGGCGAGATTCACGTCGTCGTGGTCTAAGCGCGGCCGCTCCCTCACGGTCGCGGTTCGGTGCACAGGGCCAGCACTGAACCGCGCGCGTGAGCAAGCGGACTTGGAATTAAATCCAGCAGGGGCTCAGATGCGGCTGCGCACCAGTTCGCCCAGCGCGTGGATGAAACGCGGCGAATCGTTAAGGCCGGGCATCATACGGTAATCGGCAATTCCCAGGCCAAGCGCCTGCTCGCGGTGCTCGATGTCAATCTCGTGCAGCGTCTCCACGTGATCCGATACGAACGAAATCGGGACAACCAGCACATGCTTCGACCCCGCTTCGCCCAGCCTTTTCACGGTCTGGTGCATGGAAGGTTGCAGCCATTTCGACGCGCCGACCTTGCTCTGATAGCAAACGTGCCGCCGGGCCTTCCAGCCGCCGCGCCGCCACACTAAGTCCACCGTCTCCTCGATTTGCCGCTGGTACGGGTCGCCCGCTTCGATCACCGCTACGGGCAGACTGTGCGCGCTGAAAATCACGTCCACATTTGCGGGGTCTTCGAAACCGGCGAGGCATTCGTCCACAGCCGCCACAACAGAATCAAGGTACAGGGGGTCGGAGTAGAAATCCTCAACGACCTCAATATTCGGTTTCCAATGATTGGGCCGGAACTGCCGCTTCCATTCGTTGAGACTGCTGCCCGTGGTGGTCTTAGAGTACTGCGGGTAGAGCGGCAGCAGCACAATCTTGTCCGGGGAGTGCGCCCGCATCTCCTCAATCGCCGCCTCCGTCATCGGGTGCCAGTAGCGCATGGCGATGGTCACGCGCGCGTCAAGGTCGCGCCGCAATTCGGCTTCGAGCGCCACGGCCTGTTTCCGCGTGTATTCCAGAATGGGAGATTTGCCGCCGATCTCCGCATAGTGATGCGCCACGTGCTTTGCCCGCCGGCTGGCAATCAGACGCGCAAGCGGCTGGCGGGCAATCCTGGCGAACGGGAAGTCAATGATGTCGGGGTCGCGGAAGAGGTTGTACAGGAAGGGTTCGATCGCTTCCAGGGAATCCGGACCGCCAAGTTGGAATAGAATTACGCCGATCTTCATGAGGGCTTTTCCGGACACGCCGATGGAGCAGCCGGAACGGGTGAGTTTACACTATCTGTATGGAGTTTAGCAGACCTACCCCGCTCTCGTGTATCGCGCTTCTCGGCTTTCTTTTCGCCGGGTTGCCGCTTTCCGCGCAGAAGGTGTGCGAAGCGGTTCCGGTCTACTCGCCTTGCGAAGTGGAGTTTGAACTGACGGAAGCCGAAGCCGCGCGGCACCCGAACCCCTACGCCACGGTCGAGATTCGCGCCGAGATCCGTTCTCCGCGGCACCGGACGTTTCTCGCCTACGCCTATTGGGACGGCGGCCGCCGCATGGTGATCCGCTTCGCCCCCACGGAAGCCGGCCAGTGGGATTTCCGCCTGTCCGGCAACCTGGAGCGCTTGCAGGGCCACATGAGCAATATCACCGCCACCGCCGCCGGCGTTCCCGGTTTCATCCGCCCCGCCAACGTGCATCACTTCAGCTACACCGAAAACTTCATCCCGCACCTCTGGATGGGTGACACCTTCGACCGCTTCGCCTTCGTGGACCAGGCGCAATTCGAGCGGATCATCGACGCGCGCGCGGAACAGAAGTTCAATCACGTGCGCGGCCTGGTGCTGGGCAGGCCCGAGGATTCTCCGGCCGCCGTGACTGGGCCGGACCGAATCGATCCCGCGCACTTCCAGCGTCTCGACCAGCGCATCCGCTACATGAACGCCAAGGGGATCGTCGCCGATCTGGTCCTCGGGGCGGGCGACAACCAACTCGCGAAGCTCTTTCCCACATGGCGGCAGCGCGAGCGCTACGTCCGCTATCTGATCTCGCGCTACGCAGCCTTCAACATCACCTGGCAGGGCGTGGAGAATTTCGAAGAGTACGAGAACGGGCGTGAGCTGCTCAAAGAGATCGGCACGCTGATCAAGAAGCTCGACCCCTATCAACATCCCCGCTCCACAGGAACGGTGGCTACCTCCGCCTCTCTGCTGAACGACGGATGGATGGACCACGTCATAGTGAACTCGCCCGACGACGGCCTGGGATCCATCGAGCACCAGCTCTATCCGGTTCCCTTCGTCAATATCGGCCTTGCCAGTGATGCGAGCGCCGGCGAATTTCGCCGCAGACTGTGGAACGCCGCGATGAACGGACAATACGTCACCCTGCGCGGCCCCGATCCGGATTCCGTGAAGGCGCGCCAGATGACCGTCTGGTACGACTTCTTCACGCGTACCCGCCACTGGGACCTGGAGCCTTACTTCGACGTCGACAACGGCCGGGCCGTGGCGCTCGAGACCATCGAGTACATCATCTACGCCGAGAAGCCGGGAACGGTGGAAGCCCTGGTGGCGAAGCATGGCTACGACGTCGCCTGGTTCAATCCCTCCACCGGAGAGAGCATCAAGCAGAAGGAGTTCAAGGGCGAGAAGTTTTCCGGCCAGACCCCGGACAACGAACGCGACTGGGTGCTGCACCTGTCGCGCGAGGGCAAGAAGGAAGGCATGCTGAAGTCGTACAAATTCGAGGCGCGGCGCATTCTGATGCAGGAGGTGGAGCGCGTTCCCTCGAAGATTCCGTTCGAGCTTGCGCAACCCGCCACGGACCGGATTTCGCTCGCCGCGGCTTCGCCGTTCGCCGTAAAGGTGACGCGGGAGACGCGCGCCACGCGCTCGATGATGTGGTTGTGGACCGGCGAGGTCGCCGCCGATGGCCGGGGCTACCGCGTACTCGGAACCGGCGCGAACGGCTCCTTCCACGTGCCTCCGGGCATCGCCAAACATTTTCCCGCCGTGCTGCATGTGCGCCTGGCGGGCATGAACGCGAACGGCAAAATCTACTCTCTCGACCGCACCTACCAACTGACCAAGTGAGCGAACTCATCCTCGCCGTCGACACCACACATGAGTTCGGGAGCATCGCCCTGCTCGGGCCGGAGCATCTGACGGAAGAGGTTGCGCTGCACTCGCCGGAAGGGTTCAGCCGCATTCTGCATCTGCGGATCGGAGCGCTTCTCGAACGCCACAGCGTCGCCATCGAACACATCCACTGCTTCGCTTCCGCTTCGGGGCCGGGCTCGTTCACGGGCGTGCGAATCGGTCTCGCGTGCGTGAAAGGCCTTGCTGAAGCGCTGGGAAGGCCGGTAGTCGCGGTTCCAAACCTGGAGGTGGTAGCCTCATACGGCAGCCGCCCGTTGCGCGCGGCAGTGCTGGATGCCCGCCGGGGCGAAGTGTACGCGGCGCTCTATGACGAACGGTTGCGGCCCGTGCAGGCGCCGGTCACGGCAAAGCTCGATGAATGGATCGCGTCGCTGCCTGAGGGAGACATCGAGTTTCTCTCCCCGGACATTGCGCCGCTGCGGTCATTGAACGTTCCCGCGACCCAGGTTCCTCGCGCGCTCGCCGGCGCCATTGCCCGCATCGGCCTTCAGCGTTTCCGCGCCGGCGCCGCAATCGACCCCGCCTTTGTGGACGCTGACTACGTGCGCCGGTCCGACGCCGAGCTGATGTGGAAAGAACCAACCGGTCCGACGCCGAGCTGATGTGGAAAGAACCAAGATGATTTGATGTTTCGGCAACCGCTCCCTGATGGTCGCGGCTCAGAAGGCTTACGGAGCCGCGACCGTGAGGGAGCGGTTGTTGATCACAGCAGCGCGGCATCCAACCGCTCTTCATAAACGGATGGTCTTAGCCGCTGGGCCGGCGCGCCGAGAAACTGCGCCAGCTCGGCTTCCGAACCGTCGAAATAGCAGTCCACAAACTCTTTCAGAGCGAGCCGGCGCATGGAATCGCGTCCTATTTCCGGGTAATACTCGAAGGAGCGGCTCACCTTGCGGCGTCCTACAATGGCCTTGCGCGACAGCCGCTCCAGAACCGTCATCACCGTCGTGTATGCCAGCGGCCGTGTTTCCGCCACCAGCCGCTGGACGTCCTTCACGTTACCCGCCTCCAATCGCCATAGCGCCTTGAGGCAAAGCATTTCCAGCGGAGGAGGCACGTCGCGCGGCGAACCCGGACGGCGCATTAGTTCCCGTCGCCCTCGGGCCGCTTCAGCGCTTCGGCAAACTTCTCTCCGAAGGCCGTGGTGACGTTGCGGGGCGCTCGCGCCGCCATGGCGGGGCTTGCCGGCGCCGCGGCAGGCACCGCCTCTTGCGGAGCAACCTCTTCTTCCTCCGTCAGGAACGCATCCTTCTTCAGCACAACACGCTCGAGCGCCGTGCTGTAGCCGGTGAACATCCCGCCCGTCCCCCGATCGCGCTCCACCAGGGCGCGCATGGCCTCCATCTTCGAGTCCATGTCGTCCAGATAGTGCAGCAGGAGCGCTTCGGGAAACTGCGGCAGTTTGGGTGAGCCAAACTCCAGGTGGCCGTGATGACTCAGCACCATGTGCTCGATCAGCAGTCGCAGCCGCGGCGGAAATTCGGGAAGCGCGCGGATCTTGTCGTCCACAATCCGCAGCCCGATGTGCATGTGCCCTATCAGTTGACCTTCGTTTGAGTAGCCGAAGCCGCGGTCGTAGCTCAGTTCGTGAATCTTGCCCAGGTCGTGCAGCACAACGCCGGTCAGCAGGAGATCCAGATCGATATTCGTGTAATGCGCCGCCGTGAACCGCGCCAGCCGGGCCAGCGAAAGCACGTGCTCCAGGAGTCCGCCCAGAAACGCATGGTGAATCTGCTTGGCCGCGGGCGCTTTCCGCAGACGCCGTGCGATCTCTTCTTCCGCCAGGATCAGTTCGAGCAGCGCCTTCAGATGCGGATTCGCGAACCCCGCCACCAGCTCGCGCAGCTCGGCGAACATCTCGTCCGGATTGCGTTCGGAGGCGGGGAAATAGTCGGCAAACTCGATCTCCGAATCGTCCACGCGGCGGAGCTTGTGCACGGTCAATTGCGGGCGGTTGTGGTAGACCTGGACCAGACCTTTGACTTTTACGAAGTCGTCCTTCTCAAAAGCGTCCAGCACTTCCGCCACGTTGTCCCACATCTTGGCGTCGATCTCGCCGGTGCGGTCGGCCAGCAGAAGCGAAAGATAACTTTCGCCGGTGCGTTTCTGGCGCACTTCCTTGGTCTGCACCAGGAACGTAGTTGTGACGATACTGTCCGGCTTGAGTTCCTTTACGGAAGGAGATTTCATTTCGGCGCCGGCGGCATCTTCGTTTCCATATCGGACTCGGACTTCTTGTCCCCGCCGCCGCCCGGCAACGGAAAGATCTTCAGAAAGCGCCTCTTCTTGCGCGCGGCGACTTCCTCCTTGGTGGTTGTCTCCGGCCGCAACTCGAGCGGATCTTTCCACGAGGTGTCCTTGCCCGGCGCCGCGCCGCTGTCAATATAGCCCTCGCGGATTTCCAGAAACGCGTCTTCGCGCAGCTTGGTGAGGTACTCCCGCACTTTGGGCTGCATGCGCGGCATATAGAGGCGTTCCATCACCTCGTTGCGTACCTCCTCGAATTCGGCCTGCCCTGCCTCGTGCCGCTCCTCAATCTTCAGGATGAGAAACCCGTTTGGCATGGAAATGAGGTCGGAAATGTAGTTGCGGCCGTTCTGGAAAACGATGTCTTCGATCTCCTTCTTCAACTCGCCGCGCTTCCACGCCCCCAGATCGCCAAAATTGCGCGCGGTGGCGGAATCCGAGTTGTCGCGGGCGAGTTCGTGAAACTTTTCGCCCTTGCGCGCCCGGGCCAGGATGTCCTTGGCCTTCTTTTCGGCGGCCGCAGCCTCCTCGGGCGTTTTGCCTTCGGTGGAGATCAGAATCTCGCGCAGGAAAACCTGCTCCTCGCGCAAGAAGTCCTTCTTGTGCTCTTCGTAGTACTTGAGCAGCTCGGCTTCGGGAATGTTAATCTTCGACCCGACTTCCTGCCCGACCACGCGCTGCGTGAGCAACTGGTTTTTCATCTGGGACTTGAAGTCTTCAAACGGCACCCCGGCCTGCTCGCGCACCCACAACTGGAACTTGTCGGGGTCCGTGATCTTGCTGTTGGCCTGGATCTCCGCGATCCGCCGCGTGATCTCTGGATCGACGTTGATGCTCAGCTCCTTGCCCTTCTGCACCAGCAGGAGCTGGTCGATCTGGTCGCGCAGCGCATCCTTCTCGCGGCCTTTCAGCATCTCCTGCAGCTTGGAGGCGTCGACGCCCTGCTGCTTGAGTTCCGCCGCGAGCGTCTGCCGCTGTCGCTCAATCTCGCCCCGGGTGATG
The DNA here is from genome assembly GCA_040902885.1 of Bryobacteraceae bacterium. Taxonomy (GTDB): domain Bacteria; phylum Acidobacteriota; class Terriglobia; order Bryobacterales; family Bryobacteraceae; genus JBBDWK01. The sequence goes on along the minus strand of JBBDWK010000037.1, from coordinate 78,919 downwards.
ATATCCCCGTTGACCTTGGCGACGATTTCTTCCACCACGCGCACTTCCGCGAGTCCGAGCGCCGGAACAAGCAGACAAATCGATACAGAGACGCACTTCCATAACATATTGTGCTTATTATCCAACTTCCAGCGCCGGAAAATCTAGGGCGACAGAGTACGCAGACGTTCCCAGAGAAACGCCAGCACGCCGGAAGCGGTGGGCAAACCGGGTATGGGAAGCCGCAGAACCCCGGCCGGAGTGAACTGCGCGCCTGTGGTTTGCCGCACCAGATCGAGGAGCCGCGCGGGTTCCACGCGGCTCTGCTCGTGGAACTTCAGGTTCACGATATTGTGCCGCCGGTCCACGGTCTCCACGCCGATGGTCTCCGCCGCCGTCTTCAACAGCGAGTAATCCAGCAGGTTGCGGACCGCCTCGGGCATCG
>JBBDWK010000037.1:50446-78485 GCA_040902885.1 Bryobacteraceae bacterium | reverse complement strand
CATCGGCCCGTAGCGGTCCGCCAGTTCCTGCTCGATCTTCTCCCGATCGCTCGGGCTGCCCGCGCCCGCGATCCGGCGGTATGCCCGCAGACGCTGGTTTTCATCGCCGATGTAGCCCGGCGGTATGCGCAGATCCAGCCCCAGGTTGAGCGTCGAATGAATCTCCGGCGGCAACTCCTCGCCCTTCATCTCCCGGACCGTCTCGTCCAGCATGCGCACGTACATATCGAAGCCCACCGCGTTGATGTGGCCGTGCTGCTCCCCGCCCAGCAGGTTGCCCGCTCCCCGCAACTCCAGATCGAGCGCCGCGATCTTGAAGCCCGCGCCCAGATCGCTGAACTCCTTGAGCGCCGCCAGCCGCTTGCGCGCCAGATCGCTCAACTCACTGTCGGGCGGCACCAGCAGGTAGGCATAGGCCCGGCGGTTCGAGCGCCCGACGCGTCCCCGAAGCTGGTATAGCTCGGAAAGGCCATATTTTTCAGCATGATCGATAACGATAGTATTAGCGAGCGGGATGTCCAGACCATTTTCGACAATTGTCGTACAAACTAGAATGTCGTGCTCGTGGCGCATGAAGCTCAGCATCGTCTTCTCGAGCGCCGCTTCCCCCATCTGCCCGTGCCCCACTGCGATCCGCGCTTCCGGAACCAGCTCCTGCAGCAGGGCCGCCCGCTGCCAGATGCTGTCGATCCGGTTGTGAACGAAATAGACCTGCCCGCCCCGGCCCAACTCCAACTCCAGCGCCGACTGGATCAATTTCGGTAGAAAGGGGGCGACGGTGGTCTGGATGGCCAACCGGTCTTTAGGCGCGGTCTCGATCACCGACATGTCGCGCAGTCCCAGCAATGACATGTGAAGCGTGCGCGGGATCGGGGTCGCGCTCATCGCGATCACGTCCACCTTTTTCTCGAGTTGCTTCAGCTTCTCTTTGTGCTTCACGCCGAAGCGCTGTTCCTCGTCCACGATCACCAGGCCCAGGTCCTTGAAGCGCACATCCTCGCTTAACAGCCGGTGTGTTCCGATGGCAATGTCCACCTTTCCCTCGGCCAGATCGTCGACGGCCGCCTTCAGCTCCTTGGTATTGCGGAACCGGTTGAGCATCTCGATACGCACGGGAAAGGGCTGAAAGCGCCGTTTGAAAGTTTCGAAGTGCTGGAAGCTGAGAACGGTAGTAGGCGCGAGCACGGCCACTTGTTTGCCGTCGCCCAGGGCTTTAAAGGCCGCGCGCATTATGACCTCGGTCTTGCCGAATCCCACGTCGCCGCAAAGCAGCCGGTCCATCGGCTGCGGGCTCTCCATATCGCGCTTGATCTCCTGGATAGCGGTGAGCTGGTCCCTGGTCTCCTCAAACTCGAAAGCGTCTTCGAATTCGCGCTGCCAGTTGCTGTCGCGCGAGAACGAGAAGCCTTCGGCGAGTTTGCGCTGCGCATAGAGCTTGAGCAGTTCCTCGGCCATGTCCCGCATGCGGGCTTTCACGCGCGTCTTGGTGCGCGTCCAGGTAGCGCCGCCCATCTTGTCGAGCGCCGGGGCGTTGTCGCCCGCGCCCCGGAAGCGCTGCACCAGGTCGGCCCGCGCCAGAGGGACATACAGCTTGCTGCCGCCGTGGTACTCGATCAGCATGTAGTCGCCCTTGGCCTCTCCCTGGCTCATCTCGCGCAGCCCTAGGAATTTGCCCACCCCGTGCTCGGCGTGTACTACGAAATCCCCGGGCTTCAGGTCGAGCAGATCGGCCGAGAACGAAGCCAAGTGGGATTTAGCGGCCGGCCTGGCGACGATCTCCGAGACGTCGAACAGATCCTCGGAACCGAAGATCGCCACCTGCGCATCGCTCAAAAACGTTCCCCGCCGGACGTTGCCTTTGACGAGAAACGCGCCGGAGGCGGAGCCGGCAGTGTAAGCGCGGTTGGCGAGATACTCCGGCGTGGTCTGCGACGTGTCGATGCCCAATTGGTAGCCGACACCGTACTCCTTGAAGACGTCCGCCAGCCGTTCCACCTCACCGGCCGTCGCGGCGAAGAAAACAACGCGCGCGCCGGCCTCGATGAGGGTGCGCGTCTCCGCGATGGCCACCTTCATGTTTCCGTGAAAGGCCATGGAAGGCCGGCTGGAGAAGTGCAGCGATCCTTCCATCGAATCCGCAACGCTCAGATCCAGCTCGCGCGTCTCCACCTGCTGGACGTCCCACAGCTCTTCGGCAAGTTCCTCCCACCGGTAGAAGTTCAGCTCGGGTCCGGCTTCCAGTTCCTTTTCCGGCGCTTCCAGCCGCTTCCAGAGCCGTTCGGCCGCACCTCGGATCTGCTCCGGCTCGTCCCACAGAATTACGGGCTTTTCGAGCAGCGAAAACAACGACGCGCGCCGCGGCCGTTCGAGAGCCGTCAGAAATTCCCAGCCTCCGGCCAGCGGCGCGTTGGGTTTTGGATACTCCGTCAGCGGCAGCAGCGTGCACGAGGGGATTTTCAGGATGGATCGCTGCGATTCCACCTCGAATCGGCGCATCGACTCGATGGTGTCTCCGAACAGCTCGATGCGTACCGGCTTGGGCGCTTCGGGAGGAAACACATCGAGAATGCCGCCGCGCAGCGAGTACTCGCCCTCCATCTCCACCGGATCGCGCTTCTCGTAGCCCATCCTCTCCAGATGACTCATCAGCTCTTCCAGCGGCACATCGTCGCCCACCTTCAGATGCAGCGCCAATTGCCGGTAGAACTCGCCCGGTTCGGTACGCAGCAGCGCCGAACCGATCGGGGTCACGGCAATGGAGATCCGTCCGCTGGCCATGCGCCACAGCCCGATCGCCCGCTGCTCGGCGATTTCGGCGTGGAGTGAAAGCCCCTGCCCGGGAAGCACATCAAGAGCCGGCATCAGCAGCGGGGCGTGGTGGTGGAGCCCGCCCGCAATCAGATCGTGAAAAGTCTCGATGCTCTCGTTGAGCGCCTCGGCCTCCTTGCTGCCGTCGGTGACTACGATCACCGGCCTCTCGATCAGATGCCGGAGAAGGACCGCGCACAGCGCTTTGGCGGTAGTGGTGAGGCCGGATACGGAGAGCGGAGCGGCGTTCTTCTCGCGAAGTTTGTCGGCGAGTTCCTGGAGCGCGGGGTGCCGCGCGAGACCCAGAAACAGGTCATGAACGGCGGGATGAATCATCGTCGGAAGAGCGCTCGAGAATGCGTTCCACAATGCCCGTTGTGGAATAGCCAGGCTCCAACGGGAGGGCCATCACCTGGCCGCCGGCGGCTTCCACTTCCTCGCGCCCGGCGATCCAGTGCGACCAGTCGGCGCCTTTAACGAGAATGTCCGGAAGGACGGTCGCGATCAGCTCCCGTGGAGTGTCCTCGTCGAACAGGACGACGGCGTCCACGGCCTCGAGCGAGACGGCCAAAGCGGCGCGCTCCCGTTCGGGAACGAGAGGGCGGGAAGGACCCTTCAATCGATGCACGCTCGCGTCCGAGTTGAGAGCCAGGATCAGGACATCCCCCAGTGAGCGGGCCTGTTCGAGAAGGCGAATATGGCCGGGATGCAGAAGGTCGTAACAGCCGTTGGTCAGCACCACGATTTGGCCGGCTTTTTCCCATCCGGCGCGGGCCGCGATCAGCTCGCTGCGCGTGTAGAACTGCCCCAACGCACAAGTTTAGCATGGGGATTCTGGAACGGCGGACGCTCTGCTAATCTGTAACGTTAAGGCGATGTTCCGAAAGCCCGACAAGATGCCTAAACCCGAGTCCCTGGACGCCGTGGGCGAGTCGAGCGTCCGGCAGTTGATTGCCCAAGGCAAACACAAAGTTGCACTGGAAAGGGCCAAGCAGATCCACAAGGCTTCCGCTTCGCCGGCTACCGAAGCGCTGGTCGTGGATGCCTATGCCGCCCGCATCCGGGCTCTGCTCGACCACGGCCTGCTCGTGGAAGCAAAGGCCCTGAGCGACTTGGTGCGCGAACGGTATCCTTCCGCCGGGGCGTCCATCGACCAGTTGAGGACTTCCGCCGAGGCGCGTCAGGGCAATCTCGATGCGCTCCTGCGTCCGCTGAACGACCCTGCCATCTCTTTGGAGCAACGGACTTCCATCGAAGAGGCGGTCGGCCGCGAAGTGACCGACCTCGCCGCCCTGGCGGAGTGCCCGGCTCTGGGCGCGGGTCACCCTTTGCGCACCGGCGCCAGGGCGCTTCATAAGGCTTTCGAAGCCGTGACCAGCCAACTCGTGCCGGAGGACGCTCTGGTTCTGCCGGAGGTGTCCCGCCGCAGCCCGCTCGCGCCGTGGAAGATGCTGATTCGGGCGATAGGCTGCTTTTACCGGCGTGAGGACGAAGCCTGCCGCCGCTATCTCGAGGCCGTCCCGCCCGGGTCGGCGGCTTCCCGGCTCGCGCCTGCGCTGCTCGCCATGGCGGACGGCGGCTCCCGAAATTCCTTGCCGCATGAGGCGGCCGTTCTCGTCTCCGGAGTGACGCAGGAACGCGCGGGTCTCCGTGCCGCTCTACAGGAACTCGACCGGGCTTTTGCCGCGGACGACGAGCGCCGCATTCTAAAAGGCATCCGGAACGCCGCCGCCGAATGCAGGTTGCATTGCCCGGCTCTTCTGGAAAAGCTGAAGGGGTATATGACGGTTCGGGCCGTCATCGCCGATATCGATAGCGATCACGCGCTTCCCGCGATGGGAGGCCACCCGCGGAAGGACGCGCAATTCCATCGTCTCTTTGCGCGCGCCTTGGAGGCGACGTCCGACTCGAAACACTATACTTTCGCCTGTGCCATATGGGCTGCGTTCCTGGAAAAGGCAAAGGACGAGGGCTGGTTTACGGGGCATGGCCCCGAAGCGGCCATGCTCTATATCCGGATGGCCGAATTGCTCCGCGTCGTGCCCGGCCACTTGCTCGAAATGTCGCAGGCATCCGCGCGAAAGGAGATTGACGATCCGGAAGCGTTCTACTATCTGTATCCTGAGCTCCTGTATGAGCGGGCCTGCGCCATAGACCCTCACTCGGAGCACTTTTCCAAGTGGCTGGAATGGGCGTCCACCAACCGGCTGGCGGCGTCGTCTCCGGAAAAGATCGCGGAAATGTGGCACGCGGCGTGCCCCCAGGACCTGGCGCCGCTTCTCCATCTGATGACCTCTGCCGAGAGGCGCAAGTCCTTCCATAAAGCGATCGCGATTCTCGATAAGGCCGAAGCGATCGACGCCGTTCATCCGGCAGTCCGCCGGGCCCGTCTGCGTCTCATGTTCGCAAACGCCGTCCGTCAACTGAAGCAGCGCAAGCCGCGTCTGGCGGAGCGCACCCTGCTGGTGATCCAGGGACTGCCGCAGGTGCGGCAGGGCGACCGGCGCGCGTTTCTGGCGGCGTTGCGTGGCATATGCAGCGCCATCTACGGCTCAACTAAGGCGACGGAAGCCGCTGTTGAGAAACTTACGCGGCTGCTGGATAGCGCCGCTGCCGCGAATTTCGTCATCGCCGGCGCAGCCTCGGCCTGCAACTACCAATTTAGCGTTTGTTCGCCCGCGGACCTTTCCGAAAAGGAGCTAGCCGCCTTGCCGGCCGCCATCGCCCGTGTGTGCGCGCTGGCCGAAGACATAGGCTGGACGTTCACGCCTCGCAGGGGCTGGTTGGAGGTCGCCGCCCGAAGTCTGCGCGAGCGGCGGCTGGAACTGAGTTCGGGCCAGCTCCGCCTGCTGGCCAAGGTTGCGCTCCGGGCGGAGTACCCCGAGATGGCCTATATGGCCTCCGCGGCCGGCCTCGCGCTGGGCTTGGCGGACGAAGCCAGGTTTCTGTTGCTGCGCGCGCAGGCGCTGCCGGAGTGGCTGTGGAACAGGCGCAACCGCTGCATTGCCGCAGCCATCTCCCTGGCGCGCTCCGCAAAGGATTCCACTCTCATCGCCGAGGCCCGCAATCTGCCAACTTCCGGATCCGGCGAGCTTTCGATCGAACCCGATGAATTGGAGGAGGTCCGCAGGCGCGAGCGGGCGGCCAATGTGTACCCCACACGGCAAGACCCAGGCCCCATCTACTCGAGCATGGAACCGGAGGAACTCTGTGATTGCCCTGCATGCCGCCGGGAACGCGGAGAACCGGTCGACGAGGACGAGGAGCCGGACCTGGGCGACCTCTCATTCCTCGACAACATGCCTCTTCCGGAAGGCGTTCCGCCCGTTATTGCCCGCGCCCTGGTCGAAGAGATCAAGCAGTCCATCCTTCGGGGCGAGTCGCCCGATGAACTGCTCGACCGGCTGGGCGTTGGAGGAAAAAAGCGCAGGAAGGGGAAACGCAGATGAACCCGTGGGAGGCCCTGGGCATCCCCGAGGACGCCTCGGAAGAGCAGATTCGCGCGGCGTATCTGGGCAAGGTGAAGGAATTTCCGCCGGAGCGGGCGCCGGAGGAGTTCGAAAAGGTGCGCGACGCGTACGACTCCTTGCGCGACCCCCGGCGCCGGGGCCGGCTCGTCCTGTTGGGGCCGGATCCCACCACCCCCCTGGTCTCCCTGCTCGATGGCCTGCCGGGAGAAAGAAAGTTTGTAGGTCCCAAACCTTGGCTCAAAGTATTGAACGGGAGATGAATGCCAACGCCAGCCGGGAACAGATCCTGCAGCGTCTGGAAGAGTGGCTGGATAAGGTTCTGAAACAGGAGGAACCGCCCCAGGGCATCGACGCGGAAGTTCTCGCCGAAACCGCCGGAACCGCGGAGGAGCCGGCGGAAGAGGATGCCCGCTCCGATGCTTACGCCTTGTGGTCGTCCATGACCGCCCTGACCCAGGAGGTCAGGCTGCAAGGCAGAACCTTCAAGCAGTTGACCGAAGCGCTCGCATCCGATCCGCGCCAGCGGGACCGCGAACGCGAGATCCGGCAGGAAGCGGAGCGCCGAAGCCGCAAGGAGATGTTAGGCACGCTACTCGATCTGCGGGACAGCCTGGAACGGGGACTCGATGCCGTCCGCCGCGGCCGCGAGGCTCCGCAACCGCTAATGCGAAGGGTGCTGTTGAGACTGGCAGGGCAGGCCGGGCAGCCTGCTGCGGTTGAAGCCCTGGAGAAGGGCTACAGGCTCACCGTCGAGCGGCTCGATCAAGCGCTCGAGGAGATGAATGTGCGTCCCATTGAATGCCAGGGCCGGCCTTTCGATCCCCAGCGGATGAATGCGGTGGACATCGAAGAGACCACCGCTCATCCCGAAGGTTCCGTCATTGAGGTGTACCGCTCGGGCTACGAGTGGAATGGGGAGATCTTCCGGACGGCCCAGGTAAAAGTGGCCAGAGGGCGAAAAGAATGAGCGAACGCATTGCGGGAATCGATCTGGGAACCACGAACTCGGAGATTGCGGTGTTCGTGGACGGGGAGGTGCGCGTGCTGGGTCCCGCCGGCAATCCCATTCTTCCTTCCTGCGTGGGCTTCTCTCCCAATGGGGAGCTGCTCGTCGGAGAGGCGGCGCGGAACCAGCACAAACTTTATCCCGAGCGCACCGTGCGCAGCATTAAACGCAAGATGGGCAGCGCGGAGAGCGTTTGTTTGGGGGACCGGACGTTCTCGCCGCAGGAGATCTCCGCCCTGATTCTTCGCGAGCTGGTGGAATGGGCGCACGCCCGCGTGGGTTGGCGCCCGGAGAAGGCCGTCATTACCGTGCCGGCATATTTTTCCGATAGCCAGCGAAACGCCACGCGCGAAGCGGGCGCGCTGGCCGGGCTGGAGGTGGTTCGCATCCTGAACGAACCTACGGCCGCCAGCCTGGCCTACGGCTACGGAGACGGCTCGCGGCACACGGCCATGATTTACGATCTTGGCGGCGGCACCTTCGATGTATCCATCGTGACCGTGGAGGGCGAGGTCACCGAGGTGCTGGCCAGCCATGGCAACAACCACCTGGGTGGCGACGACTTCGACGACCTGCTGGCCGAACGGCTGGCGCGGGAATTTCAACAGCGGCACGGCATCGACCTGCGGCAGGGGCATGCCTCCGCGAAAGCGCGGCTCTGGTGGGCGGCCGAAGAGGCCAAGAAGCGGCTGAGCTCAGAGGCGTACGCGAAGGTCCGGGAAGAAGCCCTGGCCTTCGACAACGGCCGGCCGCTGCACCTCGACTTCGAGCTCTCGCGCGAGGAGTACGAGGGCATGGTGCGTCCGCTGATCGAATCCACCTTCGACAGCGTTTCCAAAGCGCTTCAGGATTCCGGTAAGCGGCCGGGGGATCTGGACGCCATTCTGCTGGTCGGCGGCTCCACCCGCACGCCTCTGGTGTCCCGGCTGCTTCGCCAGCACTGCGATCTGGAGCCGCGTCAGGACGTGCACCCCGATCTGTGCGTCGCGCTCGGCGCGGGCGTGCTGGCGTCGCGCCTCGCCGGGCATAGTGTCGAGCGGGTGCTGGTGGATGTCTCGCCATACTCCTTCGGAGTGTCCTACCTCGGCCGGCGCGGCGGCGTCGAGTACCCGCATTGTTACAAACCCATCATCCATCGCAACACGCCCCTGCCCTTGACTCGCACGGAACGATACTACACGGCCCACCCCTACCAGGACGCGGTAGACGTCAGCGTCTTTCAGGGCGAGGACGACGACGCGTTGAAGAACATTCCTGTCGGCGATTTCCGCATCGAGGGGCTTACGGAGGTTGCAGAGGGCAACGAAGTGCTGTGCCGCATGCGCCTCGACGTGGACGGCATCCTCGAGGTGACGGCCATCGAGAAGCGGTCGGGAAAGTCCAGGCAGATAACCATTGCCAACGCGATGCGGCCGAAGAATCCCGAGGAGATTCGCGAAGCGCAAGCCCGCCTGCGAGAGTTGTACTCGCCGCGTGAACACGAGCCTGAGGCGGAGTTTGAAGCCACAGCGGAGGAGCCTGGCGGCGATCCGGAGCCGGTGGCGGACGACGCACGCGCGGCGTTGGAGATGGAGGGCCGCCCGCTGATGGAGCGGTCGCGCAAACTGCTCGACTCCATGCACCCGGACGACAAGGAAGAGACCATCGATCTCCACGAACGAATGGATCTGGCGGCCGCCGCGGGCGACACGCAAGCGTTTCAGGAGGCCGCGAACAAGCTCCGCGAGCTGTTGTTCTTCGTCGAGGGCAAGGAATGAATTGCCCGGTTTGCCAGGCTCGTTTCCGCGGCGCCCGCGAATGTACGCGGTGCGGCGCGCCGCTCGCGCCGCTGATGGCCCTCTCGGCGCGGGCCTGGCATCTGCGGCAAGCCGCGCGGCAGGCCATCGCGCTTGGAGAGTTCGAACGGGCGCGCCGCCTGGCCGCCCGCGCGCAGGAACTGCACTACACTCCGAACGGCCGGTCGCTCGGCCGCTTGAGCGGGCTTCTGGCCAACCTTACGCTTGGGGGACCAGTGTCCTGAACTGAACGTTCGTTTACGAAGTCTTGAGAGGTAATAGGGTCCTTTTGCGAGTTAGAGATCCGTTCATGGAGTCTCTGTTTCTTCCCGGGATCCTGATCGTCGTCTACCGCCCAAACGAAGGGTTTAGTCGCGCATATGCTCCCCATACTCGTGGATAGCCTTTTCTCTAGGTTCGGCGCGCCGTCGACCGCTCGCGCCGGATATCCTCCGTGGTAACCTTAGCAAACCACAACCCCGCCCAGTCGGGTTGACCATGAATCCGCAGATGAAAAGAAGATGGGCAGCGCGAACGGCGAGCGAGCGAGTAGAGCGCGATTCGAGCGCTGCACGGCCGCACCACTGGGGAACGCGAGGAAATCCGTTAATTGAACAGTGAGCAAGCGACTCTTCAGCATCGTTAAGTGGAAAGAGTATTCCAGACGGCGGCAGTTGGACGAACTCCGCAAAGCACGCCGCCAACGACAACTGCATCATGCGATCGACGTCGATCTTCAGGACGCGACGTCACAGCGCAGGATACGGAAAAAACACCGTCGGCCGTCTTCCGAGATCAAGGCTCCCACAGTGTTCTCGATGATCGAAGATCCAGAAGGCCTGATAGCCTTTCTGCGCAAAATTGAGATCATCTCGAGGACCCATCACATATCGCTGGATCTCAGCGGTGTGCAGTCTCTCACGACCGACGCTGTGGCAGCGCTTCTCGCTACGATCCAGAATGAGCCGAGTCTGACCGGCACAAAGGTCCAGGGGAACCATCCGCTTGCGGACGCCGCTCGCGAACGACTCATCGACTCCGGGTTCTATTGCCACGTGCGGAGCGTGCAACCGGAGGCAACCCCCGCCAAGGGTCGGATGATTGAGCGCCAAAGTAAGAAGGTTGAGCCATTGACAGCACGGGATCTGATTCACTTGGTCAATGCAGCTCTGTACGGCGACTCGCGAAGGTGCCGGGCGGCCTACCGGGTCCTGATCGAATGCATGAACAACACGCACAATCACGCTTCCGGTCGTCACGGGGACAGAGAGACTTGGTGGGCAACGGTGTACGCCGACGTACAGAGGGGGAGGGCGTGCTACACGTTTTTGGATACTGGAGTAGGGATTTTCAGGAGCGTCCGCATCGGTAAGCTGCGGAAATTATTCAAGTTTGCAGGGATTCAGGACGACGGGACGATCCTTCGCGATATATTGCACGGCAAGGTGCAATCCAGTACCGGCTAGCCCTTCAGGGGCAAAGGGTTGCCCGCCATCCATAGCCTCTTCCAGCGCGGCGGCATCAAATCATTGGTAATCGTGGCCAATGACGTGTACGCTAATGTAGAGAGGAACGAATTTCGGGTCATGAGAACATCGTTCAAGGGCACGCTCCTCTATTGGGAGGTCTGAGATGAGTATTGCGCAAGGCTTGTATCTCAGCGTGGCGAAGGAATTTTCGGAGACCCCCGGACCACGATCCAGGGAGGAAGGCGATTTTTCTGGCGAGGAGTTTCTCGATAGGGTTCTGGTCCCAAAGTTCGACCAAGCGGTACGTGAAAAGGTCACGCTGACAGTCGATCTAGACGGTACCGAAGGCTATGCCACGTCGTTCTTGGAATCGGCTTTCGGCGGTCTGGCGCGGCGGCACTCACCGAAGAAGGTTTTGGAGGTGATCCGGTTCAAGTCGGATGACGAACCGTTCTTGATCGACGAGATCAAACGATACGTGACCGCTGCCACTCAGTGATGAAGACAGCCGCGGGAATTCTCGTCGGCATCTTTGTTACGGTGTGCATTGCGGCCTATTTCCAGATAGGGGGTCTGCGGCTCAACCTGGAGATCAAGCCTGTTGAACTGGCGACGTTCCTTGTCAGCGCGTTCATCGCGGTGTTTTTGCAATATTACCTGGCTACACAGGTCAACGATCGGCGCTCTGAGAAGAATCTGCTTATCGACAATTGCCGCGACGCTCTCACGATCCTGAAGAGCTGCCGCGATCTGTTCTGGAACTGCTACGAGAGCGGCAAGCTGACGAAGAGCAACAAGACTTCCATCCTAGGATATCTCCGGAGCCTCGCAAACAGCCTGGATTCCTTGGAGTCGGCAGTAGGTTTAAGCCAGTTTTCCAAGCTGAAGTATCAGTTCCGCCCGGCGAAAGACGCTTACTTTAGCTACAAGAATGCGTTGACCGGCAGCGGCTTTCCGGCCAGACCCTACCGAAACGACGCCCTGGCGGATCATGAGAAGACCTACCGGGATCTCAACGCTGAAATTCAGTCACTGCTTTTCCAGATCAATAAGCAACGATGACGGACAGCCGGAATCCTGGCAGTCTGAATCTGCTCGCGCGGCCGGTCCGTCACATCAACGTCAGCGGGTCGACGTCGATCACCAGCGCCGTCGCCGGCCACTTGCGCTCCAGCGCGAATTCGCGCGTCCGCTGCAGCAACTCTTTCAGCGCCACGCGGCTGGCCGCTTTGATCAGGAACTGGTAGCGGAATTCGTTCTTCAATCGAGGCACCGGAGCTTCGGCCGGTCCCATGATCTTCAGCTTGTCCGGAGCGGGGCCTATGGGACAGCCCATATGCAGCGCCAGATCCCCGCTCATGCGCAGAGCGTGCTCCTGCTTCTCGCTGCGCACCAGTAGGTTGGCCATGGCGCTAAACGGCGGGTAGTGCATCAGGCGGCGAAATTGTAGTTCTTTCGAGTAGAATTCCTGGTAGTCCTGCAGCGCGGCGAGGCGCACGGCGTAGTGGTCGGGGTTGATGGTCTGCACCAGAACAATTCCCGGCAGATCGCCGCGTCCCGCGCGACCGGCCACCTGCGTCAAAAGCTGAAACGTCCGCTCGGCCGCGCGGAAGTCCGGCATGCCCAGGCCGACGTCGGCGGAGACCACGCCCACCAGCGTCACGTTCGGAATGTCGTGGCCCTTGGCGATCATCTGCGTGCCCACGAGAACGTCGTAGTTCCCTTCGCGAAAGTTCCGCAGGATGTGCTCGTACTGGCGCTTGCCGGTGGCCGTGTCGCGGTCCAGCCTCGCGATGCGCGCTCTGGGGAACTCGCGGTGCAGCTCCTCCTCCACCTTTTCCGAGCCCATCCCCAGAAAGTAGATATGCTCGCTCTGGCACTTGGGGCAGAAAGAGGGGACTTTCTCGGCGTAGTTGCAGACATGGCAGAGCATGCGCCGGTCGCGCCGGTGGTAGGTGAGCGTGAGCGAACAGTTGATGCACTCGACGCGCGCGCCGCAGGACCGGCAGGCAACCGAGCTCGAAAAGCCGCGCCGGTTCAGCAGCAGCATGGTCTGCTCGCCGCGGTCCAGCCTCGCGCCCATGGCCTCCAGCAGCCGCCGCGAGAACGCCGCCTGCCGCCGCGTCTCTAGAAACTCCGTGCGCATGTCCACCAGCTCGACGTCCGGCATCGGCCGCGCCTCCACGCGCCCCGGCAATTCGAGCAGCGTGTACTTTCCGCGCTCCGCGTTATAGCGGCTCTCCAGACTGGGGGTAGCCGACCCCAGCACCACGCACGCGCCCGCCGCTTGCGCGCGCACAATGGCCACGTCGCGTCCGCTGTAGCGAGGCGTCTCTTCCTGCTTGTAGCTGCCGTCGTGTTCTTCGTCCACTACGATCAAGCCCAGATCGCGCACCGGGGCGAACACTCCCGAGCGGGTTCCCACCACCACGCCGGCCGCGCCCGATTGAATCCGCCGCCACTGCTCAGCGCGTTCTGTGTCCGTGAATGCGCTGTGCAGTATAGCCACGCGATCGCCGAAGCGCGTGAAAAACTGGCCGGCCATGGCGGGCGTAAGGGCGATCTCCGGCACCAGCAGCAAAGCGCCGCGCCCTTCCGCTTGCGCGGTGTCGATCGCGTTGAGATAGATCTCGGTCTTGCCCGATCCCGTCACGCCGTGCAGCAGGAACGTGTGAAATGCGTGGGCGCGAATGCCGTCGCGAATGGCTTCGAAGGCCGCCTGCTGCGCCGGATTGAGCACGTGCGGCGCACGCTCTCGCTCCATGGAACCGCCGCCCGAAAGCGGAACGGGCCGCAGCTTCAGAATGCCCGCCCGCGCGAGCGACCGAGCCGCCGCGCTTGCCCCGCGTACCATCTCCTCCAGCGCCTTCAGATTATGCGTGCCGGGGTGCAGCTCCAGGAACGCCACCAGCTCGCGCTCGGCTTTCGTCCGCTTTCCCGCAAGCGCGGCGGCCAGCTCCACGAGGAGTTTTTCGGACGGGGAGCGCAGCGGATCGCGCTCGTTTTGGGTTTGTTCGGCAAAAACGAAGCCGCGCCGTTCGAGCGAGCGCAGCGTCTTATCCGCCAGCGGAAACTTGCGCAACAGATACGCCGCCGATATCGAACGGTTTTCCAGCATGTGGAGGATCTGCGCCACCGGATCTTCCTTGCCCGCATCGAGCGGCAACTGGCGCGCGGCGTCCCGTCCCACATCAGTGAGCGAATAGGTTTTGCCGGAACGGATTTCCGAAGCCAGCGGCAGCATGCCGCGCAACACTTCGCCTAGCGGCGCGCAGTAATAGCCCGCGATCCACTGCCCAAGCGCCAGCAGGTCTCCGCTCAAAACCGGTTCGGCGTCGATCAGCCGAAGAGCCTCGCGCGTGGACATCTCCGGAGCGTCGCGATGGCACCGCAGAATCACTCCCGTGAGCTTGCGCGGCCCGAACGGCACGGTCACCCGGCACCCTGGCTTTACACGATGGCGCAGCGTTTCCGGCAGCGCGTAGGTGAACGGCTGGTCGAGCGGAATCGGAAGGCTGACGTCGCAATAGAGCGGCAGGTCCTGAATGGCTGCGGAGGCGGGCTGCACCTAACTTTTCCGGATCTCCCGGTTCAGGTCTTCCAGGACATCCGGCCGTCGCGGGCTTTCCATATCCTTTTCCATGCGGCGCAATGCCACCCCCACAACATCGCGGTGATGCAGTCTGGCTCCGAAGCCTTCCTGGCACAGCCGCAGCCAGAGCTGATGCAGGCGATCCAGATCTTCCGGCCACAGCCGGGGCGGGTGCGGCCCCAGATTCACATACACGGAAGGGCGTCCGGGGCTGATGACTTCGAGGGAGAACGGATGCCGCGGCTCCGGCAATTTCTCCCACGCCAGGCCGATGCGCCGGGCCAGCTCTTCGGAATCCATGCGTGCCGATACGCCCGTCACCAGCCGCGATGCGTTCAAGTTCGCCGCCGTGCGCACCATGGCGTCGAAGGGGTCCACGCCCGGCACCACCAGCAGCTCCGCGTGCTTGCCTTCCTTCTCCGCCAGCGACACCACGCGCGTGAACAGCTCCCTCTCGTAATCCGCAAAAAGCTGGTTCTGGGCCAGCTCGTACTCCCCCGCGCCGGAAGAGACGGGGCGCACGGTCATCACCACGATATCGTGGCGGCGCATGTTGGTCTTCTGAAGCACGCTCAGCAGATGCGCCATGCGGCGGTAATCGCGAACCGAGACCAACACGCAGCCGGGCCGGACATGGATGGATTCTTCATTCACCTGCGCGCTCATGTCCAGGTTGAACTGTTCGAGACCCGCCCTCTCGGCGTACCGGCGGCGCTGGTTGATCCGCTCGGAAACCGTGAACACGATGAACAGGGCCACCGTAAAGGCCACGCCGTACACCGTCGCGACCCTCTTCGAGAACAGATTCGCGATCGCCACCAGGAACAGGACCGAAGTTGTCAGAATGAGACCGACCGGCCACTCGCGCCCATTAATGTGCAAGTTCAGCGGCACCTTGTATTCCTGGTCCGTCCGCCGGAACCGCAGCACCAGAACCCCGACGGCCTTCAGGAAGAAGCTCCACACCACGCCGAAGGCATACGCCTCGCCCAGCAGCCACACGTCGCCCCGGCTGGCGACGATGGTGGCCACCTGCAGGATCACGATCGTGTTGATCATGCGGTACGAGGTTCCGAAGCGGCGGTGAGGCTTGCGAAACCAGTCGAACAGCACGCGGTCCTCGGCCACCCGGTTCATCACTCCGTTGGCGCCGATGATGGAGGTGTTCACCGCGCCGGAAAGCAGCATCACGCCCACAATCACCACGAACGCCTGGAACGCCAGCCGCAGGAACAATGGCCCCGAGAGATGCATCGCCAGACCGCCCAGCAGGTTGTGCACGTATTGCCCGCGCATGTCGTCCGGGATAATCATCACCGCGAACAGCGTCACCAGACCGGTGAACACCAGACCGTAGGTGCAGACGATATTTCCGGTAATCTTCAAGTTCTTCAGTTTCGGATAGCTAATTTCCCGGTACACCTGCGCCAGCGTCTCAAAACCGCTCATGGAAAGGATGGAGTGCCCGAACGCAATAATGATGGCAACCACCGGGATGGTGGGCCAGAAGGTTCCGTGCAGCCAGCCCAGAGCCTCTTCGCTGAAGTCCAGGTTCTCCGGGACCGGAGCGGGCGGCAGTTCCCCCCCGCCGCCGAGCAGCAGCGTCAAGGGGCACCAGATCAGCAGCGCGGCCACCATCACCGTGGTGACCTGCATGATACGCAGCGCCTGCCCGCTCGACTCGTGGATGCCCTTGGTGTTGTTCCACCAGAAGTAGGCGGTCACCACGACTCCGAAGAACACCGAGAAATAGTCGGGCGATACACGGAAATCCGAGTTCATCAACTCGGCGAAAGTGTTGAGCAGACGCCCGAGATACTGGCCCGCGCTCACGCTGCTGATCGGCCCCGTCAGAATGTAGTCGAAGAGTAGCGCTGAAACCGAAAGGCGCGCCATAAAGGGCCCCATGGCGTCGCGCACCACGACATAGACGCCGCCCCTTACGAACATGCTGCAGCTCTCCAGGTACACGGAGCGGACCGCGTAGCTGAACAGCATCACGCCCAGGATGAACCAGGGAGCGCTCGCTCCGATGGCGTGCTCGGCGATGCCGCCGGCGTAGTACGCCGACGAAGCCATATCGCTCAAAACGATTGCGGCGGCGCGCCAGAAGGAGATAAAGGAAAGGGCGACCGTAGTGGCGACTACTACTTTAGGCGCCGGCTGGCGGTCGGCAGGATTTGCCATACCGGGATAATTTCGGCCTCCATGAGATTAGCATAGAAGTATGGGGCAGCTTCAAACTCCGGTCCTGGCCGCGGCCCCCGGAAGCGCGGCCGAATTTGCCGCCCGAGTTGCGTCCGTTCTGAAGGCCCACGGCCATCACGGGCTGCTGGTGGGCGGCTGCGTCCGGGACCTGCTCCTCGGATTGAATCCCAAGGACTTCGACGTGGTTACGGACGCCCGCCCCGAGCAGGTACAAGCCCTTTTCCCCAACTCCGGCCTGGTGGGCGCGCACTTCGGCGTGGTTCTGGTCCGTTCGGGCGGGCATCAGGTGGAGGTGGCCACCTTCCGTAGCGACCATGCTTACGCCGACGGCCGCCGCCCCACGGGTGTAAGCTTTGAAACCGATCCCCGGCAGGACGCGCTTCGCCGCGACTTCACCGTCAACGCGCTGATGCTCGATCCGGAAACCAATGAGCTGCTCGATTTCGTGGGCGGCCGCGAAGACCTCGAACACGGAATCGTCCGCGCCATCGGCGACCCCGAAGCCCGGTTCGCCGAGGACCATCTCCGCATGCTTCGCGCGGTGCGGTTCGCGGCCCGCTTCGAATTCGAAATCGAGCCCGGGACCTTGCACGCCATTCAGCGCCTGCACGCCTCCATCCGCCGTGTGTCTGCCGAGAGAATCCGCGACGAGCTGGTGCGCATCCTTACGGAAGGCCGCGCCCGCCGGGGCTTTGAGTTACTGGACGAAACCGGTCTACTCTCCGAGATTCTGCCCGAAGTGGCTGCGATGAAGGGGGTGGAGCAGCCGCCGCAGTATCATCCGGAAGGCGACGTGTGGACACATACACTAATGATGATCGGGGATTTGCCGCCCAACCCGCCTCCGACGCTCGCCCTGGGCGTTCTGCTGCACGATGTCGGCAAACCGCCCACTTTCCGGGTAGCCGACCGCATCCGGTTTGACGGCCACGTGGATAAAGGTGTCGCCATGGCGCGCGAAATCCTGTCGCGCCTGCGCTTTTCGAGCGGCCAGATCGACCAAGTGGAAGCGCTGGTCGCCAATCACATGCGCTTCAAGGACGTGCCGCGCATGCGGCCCAGTACGCTGAAGCGCTTTCTCCGGATGAGGCGCTTCGAGGATCACCTGGAGCTGCATCGCCTGGACTGCTTATCGAGCAACCGGCGTCTGGAGACCTACGAGTACGTGAAATCGCGCCGCGAGGAATTGGGCGAAGACGAGCTGCGGCCGGACCCGCTGATCACCGGGGAAGACCTGATTGCCGCGGGCTTCGAGCCCGGCCCCGAATTCCGGAAAATCCTTGCGGCAGTGGAGGATGCGCAGCTTGAAGGCCGTGTGCGAACGCGCGAAGAGGCAATGCACATGGTGCTGGGCAGGTTTCAGCCTCAAGGCCGGAACACGAAGACCATGTAAAGCACCACCGCCACGATCAGAACGATCACCGCGGCCGCCAGACGTTCGATGGCTACCGCCCGTTGCGTGTCCATGGACAAAAAGCGGAGCGAATTGCCGGTCGATCACGCGCCGGCCCCGTCATTGACCCCAGAATTCATGGGGTGGGTGCCCCCCGCGTGCCATCAGGCTTCTCCGTTCCGGCGCTTCGCCGGCCGGAGCTTGCTCACCGGCACGTTAGACGAGTCGGACTCCCTTTCATTTGACTGTTGGATCAAATATAGGGAACCGCCGCGCCCGGCAACTTCGCTCCGCTTCTGATCGTAACCCACTCCCCGTCAAACTCCAACCAAAATTGGTCAGCCGATTGCACTTTTGGGCTGGGGAGTTTGCTGAAAGCCCGCAGGCTGAAAGCCCGCGCCACCTAACCTGTTGATGGCACACGACCTGGAGATCAGTGTAATGGCTGCTAAAGCGCGCGTTTACCGCTTGGTCCATGAGACCGTCGATTTGCTGGGCGGTATGTCCCGGTTCGTTAATCCCGGCCAGATTGTACTGATCAAACCCAATCTCACGGTCTACTTCGTTCCCGGCCAAAACGCGCGGCGCGAGACCGAGGACTTCGTTCTGGAGGCCTGGGATGTATGACGCCATCATCGTGGGGGGCGGTCCGGCCGGCCTCAGCGCGGCGCTCATTCTGGGACGCTGCCGCCGGCAGGTGCTCCTTTGCGACACAGGCCGTCCTCGCAATGCCGCCTCGCGCGGATTGCACGGCTTCCTCACGCGCGAAAACATTCTGCCCGAGGAGCTGCTCCGCATCGGCAGGGAACAGTTGAAACCCTACGGCGTCGAGCTCCGGTGCGCCGAAGTGGTCGCCGCCCGCTGCCTGCATCCTCATTTCGAGGTGGACCTGAGCGACGGAAACACGATTCCCGCCCGTATGCTTCTGCTGGCCACGGGCGTTGTCGATCAGGTGCCGGCGATAGAAGGCATGCGCGAACTCTGGGGCCGCGGTGTCTTCCACTGCCCGTACTGCGACGGCTGGGAGATGCGCGACCAGCCCCTGGCCGCATACGGCGCCGGGCACGCCGCGGCGGGCCTCGCGGTCTCGCTCACAACCTGGAGCAAAGATGTGGTTTTGTGTACGGACGGCCCGTCCCAATTGAGCCGCATGGATCGAAGTTGGTTGCGGCGTCATCGAATTGAAGTGGTGGATACTCAGATCGCCCGCGTGGAAGGTTCCGATGGCGTGCTGGAGGGCATTGTTTTCGCCGATGGCCGGTTCCTGCCGCGCCGCGGCGTCTTCCTGAGCACCGGCCAGCACCAGCGCTCACCTCTCCCGGAACAACTCGGCTGCGCCTTTACGGAGAAGGGCGCGGTGCAGACCGGACGGCTCGACCAGACTAACGTGGCTGGGGTGTACGTGGCGGGCGACGCCTCCCATGACGTGCAGTTGGCCATCGTTGCCGCCGCCGAGGGCGCCCGCGCCGCAGTCGCCATGAACAAGGCCTTGCAGAAAGAAGAACAAAAATGACTATATTTGTTTGGTTTTGGCTGGCTATCGCGATCACTATATTTTTGTGGATGATGTTGCGCCGCACCGCCGCGCATAAGGAGCACGCCCTGCCGGATCTCGGCCCGCGCATGCTGTTCCAGGACGAGCAGCCGGAGACCGTGCGCGAAGTCATGGAAGTGAACCTGGCTACCGAGCACGAGGGCGTCCGCATCTTCCGCGGCCGGCTGCGCGAGTCCGCCGCCAGCGTTTACGACAAGTTGAAAGGGTCGCTTTCCGAGCGCACCGTCCCCATGGTGCAGGAAGATCCGCAGAGTGAAGCGGCCATCATCCTGATGCCCAAGCAGGTGGAAGAAGCGGAGCTGGAGCGTCCCGTGAGGCCCTGGCGGCACTGGCTTTTGTTCGTTCTCACGATCCTCACCACTACTTTCGCCGGGGCGGCGCATCAGGGCGTGAATCTTCTCGAGGAACCCGGGCGCTTTACCGTCGGGCTGCCCTATTCGCTGGGTCTGCTGGCTATTCTGGGGGTACACGAGCTGGGGCATTACTTCACCGCCCGCTACCACGGAATGAAGGTCACCCCGCCGTACTTCATACCCGCTCCTTTCGCGCTTGGCACCTTCGGGGCCTTCATCCAGATGCGCTCCCCCGCTGAGAACCGCAGGCAGCTCTTTGACGTGGCTGTCGCCGGGCCGCTGGCGGGGCTGGCCGTCGCCATTCCCGCCCTGATCGTCGGGTTGAACTCTTCCCTGGTGCTTTCCGCCGGTCACCAGAGCGGGACGGCGCTGGGGGGAGGCGGACTGTTCGACGGGACATCGGTCGGCTCCTCGGTACTTTTTGCCCTGCTCTCCAAGATCTCGCTCGGCGGCGCCGTGGACTACGGCAACACGCTGCAACTGAGTCCGCTGGCGTTCGCGGGCTGGCTGGGGCTGCTGGTGACGGCCCTCAATCTCCTGCCGATCGGCCAGCTCGATGGCGGCCATATCGCCCGCTCCATGTTCGGCGTGCGCCATGGCGAGCTCATCAGCCGCATCGCCATGTGGTCTCTGTTTCTGCTGGCCTTGTTCGTCTGGCCGGGATTGATGCTGTGGGCCATCATCGTCTTCTTCCTGGCAGGGCGCGGAACTCCCCCGCTGAACGATCTGACCACTCTCACTCCGGGCCGCCGCCGCCTCGGCTACGCCGCCTTTGGGATCCTGGCCATGATCCTGGTTCCCATGCCACAGGGAATTTGGGCGGCAGGTTTTGGCTGCCCGTATCTATAATGATGCCAGTGCCTAACCCCTTCACCGTTCTCAATGGCCCGGCTACGGAGACGGACCCGGTCTGCCATATGCACGTGGCTCCGGAGACCGCCGCCGGACGGCACGAATACTCCGATCATACTTACTATTTTTGTAGTGTACAGTGCCTCGAAAGGTTCCAGGCCGATCCCGAACGCTACCTTTCCGGGCGCGCACCGGAGCCGATGGCGACCCCTGCGGCTTCCGCTGCCGAATACACCTGCCCGATGCACCCCCAAGTGGTCCAACAAGGCCCCGGCTCCTGTCCGATCTGCGGTATGGCCCTGGAACCTGTATCAGTTACAGACCAGACTGGCGAAAATGCGGAACTGACCCAGATGCGCCGGCGGTTCTGGATCGGCTTGGCCCTGGTGATCCCACTGCTGCTGATCGCCATGGGCGGCATGGCCACCGGCCTTGCGTTGCACTGGCTCGAGTTTCTTCTTTCTACACCTATAGTAATTTGGTGCGGCTGGCCCTTTTTCGAGCGCGCCTGGGCTTCCGTCCGGCATCGCAGTCCGAATATGTTCACGCTGATCGCGCTCGGAACCGGAGCCGCTTACCTATACAGCGTGGTGGCTACGGTGGCGCCGGGAATCTTTCCGGATTCGTTCCGGATGGAAGCCGGCGGCCAGGTAGGTGTGTATTACGAGGTAGCCGGGGCGATCATCGTTCTCGTGCTGCTTGGCCAAGTGCTGGAGTTGCGGGCCCGCAGCCAGACTTCGAGCGCCATCCGGGCGCTGCTCGATCTGGCCCCGCCGGTCGCCCGCCGCCTCTCGCCGGATGGTTCGGAGCGCGAAGTGCCGCTCGCAGAAGTGCATCCCGGCGACCGTCTCCGCGTGCGGCCCGGCGAGAAGATACCTGTGGACGGCGTGGTTCTCGAGGGCGGCAGTTTCGTGGACGAGTCCATGGTCACCGGCGAGCCGACGCCGGTTGAAAAGGCCTCCGGCGCGGCGGTCACCGGCGGCACGGTCAACGGCACCGGCTCCTTCACCATGCGGGCCGAGCGGGTGGGGTCGGACACATTGCTCGCCCAGATTGTACGCATGGTCGGCGAGGCCCAGCGCAGCCGCGCTCCCATTCAAGGGCTGGCCGATACGGTAGCCAGCTATTTCGTGCCCGCCGTTATCCTGGTGGCGGCGGTCACTTTCGTTATCTGGGTCATGGTGGGACCCGAGCCGCGAATGGCCTACGCCCTGGTCAATGCCGTGGCTGTGCTGATCATCGCCTGCCCATGCGCGCTCGGCTTGGCGACGCCCATGTCGATTATGGTCGGAGTAGGCCGCGGCGCAACCACGGGCGTGCTCGTCCGAGACGCCGAAGCCCTGCAAAATCTGGAAACTGTGGATACGCTGGTTGTCGACAAGACCGGGACGCTGACAGAGGGCCGGCCCCGGCTGGTGTCCGTCGTCGCCTCCAACGAGGGTGAGATGCTCCGCTTGGCGGCAAGTCTGGAGCGCGCGAGCGAGCATCCGCTCGCCGCCGCAATCGTCTCCGCCGCCCTGGATCGCGGCTTGGCGCTATCCGAAACCACCCGATTTGAATCGGTGACGGGCAAAGGCGTCATTGGCCAAGTGGAAGGGCGCGACGTGGCGCTCGGCAACCGGGGCCTGCTTGAAGAACGCGGCGTCGATCCTTCGCCGCTTCTGGCGCAGGCGGAAAAACTTCGCGCGGAAGGTCAAACCGTGGTGTTTCTGGCAGTGGACGGGAAGGCCGCCGCGCTGTTGGGCGTGGCCGATCCCATCAAAGAATCCGCCGCAGCCGCAATTCGCGACCTGCGCGCCGAGGGCTTGCGCGTAGTCATGGTCACGGGCGACAACCGCACGACCGCCGAAACCGTAGCCCGAAAGCTGGGCCTGGACGAGGTACACGCGGAGATTCTGCCCGCTGAAAAGAGCCGCATCGTGGCGGAGATGCAGGCGCAAGGGCACCGCGTGGCCATGGCCGGCGACGGCATCAACGATGCACCCGCGCTGGCGCAGGCCGAAGTCGGCATCGCCATGGGCACGGGCACCGGCGTGGCCATCGAATCCGCCGGTATCACCCTCGTGAAAGGAGATCTTTCGGGGCTGGTTCGCGCCCGCCGTTTGAGCCGCCTCACCTTGCGGAACATCCGCCAAAACCTGTTTTTCGCCTTCGTGTACAACATCGTCGGCATTCCTATTGCCGCCGGTGTTCTGTACCCCTTCCTCGGGACTCTGCTAAGCCCCATGTTCGCGGCGGCGGCCATGAGTTTCAGCTCGGTTTCCGTGATCGCCAACTCGCTCAGGCTTCGCCGGGCTTCGTTGCAGGCATGAAGCCGCCAGTTGCTACACTCGTTAAGGATTCATAATGTCGAATTCCGTTGTCTCCCCGACGATTGTATCCGTGGAACGAGCCGAATTTGCGCGCTCCGTCCGAGATGGCCTCACGCGGCCTGAACAGAAAGAGCTGCCTTCCCGCTATCTCTATGACGATCTTGGCAGCGCTCTTTTTGAAGCCATCACGCGGCTTCCCGAATACGGGCTGACCCGGGCCGATTTACGCCTGCTGCGGGAACATGCCCGGGATATCGTCGGCCGGCTGCCTTCTCCTCTGGTGGTCGCCGAGTTAGGCAGCGGCACCGGGCGGAAGACACGCTGGCTGCTCGAAGCCGTGGCGCGCCGCGAGGCCATGGAATATTACCCGGTAGACGTTTCTTCCGCCGCTCTCGAAATCTGCGAGCGCGAACTGGGGCCGCTGGGCGCAGTGATTCCCATTGAAGCGGGGTACCTCGAAGGGCTGGAGCAGGTCGTCTCGCGGCGCGAATGCGGCCAGACGCTCGCGGTTCTGTTTCTGGGCAGCACGATCGGCAACTTCGATCCCGCCTTTGCGGAAGAGTTTCTGCGCGGCGTGCGCGGGCTGCTTGCGCCGGGCGATGCGCTCCTGCTGGGAACGGATCTCGAAAAAGGCGTTCCGGAGATGCTGCTCGCGTACGACGATCCCGCCGGGGTCACGGCGGCCTTCAATCTCAACCTGCTGGGCCGTGTCAATCGTGAGCTGGGCGCGAACTTCCGCCTGCGCCAGTTCGAGCACCTTGCCATCTATTCCTCGACGGAGCGCCGCATTGAAATGCACCTTCGCTCGCGCTGCCGGCAAACGGTGGAAATTCCCGATCTCGAATTGAACGTCCGCTTCGAGGAGGGAGAGACCATCTGGACCGAATCCTGCCACAAATTCCGCACAACCGATCTGAAGCGCCTCGCGGAACATACCGGCTTCCGTTGCGAAGCCCAGTGGATTGACCGGGAGTGGCCTTTCGCGGAGAATCTCTTCATCGCCTCCGCGCCATGATTCCTTTGGTCGAGTTCGCCCGCGTCTCCTACACAATCGGGCAAAAGTCGATCCTGCGCGGCCTGAGTTTCTCCCTGCAACCCGGCGAGACGCTGGTGCTGCTGGGACGCAGCGGCTCGGGGAAAACCACGGCGCTCAAGATGATCAACGCTCTCATCCATCCCACCTCCGGCGAGGTGCGCGTGGAGGGCAAGGCCACCACCGACTGGGACCCGGTTCGCCTGAAACGCCGCATTGGCTACGTGATCCAAGACACCGGCCTCTTCCCGCACTTCACGGTTGCGGAGAACATTGGACTTGTGCCGAAACTCGAGGGCTGGAAGCCCGAAGCCATCGAGAAGCGCGTCGGCGAACTGCTCGATCAGTTGCAGCTCACGCCCGCTCGCGATTTTGCGCACCGTTATCCGCGCGAGCTCTCCGGCGGCCAGCGGCAGCGGGTCGGGGTCGCCCGCGCGTTGGCGATCGACCCACCGCTCCTCCTCTACGACGAGCCGTTCGGCGCGCTCGACCCGGTGACCCGCGTGGAAGCCCAGCGGCAGTTTCTGGCCCTGCGCGAGCGCCTCGGCAAGACGGCCGTCTTCGTGACGCACGATGTGCGGGAAGCGCTTCTGGTCGCCACGCGCATCGGCCTGCTGCGCGAAGGCGCTCTCGAGCTGCTAACCACACCCCAGGATTTCCTGCGCGCGCAAGGTTCGGAGGTGGAAGCCTTCCTCCAGTGCGTGGGAGACCGCTGATATGGGACCGGAACTGGCGCAGCTTACCGCCGAGCATCTCTGGCTGGTCTCCATCTCGATGTCCATCGCAGTGGCCATCGGCGTTCCCGCCGGCATTTTGCTGACCCGCCGCGCCGGAGCGCGAAACTGGGTGCTGGGCTTCGCCAGCATCATGCAGACCGTGCCCAGTCTGGCGCTGTTCGGCTTCCTGATCCCCATTCCGCTCATTGGCGGCATCGGCCAGCGGACGGCCATCGTCGCACTAGCGCTCTATGCTCTGCTTCCCATTCTTCGGAACACGCTGGTGGGCATCCTGTCAGTGGACGCCTCGGTCCGCGAATCCGGCGTGGCCATGGGGATGACCAATGGCCAGTTGCTCAGATACGTGGATCTGCCACTGGCCTCGCGGACCATACTCGCGGGCATTCGGGTGGCCACCGTAACCACCATTGGCACGGCCACCATCGCCGCGGCAATCGGAGGCGGCGGTTTGGGCGTTTTCATATTTCGCGGCCTGGCATCGGTGGACGCATCGCAGATTCTTGCGGGCGCGGTGCCCGCGGCCTTGATGGCCTTGCTGGCGGATGGAGGATTGGGTTGGATCGAGCGCCGTTTGTCTTCCTGGTAGCACTGGTCTTTTCCTCGTGCGGCAGTTCGAACCGTCTGGTGGTCGGCTCGAAGAACTTCACGGAGCAGGTGCTGCTCGGCGAGATCGTCGCGCAGCACCTGGAGCGCCGCCTCGGGCAGCCGGTGGACCGCAAGCTCAATTTGGGTGGCACGCTGCTGGCGCACGAGGCGCTGGTAGCCGGCCAGCTCGATCTCTATCCCGAATATACGGGCACGGCCCTTACCGCGGTGCTGAAACTGCCCGTGGATTCAGATTCCGCGCGCGTGCTCGATCGCGTCCGCAGCGAATACCGCGCCCGGTGGGGACTCGAATGGCTGGCGCCTCTGGGCTTCAACAATACCTTTGCCATGGTGGTTCGGGGCGCTAAACTGAAAACCCTGAGCGAGGCGGCCCGCCGCAAGGAAGGCTGGGCGCTCGGCGTGGGCTACGAGTTTCTGCAGCGCCCGGATGGGCTTCCCGGTTTGCAAGAGGTCTACAAGCTGCCCTTGAAGGAGCAGCCCAAGAGCATGGACCTGGGCCTGCTCTACCGCGCGCTGGAACAAAATCAAGTGGATATGATTGCGGCCAACGCAACCGACGGCCTGATCTCAGCGATGAATCTGCACGTCCTCCGCGACGACAAGGGCTACTTCCCACCCTATGACGCAGCGGTCGTTGTCCGCGCCGCCTCGCTCAAGGCCCGGCCCGGACTGCGGGCGGCGCTCCAGGAGCTGGAAGGCAAGTTCAGCGACGAGACGATGCGGAAACTCAACTATCAGGTGGACGGCGAGCGGCGGCCCGCGCGGGAAGTGGCCGCGAAGTTTCTCGCTAAGGAGCTTTCAGCGGTCAGCGGTCAGCGTTGAGCTTCTTGAATGAGCGGCTTGTAGGCTGATTGCTCAAGCTGAGAGCTGAGTGCTGATCGCTGAAAGCTTATTAGCGATTGTATTGCGGTGTGACGCCCCGTACCTGCGACCACACGCGGTCCGCTGTTGCCAGGTACTCCGGGGGCAATGGACCCTCCTCGAGAGCCTTCAGGTTCTCCTCCAGTTGCTCCAGGCGGGATGCGCCGAGGATGAGACAGTCGGTTTGCGTGTGATGCAGAAGCCAGTTTAAGGCCGCGCTAACCGGCGTGCGGCCGGCGGCGCGCGCGGCGTCCAGAAGCTCCTCCACCGCGCCGAAGTAGGCGTCGTGCCAGTAGCGGGTGAGGTACATCTGGTTTTTATCGAAGCGGCTGCCCTGAATCGGCGCTTCGCGCTTCTGCTTGCCGGTGAGCATACCGCCCGCGAGAGGGTTGTAAACCACGGTGGCGACGCCGAAGCGCTGGGCCATGGGCAGGTACTCAGGCTCGATGCCGCGCGCCAAAAGGTTCAACATGGGCTGGGTGACGGTGGCCGGACGGTAGCCGTTCTTTTCGGCAATCCACAACATTTCGCAGACCTGCCAGCCGCTATAGTTGGAGCTTGCCGGATAGCGGACCTTGCCCTGACGGACGAGCTGCTCCATGGCTTCGAGCGACTCCTCGATGTTCACCGCGCGGTCGGGCTGGTGGAGATAATACAGATCGAGGTAGTCGGTGCCCAGACGCTGAAGGCTGGATTCGACGGCGTTCAGGATCGCGGAGCAGGAGAGGCCGGTCTCCTCCGGAGCGTTCTCCATCTTGCCGCGCACCTTGCTGGCCAGAACCACCTTGTCGCGCCGGCCCTTCAAGGTCCTGCCGGCGATTGTTTCCGAAAGGCCCTGATTGTAGACGTTGGCGGTATCGAAGAAGTTGATGCCGGCATCCAGGCAGCGGTCCACGATGCGATGGGCGTCGGCTTCGCTCACCTGAGACCCGAAGGTCATGGTTCCGAAGCACGCGCGGGAAACGCGCAAATCCGTCTGGCCGAGCTTTCGTTGTTCCATCTGATTGAGGATAGTACAGGCAGGTCAGTTTAGGGCCACTGCTGACTCGTCTCCCGAATCGTGGCCGCAATCTCCACGGCTGCCTTCTCTCCGCCGAGGACTGGCAGCAAGGCGGCGACACCTTCCAACAGTTGCCCCCGCCTTATAAGCGATAGAGCAATCAACCAATCCTGGGCGAAGCGGGCAGCCACTTTCGGTACCCTGACCGTGATCACCCTTAACACGTCGGCATCAAGTATCGCAACACTCCTGCTAAACTCAGCGACCAAGTCTTCGAGTTGGTTTTCCCCGCAATGAGCAAAGATCTGAGCCAGCGCTTGGCCCACATCAAACTCATCGCCAATGGCCCGTGCCGCCTCCAGTGCCTCTGCTAACACCTCCTTCTGGAGATCGTGGTCGCTGAGCGAACCGGCTAGAGTCGACAGCGCCATACTCCGATTGGACTCATCATCGATGGCCCGCCCCGCCCCTAGTGCCTCTGCCAGCACCTCCTTCTGGAGGTCGTCGCCACTGAGCAGACCGACTAGCGTTGACAGAGCTATAGCCCGTTCGGACCCATCGCCGATGGCCTTAGCCGCCTTCAGTGCCTCTGTCAGCGCTTCCTGCTGAAGCTCCCCACTGAGCGAACGGGCCAGCGCTGACAGCGATAAGCTCCGATAGAACTCAGTGCGGATGGCCCGTGCCGCGCCCAGCGCCTCTGCTAGCACCTCTTCCTGGAGGTTGCCGCTGAGCGAACCGGCCAGTTCTAACAGCGATAGGCTCCGATAGAACTCAGTGCGGATGGCCCGTGCCGCGCCCAGCGCCTCTGCTAGCACCTCTTCCTGGAGGTTGCCGCTGAGCGAACCGGCCAGCGCCGATAGCGCTCGGCTCCGTTCAGACTCATCGCCGATGGCTCGTGCTCCCCGCAACGCCTCTGCCAGCAGCTTCTTCTGGAGGTTGCCGCTGAGCGAACCAGCCAGCGCCGATAGCGCTCGGCTCCGTTCAGACTCATCGCCGATGGCTCGTGCTC
>JBBDWK010000037.1:0-50346 GCA_040902885.1 Bryobacteraceae bacterium | reverse complement strand
CCCGCAGCGCCTCTGCCAGCACCTCCTTCTGGAGGTTGCCGCTGAGCGAACCAGCCAACGCCGACAAGGCTAGGCTCCGACCGAACTCATTCCCGACGGCTCGCGCCGCGCGCAGTACCTCTGCGAGCAGATCCGGGTGCGCAGCGAGCGAACGGGCCATCGCCGACAGCGGTTGGCTCCGATCAAACCCATCGCCGATGGCTTGCGCCGCGCGCAGCGCTTCTGCCAGTACCTCCTTCTGGAGGCTGCCACTGAGTGAACCGGCCAGTGCCGATAGCGATCGGCTCCGTTCAGACTCATCGCCGATGTCTCGGGCCGCGCTCAGTGCCTCTGCCATCAGGTCTGGATATGCACTCAGCGAACGGGCCAGCGCTGATAGCGCCAAACTCCGATCAGACCCATCGCCGACGCCCTGCGCCGCGCGCAGCGCCTCCGCCAGCACCTCCTGCTGAAGCTCGCCACAGAGCGAACGGGCCACTGCTGATAGCGCTCGGCTCCGTTCAGACTCATCACCGATGGCTCGTGCCGCACTCAGTGCCCCTGTCAGCACCTCCTGCTGGAGATTGCCACTGAGTGAACCGGCCATCGCAGACAGCGCTTGGCTCCGGTCAGACTTATAACTGATGGCCCACGCCGCGCTCAGCGCCTCTGCCATCAGGTCGGGGTATGCACTGAGCGAACCGGCCATCGTAGACAGCGCTTGGCTCCGATCAAACTCGTTCTCGATCGCCCGAGCCGTTCTCAGTGCCTCTGAAAGCACCTCCTTCCGGAGATCGCCAATGAGCGAACTGGCCAGCGACGACAAGGCTTGGCTCCGAGAGGACTCATCCAAGGTCGTCCTCGCCGCCTCGAGTGCTTCTGCAAGCAGATCTTCTCGCTCCTCCACCGGTGAGTATCGGAGCACTACGCTTAAGTACAACCCTCGGTTTTCGTCATACTGTTCCCGTGCCAACACCTTCGCGAGGGGATAAGAAAGCACTTCCGCATCTATCGCCTTCTCGAAGAGTTCCAAAGGAATCTGCCGTTCGGAGGTCAGAATCGAGGAACGGAACAAGGCAGTCCGCACTCTCATCCAGAGCGGTATTTTGCTCTGCGCCGCTGTGTTCTCGCCGAACCGCTCGATCCTCTCCAGGTCCGTCAGAAACCCCGAGGGTGTCCCTTCCAACTCCTGCCATTCACGAAACCAAGGTACCGAAGCCACTAAGCAGCCGAACTCAGGCAGTTCGCCGCTTTGCTCCAGATGCCGGACTGCCCACCGCACCAGATATTCGCTCGGCTTGCCACCGCTCGCGTGCAGCGCGCGGAGATGCCCGGCCGCGTACTCGGAAAACCGCCGTTGAACCTCAGCTCGCTCCCGGTCCCCCATCTGATCGCGCCAGTATTCACCGAAGCGCGGATGCGTGAAAACGAGTCCGGTGTCCAAGCTGCCGGCCAGAAATCGCTCGGTGGAACGCACGGCCGCCTTCAATCCTGTACGTGAGGTGAATTGGTCAGGCGCCAAAGCCTCCATGTCTTCCAATGAGAGCGGCCCCAGGGCAAAACTGCAAAGATGCAGGACCATGAGAGCCCTCGGCTCCGCCTCCAGCTTGAAGCCGGAATCAAGCTGCTTCCAGATCCGGCGCTGGTGTTCCAACCATGATTCGAAGATTCCCTTCAAGCCAGGGCGCATCTGAGGCACCTGCTCGGGCCTGAAGTCCGGCTGGGCGGCCTTTTCGCGCAGCAGCTTCACAAACTCACCCACGAGGAGCGGGTCGCCCCCGTCGGAAAGCCTGTGAATGTTGCCCGGAACATCGACCTCAATCGCAAGCCCGCTTAGCGGATCTCCCATCGCCCGAAGCACTTCGCGGACGCCGTCCACGTCCAACAGCGGAAGTTCGATGCACTCCACATCGCGGGGTTCCCAGCCCAGCCGCCGTATCCATGGCTCTCCGCTTGAGTCGCCGAGCAGCGGACGAGCCGCCACCATCACCCGCAAATGCTGCGGCGCCTCGGCTGGAAGAACACCTTCCCATCCATCCCAGCCCGCTTCGTCCAACCCGTCCAGCACAAGAACCACACGTCCGCCATCCTTTGGGGCCTTCTCGATCAGATCCCGAAAAATCGACCGGTATTGCCACGCGTCCGCCCGCCCCAAATCGCCTTCGCCATTCACCGCGTTCACGTGCGCCGCGAGCGCGCTGAAGACCGTGCTCTCGGAGTTCGTCTGATAGCGGGCGCTGACGGGAAAGTAGATGAGATGATCGACGCCGAGCCGGGCACTCAGGTCCGAAGCCCAGTGCGCCAGCAGCGCCGACTTACCTCTGCCGCCTGGGGCTGTCACCAGAAGATATGGTTTTGCGTTCCGGTCGTCCAGCCATCGGGACAATCGCTCCAGTTCCCAACCTCGTCCCCCAAACGGAGCCGGGCGGCTCTCGCTGCCCAGATAATAGTGGATAAAGTCTTTGATCTGCCCGTCGCACCGTGTGGGCATGCGCTTCAATCCGCGGACCAGTTCCGCGGTCCGCGAGTCCAGCGTGTGCAGGCGGCGGTCGATTCCCGTCAGTAATTGGCCCGTCACGATCCGATAGACCGTCGTCTCGCTCTTGAAGTGGTATTGAAAGGCGTGGCAGAAGCACAGCGACCAGTTGGCATCGAAGGTGGCTTTCAGATCCGGCCAAATTCTGATTCTCTTTTCCAAATAGGACCACGCGTGATCGCCGCACTGGAGGCTTAGCGTTTGCGCACCGCCGGCCTGCAACAGTTGTTCAGCGACCGCGGCCAAGTTTATGTTCCCGGGAAGGTCTTCGCGATAGTCGTCCGGCTTTTCGATTCTCTTCGCCAGATCCTCTACCACCTGCTGCACTGGTGCCGGGCCGAGATTCAGGGGTTGCGGACGAGAGCAAATGTCCTCCCATCGGCGGGCAATCCAAAAGGCCAGCGGCGGTCTCGGCGACTTCACTTCAATCCCCGCCCGTTCGGCTGCCAGCATGAGTGCGTGCAGGATGGACTCCCAATACGCCCGGCGCAGCGCGCGCTCCAGATCGCCGCTGTCTTTCGGATCTAAGTTTGCGCTCTGCAGATTGCCGGCGATCTGGCGTGTGAGTTTGTCGATCGCCGCACCGCCTTTTGCGCCCGTGTATTCGCCGAGCAAAGAAGCCAAGGCCTTCCCGAACGCCGTTGTGGCGCCGCCGTCACCGGCAAGCGCGTGCACCACAACCGACAGTGCAAACGAGAACAGGGCCGGCGTTACGGTGGCGTCCATAGAGTCACACTTTGCCTGTTCCGGGAAGTGCGGGTCAACTCGGGGTGAGGCCAATGGTCAGGAGTGAATCGGGTCCAGCTTCTCCCGGATATATTTCATGCAGCGGTCAAAGCTGTCCCGCGGGCTCACGCGCGCGTAATGGTGGTCAATGTTGATCCAGCCCTTATACTTCACCTTCTTGAGGATCCGCATGATGCCCTGCAGGTCCACCTCGCCGTCCCCGTAGTCGCGGTTGCCGAGCATGAAGGTCCCGTTTTGCGAGCCGGCCTTTTCGATCTTGCCGTTGGCAAGGCGCAAGTCCTCCTTCTGATACTCGTACTTGGCGTCTACCAGGTCGAAGAAGATCAGCCGGTGCGCGTACTTTTGGAACAGGCTCATAATGTCGCAGTTCGCCATGTATAAATGAACCGTGTCCGGGCACCAGTGAAACTTCTTGGGATCGGTCCACTTGAGCAGCATCTCGATCTCGTCCTGGGTTTCGACAAGCTGTCCCTGGGAGTGGTTGTGCATTCCGGTCCGGATGCCGTACTCGGCGCACACATCGCCCAGGTGGTTGTAGAACTCACACGCTCTTCGCAGGTGCTCCCGCACGAGCACTTTATTCGGACGCCGCGGGGAGAAAGTCACAAGCTCGGTGGCCCCGAAGCGTTTCAGGAACTGGCAGGCATCGCGGGCCGACTTCTCGATCTCGGCGTGCTTCGACGGGTCATCCACCGGACCGCCGAACGACAACGTGGCGATCTGGATGTTCCGCTTTGCGAGTTCTTTCTCGAGCTGCGGGAGATCCATGCCGATCCGGCTGAGCACTCCCGGCCATCCCGTGAACCGGTAACCGTTGAAACCGGTGTCCCGAATCACATCGAGCATCTCGGTGTAGGGGAGCGTATCTTTGTCGGGCCACTGCGTGGAAGTCCAGAGAAAGCTGCTCACACACCACTTAATGTTGGGACGGCTGCCGGCGACCTGGGCTTCCGCCCGCTCCCGTGCGGCCGCGAGGGAGGCGGCCATTGCGGTCAGGAACTGTCTTCGTTTCATTTTTAAACCTCCAGTTGCGTTACTGAACGGGTGTACGACATTGACGTGTTAGCCTGAACGATTGCTCGCTCTGCGCCCGGAATCTGAGCTGAGCCGCGACCGAAGGGAGCGGTCACAACCGCTCCGCTAACGTCTCCATGACCTACCTGATTACCTTTACGTGCTACGGTTGCCGTCTGCACGGCGATGAATCGGGTTCGGTCGATAGAGGACATAATCTACCCGGGAGCCGCCTGTTGCAATTTGATCCTCAGCGGGTTTCCGCAGACCAACAACGAATGGATCAGCCACAGTACCACATGGACAGAAGGCGCCGGGAAGCGGTCCTCGCATCGCTGCGGGAGCGCTGCTCGAACCGTCAGTGGAAGCTGCTGGCTGCCCACGTGCGTACCAATCACGTTCACATGGTGGTGGAGGCTGAAGTTCGCCCCGAAAGAATCATGAACGACCTGAAGTCTTACGCAAGCCGCCGGCTGAACGACCTGGGACTCGATGAACCGGCTCGAAAGCGCTGGGCACGGCACGGAAGCACCAGGTGGTTGTGGAACCGGGAACATGTGACGGCGGCGATCCAATATGTGGTTGAGGAACAGGGCGACCGCATGGCTGCCTTCGAAGCTGCTGAGCCTTGAAGGCAACCGCTCCCTCTGGTCGCGGCTCAGTATCCGCCATACGCCACTTTTGTGTCCCGTGCCCGTCACCGTTTAACTCATCGGCATGCGGTTGAGCACCGCTTGCAGGCGCTTGCGCGCGCTTTCCGCTTCCCCGCCCTGGCCGGACGCAATCGGCTTCTGCTCCAGAACGTCGGCCGGAATGTCGTAGAACCGGCCGTCAGTGTAAAGTTTGAACCGCTTGTCGCGCGCGAAACGCGTCAGCGTGTACGGTTTCTTGTCCCATCCCGGTCTCGGGTCATGATGGCTGAACAGCCATTCGCGCGGGTTGCCGTTCTCGCCGCGGACCTGAGGCAGGAAGCTGCAGCCATCGAAGGGCGTGTTCTTCGGTAGCGAGACGCCGGCCGCCCCGGCAATGGTGGGCAGGAAGTCGACCGAATCGATCATGTCGTCGTTGACCTTGCCCGAAGATGCAACACCCTTCCAGTTGGCAATGAAGGGAACACGCATGCCGGCGTCCGTGGTCAGGCCCTTACCGCCTTGAATCACGCGGTCGCCGAGCCGCGATCGGATGTTCCGGGGCGAGCCGTTATCGCTGTAGAAGAGCACCAGCGTGCGCTCGCGCAAGCCGAGCTTGTCGAGATTGTCGACCATGCGGCCCACCACTCCGTCCATGTACTCGACCATATCCTTGAAGTGCGCCGGGTCGTTCTTGAGCCGGTTGCCGGCCTTCCACGCCGCGCTGTGCGGGGTCGGCATGAACGGCCCGTGCGTCAGCGTCATGGGGAAGTAGGCGAAGAAGGGCTGCGACTGGTTGCGTCCGGCGAAAGAGTTGATGAAGCCGGAGAAAATGTCCTCGCCGTACTGGCCTTTCAGATCGCTGCGCAGCTTGCCGTTTTCGTAGATGGTCGGGTCCCCGTAGCGCGAGCCTTTGTCCTCGGTATGCCACGCGTGCCAGACGCAGTGCTCGTCGAAGCCCGCATCTTCCACGCGCATTCCCTTGCCGCGCCACTCCGGCTCGAAATCGGGCGGATTGTAGCTCTGGAGCTGCCACTTGCCGGCGATGCAAGTCTTGTAACCCGCATCGCGCATGATGTGGCCGAAAGTTTTCGCTTTGGGATCCATGACGCCGAAGGCTTTCCAGTTGCGGAAATTGTAGAGCCCGGTCATTAACTGAATGCGCGTGGGCGTACACAGGGGCTGGGCGTAGGCATGCGTGAACCGGACGCCCGAGCCGGCCAGAGCGTCAAGACGCGGGGTGCGATAAGACGTGCTGCCGTAACAGCTCAGGCACTCGTAGCCGAGATCGTCGGCCATCATGAGCAGGATGTTGGGCTTCTGGCCCTGCGCGGCAAACGAAGAGAGTGTTTGGGATAATCCGAGCCCTCCCAAACCTGCCGTGCGCAGAAAGTTTCTCCGGGTTCCGTTTTGCATATCTAGCAGTATAGTTTCCCGCGCGGGAGATATATAATCGGTACGTCGAAAAACGCCGGTGAAATAGCTCATGCTGCGACTCGTTCCCGTGCTCCGTCGTTTCCTCGTTATCGGCCTGTGCCCGCTCGCGCTCCTGCCCGCACAGGAGCCCGGCATCGAATTCTTCGAGAAGAAAATTCGGCCCATTCTGGCCACGCACTGTTATGGCTGCCACAGCGCGAACGAGAAAGTGGTCGACCGTCTGCTCGCTTCGCCGCATTACGGAGAGCGGTGGGCACGGCACTGGCTGGACCTCGCGCGCTTCGCGGAGACCGACGGCCATGAATTCGACCGAGAGAAGCCCAATGCCTGGCGCTACCGCGACTACGCCATCCGCGCTTTCAACGAGGACCTTCCCTACGACGATTTCGTGCGCGAACAACTGGCCGGCGACCTGCTGCCCGCGCGCAGAATGGCGCCGGGAGGCACGCATTGGGAAACGCCGGTCGGCACGAGCCTCTATGGGCTGGGCGAGGAACGCAACGCGGCCGACGACCTCGGTGAAGTTCGCGCCGACAAGATCGAGAACCAGATCGACGTGCTGGGCAAGACCTTCCTCGGCCTCACGGTCGCCTGCGCCCGCTGCCACGATCACAAGTTCGATCCCATTCCCACCAGGGACTATTACGCGCTCGCGGGCATATTCGACAGCAAGCAGGTGATTCAGGCTTGTCTGGACGCGCCGTCGAAGGTCCGCGAGACCGAGCGGATCCACGGCGAACTGGTCAGCGTCAACCAGGAGATGGATTCGCTGCTGAGCGCCAAGCGCCCCGCCGTCGCCCGAGGGGTGAAGACTTATCTGCAAGCAGCGCTCGAGATCCATGCCCTCGACGAGAAGGAGGCGGAGGAGGCGTCGCTCAAGCAGGTCTCCTCCGCGCGCGAAGTGGATCCGCTTGTGCTGAAGGCCTGGCACGCAGAG
This sequence comes from Bryobacteraceae bacterium, assembly GCA_040902885.1. GTDB lineage: Bacteria > Acidobacteriota > Terriglobia > Bryobacterales > Bryobacteraceae > JBBDWK01. Next base: position 43,067 of record JBBDWK010000037.1, on the reverse strand, counting down.
ATGGGCCATGCGGCCTCCGAGCCGGATCACATTCTTTTCCCGCTGGCGAAGCTGGCCAAGCCGGACGAGAAGAGTGCGCCGCTCCCGTTTTCGGAGCGCTTGCAAGCCATCAGACAGGAGCTTGCCGACTGGACGGCGAAATCCAGTCCAGATCACCCGATTCACGCCGAACGCGGCGATCGGCTTTTGGCCGATTTCGCCGCCGGCATCAATAAGAACTGGCGGGTGGACGGGCCGGCTTTCAGCGGCGGTCCCGCTGCATTCGTTCCGCCGCAGCAGGCTTTGCAGGGCTACCAGGGAAGATCGCTGGCAAACAGTTTTCGCGGCGGCGCGGATGCGCTGGTCGGCTACCTTACATCGCCCAGCCTGATCGCGGACAAGCGCTACTTCCATGTGCGCCTCGCGGGGCACAGAGATTCCACTTCGACCAGGCAGCCGGGCCAGCTTCGCGTATCGTTGGTCGGCGACGGCCGCGACGCCGCCCTAACCGCCGATCCTTCCGGACGGCTGATGTGGAAGTCGTCGGGCCTCGGCAAGATGTTCGGTGAGCGGGTGTACGTGGAAATCGTGGACCGCTCCCCGACCGGCCACATCGTCGTCGATAAGATGCTGCTCTCCGATTCCAAGGAGCCGCCATTCCTCGGCCGGACTCCGAACCGGCGCGTGGCGCGAATGCTCGAAGATGCCGCGCTGGAATCGATCGAGCAGGTCGTCCAGGGTTATCAGCGGTTGTTCGCGCAGGCTGCGGAGGAGAAAGAGCCGGACGTGGACGGGCGATGGCTGGTCCACGCTCTCTCGCCCGTGGCTCTCGATCGTGCGCCGCTCGAGTTCTCCGACGCGGAAAAGACGCGCATTCAGGCTCTCCAGCGGCAACGGGCCGATCTGGCGTCGCGCCTCCCGGAGCCGGCCTTCGGGATGCAGGCTGTAGACGACAAGCCGCACAACTTTCGTCTGCACATCGCGGGGAGCCACAAGAACCTGGGGCCGGAAGTGCCGCGCGGATTCCTGAAGGTGCTCTCCGACGAGAGCGAGCCGATTGACGAGGGCAGTGGACGCTTGCAGTTGGCGGAGGCCATCGCGCGCCCCGACAATCCGCTCACCGCCCGTGTGCTGGTGAACCGGATCTGGAAGCATCACTTCCGCGAGGGTTTAGTGCGGACGCCGGACAACTTCGGACGCACAGGCGAGCGGCCTACCCATCCCGAGCTGCTGGACACGCTGGCGGCGCGATTCGTCGAAGGCGGGTGGTCGATGAAGAAGCTGCACCGCGCGCTCGTCCTGAGCAGCACATACCGGATGTCCAGCGCGCCCGACCCCAAGGCAGTCGCCGTGGATGGCGAAAACCGGCTGCTGCACCACATGCCGGTGCGCCGTCTGGAAGCGGAGGCGATCCGCGACGCCATTCTCTCCGTCACGGGAACGCTCGACCGAGCGGTCTACGGGCCCAGCATTCCGCCCTTCATCAGCGAATACCAGGATGGCCGGGGCAAGCCGGCTACCGGCCCCCTGGACGGCGACGGCCGGCGCAGCGTCTATATCGGCGTGCGCCGCAATTTTCTTACCCCGATGCTGCTGGCCTTCGATTACCCGATGTCCGTCACCACCATCGGGCGGCGCGGCTCCTCGACCGTGCCTTCGCAGGCGCTCATCCTGATGAATAACGAATTTGTGGCCAGACAGGCGGCCAAGTGGACCGACCGCCTGATCGGCGCGCACCCGAACCGGCAGGAGCGCATTGGACAGATGTTCCTGACTGCCTTTGGCAGGCCGGTGGAAGCGTCCGAGGTTGCGAAGATTATTGCATTCCTCGACCAGCAGAAGAATCGCCATAATGAGGATGGGAATGCCGAGTTCCGCGCCTGGGCCGACCTGGCGCATGTGCTGCTGAACTCGAAGGAATTCATTTTCATCCGGTGACAGGAACGAGAGGACGGATGCCGATGCAAACTGGGCGCTATTTGAGCCGGCGGGAGATGTTGTGGCGCTCCGCCAATGGCTTCGGAGGTCTGGCTTTGGCCTCGCTGCTTGCCGAAGACCAGGCGCGGGCCAACAGCCGCGCGACCGATCCCATGCTGGTGCGCGAGCCGCATTTCGCCCCCAAGGCGAAGTCCGTGATCTTCCTCTTTATGGATGGCGGTCCGTCGCATGTGGACATGTTCGATCCCAAACCGCGGCTCAAACAGGACGATGGGAAGCCGCTGCCGATCAACGAGACGGATCCGCGCAATCCCAGCAAGTCGCTGTGGTGCTCGCCATTCCGGTTTCAGAAGTACGGCCAGTGCGGCGCGGATGTGAGCGAGCTTCTTCCGCACACCGCCGGGTGCGTGGACGATATGGCCATCATCCGCTCCATGATCTCCGACCATACAGAGCACACGGCGGGCAATTACTTCATGCACAGCGGCTCGGCCATGCAGGGCCGTCCCAGCATCGGCTCCTGGGTTACCTACGGGTTGGGGAGCGAGTGCAAGGAACTGCCCGGCTTCGTCGTGATGGACACCGGAATGATTCCCCCCGGAGGTCTGGACCTGTTCAACAGCGGCTTCCTGCCGGCCAGTTACCAGGGCATGCTGTTCCGCAAGGGCCGGCAGCCGGTTGCCGATGTGATGCCGCGCGAGCCTTCGCCCGAGTTGCAGCGCGCCAAGCTCGATCTGTTGCGCGATCTGGATCGGGAGGTGCTGAAACGCTACGGGCCAACCGGTGAGATTGAAGCGGCCATCGCGAATTACGAGCTTGCGTTCCGGATGCAGTCCGCGGTGCCGGGCCTGCTCGATTTCGCGAATGAGAGCGAAGCGACGCGCAAGTTATACGGCGTTGACGAGCCGGATACGGACGAGTTTGGCCGCGCCTGTCTGATCGCACGCCGCATGATCGAGAAGGGCGTGCGCTTCATCGAGCTGCTTTCGCCGCGAAGGCAGGGCGTGGACCGCTGGGACCAGCATGGCAATCTGGTGCGCGGTCTGACGCTCAACTGCAAAGCCACCGACAAGCCGATCGCCGGGCTGATCAAGGATCTGAAGGCGCGCGGCCTGCTGAGCCAGACGTTGCTGGTGTGGGGCGGGGAGTTCGGACGCACGCCCACTTCACAGGGGACGCTCAACCGGGGTTACGGGCGCGACCACCATCCATACGGCTTCACCATGTGGATGGCGGGCGGCGGCGTCAAGGGCGGCCTCGTGCATGGCGCTACCGACGAGTTTGGTTACTATGCGGTGGACAAAAAAGTGCATGTGCACGATCTGCACGCCACTATCCTGCACCTGCTCGGGCTGGACCACAAGAAGCTGACGTTTCAGTTCAGCGGGCGCCAGATGCGTTTAACGGACGTGCACGGCAACGTCGTTCACGATCTGCTGGTTTAACGGCAAATCCACGGTGATTGGATTGTGGTCGGAAAGCTGGTTCGGTACCGACTCGTTCAATTCCTGTAGGGTCAGCGGAAAGTGCGGCGCGAACTGCTCGCCCAGGGGCTTCACTAGAATCCAGTCCAGTTTGAAGCTTCCCACCATACCCATATAGTCTCTCTGGAAGGAGAAAGTCGGCTTGAAGCCCTTTCCGGCCCTTTCGTTCGAGTTGCTGAGCGTCCCTCTCCGGTTGCCGCTGGTCCGGCTGTCATCGCCCCGAAAATCGAAGGAGTGGCCGTCGGAGAAGCGGAAGTCTTCCACAACGCTAAAAAGGGAGGCTTCACGATTGGCGGCAAAGACGGGAACATTGTGAGCAGTGGGGTCCCTATGGTTCTTCCAGTAATTCGCGGGCAGAAGAAACATTCGTGGAAAGCCCAGAGGTGTAAACCAGGACAGGGCTTGGCCGGCCCAAAAAGAGGGGCTTTTCATCCGCTTTTCGATCACGCTGCGGACGGTGACTGGGGCCGTGTCGGAACCGCTGGTATTCAAGTCCCCTCCCAGAATCACCGGGCCGTCGATCTCCTGAATCTGGGCAAGCAGTTCTTCCATCTGCTGACGCCTGCATTTCGGGGCACATCTGCTTTCCAGGTGAGAGGCCACCACAGTTACCGCTCCCGTGGGCGATTCCGGAACGGCAAGCTTTGCGATCAGGGCCATCCGGTTTCCATGCCGCAGCTCGCGGGAGATACGCTCTAGAAATACCTGCTTCACGCTCCAGCGGCGTCCCTTCTCGAGTTCGGCAATCTTCTTCTTCTCCGTCCCAAACCAGTCGTAGCAGGGTTTGAGCCGGTGAATCTTGACGTCCATGATGCGGTACCGGCTTAAAATAGCCGTTCCGCTAAGGCCTTTATATCGGTTGCGGTCTACTGCAAGCGTCTTCCGTAACTCCTCGTTGAGTTCTTTGTTTTCCAGTTCGGGAAGACCAATCCCCAAATTCAGCTTGTCGATCTCCACAAACTCCACGCCGAACGCATAGTTCATGTGGAGCGTAGCGGCCAATTCCTTCGCCACGTCGCGATAATCCGAGCGTGTCGTGCCCAAATCGGCTTCGTTCAGAATCAGTACGTCGGACCTGGCGAGCACAGCCGCTTGAGCCCGAATAGCGGCAACGTCTTTGCCGTTGCCTCCACGCCGCAGCCGCTCCGCCTCAAAGGCCGCCGGATTGGTAAAGGCATGCTGGATCAGATTGAACTCACGGCCGCGCTCGATGTTCCATTGGCCGACCCGAAGAATGGGACCAAAATCCTCTCGAATCGGGCGATGAGGCTTGGCTCCAAAATAGTAAGCTTCATTACTTATAAATGGGGTGTGCAGAAGGGCGTATAAACGTTTCCCCAGTTCTCCTCCCGGTTTTGAGATCTCCGATAGTAGGAGGAGTTCGTCAAATGTCGGCAGTTGGGGCGCGGAGTAATGGACGCTTCCCGCAAGAGAGAAGGAAACCAACGCCAAAGCTGACATTCGTTTAAGCAGTGTCATGACCGTAAGACCCTCCGTCCGTCTATTCGAATACTCCCGCCGAGCACAAGGCGGATCGCTTCGCTGTAAATGCGGTGCTCCTCATGCAGGATTCGCCGGGAGAGCGACTCCACGGAATCGTCGTCGCCGACGGGTACTGCCGCCTGCAGAAGGATCGGACCGGCGTCCAGATGTTCGTCGACGAAATGTACCGTGCAGCCCGATATCTTGACGCCGTGCTCCAGCGCCTGGCGCTGCGCGTCCAGCCCTGGAAACGCGGGCAGGAGAGAGGGATGTATGTTCAGGATGCGCATAGGGAACCGCCGCACAAACTCCGCGGTGAGCAGCCGCATGAACCCGGCCAAACAGATCAGGTCCACTGAATGGCTTTGCAGTTTATCGGCCAGATGCCGGTCGTAGCCGGTGCGGTCCATGCCCTTGGAGGGAAGTGCGATAGCTTCCAATCCCCGCTCGCGGGCTAACTCCAGGCCGCGGGCATCGGGGCGGTTGGAAATCACAACCGCTATCGAAGCCGGAATGCGCCCTTCAGCTACGCTGTTCGCGATGGCCTCGAAGTTGGAACCACGGCCCGAGAGCAGGATACCGAGGCGTTTCACCGGTACTCCACGCGCGGGCGGCCGCGCTTGCGGCCAATTACCGATCCCAGAACCCAGTGACGCTCCCGCAGGCCTTTCAGCGCGCGCCACGCCTCCTCCAGACGCTTGCTGCCTACGACAAGAATCATACCTATGCCCAGATTGAACGTACGCCGGTAGTCGTCCTCTGGAATCTCTCCGATCTTCTGAAGCAGATCGAAGACGGGGGGCGGCTGCCAGGCTGTTGTATCTATCGATGCCGCCAGCGAAGCGGGCAGCATCCGGGGGGTGTTATCGGTAATTCCCCCTCCAGTGATATGGGCTGCGCCCTTCAACAGGCCGGCGCCAGCCAGCGCCCGGATCGGTTTCAGGTAACTGCGATGGGTCTTCAATAACTCGTCCGCCACCGTACAGCCGAGGGCGGGGAGAAAGGTATCCGGGGAATAGCCCGCGGTCTCGAAAAGCAACTTGCGGGCCAGGGAGTAACCGTTGGTATGGAGTCCGGTGGAGGCGAGGCCGATCAGCAGGTCGCCCGCGCGGATGGACCTCCCGTTGAGAAGCCCTTTTTTTTCGGCGGCGCCGACGATGAAACCGGCCAGGTCGTACTCTCCGGCGGCATACAGGCCGGGCATTTCGGCCGTCTCGCCGCCAATCAGCGCACAGCCATTTTGGCGGCAGGCTCGCGCCGCGCCCGAGACGACGGCGGTTGCCACCTTCGCATCCAACTTACCTGCGGCGAAATAGTCCATGAAGAAGAGCGGGATTGCCCCCTGCACCGCAATGTCGTTCACGCAGTGGTTCACCAGATCGGCCCCGATCGTGTCGTGGCGTCCGGTCTCAAAGGCGACCTTCAGCTTTGTGCCCACGCCATCCGCTGAGCTGATCAGGACGGGGCGCTTCCAGCCCGATAAGTCGTAGCAGGCGCCGAAGCTTCCTATGTCCGTCAATACGCCCTTGCCAAAGGTACGGCGGGCGAGGTTTCTGATTGCCGAGACAGTGCGATCGGCCTCGTCTATGTTTACACCGGCATCCCGGTATCGAATCGCCATTCCATCCTTAGGATGGCAGAAATCGCCCGAAATGCGGTAAGAAGCAGTCACTCGCCTTCGCACAGAAGCGTGACGGGGCCGTCGTTGATCAGATGCACATCCATCATGTGGCGGAACTCCCCCGTCTCCACAGGGAGATATTCCCGCGCGCGTTCAATGAAGTATTCATAAAGATCCCGTGCCATGGCGGGTTCCGCCGCCAAATCGAAGCTGGGCCTGCGGCCCTTCGAGCAGTCCGCCAGAAGCGTAAACTGAGACACCACCAACAAGCCGCCGCCTGTCTCGAGAAGACTCCGGTTGAATCTGCCGGCCGCATCGGGAAAGATTCGCAGGTGCAGCAGTTTGTCGACCAGGTAGTCTGCCTGCGCCCGGGTGTCGGTTTTGGCGATACCCAGAAGCGCCAGCATGCCCGCTCCGATACTTCCCGTCACGCGTCCCGCAACCTCGACCCGAGCTTCCTTCACCCGCTGAATTATCGTCCGCATCGATTGTTTCTCTCTCAGGCGCTTCCATCATCATCCCATTCCGGCTGTCCAAACTGGCAAGCGGCCCGCGGGCTCGCATGTGTAATCCAACCCTCTCGGATGCGCCACTAATTAAAAAAAATGCGGCGCTTTTCTTGACACCAATAAGTGGAGTTTATATATTGTGCGAGGGAGATATCATGGCACGAGGCAGAAAAGCACAACAAGATGCATCCGTTTTAGAGATGGCACTGGTAGGCTACGAAATAGAGAAGCAGAAGATCGACCAGAAGATCAGGGAGATTCGGGCAAGCCTGGGCGGCCGCAGGGGGAAGGCGGAAGCGAATTCAAGCAGCGCCCCGGCGCCCCGGAGGAAACGCGAGTTGAGCGAGTCGGCACGCAAACGTATCGCAGCCGCGCAAAAGCGGCGGTGGGCCGAACATAGGAAACGCCTCGCCCAAGCGGCTAAAGAGGAGTAACCACTCGCGGCGGAGACCCTTCCGGACGCTGTTGCTGGACGGTTCTCCAGGAGAACCGCCGGACGATTTCCGCGACGGCGCCGGCGTCTGCAATCCTGCCACGTTCGAAGAATACTGCCCGGTCAGCCAGGGCCTGCGCAAATTCCACGTCGTGAGTCACTATCAGCTTGGCTTGGGGAAGGTTCCTGAGCAGGTCCAGCAGGGCAAGCTGGCCGGGCGGGTCGAGGAATGTCGTAGGTTCGTCGAGCACCAGCATGTCCGGCCGCATGGCGAGAACGCCCGCGATCGCAACCCGGCGTTTCTCGCCCGCGCTGAGATGATAGGGCGCTTTATCCACGGCGTGCAGCATGTCCACCTGCGCGAGGGTCGCGCGCGCGCGCTCCGAAGCTTCCGCCGGGGTCATCCCCAGATTCAACGGCCCGAAAGCGACATCCTCGATCACCGTCGGCATGAAGAGCTGGTCGTCGGAATTTTGGAACACGATGCCGATCTTCTGGCGGGCGGCCGGCAACGTCTTTTTGGAAAGCGGAATTCCCGCGACCACGATCTCGCCCCGGCCCTGCAGCAGCCCGTTCAGGTGCAGCACGAAGGTAGTCTTCCCGCTGCCATTCGCGCCCAACACGGCCACGGTCTCTCCGGGAAATAAGTCGAAGTCAACGCCGTTCAAAGCGACCGAGCCGTCCTCGTATTGAAAGCGAAGGTTCCTTATCCGGATCAAGGGTTCCATCGATGGCAGCCGGTGCATCAGTCGATCTGGCGATAGCCGCTGCAGAAGTAGAGCAGCGGACGGCCGTCACGCAGGCCGACGCTCAAAACCTCGCCGATCAGAATCACGTGGTCGCCCGCTTCCACGGTCTGTTTCCGCGCGCACTCGAAGGTTGAAAGAGAGCCTTCAATCAGCGGCACGCCGCGGCTGCCCCGGAACCATTCGACTCCCCCAAAGCGGTCCTGCCGGCTGCTGGCGAAGCACCGCGAAATCTCGTGCTGCTCCTCGGTAAGCACGCTGATGCCGAAGTACGGGTTGTCGAGGAAGTGCTGGAGAATACGTGCGCGCCTGTCGATGCATACCAGAACGAGGGGAGGCTCCAAGGAAACCGAGGTGAACGAGTTGGCTGTCAATCCGTGGGGGCAGCCATCCGGACCCAAAACCGCCGTAACGGTGATTCCGGTCGTGTACTTGGCGCACGCAAGGCGGAATTGCTGTTTATCGAGGGCGATCGACTCCATTGGCGCAGATCCGCTTGACAACGGAATAACTTCAATCCTACCATGAAGTTGTCATTTGCGCGAGACCCCAAAAGCTGCTCCGCCTTCACCGCGCCACCGCCAGAGGGCTCGGTGCATTGCTTATCCGCGAAGCAGGAGGCCGGTTTGATTAAACTCGATATTATTAACGAAGTAGTCAGCAGGACGGGAATCACGAAAACAAAGGCCGAAATGGCCGTCGAAACGGTTTTCGAGAGCATGAAGCGAGCACTCGAGCAGGGAGACCGCATTGAGTTGCGGGGCTTCGGAGTGTTTAACGTAAAGCCGCGAAAGACGGGTATAGGCCGTAATCCGCGGACCGGCGCCGAGGTGTCGATACCTCCGGGCAAAGCGGTCCGTTTCAAACCGGGCAAGGAGCTGCAAAGCCTGCAGTAACGCGGGGCGTCCGGGTCTTTGTGTACTCCAAGTACGCGCACCCCGAGTATCACCCGAACGGATCGGGTCCGTCCCGCCCGGGCCTGATTCGCAGGGCCTCGCGCCTCTGGCTGCACGCGCTATTGTTTCTGCTCACGCTGTTTACCGCCGCGGTTGCCGGCGCGCGGATGCAGCAGAACTTCCGCGAAAACCGTCCGTTCTTCGATGTGGAGCGGGATTTGGATATCTTCTGGTCCTGGTGGCAGAACCCGGCCATCATCCTCGAGGGGTTGCCTTTTTCCGTGACGCTGTTGACGATTCTGCTGGCCCACGAATTCGGGCACTACCTGGCCTGCGTGTATTACCGCCTGGAAGCGAGCTTGCCTTACTTTCTTCCGTCGCCCACTTTTACGGGCACGTTTGGCGCTTTCATCCGCATCCGGTCGCCCATTTACTACAAGCGGGTTCTGTTCGACGTCGGCATCGCCGGACCGATTGCGGGGTTTGTCTTCCTTCTGCCGGCGCTGGCCATCGGACTCGCCTTCTCCAAGATCATTCCGGGAATCGCCCACCAGGGCAGCCTCACCTTCGGCACGCCGCCTCTGATGTGGATTCTGCAACAGGCCATCATGCCGGGCGTGCAGGCGACGGACATTTCGCTGCATCCGGTCGCGCGCGCGGCCTGGATCGGCATCTTCGCGACGGCGCTCAATCTGCTGCCCATCGGTCAACTCGATGGGGGGCACATTCTTTATTCGCTGGTTGGCGATCGCCACCGGCTGCTTTCGCGAATCTTCGTGTTCTTCCTGGTGCCGGTTGGTCTGTTTTTCTGGAAAGGCTGGCTGTTCTGGGCCCTGTTGCTCTTCTTTTTCGGCATGAAGCATCCCACCATATACGACCAGGGCGATCTCGGCGGCGCGCGGCGGAAACTTGGCTGGATTGCACTGGCTATATTTCTCCTGTGCTTCACAATTTCCCCCATCCAGGAGAATCTGGAATTCTGACCGTCTTGCCGGATGAAGATTTCTGCCACCATCATCACCTTGAACGAGGAGCGGAACATCGCTCGCGCCATCGAGAGCTTGCGCTGTTGCGATGAGATCGTAGTGGTGGACAGCGGATCGATAGACCGCACCGCCGAACTGGCCGGGAAACTGGGCGCGCGAGTGGTGGAGTGCGGCTGGCTGGGCTATGCGGCGCAGAAGAATTACGCCACCGAGCAGGCGCAAAACGACTGGATTCTGTCTCTCGATGCCGATGAAGCGTTGAGCGAGTCGCTCGAAGGCGAGATCTGGCGCCTGAAAAAAAACGGACCGCAACACGACGCTTACACCATGCCGCGTCTGGCGCAGTATCTCGGAAAATGGATTCTGCACAGCGGCTGGTATCCGGACCGCAAGGTACGCCTGTACGACCGCCGCAAGGGCGAGTGGGAGGGCGATTTCGTACACGAGAGCGTCAGGGTGAGCGGCCGGGTGGGCCACCTGGAGGGTAACCTCCTTCATTTCACGTGCGATTCGCTCTCGGAACATTTGAAGTCCATGGACCGTTACACCACGCTTGCAGCCGAGGAGCTGGTTTCAAGAGGCGGCAAGATCCGGCTCTCCAATCTGATCTGCTCTCCCGCCTGGACCTTCGCCCGCACCTATTTTCTGCAAAGGGGATTTCTCGACGGAGTGGAAGGTCTGGCCATCGCGCATATGGCCGCGCTGTACACCTTCCTGAAATATGCGAAGGCGAGAAACATGAGTTGACCGGCCTGCGTATTCTGCATCTGGATGCCGGCCCCGAGATGCGCGGCGGCCAATGGCAGGTATTGCACCTGCTGGAAGGTCTCGCGAAGCGGGGCCATACGGTACGGCTGCTTGCCGCCGGCGGGTCGCCGCTGTTTGCACTGGCCCGCAAGCGAGGCATAGCCGTCGAAGCATTGGGCGCCTGGCTCTCCACGAGAAGCTGGGATCTGGTGCATGCGCACGACGCCCGCTCCCATACGCTGGCGGCGCTCGCGACCCGGCGTCCCCTCGTGGTCTCCCGCCGGGTCGCTTTTCCCGTTGGCGGCGGGATCGCCTCCCGCTGGAAGTACCGCCGCGCGGCGCACTACATTGCCATCTCCCGGCACGTTGCCGGGAAACTGGCGGAGGCCGGCGTCGATGCCGCCCGAATCACCGTCATATACGACGGGGTTCCACTCGAATCCGTGCCATCTTCGAACGAGAGAAAACTGATCGTGACGCCTGCCTCCCAAGACCCCATGAAAGGCCACGCGCTGGCCGCGGACGCATGCCGTCTGGCAGGGGTCGCGCTGCGCGCTTCATCGGATCTTCAGCGGGTCCTGCCGGAAGCAAAGCTCTTCCTGTACCTCACCTACAGTGAAGGTTTGGGCTCGGCCGTGCTGCTGGCCATGGCCACGGGCGTGCCGGTGATCGCCAGCAACGTGGGGGGGCTGCCGGAGATCGTCATCGACAACCACACCGGGCTGCTCGTCGAGAACCAGGCCGAGCCGGTCGCGGCGGCGATCCGGCGTCTCTGCGCGGATAGCGAGCTGGCAAGCCGCCTCGCCGGAGAAGCGCGGAGCCTTGTCCAGCGTCAATTTTCGGTCGATGCCATGGTGGACCAGACCGTCTCCGTCTATCGCCGGGTGCTGGGATGATCGAAGCGGGCATAGCGTTTGCGTTCGGGCTGCTGATCGGAAGCTTTTTGAACGTCTGCATTCACCGGTTGCCGCGCGATCTCTCCGTCGTAAAGCCCCGCTCGCACTGTCCCCATTGCCGCAAGCTGATCCCATGGAACCGGAACGTGCCACTGCTCAGCTTCGCCCTGCTTCGGGGCCGGTGCGGCGACTGCGGCGCGCCCATTCCGCTCCGCTACCCGCTGGTGGAGTTGCTCACCGGCATATTGTTCGCGGCATACGTCTCCAGCTTCGGTCTCAGCCTGGAAGCGGCAAAGCTCTGCCTGGCGGGAGCGCTTCTCGTTGCGCTGATGTTCACGGATCTCGAGCAGCGCATCTTGCCGGATGAGCTGACCCTTGGGGGCGCTCTGGCCGCTTTTGCCTTCGCCTGGTTCGTACCCGTCCGGGAGAACCTGGCCGCCGCTGTGCTTTCCATCTTCGGCGCCTATCCCGATTGGCGTCTGTCTTCGCTTGCGGAGTCCGCGCTCGGGGCCTCGCTGCCCGCTGGCTTCCTGTGGCTAGGTGGATTCCTCTTCGAGAAGATCCGGCACAAGGAGGGCCTGGGTTTCGGCGATGTGAAGATGATGGTCATGATCGGTGCGTTTTTCGGATTCAGGGGCGCTTTGCTGGCGCTGGTCCTCGGCTCGCTGCTCGGTTCGGTGGTTGGCCTCATCTATATCTGGGCCGCGGGGAAGGAAGCGGCGACCTACCCGCTGCCGTTCGGCACATTTCTTGGAATGGGCGCTCTCGTAGTGTCCCTTTTCGGTCCGGACCTCATCGCCTGGCACGAAAATTTACTCGTCTTACAGCCTTAGATCGCGCGGGAGGGGTCTCTGCCAACGTAAAATAAGTACGCATGGAGACCCCTCAGCCGCATCCCAGACGCCGCTTCTATCTCACTATCATCTACGGGCTGTGGGGTTTAATGGGCGCGGCCTTCGCTCTGCCGGCGGCTGTTTATCTGCTGCTTCCCCCGAGGCTGCGGAGACAGGAGGAGTGGGTGGAAGCCGGATCGGTCGGGCGTCTGGAGCCAAATGCCCCTGTGGAGCTGACGTTTCGCCGCACCCGGGTGGACGGCTGGAAGATCAGCAGCGAGCGCAGTACCGCATGGGTGGTAAAGACCTCGCACCAGGAGGTGATTGCCTTCGCTCCCCAATGTACGCATCTGGGGTGCGCCTACCATTGGGACGAGCAGAAGAACTATTTTTTGTGTCCCTGCCACACCTCGACGTTCGGAGTCGATGGGAAGGTTCTTTCGGGTCCGGCGCCACGCTCTCTGGACCGTTATGAATCCAAAATCGAGCAGAGCAAGTTGTTGCTCGGCCGGATTCACGAAGCTGGAGAGACGACCGAATGAAGCCACTGAAGTCTCGGGCAATCAAGTGGCTGGATCATCGGACGGGCCTGGAATCCGGAATCCGTAATTTTCTCTATGAGGAGATTCCGGCATCGAGCGGCTGGCACCAGGTCTTCGGCAGCGTGGCTGTTTTTCTCTTTCTGGTCCAGGCCTTCACCGGAGTGATGCTGGCCTTCAATTACGCGCCTACCCCTGGAGACGCTTATAACAGCCTGCGCTATATCGTCACCGAGCTGACCGGCGGAAGACTCATGCGCGGGCTGCATCACTGGGGCGCCAGCCTCATGATCGTGGTAGTGGTGCTCCACATGGTGCAGGTCTTTCTGTGGGGCGCTTACAAAAAGCCGCGCGAGGCCACCTGGGGAGTGGGCGTGCTGCTGCTGCTGCTCACGCTCGCTTACGGCCTCACCGGCTATCTGCTGCCTTGGGACAACCGGGCCTATTGGGGGACTGTCGTCACCACGCAGATAGCGGCCAAAGCACCGGTATTGGGACCCTACATCACGCGGCTTCTGGGCGGGGAAGGATCCATCGGCGTGGTCACTTTCGCGCGGTTCTACGGCCTCCATGTGCTCTTGTTGCCGCCAGCGACGACCTTCCTGATCGCGTTGCACATTTACCTGGTGCGCAAGCATGGCGTCGCGCCCGCGCCGGGCGACGAGAAGCTGCCCATGAAGAAGTTTTTTCCGGAGCAGGTATTTAAAGATACTCTGGCTATCTTTATCGCCTTTGTCATCTTGTTCACCATGGCGGTGGCGGTGCGCGTGCCCTTGGAACGGCTGGCGGATCCAACCGACCCCACCTACATCCCGCGGCCGGACTGGTACTTCCTCTTCCTGTTCGAGATTCTCCATTTTTTTGAGGGACCGCTGGAAGTTTTCGGCGCGGTGGTCCTGCCCGGGCTGGCGGTTCTCGCTCTATTCCTGGTGCCGCTGATCGACCGGGGCAAGATGCGAAGGGTCACACAGAGGACGGTGGCCTTTGGGGTGGCAGCGCTGGGCGCTATCGGTTGGACGGCATTGACGGCTTCGGCGGTGGTTTCCACGCCGCCCCCGGCCGGCGTGGAGATCGACTTCTCGGCGCCCACGGACTGGTTGAAGCTATCGCCGCAGGAGATGGCCGGGCTGGGCTACTTCCAGCGCGAAAACTGCAAGAGCTGCCACCCCATGGGCGACGGGACAAACAAGATCGGGCCGGACCTTGCAACCGGAAAACGCAAATCCGCGGCGTGGATGATCGAGCACTTCAAGCACCCGGCGGAGATGGTTCCCGGAAGCGGAATGCCGCCGATCCGGCTCGCCGACGCGCAACTCAACGCCCTGGCCACGTTTCTTCTCAAGTTGAATGCAAGCAACGTGGAGGCGCTGCAAGCAGCGCCGTCTTTCGCCATAGAAGGCGCGGTGCTCTACCATACCAACCGTTGTGGCTCGTGTCATCAGGTGAACGGAGTGGGGACAAAGGTAGGTCCTCCGCTCAACGGCCTCTACCGCCGCAGGAGCAAAACCTGGGTGGCGGGACATTTCCGCGAGCCGCAGAGGTACGCGCCGGGAACCGTCATGCCCGCCTACCGCTTCAGCAAACGCGATATGGAGAACATCACTTCGTACGTGCTCTCGCTGCCGGATTGAGGTTGAAAAAGAGTCTACCTGCGCCCGTGGACCAATTCGCTCCACTCGGCCGCCGGACTTGGTTTGGCGGCGCCGACCCTGCGCCGGATCTGCTGCCATTCCTCCGGTGGGATGGCCAGAAAGTGGCCGACCACGACCGGATCGAACTGGGTGCCGGATCCGCCGGCGATCTCCTCGCGCGCGTCCCGATAGGGCGCGCCCTTGCGATAAGGCCGGTCCGAGGTGATGGCGTCGAAAGAGTCGGCCACGGCGAAAATCCTCGCGCCCAGTGGTATTTGTTCGCCCCGCAGGTGCTGCGGATAGCCCGTGCCGTCATAGCGCTCGTGGTGAGACAACACGATGGGCGACGCAGGGCGCAAGCTTTCCACTCCTTCCAGGATCCAGCGTCCGATCTCCGGGTGCTTCCGCATTTCGACCCACTCTTCGTCGGTCAACTGGCTCGGTTTCAAAAGAATGTTATCGGAGATCCCGATCTTTCCGATGTCGTGAAGCATCGCGCCGCGGCGAATCAGTTCGAGCTCGCCCCGGCCGATGCCAAGCCGGCGGGCCAGAAGCAGAGCATACTCGCTGACCCGCTTGGAATGAGCCTGCGTCTCGTGCTCCCTGGCATCCAGCGCAGCTACCAGGGCCTCCAAAGTGGTTTCCGAAGCCCCCTGGAGGCGTTCCAGCGCGTCCTTCAACTCCGCGCCCCTCTGGTCGACTTCCTCTTCCAGGTCGTGGACGTGGCGCTCATGCTCCAGAATGCCGCGATGCTTTGCGGCTGCCCTTTCCACGGTGGCAAACAAGTCGGGTAACTGAAACGGCTTTAGCGCGTAGTCCAGAGCGCCGGACTTCATTGCCGTGACGGCCGTACCCACATCCTCGCAGCCGGTCAGCAGCAGGACGCCCACGCCGGGATGCCGCCGCCGGATCGCCTCCAGCAGCTCGAGGCCGCTCATGCCCGGCATACGGACATCCGAAAGAACCAGGTCGAAGCGCCCGCGCGCCAGGAGGCCGAGCGCATCCATGGCGTTGGCAGCCTGAGCCGTCTCGTACCCGGCCTGACCCAGCGCCTCACCTAAAACCATTCTGATAGGAGATTCGTCTTCGACTACGAGGATTCGCAGCCGTTGTTTCCCGGTAGGCATTTAAAACTATGGACCGGAACCGTCCATACACCTCAATTTTACCGTGAGATGGGCTCCGGAGGCGACCCGGCTAAGATCTTACGGGAATTCCGCCTAATGAAAAGGTTTCCAGGTCGACCCAGCGATTATGCACCGTATTCTGAACCAGGTAGACCGTCTCCACCAGGAAATGCCGCGGGTACGGGCACTCCGCCCAACGCTTGCGGGTGGTTCTAGCCAGATCCTCTACCTGGCCCGGAGCGAGGTCCTGCGCCAGAGTGACGTGAGGATGGTAAGGGAAAGTTTCCCTGTAGGCGAAAGGGCCTACGTTCAATATCTCGTGAACGCGCCGCAACTCTTCGCGCCCCGCATCTACCGCCAGATAGATCACCTCCGTTACCGCGAAGATCTCCACCTGGGAAAGCTCCACGATAAAGGGACTCAATGAGCTGAAGACGGGCGCTGCAATCTCCGCGGCGGCAGCCACCTCTCCGGAGATGGGCCTCGGAGGCAGAAGCGTCACATGCGCGTGGGGAAGACAATTAGGGACCAGCTCCTTGCGAAGATCGTCGAGAAATTTTCCGAGCGGGTCGGGAATGTAGGCTACCACAGCGTAGGAATTCACCCGATTCCTACCGTTCGGGGTGCATTGCATTTCTCTTTTATGATAACCGGTTTTGTGCCAGCCGTTACACTCGCTATACTAAAAGGAGCGCCCCAGTTCAAGCAAGCACAACAATAAGCTTTCGTGGAAGAGTCCATTCAGATCCGCGGCGCGCGGGTCCACAATCTCAAGAACATCTCGGTCTCCATTCCGCACAACCGGCTGACGGTGATCACGGGAGTTTCAGGTTCCGGAAAATCGTCCCTGGCCTTTGACACCATTTATGCGGAGGGCCAGCGGCGATACGTGGAATCGCTCTCGGCTTACGCGCGGCAATTCCTGGAGCGTATGGAGAAGCCGGATGTGGACGAGATCGTGGGCGTTGCGCCGGCGATTGCCATCCGCCAGAAGAACACCACCCGCAACCCACGCTCGACGGTTGCGACGTCCACGGAGAGCTACGACTTTTTGCGGCTCCTGTTCGCCCGCGCCGGACGCACTTATTGCTCGAAGTGCGGCGCGCGGGTGCAACGCGATACCGTGGATGCGGTCGCGGGCGCCATGCTCCGGCAACCCGAAGGCTCGCGCTGGCAAGTGCTCTTTCCCGCCACGCGCGCCGGCCAGATGGAAAACTTGCAGGAGCGGTTGTACGACCTCCGCAAGAAAGGCTTCAACCGGCTCTACCAGGACGGGAGGGTTTTCGAGTTTTCAACGCCCGAATCTCTGCTCGACGTCGACTTTTCGAGGCCGGTCTTCGTACTCGCCGATCGCATCTCGATTCATCCGGAGGTACGCTCGCGCATTGTCGATAGTGTGGAAATCTGCTATCGCGAAGCCGGCGAAGCGATCTTCGAGGCAGCCGACGGCCAGCAACGTCTCCGCTTCGACGAGAGGTTCACCTGCAAGGTCTGCGAGATCGATTATGCCGAGCCCGAGCCGAGGCTCTTCAGCTTCAACAGCCCGTTTGGCGCCTGCCCGCGCTGCCAGGGTTTCGGGAACACCATCGGATTCGACATGGAACGGGTAATTCCGGATCCTACCTTGTCCTTGAACGAGGGCGCGATTGAGCCGTGGACCAAGCCGAAGTACCGGAAATGGCTCGCCCACCTCGTGAAGGTCACTAAGGGGAAGGTGCCCGGCGACGTCCCTTTCTGCGAGCTTTCCGATGAAGACCGCCAGCGCGTGGACAAGGTAATCGAAGCATTCTTCGATTTCCTGGAATCCAAGAAATATAAGTTGCACGTTCGGGTCTTTCTCAGCCGGTACCGCGGATATACGCGCTGCCCGGAGTGCCACGGTTCCCGCTTGCGCAAGGAAGCGCTGAACGTGAAGGTCGGCGGCAGGACCATCGAAGAAGTGGTCCGCATGAATATCGGAGACGCCTACGAGTTTTTTGCGAGCCTGGAGCTCTCACCGGAAGAGGCTGCCATCGCGCAGAAGGTGCTGGTCGCGATCCGTCAGCGGCTCCAGTTCCTGCTCGACGTGGGTCTGGACTACCTGACGCTCGAACGGCTCTCCGCCACTCTTTCCGGCGGCGAAGCGCAGCGCATTCAGCTTGCGACCTGTCTGGGATCGCGGCTGGTTGGCGCTTGTTACGTCCTCGACGAGCCTTCGATCGGGCTCCATAGCCGCGATACGGGCAGGTTGATCCGCATTCTCGAAGAACTGCGCGATCTGGGGAACACGATCGTCGTGGTGGAGCACGATCCCGATGTGATGCGCGCTGCCGACCACATAGTGGATTTAGGCCCTGGCGCGGGGGAAACCGGCGGCGAAGTGATCTTCGAGGGAACGTACCGGGCGCTGGTTCAGCCCGGCTCCGGCTCCTTGACCGGAAAATATCTGCGTGGCGAGTTGAAGGCGGTTGGCTTACAGCGGCGCCGTCCCGTGGACGAGCGGCGCATGCTCCACATCGAGGGTGCGCGCGTTCATAATCTCAAGAACATCGACGTCTCGATTCCGTTGCGCATGATGGTTGTGGTCACCGGAGTATCCGGCTCCGGCAAATCGACTCTCGTCCACGAGGTGATCTATCGGTCGCTGCAAGCGGCTCACAAATCCGCCGCGGACGAGCTGCCGGCCGCGCCATCCGAAGCGTTGCCTTCCAAGGCCGCCTGCCGCAGGCTGTTCGGCGCGGAGCATCTTCGCCGGGCGCTCATGGTCGATCAGTCGCCCATCGGACGCACGCCCCGCTCCAATCCGGTCACCTACATCAAAGCGTTTGATCTCATTCGGAGCATCTTTGCCTCCACCCCGGAAGCCCGGCGCCGCGGTTATACGGCCGGGCACTTCTCGTTCAACGTGCAGGGCGGGCGCTGCGACGTTTGCCAGGGCGACGGCACGGTGACGGTGGAGATGCAGTTTCTGGCGGATGTCGAGCTGGTTTGCGAGGAGTGCAAGGGAGCGCGCTTCAAAAGTGCGATTCTTGAGGTTCGCTACAACAATCTGAACGTCCACGAAGTTCTGCAACTCACAGTGCGCGAGGCTCTCGACGTCTTCTCGGAATTTCCGCGTCTGGTATCGAAACTCAAAGTGCTGGCCGACGTCGGCCTGGGCTATCTGCGGCTTGGGCAGTCCGCCACCACTCTCTCCGGCGGCGAGGCCCAGCGCGTGAAGCTGGCGGCGCATCTTGCCGAGGGTTCGTGCGACCGCACCCTATATATCTTCGACGAGCCAACCACCGGTCTGCACTTCGACGACATCGCCAAGCTCCTCGGGGCTTTCCAGAAACTGGTCGAGAACGGCGGCAGCCTGCTGGTTATCGAACATAATTTGGATGTGATCCGGGCCGCCGACTGGGTCGTCGATCTCGGTCCCGACGCAGGCGAGCGCGGAGGCCGTATCGTCGCCTCTGGGACTCCCGAGGACATTGCAGAGGTGGAGAGTTCACATACCGGCCGTTACCTGGCTGAGTCACGGCGGCCGGTCACCCTGTAAAATAGGGGTATGTTGCGCCTGGCTCTGTTAGGTCTGCTCTTATTGCAAGCGGCCGATCACTATAAGCAGGGCATGCAGGCGCTGGAGGCGGAGAATTACGATCTGGCCTCCCAGATGTTCTCCAAAGCTGTTGAGGCGGATACTACGGATTACGCCGCCCGTTTCCACTTGGCGCTTTCCTACAGCTTCCTGAATCGCGATACGGAGGCAATTGAACAGTACCGAAAGGTCCTGGAGTTGAAGCCCGGGTTGTACGAAGCCGAGCTGAATCTCGGCATCGTGTTGCTGCGGCAGAAGGCGGCCGCGGAGGCGGTCCCCCATCTTCAAGGCGCCATAGAGAAGAAGCCCAAGGAATTCCGCCCGCAAATCTATCTTGCCGAGGCGCTGCTGGCTTCGAGCGAGTTCCCGCGCGCGGAGGAACATTTCCGTCTGTCTTCGGAGATCGATCCCAAATCCGCCGCCGCGTGGCTTGGTCTGGGCCGCGCCATGGCCCGGCAGAACCGGCTGGCAGATGCGGCTCCGCACTTCCGAAAGGCGGCCGAACTGGATGCCAGCTTTAAGGACGTGCTGTTGGAGCTGGCGTCGCTGTTTGAAGGCCAGGGGGAGAACGGCGAAGCGATCTCGATATACAAGCAGTTTCCGGACAACATCGCGGCGCAGGAGCGGCTGGGCGAGTTGCTGATCGATGCCAAGCGCTACGGCGAAGCCATTCCCGGGCTGGAAAAGATTGTGGCGGCCGACCCCACCACCGCCAACCGGCTTTCGCTTGCGAATGCGTACCGGTTAGACAAACAGCCGGAGAAGTCCATTCCGCTGTTGGAAGCTGTCGTGCAAGCAGAACCGCAGCGCTACGATCTGCGCATGATTTTGGGGCGGGTCCAGCGCGATCAGAAAAGGTATGCCCCCGCGGCGCAACAGTTTCTCGCCGCGGCCCGCCTTAAAGCCGATTCAGTGGAGGCGTGGAATGAATTGGCCGGAATGCTGATCGTGCTGGAGAACTTTCCCCAGGCTGTCGCGGCGCTGGATCGAGTGAAAACACTGGGAGGCGAAACACCAGGAACCCATTATTTTCGGGCCATCATTCTCGACCGCATGAAACAGTACCAGCCGGCGCTCGAAAGTTATCAGACGTTCCTGGAGGGTAGCCAGGGACAAAATCCGGAGGAGGAATTCAAAGCGCGTCAGCGCATTCGAGTCATCCAGAAGGAGCTGAGCAAACGATGAAGATCGTCGTCGCATTCATATTATTGTCCCCTCTGGCATTCGCCAGAGACCTGGCAACCATCAAGAGCGAGCCTAACCTGGAAAAGCGCGCCAGGGCCGCGATGGACTATGCCTTCGAGTCCTTGAAATTCGCGCGTACGTCCTATGCGGAAGGCGATCTGAAGGCCACCTCTGTTTTTGTGACCCAGATCGGCGATTCGGTCGAACTGGCGGGGAATTCGCTCGGGGAGACGGGGAAGAAGCCCCGGAAGAGTCCCAAACACTTCAAGAAGGCGGAAATTCAGACGCGCGAGCTGCTGCGCAAGCTGGAATCGTTTCGGGACGAGATGAGCCACGAAGACCGCGAAATGGTCGACCTGGTCAAAACGCGCCTCGAACGGGCGCAGGAGGGTTTGCTGGCAGGTATCATGGGAGGGCGATGAAGCGCCGGTTGTTGTTGTACTGCATGCTATTCGTAATGCCCCTGGCCGGCCAGCGGCGGGATTTTCTCACCGCCGACGAAGCCGACCAGGTGCGCCTGGTTCAGGAACCCAACGAGCGGTTGAAGCTGTATGCGCATTTCGCCAGGCAGCGCATCGACATCCTCCAGCAGACCCTGTCGAAGGAGAAGGCGGGCCGAAGCCTGCTGGCGCACGACACGCTGGAGGATTACGCGGAGATTGTCGACGCCATCGACATAGTGGCGGACGACGCCTTGCGGCGCAAGCTCGACATCGCCGAGGGGCTCGGAGCGGTGGCCAAGATGCAGGAAGAGAGTCTGAAGGCGCTCAAGAAGATCGAAGAGTCGGCGCCCAATGACATCAGCCGCTACGAATTCGCCCTGACCACAGCTATCGAGACGACCGAGGACAGCCTGGAACTGGCGCAACAGGACCTGAAAGAGCGGACCGTGGCGGTGGAGGAGCGCGTTCAGAAAGAGAAGAAGGAACTCGAGGCGATGATGCAGCCTAAGGACCTCGAATCGAAGCGCGCCCAGGAAAAGAAGACTGTCGAGACGGAAGGAAAACGGAAGGCGCCTACTCTGAGGCGCAAGGGCGAGACGGCTGCCCCGAAACGTTGAATTGCGGTCTACTCATTTCCTGCTGTCTGGCTCGGAGTTCGGCATCTTGCCGACCTGTTCGCGAACCCATAGGAGCCATTTGTCGCGGTCTGAACGGAGTTGCTCGTTAACGGGACCTAAGGGATACCAGTTGACAGTGAACTCTCCCGTGCTCGTCTTCTTAAGGAAGAGAAGAAACGGAGCGGTCCACTCGATAAGAGTTGGCATAGCAACTACCGCGACGTCCATTCGGGCGCACAAAGTTGTAAGGTGGCTGCCGATCGTTGAAGTCGTCCGCCTCGACGAGATACTCGGGCAAGATCAGATGTGCCCCCATTGAGCCCCGAATACTTTCGTTTACTTTGAAGCGAATTTTTGAATCGGTCGTGCCAGTGGTCAGAAGACTTGGATCGCCCGCCAGCTACTCGGGATCGCGGACGGTAACGGGTCCCTATGTGCTCGCGAAAGATGCTGGCCCCAAATCGAGCCGAATAGAACGGTGTACATTTAAGTCTGGGAGACTCTTGTGCGCTACGCTATCTTGCTTGGGCTGCTGGGAGCGTCACTTTCATACGCCGCGGCCTGTGAACCGGATGCTGGAACCGCAACGCTTCTCATCGATCAGTCGCTGCCCGGAGACATAACCGAATCGAAAGCGGCCCGTCGGACCCGGCTGATAGCCGAAGCTCGGAATGCGGTCGCAGCCGCACCGAGCAACCTATGGGCGCACAGAGCGTATGTGGATGCAGTGATCGGCGACTACGGCGAGGGCCGCACGGACGCGATTGACGAGTACGATTCGCTGCTCGCAAAAATGCCACGTGACCGGGCGATATTGTATGCTGCTGCCCGCGCGAAATACAGCCGCAAGACCGCGGAAGCCATCAAGCACCTTCAAGCCGCGCTCGCACTCCAACCCCGTCTCGGACCGGCGCACGCGCTGCTGGCCGAAATCTACGCCTCGCAATCGTTCCGCGACAAGCAGAAGATGCGGGAGCATCTCGACGACTACGCCAAATCTTGCCCGGATTCAGTCGACTTGTCGTACGCCTACGGCTGGTTGGATGATACCGATCTGCAGCGCTCCATCGCTGATCGTGCACGCGAAGTGTTGAACCGGAAAACACCTCCACCGCCAGGAGAATTGCTGAAGCTCTGGAGTCTCGAGTCGAAGATCGAACGCTCCGATCGCCAGCAGGCCCTGCGCGAACGCATGCGCGCTGATGTCGACCGCCTCCTTGCCGCTGGCATTCCCCGCACCCGGTTGTGGGTATCGGCGCTCCAGTATGCATCCGAGCAACTAGCCGACAGCGCGATCCGCAACTCCGCCCAGGCAGAAATGGCAAAGCTGTATCCGCGGTCCTCGTACCCTGGATCGGTTGCCGCCCGCAAATGGCGCGATCAAAACCCCTGGCCGAGCGGCAGTGAAATCGAAGGACAGGCCCAGGCGTACTTCGCAAGAGCACAGACGGCCTACCGGGAGATGTGGCGAGCACACTCGCAACACGCCGGAATCGCATCGTCCTACTGGGGCTTCACCCAGCGGAACCGCCGCTCGACGAAACAGGAACTCTCCGAAGCCTTCCATGCCATCAAAGCCGTGCTCGATCGCGACCCGGACGCCATGATGACCTTGCCGCCCGTGCAGTGCGAAACCGCCGAGGCGTTGCTCAGGCGCGACGTTCGGATTGGGGATGTTCCGCCGCTGGTCCGCAAGTGCATTGAGATCACGGAAAAGTACGAGGGCGCCGGCACTGAATCCGACCTCCACCCGAGGGGCAAAGAGTCGCAGGACCGCTTCCGCGATACGTCGTACCTGTACGCGTACTTCCCGCTCGTCGACGCCCATATCCGCCTCAAGCAGAAGGCGAGCGCCGAGGACATCTTGTCGCAGATTGAAACCAAGCTGAATCGCATGCGGCCACCCGCCGACGCGAGTTCGAAGGACAAGTTCCGCCACGAGGAAATGGAAGCGCGTTTTTGGCACATGAAGGGGCGATTTGCCGAGCTCACCGGCCGCAAAATGGACGCCTTAATCCTGTACCGAAACTCGCTGATAACATTCCCGGTCCGCCGCCCGAGTTCGGACTCCCGCGATCTTGTCATGGCTGATGCCAGGCGGCTATGGGCGGAATTCGGCGGAACCGAACGAGGATGGAATGAGTGGGCCGCCACGAGCTCGCTCGACAAGTTCTACGCCGGGGCGGGCAAAGAGAACGCCTGGGCGAAGCTGGCCAAGGCTAATCCGGACCTCGAACTCACCGACACGGCAGGACGCAAGTGGAAGCCCTCCGACTTAGCGACGCGCGTCACGTTTATCAACATGTGGGCGACCTGGTGCGGCCCTTGCCGCGAAGAGCTTCCGTATCTCGAGCAGCTGCGCGAGAGGTTCAAAGACCGGGACAGCGTTTCCATCATCGCACTCAATGTTGACGATGAAACTGCCCTGGTCCAGCCCTTCCTTGACCGCCTGAAGCTCGACCTGCCGATCACACTCGCGCGGGATTTCGCCTACGAGTACTTCCCGACCATGGCCATACCCGCCAACTGGATCACAGGCGCCAATGGCACCCACATGTTCAATTCCGATGCAGACCAGGCAGGGCGCTGGCTGAAGAACGCTGCCGCCGCGATTGAGAAGGCTCTCCAGCCGCAACCATGAGGTTGCACGCCGAACAGTCCAGCCGAAAATCCGCTTTAACGAATGGGAAACGGCGTTCTGTCGCGACTGTCCGTGAGGTCGAGTTCAGACGATTACAAATTACTTCCGGCCGGCCTGCGCCAACCGCTCGAGAAGCGGCTTCGCTGCCGCCTGCGCTTCACCGAAGGCGTGCAGGTAGTCCTGAAATTTGCGATTCAACTCCAGAGCTTCGTTCGGGGTCAAACGCGAGCGCACGATCATATCGCGCACCGCTACGGGATGGGGAAGTACAGCTTCGTCGGAAAGTTCTTCGAGCGCAATGGCCGGATCGTAGTGGTACATGGCACGCCTATTATAACGACGCCTCGCGGAATAGTTCTTCGAGCGGCAAAGAAAAACCGGGAAGCATCTCGGACTGCAGTTCTTCTCCGGCCCTCCACACGCGGATGCTGTTCGACGAACGGCGCACGTGAATCTCGCCGCTGGTCATGAAGACTAACCACACTTCACATACGCCGGCGTCGAGATACTCGAGCACCTTGTCGTTGACATCCGTGGCAAGTTCCGTGGCCGAGATAACCTCGGCGGCGATGTCGGGAGGAACCGTTACGGGAACTTTGTTCCGGTCGAATTGTGCCAGTTTCTCGCGCCGCCAAAAGGACACATCGGGTTTCCGGACGCTTCTGGGTCCGGTTCTGACATCGACTTCACCGACGGCCGCGCCGAGCGGGTTATTGGAGAGGAAGCGGTCGAATCGGCCGACCATCTTATCTCTCATCCGATTGTGTGTGAACGTTCCGCTCGACGTTTTCACCAGCTCCCCATCGACCAGTTCGTAGTTCGCGTACCCGTCTTTCGGAAGCTGTTCGAATTCTTCGACGGTCAATAGCGTTTGAATCGGCACAAGGATTCCCGCCTCTGTCTAAATCGTAGCACCTACGGTAACTTGCTTGGCCGCTCCCTTACGGTCGCGGTTCGGTGCTGAGGCCACAGCACGGAACCGCGCGCGTCAGCAAGCGGCCGCAGCCCTACTCCCGCACCGACTCCTTGATGCGCTGCCGGTACGCCTGCCGCGCGAACTCATAAGCCCTCTCGGCCTCCCCCCGCTCCTCCAGCCGGAACCGCGGCGACTTCTGACTCCAGCACTGATCCACCGCGCGCAGGCACCACTCGGCGCTCTTCCGCGAAGCGCGAATCGGTTTATCGTTCACCATCACGAAGATCGGATTTGTATGGGAGGAGGGCAGGATCCGCAACGCCACCCAACTGCTGTGGTCGATCTTGTGCTGGAAGGAAAGATCTCGCAACTCGCCATCGGCGACAATCTCCTGCCGCGCCACTGGCTGCCCGTTCACAATCAGCTCTACCGGCACTTTCCGCGTATCGCCGATGCGCGCGCGTTCGAGTTCCCAATATGGCTTCCGGTCGGCGGCCTGCCGGCGGATGCTCTCGTCGGGCTGCTCCTCCAGCAGCGCGGCCACGCGGGCCGTCACACGCACTTCGCCCGCCGCCTTGAGCCGCACTTCGCTCGCCCCCGCGCCCATCTCGGCGCCGTTTACCTTGAAGTCGATCAAATGACTCTTACCGTCCGAGGCGTAATTGCGGCCGTCACGGAGGCCCTCCACCCAGTCGCCGTAATCCAGGGCCTTCTTCTGGCGGACGTAGCTCCGGCCCAGTCCAACCCGGTCGCCGTAAATGCACGGGAAGTCGGTTTCGCCGCTCATGCGCGTTCTATATCCGACGTTCAGGGTGTGATACCAGATGTTCAGCTCCCACGGATAGGGCGTGTCCACGGTCGAGATGAAGTCCACCAGGTCGTGCGTGACGCCCACGATGTATTCGTTGGCTCCGATGCCGTCGAAGGGCGGCATCTCGTAACTCGGCAGCTTGTCGTCCTTGATGGCAAGTCCCCAGCCCGAGTGCGTGTAGCCCGTAATCGCGTTTTGCGCTTTCGCCCATTTGAAGATGGGCAGTCCCCAGCTCGGCCAGTCTTCAATTCGCTTCGTGCCCGGATACTCCTGCTCTTTCAAATTCAGAAGCACGATGTGTCCCGCATGGCTCGACGGGAATCCGGAAACCTCGATGTCGTAGCGCATCAGGTTGTCCTTCGTGGAAAGCCCGTGATCCTTGCCCTCGAAAAAGGTTTTTTGGAAGTACCAGCCCGGCCCCCAGGTCAGCACCGAGCCGACCTTCAGGTCCTCGCCCAGAATGTGGCGCATCATGTCCTTCGGATAGACGCCCTCGGTGGGCTTCTCATAATGCGCGCAGCCTGCCGCGTGGATGTGGTGGTCTCCCGAGTACCAGCCCAATTTCGCGGGATCGATCCAGCGCTCCAGCCGGAAAGTCACGTCCATCGGCTGCTCGCCAACCTGGATGCGCTGCGTCTTCCTGCGGTACTCCGGACCGCGCGTGTACTCGAAGGTATAGTCGCCGGCCGGCAGCATCAGCGATTCTCCATCGGCGCGGTAGACCTGCGGATGGAACGCGAAGTCCGGCGCCAGGCGTTTCGCCTGGGAGGGGTAGATTCGGCTGCGCGCGTCGCGGACGGTGAAGGAACCTGTGGTCGGCTTATCGTCGAAATCCAGCACTCGCAGTGTCACTTTCGTGGCTGGCTTTGCGATGAAGAGAATATCCACTTCGTTCCGGAAGCCCAGATCCTGGGAGCCCTGCCCAACATCGAAGCTGAGCTTGCCTTCGCGCTTTCCCGCGTCGCGCGAATAAAGCTGCAGAATGCGGTATTCCACTTCCAGGCCCGAAAGATGAGCGCGCAGCGGCTGCTTGTTGAACATCTGGATGTCGAGGAAACGCTGATTCACCTGGCCCGCGGGACTGTTGAAGAGCCGCCCCGAGTTGGGACTGTCCACGGCCAGCACGGCCGTGACCCCGGCTTCGTTCTGGACCTTCACCAGAAACGTGCGCCATCCCTGCTCCACAAGCTCGGCTCTCGCCGGCCCCTGCTGCACCTTCACCCGGCTTTCGGGATTGATGTGAACGCCTACCAGACAGTGCTTGTCCAGCAGCTTCTGAATTCGCTCGATCGCCGTGGCACCGCCGGAGGCAGCGAGTTTGCGCAACTCGTCGCTGTCTGCTTTCGGAAGCGGGTCTCCCAGCATGTCGAGAGCATCCAGTACGCGCACAACCTGAGCCGCAAGCGGCTGGTATTCCACGACGGCGACGATGGGCAACTCCTCCCCTCTGACGGATGCCGAAACAAGCAATGCCACGACTAGAACGTGCCGTAATCCCATACGCGCTCCTTTCAATGGACCAATTCTAGCCCATTCCTGTCAAAATAGAGGTTTCATGAAGAAGCATCTGATTTTTGCCGCCGCCGCCCTGCTGGCCGCGTGCACGGCCGACAACGCCGCTCTCGATAGCATTACGGCCGACGCCCTGATGGCTCACGTCCGCGCGCTCGCTTCGGATGAGTTCGAGGGACGCGCGCCGGCGACCAAAGGCGAAGAACTGACAGTGCGTTACCTGACCGAACAGTTTCAGAAGATGGGCCTGAAGCCGGGCAATCCGGACGGCGCCTATGTGCAGAAAGTGGGGCTGGTCGGGATCAAGCCGACCACTACGGTCGAAATCGTCAGCCGCGGACGGAGGTTGCGGGTTGCGCCGCGCGAGAACTTCGTCGCCTTGTCGAGGCGCTTCACGCCCGAGGTGAAGGTGCGGAACTCGGATATCGTCTTCGTGGGCTACGGCGTCGTGGCCGCCGAGTACGACTGGGACGACTACAAAGGCGCCGACCTGAAGGGCAAGACGCTTTTGATGCTGGTCAACGATCCGGCCATTCCAGACCCCTCCGATGCTTCGAAGCTCGACGAGAAGATGTTCAAAGGCCGGGCGATGACTTACTACGGGCGCTGGACCTATAAATACGAAATTGCGAGCGAGCAGGGCGCCGCCGCGGCTTTGATCGTTCATGAAACCGGCCCGGCCGGCTATCCGTTCGCCGTTGTCGGAGGAAGCTGGGGCCGCGAAGATTTCGAGATCCAGCGGGCGGACGGCAATAGGGATCGCGTAGCGGTGGAAGGCTGGATGACTTACGACAAGGCCGCCGAGCTCGTCTCTCACTCCGGGATGGACCTGGCTGCCCTGAAGCAGGCCGCCCTGAAGAAGGACTTTCGCCCGATTCCGCTCAAGGCCAAAGCGAGCTTCCACATCAAGAATACGCTGCGGGAGGTTGAATCGGCCAACGTGGTGGCGAAGCTTGAAGGCGCGCGCGAGAAGGATGAGTACGTCGTGTACACGGCGCACTGGGATCACCTGGGGCGCGACGAATCGCTCACGGGCGACCAGATTTTCAACGGCGCCCTCGATAACGCTTCGGGCACGGCCGCGCTGCTCGAAATCGCCAAAGCATACACCAGACTGCCGCGGCCGCCGCGCCGCTCCATTCTGTTCCTATCCGTAACGGCCGAGGAGAAGGGTCTGTTGGGAGCGCGCTACTACGCGGCCAACCCGCTCTATCCGCTTTCCAAAACTTTGGCCGATATCAATATAGACGGCGTGAATCAGTGGGGACCGACGCGCGACATGGTGGTGGTCGGCCTGGGCAACACGACGCTTGACGGCATTGCGGAGGAGATCCTCGTCTCGCGCGGGCGAATCATAAAACCCGATGCCGAGCCGGAAAAGGGTTATTACTTCCGCTCCGATCATTTTGAGTTCGCCAAGCGGGGCGTGCCTGGCTTCTACATACACTCCGGCACGGAGTTCATTGGCAAGCCCGAAGGCTACGGCGCTCGGAAACGTGCCGAATACGTCGCTCGGGACTATCACAAAGTCTCCGACGAAATTAAGCCCGACTGGGACCTTTCGGGAGCGGTGGCCGACGTGCAGGTGCTCTTCGAGCTTGGGCATCGGGTGGCGGAGGCAGACCGTCATCCGGAATGGAAGCCGGGCGCGGAGTTCCGGCGGCAATAGAAATTTTGCTGGACAAACTGATCACCATCCTGACGGCGTGGGGACCGCTGGGACTCTTCGTCATCGCCTTCGTGGACAACGCGGGAGTGCCCATGCCCCAGGGCATTGACGTCCTGCTGATATTTCTTGCCTCCCAGAATGCGGCGCGTGCCTATTATTACGCCGCGCTCGCGGTGCTGGCATCGATATCCGGCAGCCTCGTCCTGTTCCTGCTCGCCCGGAAGGGCGGAGAGGTCTTTCTGGACCGCCGCGCGCCGCCCGAAAAGACCCGGTGGTTCCGGGCATGGTTCCAGCGCTATGGTCTGCTCACGATTTTCATCCCGGCCCTGATCCCTCTTCCGCTGCCGCTAAAGGTGTTCGTTATCTCGGCAGGCGCCCTCAAATTCCCCACGACGCGGTTCCTGGCGGCGCTGACGGCGGGGCGCCTGCCCAGATACTTTGGCGTTGCCTACCTGGGAGCCCGGATGGGCGCGGATTCCTGGACTTGGCTCCTGGAGCACGCCGCCGAGATGGCGCTCTTCGCTCTGGCTCTGTTCCTGTTCTGCTATTCGCTCATCCAGTACTTCAACCGGCGGGCTCCGCAACGGCAGTGATCAAAGGAGCTATCAGCTATCAGCAATCAGCGTTTTGGCTGACGGCTGAAAGCTGATTGCTGATAGCTCGGTTTTCCGAGACGTCAGAACTCGAGCCGGAAGATGGCATGCAGGTACGTCCGGCCGCCTTGTCCGGAAAAACTGCCGATGGAGCCGGTGATTTTGCCGAAATTCTGGGGATTGCGGAAATCCACCGCCGATCCCGGAACGTTGAAGAACGGAATCTTGAACGGGTTGTTGATGTCCAAACGCAGCATTCCGCGGATTCGCTCGGTAATCGGAATGGTTCGGACCATGGAGATCTGCTGCCAGAACAGACCCGGACTGTTTACGATGTTGCGGCCCATCTGGCCGGGCGTGAAAGAACCGGGGATGGCGAAAGCGTTGATGTCCGCCCACGGCTCGGCGCAGGCGACGACGTGGCGGCAGGGACCACGGCGATTCCAATCGAGTTGGATGTCGTCGTAGGTCTTGCCGGGCGCCAGGTTGGGCCGCTGGGTGCCGGGCAGATAGACGTTCGCTACTCCGCCGGGCAGATTGCCATTGTGTGTGAAGCCGAACGGGGCTCCCGTCTCGACGGTGTTAATGCCGTTGAGTTCCCAGTTGCCGATCACGCGTCCCAGGACGCCGCCGGAGTTGAGCCAGCGCTTGCCTCTGCCGAATGGCATTTCCCATGTCCAGTATGTCACCCACTTATGGGTCACGTCGTAATCCGAGCGCGCCTTCTCGAGCCGCCGGTTATAGTAGGTCACGCCGCCGGCTGCGGAATCGTCGCTGTCTTGGTCGATCGCCTTGCTGAAAGTGTAGAACGTGGTGAACGACCAGCTATTCGACATGCGCCGCTCGACCTTCACCGTTGCGCCGTGGTAAGTGCTATGGCCGAAATTGCTGTAGTGGCGGATCTGTCCGAAATGCGGATACGGTCGGTAATCCTGAGACGCGCGGCGAATCCTTTCCAATTCCACCGGATCGCGGGAGATATCGAGCGGAATCTGGTTGATGTCCCAGTAGTTGAGAAGCCCCACGCCGGCCGATCCCTGGTAGTTCAGATCCAGGACCATGTTGCGTGCAAACTCCCACTGGACGCCGCCATTCCAGTTCATGATGTACGGCATGCGGATGTTCGGGTCCAGGTACGATGCCACCCGCTGGCTATAGTTGGTTCCGATATAGGATGCCGAGCCATCCGGCCGGATGTTGAAATTGACCGGCGGCGGCCCTTGCGAGAGCTTGAAGACGTGCGCGGGATTCCCCGGCTGCGGCTGGATGTTCGCGGTCGCAAAATATTCGTCGAAATTCTCGAGCGTGCTGTTGGTAAACAGGTCGAGGGTGTTTACAGCGAATCCGCCTCGGAAGACCCATTTGTCGCGGAAGTTGTAAGCCAGGCCGGCACGAGGCTGGAAGTTGTTCCAGTCCGATCGGGCTAACGCGCGCTGCGGGTGCAACAACGCGCCTTGGCGGCCCGTCAGGTCGTCCGTTGCGGTGGGGTCGAACTGGCTCTGCTGGCCGTACTTTGTTTGGAAGGGGCTCTCATACTGCCAGCGCAATCCGAGGTTGAGCGTGAGCTTGGTGGCGGCCTTCCAGTCGGTCTGGAAGTACAGGGCGTGGCTCCACCAGCGCGGCAGCCACGTCGCCAGATCGCGTGTGAAGACGGCGCTGCCCACACTCCCGAGCAGGAAACTCGCTAAGGGATGACCGGTGTTTGGCGTGAAGGGAAACTCCGTGCCGGCCATGTTGTACCGCCCCGACGGCTGCGCCGCCACGCCGACGTTGTGCCGGGTGCGAATGACCTCGTATCCCGTCTTGAACGTGTGGCGGCCGCGAAAGAATGTGAGGCTCTCCTGTAAGCTGAAATTTTCGTTCACGTCGAAGCTGCCGCCTTCCGGGTAACGGAAATACATCTGCCCGCCAGACGCTGTCAGGAAAGAGGGGAATGTTCTCTGGTCCACGTTGGGGATCCCGAGCTGGCCTGCCCAGTTCTGGTCTAACGTATCGGGAGACCGGTGAAAGTCCCGGCGATTATAGGCAGCGCGGATCTCATTGATTGTGGTCGGGTTCAAGGTCCAAGAGTCGGATACTACGATCTGATTCTGGTCCAGCGGAATGGGCACTTCGTTATAGTCCAGGAAGCGGGCGGCTATCGCCGTCTGCAAGTCGCCCGACCAGGAGCGGTGCCGGAAGTAAGACCAGCGTCCGAAGATCTTGTGAAAGTCGCTGAATTGATGATCGATCTTGTTGTCGAAGCTCGTGCGCGGCGATTCGAAAGGTGCGTCGGCGCTCGCGTTGTTCTGCGGTCCCTGGCTATTGAAAAATGTCTGGTTGTTGCGGTCGTTAGGGGCGGCAAACGGACCGAGCGCCAGGAACTTCACGGCGACGGGATCGAAACGACTCTGCGGGATCACGTTGTTAGGGAACTGAATCCTCGAATAGCTGCCGTTCGGCAACTGCGTCAATGAATCGGGATCGTAGATGGGATCCACCCGTCCACCCGCCGCCAGTTGTTGAGGAAAGCTGAAGTCGCCCCTCAACATCTCGGCATTCGGCACTGTCGAGTTCTGGTTTCCCGACTCGACCGACGACTGGCGCTGGAAGCCCCAGAGGAAGAAAGTCTTATTGCGTCTAATGGGCCCGCTGGCGGTGATGGACGACATATGGAATGAGAAATCGCCGCCGGTGACGCTCGGGTCCTGCCAGCCGCGATGAACCATCGACTTGCTCATGAAGCGGTCTTCGACAATGCCGTGAAACCGATTCGTGCCGCTCTTATAAGTAATACTCATCAGTCCGCCGCCGGAATGGCCGTACTCGGCGGGTAAAGCGGTGGTGAGCACCTTGACTTCCTCCATGGCATGCAACGCGGTCGACATGTTGCGGCCGGTGCCGATCGTGCCTGTCCCGGGAGTGGTCCCGAGAACGCCGTCGTTCGTCATCTGAAACGCTCGGGTGCGTCCTCCCGCCGAATGCGCCGGGCCGCGCTGATTGTTCACGCCGGCGACGTAGAACAACATGCTCTCGATCTTCATCTGCGGCGTCGGGAGGGTAACGAGTTGCTGGCCGGTCACCAGGTGCCCCGTGGTCGAAGTCTCCGCCTCCAGCAGGGTGGCGGCGGCCGACACCTCCACGGACTCGACGACATTGCCGATATCCAGTGAGACATTGAGCTGGAGCGTCTCGGTGGCGCGCATCTGGATGCCCGTCCGCACCAGCTTCTTGAACCCGGCTGCTTCGAAGGAGACCGCGTAGGCGCCGATGTTCATGTACGGGACGCGGTAGAGACCTTCCGTGTTCGTTACCGCGGCGTAGGAGAATCCCGTTGCCTGGTGGGCCGCGGAGACGCTCACGCCCGCGATCACGGCGCCGCTGGAGTCCGTGACCGTCCCGGTCAACGTGCCCTGGCCGGTCTGTGCCAGCCCGTGCGCGGCGAAGATCAATGCCAGGGCCG
Organism: Bryobacteraceae bacterium; assembly: GCA_040902885.1. Taxonomy (GTDB): domain Bacteria; phylum Acidobacteriota; class Terriglobia; order Bryobacterales; family Bryobacteraceae; genus JBBDWK01. Next base: position 9,832 of record JBBDWK010000037.1, on the reverse strand, counting down.
GCGCGAAAAAGCGGGACCGGCAAGTCGCAGCCGGTCGATTCTCAGATGGTCGCTTGAAAATAGCCGTCATAATAAAGACCCTCCTGAAACATCGACAGTATCCCTTCTGTCGCAGCTAAGTGTGCTTTTCATTGCGAAAGGATCTCAACCAGTTCAACGTCGTAGAACAAGGTGGCGTCCGGAGGAGCGTTCGCGGGATAGGTTGAACGCTTACTCAGAGAAGGCGGAACGATCAACTTGCGCCGCTCGCCGACGCGCATTCCGGTGACTCCTTCGTCAAGGCCTGCAATGACCTGATTTCCACCAAGCAGGAATTTCAGCGGGCTGTCCTTCGTGCGTGTGCTGTATATCAACGTTCCGTCCTTCAGGGTAGTGGTTTCGTGGATGCGCACTTGTGCTCCCGCCTTCGCCCGAGGTCCGTGCCCCTCGACGATGACCTGATACTGAAGCCCGGACCTGGTCGTGACCGTCTTGCCTGGCGCCGCACTGGAGTTGAGCGCTACCAAAACGCAGAGCGTCGACATGAACAGAGAACTGGTGAGTCGAGGCATCACCGATAGCTTATCGCAGGCCAACAGCCTGCACATGAAGCGGCTGCCCTGAGGAGATCCCTCGCGGCCGCCCACTGTTTAGCGACGATCGAGACTGTGCCGGATCACATTCTCTTCATCAGAAACATGGCGGCTTCGCGATAAATGCGATCCTGCTGGAGCGATGTTGCCGATGCCGTGCGCTCCTTCTGGAACGGTTATCAGTTGATGCTGGACTCCAACCTGGGCCAACCGTTCCACCATTAGCTTCGACTGCTCATACGGCACGTCGGTATCGGCGGTCCCGTGCACAAGCATCGAGGGAGGATACTCACGTGTCACATTGCGCACCGGGCAGTAACGCCTGAACCACCGATCCTCCGTTGCCGGATCATGCCCCGCGACTTCCTTCGGCCACAGGCCTTGCTGCCGGCAGTACAAATAGAATCTGCCGCGATTTCCCTTTGGCGGCGGCTCAGAAACGGCTGTGCTGCCTACGGAAGACAAGGCCTCTTCGCGGCTGACCGCGGGTTGGCGCAGATAAAACGGATCCGGGCGCGAATACCATGCTCCGACAATATCTCCGTAACCCCAGTAGGACACCAGCGCCTTCGGTCTGGGACTCACAGCGAACCCGGTCATAAGCGTGAGATAGCCGCCGGCCGAACCGCCGCAGACCGCGACACGATCGGGATCGACACGCAATGTCCCGGCGGTCGCACGAATCCAGCGGAACGCATCCTGAATGTCTTCTATAATCTCCGGCAGCTTGGTCTCCGGGGCAAGCCGGTAATCGATCGAGGCGACGGCAAAACCGGCATCCAGCAGCGATCGCAGCACGCGTGAGTTCGGCGGCAGCTTGCGGGATCCGGAGATCAGCGCTCCACCATGAATCCACACCGCCACCGGCTTTCGGCCACTGGGAGGCACGCCGAACACGTCCGCCTTGATTTCGCAGCCAGCTGCTCTCTTGTACACGAACGTTTGAGGTTCCGCGGGCGCTGCTCGCAGAAAAGCGGCCGCGCCTGAAACCACGAACTGTCTGCGCTTCATAAGCGCGAATGTATCACGACCGGGCACACTCTGCCGGAAGCGCCGGAATGCCAGGTCGGGTCCGAGCAGCAATACCAGCGGATTACACGCTTCAGTCAGGCTCCCTGAGGGAAAACCACAGGTGGTCGCCGAACCTGCCGACGGTGAGAGCCGAATTCGGTCCGGTAATGGAGGTCCGGGCTTTCTCCGAGGCCGCTGCCTGGCTGTTTCTTGATCGACTGTGTAAGACTGAGCAGTCTGCCCCAGAGCCCAACCATGCGATTCCAGGAACGCGTAGCGGCGTGCTTCAAGGCACTGGCAACCGGTGATGCGGTCGGCAAGCAAACTGAGACACTGATGCGGGCGGACGTCTTGCGGTGGTACCCGGAAGGGATCAAGGGATTCCACGGTGAGCCTGGAAGTGTCATTCCTAGGTACGTAGGGAAGCGGTATGAGTGGCGGATCGCCGAGATTACGGACGATACGGAACAGACCATCGCGGTAGCAAGGGCGCTGTTGCGGACGGGTGAAGTAAGACGCGAGTTGGTCGGGATCGAATTGTTGCAGTGCAGAAAATCCGTTCATCCTGGCGTTCAGATATGGGCGTTCCAGCAAGCGGGGGACCCCGCTGGAATGGCCGTCGCGGGGGACGGATCTGGCGCTGCCATGCGGGTCGCACCGGTGGGCGTAATCACCTGCCCTGACGAACTTGACGCTCTCGTGCACGCGGCTTACGAGGCTTCGGTTCCGACGCACGGCGGGCAACTCGCGATCTCTGCAGCCGCAGCAGTCGCCGCGGCGGTTTCGGCGGCGCTCGAAGGGAAGAATGCCGGCGAAGTCGTGACGACGGCGGTGTCCGCATCCCGACTCGCAGAGCGTTTTCGCCCCGCAACGACAGCGACCCCCATGAGTACCTGCATTGAGACGGTTTACTCATATCTTGCTGGGCGAGCCCGGTTGTCTGCCGACGACATAGCGCAGCAATACTTCCCGGACAAGCCTACAACGATCATCCCGTTAGCGATCAGGTTGGCTCTGGTAACCGAATCCGCCGAGGAGACTACTCTTCTTGCTTCGAACCTCGGCGGCGACTCCGACTCCGTGGCATCGATTGGAGGCACAATCGCGGCCGCATTGTTCCCCTTATCAGTGAACGAAGAGTGGTTTCAGGTTGTGCGCTCGGTGAGCTCTGTTGAGTGCGACGAAATGCTCATGCTGGCGGGGGCTCTCGCACAGAGACGGCGACGAGGTTAAGTCAGCGGCGCGATTGGCCGAGCGGAAGCAGGCGGGATCGATCACGCACCGGTAGTCGTTAGTGCCCAATCGGGAGCGCCGCGGCGGAATACAGCGTGGTTCAGAAGAGGTTGCCGCGCCGGGACAAGGACATCTCACTACACTACGGCGTTGATCGCGGGTAACGATCGCCTGAACTGATCGGACTCGTGCCGCACATACCTAGCGAGGTCCAATTTCCGAGTGGTTCGTTATCCAGGCCCGATCGACCTCCGTAAGCTCCTTCGCGGGCTGGACGGTCGCTTTCCATTCAGCGAGAGATTGTGCGGAGAACAAACGTTCCGCGATTTCCTGCCAGCAGTTCGAATCCAGTGTGGGGAGCCATCCTCAACCCACTCTCTGAACCCATGGGGGTTCGGCGCCGGACGCTTGCTATTCTGAGTCGATGCTTGGTTTTGGACTTCTCGGGTTTCTTTGGTTGTCTGCAGCGGCAGTTGCACAGACCGTGTCGCCGGAGCATTTGAAGCATGCAGCCCGGGACACCTCGGCGTGGCTGAGCTACGGGCGGGACTTGCTGGGGCAGCGGTATGTGGAGTTGAACCAGATCACACCGAAGAATGTGCGCCGCTTGCAGCCGGCATGGGTATTCGCCACCGGGGGCGAGAACCGGGGTTTGCAGGCGACGCCCCTGGTGCACAACGGGGTGATTTACTTATCGGCCGACGGGTCGCGGGTGTTTGCGATCGACGCGCGCACTGGGACCACCAAGTGGTCCTGGGATCCGAAGATCGCACGTGAAACCGAGAGGGTGTACTGCTGCGGGGCGATCAACCGGGGATTGGCCATGCTCGGCGATTACGTCTACATTGGGACGCTCGATGCGCGGTTGGTGGCTCTCAAGAAAGACACGGGCGAAGTAGCGTGGGAGACGCCGGTGATTGACTGGCGGCAGGGCTATAGCATCACGGGGGCGCCACTGGCGCTCAAGGACATGGTGTTGACGGGAGTGGCGGGCGGGGAGTTCGGGATTCGCGGGTTTGTGAAAGCGTTTGACGCCAAAACGGGAAAGCCGCGGTGGACCGCGTACACCATTCCCGGTCCAGGAGAGCCGGGCAATGAAACGTGGCCCGGGGACACGTGGAAGAACGGTGGGGCGCCGACATGGGCGACTGGCTCGTATGATCCGGAGTTGAGCCTGGTGTATTGGAACACGGGGAACGCCGCGCCTTGGAACTGTCAGGTGCGCAAAGGAGACAACAAATGGGCGGCATCGACGGTGGCCATGCACGCCGACACGGGCAAGGTCGCGTGGGGTTTTCAGTACACGCCGTGGGACTGTTGGGATTATGACGCGGTGAGCACGCCGCTGCTGGCGGATGTCGTCTTGGGGGAGTTGGGCCGGGTGAAGGCGCTGTTCCATCACGACAAAAACGGGTATTTCTATGCGCTGGACCGGACGAACGGGAAGTTCCTGTATGGGGACGCGATTGTGCCGGGGATTAACTGGTCGTTCGGACTGGATCCGGTGACGGGGCGCCCGAAGGTGAATCCGGCGATGATCGCGGAGTCGGGCGGACCGGAGGTGGGGCCGATCATTCCGAGTCTGGAAGGCGGCAACGACTGGCAGCCACTGTCGTATCATCCGAAGCTCAACTACGTGTACTTCCTGTCGAATCAATGGGCGATGGGGATGAAGTTCTGGGAGGAGGGGAAGTTTCCACGCCCGACGAATGGCGAGTGGTTTCTGGGGGCGGACTATCAGCAGTATCTGACAGGTAAGAACCCGGGCAACTTCGTGGCCTATGACGTAGTGAAGCGGAAGGTGGCCTGGAGGGTTGTAAGTCCGGCGCCATTCTGGGCAGGTTCCGTAACCACATCGGCGGGCATCGTGTTTACGGGGGATATGCGCGGGTACTTCATGGCGCTGGATGCGCGGACGGGGAAGAAGCTGTGGCAGTTTCAGACTGGCTCCGGGATTATCGGGAGTCCGGTGACGTATGAATTGGATGGAGTGCAGTATGTGGCGGTGCCGTCGGGCGGCATCGGCGGGGACATGATTTTTTACTACAAGGAACCGAAGGCGGGAAACCTGTTGGTGTTCGCGTTGGATGGGGGGCCGAAGCAGGAGATGACGGGTCACAACCTGGTGACGCGTGTGGGGAGCCTGCCGCAGGTAGGACAACCGGGACAGACGCTGGGTGGGCGGGTACTGCCCGGCTACGGCTTTCCGGCGACGGAAGGTGGAGCGCCGATTGCCGGGGAGGCGCCGCCGCAACCGACCAGCGCGAGTCCGGCGCCCGGGACGGCGGGTGGCGGGACGGCAGAGAAGAATCCGCTAGAGGGGGACGCGAACGCCATCGCGCAAGGTGGGGCGCTGTATCGGGCGCGGTGCTTCGGATGCCACATGGCGGCGGGCGGTAGTGGACCGCGGATTTTCCGCTCACGGCTGAGCCCGCGGCGGTATTTCGAGATCGTGGAGAAGGGTGTACCGGGGACTTTGATGCCGGAGTTCCAGGGCCTGCTGAAACCGGAGCAGATCTGGCAGATCCACGCGTTCACGAACGCGTACGACCGGCTGCCCTGAGGCATTCGGGTAAAGACTAGGGAGAGGGCTTTTGGACCTACAGCAGACCTCTCATAAGAGGATCTCCAAAACCTTGTTGACGTCCTCGTTGCTATTGAACACCGAGACGGAGAACCGCAGGTGGTCTCCGAACCTGCCGACGGTGAGAGCGGAATTCGCTCCGCTGATGGAGATTCGGGCCTTCCCCGAAGCACCCGCCCGGCGAATTCTGTTCCTGACGCCTTCGGTGTCCCGGCTTCGGAAGGTAATGATGGGAGTGGGCGTCCCCTCGGGAGTGATACAGGTGTAGTCGCGCTTGGGAAGCTCTTTCCGCAATCGCTGAACAAGCGGCTGCGCGTGGGCCTGTATCGCGCTCACCCCGAGCCGCTCGATATAACGGAACGACTCGTATTGAGCCGCATACGTAATCACGGACGGCGTGCCGCACTCGAATGCCCCGATCCCGGCTGGCGGGTGGCCGATGAATTCGGGCGCTCCCGGCTTCGGCTTCCGGGTCCATGGCTCATAGTTGAATTCGGGATGACCCGTGAACTCGGTCGGTTTGACCGCGCCTCCGATCAGGTCTTCTCGAATGTACAGGAACCCGAATCCATGTTCGCCTTGCAGCCACTTGTACATCGCGCAGGAAGCCAGATCGATACCCGATGCTTTCACGTCGATCGGAATTGCGCCCGCTCCCTGGATGATGTCCGCGTATAGAAGGGCGCCGTGGGTGTGCGCCAGATCGCTAAGCGCCTTTACGTTCTCCAGGTGCCCGTTTACGGAGGAAACCAGCGAGATGGCGATGAGCTTCGTCTTCCGGTCCACGACACGCTCCATCTCGCCAAGATCGACGTGCCAGTCGCGGTGCTTCACAATCCGGACGTCCAACCCGTTCCGCCGGCGCGTCAGGTAATTTGCCAGGGAAGCCGTGTAATGGAGATCGTTGGTCACCACGTTCCCGCCGCTCAGGTCCATGCCGTTGAGCAGAATGTTCTCGCCAATGGTCGTGCTTCCGCACAGAGCGACTTCCGCCGGCTTGGCGTTGATCAGCCGCGCGAACATCGGCTTCACTTCGCGGAATCCCTTTTCCCAGAAGTCCTCGCGCCCTTCCCCGGGGCCTTTCGCAAGGAACTCGATGTAGCGTTGCATGCCGCGAACGGTGTGGTTGCCCAGCGGATGCTGCGCCGCGGAGTTGAAGTAAGTTTCGTTGAGGGCGCGTGGAAAGTCGGCGCGGAGAGCGGAAAAATCGGGCGCGGCAGCGGCGGCCAAGGGTGCGCCGGCCACGCCAGCCAGGAAATCGCGGCGTTTCATACTCCTCCTACGGAAATCAGCGGGCCTCGCGAGCCCGCTCTTCAAAGATCTTTCGCGCCTCGGCGAACTGCCCGAGCACGTGCTTCCGCTCCTGCTCGGATCGCCACCCTGGGTGATTGTTGGCCTGTTTCGTGATGTCGTCGATCCATCCTATGAAGTACTCGGCATCTTCCCTGGATCGAATGGGCCGATCGCCGCAGTACACGTAGACGGGGCTGGTCTCCCCAACCACATAGACGTCGTCGACCGGATGGCTGGCACCTCCTCTGGCGCGCAGCGTCAACCATCCGCTTTCCCGTATGGGAATCCTCTTTCGGATCTGCACGTCGCGCGCGTCTCCAGCCACGGGAATGGTCTCGATCACCTTGCCGTTGAAGAATATCTCCACCTTCTCCAAAGGAACGATCGACTCGAGGTTGGCCACCGCCTCGACCGATGCTCCTTCCGCGGGAAGGCGAATCTCGGCGCCGGGAATCTCGCCATTCACGGTGAACTGGATGAGAGGACCGTTGGTCACGAATGTGCGGCCCTTGCGGACGGCTTCCACCCAGGAATCCCAGGTGAGCCGGTTCCCAAGGTAGGCGTAGAGCCGGCTGGAGCCCATGACGGATGTCGCGTTCAGGTTCAGGATGGAATCCTCGCCGGCCGACGCCGTCACTTTGAAGCCGCAGTTCAGAGCCCGGTGCCAGACGACGGATGTATTCGTGAAATGCGAGGCCCGCGTGAGCACCTCGAGATAGTCGAAGGAACCCAGGGCCAGATCCACGGGGAACCCTCGCGCGACCGCGTACCCGGCGCTCGCCGGGTCGCGCGACCACGGATGCACATAGCCGCCTATGGCTCCCTGCTGCCGCGCCACGCGAAACATGTCCGTGTTGCTGGGATACAGACTCTCGACGGCGCTCCCTTCGTAGCCCGTTATGTACGGCGAGATGAGGTGCCGGGTCAGGTTGATGAAGTTGATGTGACCGTAGAACGGAGGCCGGTACTCCTGCCCGAACGAGAGCAGTTGGGTCGCGGTGGACAGCTTGTGCGGGGCGGGCGTGAAATGCTGATGATCGAAGATGCGGTGGTCCTTGTTCGCCACCTTTTCGCCGATCACGTTCAACCATTCCGCGCGCGCGAGCATCATCAGGTTCTCCGGCGTATTGCGCAGGTTTCCGCCGTAGTTCATGTGGATGTGATCGCTGCCGCTGTACCAGCCCGCCGCGTTGGGATTGGCCATCCGCCGGAGCTCGAGTTCGGCAGCCGTCACCGCGCCTGGCCTTACCTCCACCTCCTTCACCGCCGGCCAGTACTCCATGCCCTTCACCGCTTCCACACGCACCTTCCCCTCGGGCACGTCCACCGTAAAGCGAGCGTCCGCGTGGAAGTAGTCTCCGTGCTCGGACTTGGGCGATACACGCTGGTAGGCCTGCTCCGGCACATAGGTTTTGCCATCCGACGCGAGCAGATAAATGCGCGCGGCCGTGGGTTCTCCAAACCCGGCCTCCTTGAGACGGACCTCCAGCTTGCCCATCGGCCTGCGGTGGACGCGCCGCAGGATCTCCACCTTCCGGTCTTCACCCCCATAGGTTTTCAACAAGCGCAGTTCCGAGTTTCCATGGCGATTGGAGACATAGGCGATCCATTCCCCATCGGGAGACCAGCTCGGGTCGAAGTGGTCCCATTCGCCGAATGTTAGCTGATACGGTTCGCCGCCAATGGCGGGCAGCACGTAAAGATTGTTGTACTGGCTTCCGCGATGAGAGCTGTAGAGAATCCGCTTGCCGTCGCGCGACCAGCGCGGGCGCGTACGATACAGAGTCTCCTCCCGCAGAATCATCTTCGCTTTTTGCATGCCATCCGGCTCCGCGGGCATGCGCCAGATGGCGCCGGAACCGAGGGGGATTCCGCGGTTTGACACCACCATCAATTCCCTGCCCTCCGGGGACCATGCCGGCTGGATGTGGTCGTCATACCGGCCGAAGTATAGACGAGTCCGGCCGAAATCGTTTTCGCTCGTGAGGCGGATCATGTCACCTGCCTTCCCTCCGGCGAAAGGCATGGTATATACGTGGAACTGATTCCGAGGCTCATTGCGGACAAAGGCGAGCTTCGTGCCGTCCGGCGACCACTCGGGGTCCAGGTTCAGCCGGTCTCCGCTCGTGAGCCGGGTGCTCTCCCCGGTGGCCACGTTGAGCAGCATCAGATTGACCCCGGAGGAATCCTCCGACGTGTACGCGATCCACCGGCCCTCGGGCGACCACGCGGGAGCGGAATCATAGCCCGCGTTCGCCGTCATCTCGTACGCCACCGAATCGCCAACCCGGATCTTCCAGAGCGATCCCGACATCGAGAAGGCGATCTCCTTGCCGTCGGGAGACCACGCGGGCCGCCAGGGGCTCCCCGACGCCGGCGGGACGTAATAGCTGTACATATAGCCGCTGGCGTATGCGGAACGCTTACCCGCGTAGGCGGCCAATGGGGCGATCAGTGCGATAAAGGCTGCAACAACCGAGGCTTGTCGCATTATTCTCCTTCGAATAGGAATGCTTGCCATTATAATGGCAGATGCTAGTGTGAGAGTCAGTGGGGCGGTACGGCCTGGGTGCGCGGCATGAAAGTGGAAGATTCATTGAAACTACGGCTTGATGCTCAAATCTGAACGTAGCCGCACGCCAAACAGAGCCGCGAGGTAAGGCAGTTGAGCACGCTGCAGACCACTCGCGACCGCTTCCTACGGGCGCGGCTCGGCACAGGCTTCTGCGCCTCCCACCTTTGTGTCGCCTGTGTCGCCCAACCTTTCCGAAGGAGCGGCAGGCGCAAATTGGCTTTGTTCGGCAAAATACTCTAACGCCATATGGGGAAAGTCTTTAACCGCTGTTCCGCGGCTCTCCGACTTCAGGTTACGGAACCGGGCGGGGCCTGGCAGAGTGTGGCGAGGTCGAAGCGGTTGCAGGGACAGAAGTTGTTTTTGGTTATGCGGCGTGACCTGCACTCCTGCGTCGCGCACCCGTACGGCCTGCGATGAGCGAATCGTGGCCCGGACTCTCAGTCTGCTGCATCGAGACTCGTCTCGATGCCTGAATTCCTGCCTCAACATGAGTGTCGAGGCCTGCATTTGATCGGGTCGAGTGACCGGGATTGCGCCCGGTCACCCTCCCACACCACCGTACGT
>JBBDWK010000036.1:31881-33905 GCA_040902885.1 Bryobacteraceae bacterium | reverse complement strand
TTGTCGATGCGCCGGGACTCGTGCCGCTCCGTGCCCAGGATGTGCAGCCCGCCCACGGACACGACGTCGTCGTGCTCCCGGTCGGTGACCTCCTTGGCCTTGTTGAAGACCGACTCCCACTCTTCCTTGGGCAACTGGTCGGCGTCGATGCCTTGCTTGCGCAACTGCTCGCGGGCCACGAACTCCGGGTTGCCGCCCAGCAGAATGTCGGTGCCGCGTCCCGCCATGTTGGTCGAAACGGTCACGGCGGCCTTGCGGCCGGCCTGCGCGACGATGAAGGCTTCGCGCTCGTGGTTCTTGGCGTTCAACACCTCGTGCCGCACGCCCATGCGCTTGAGAATGCCGGAAAGCCTCTCCGATTTTTCCACCGAGATGGTGCCCACCAGCACCGGCTGGCCCTTCTCCTGGAGAGCCTTGATCTCCTTGGCGGCGTTGCGGAACTTCTCATCCTCGGTGCGGTAGACGGTATCCGAATGCTCCATGCGGATCATCGCCTTGTTGGTCGGAATTACGGTAACGTCCAGGTTGTAAATCTTCTGAAACTCAGCCGCTTCCGTCTCCGCGGTACCCGTCATTCCGGCCAGCTTCTTGTACATCCGGAAGTAGTTTTGGAAGGTGATAGTCGCCAGGGTCTGGTTTTCGCGCTCGATTTTGACGCCTTCCTTGGCCTCCACGGCCTGGTGCAGGCCGTCGCTCCATCTCCGGCCCGGCATCAGGCGGCCCGTGAACTCGTCCACGATGATGACCTGGCCGTCCTTCACCACGTAGTCCTTGTCGTTGTGGAACAGCACGTGGGCGCGCAGCGACTGCTGCACGTGATGATTGATCTCGATGTTTCCGGGGTCGTACAGATTGTCGATGTGGAGAAGCTTCTCCAGCTTCGTCACGCCCTCTTCGGTGAGCGCCGTGCTGCGGTGCTTCTCGTCCACGGTGAAATCGCCCGTGGTGTATTTCTCGCCCGGCTCCTTGCCTTCGATCACCTCGCCTCGCACCAGATGGGGAATGATGCGGTTGATGCGGTAATACTTGTCGGTCGACTCTTCGCTCGGGCCGGAAATGATCAGCGGCGTCCGCGCCTCGTCCACCAGGATGGAGTCCACCTCATCGACAATCGAGAAGTTGTGCCCGCGCTGCACGCAGTGCTCGATTGAGAACTTCATGTTGTCGCGCAGGTAATCGAATCCGAATTCGTTGTTGGTGCCGTAGGTGATGTCCGAGTTGTAGCTGTCCCGCCGCTCCTGGTCGTCCAGGTCGTGCACGATCACGCCCACGGAGAGTCCCAGGAATTTATAGAGCTTTCCCATCCACTCCGAGTCGCGCCGGGCCAGATAGTCGTTTACGGTAATTACGTGTACGCCTTTGCCTTCCAGGGCGTTCAGATAACTGGGAAGCGTGGCGACCAGCGTCTTGCCTTCGCCGGTCTTCATTTCGGCGATTTTGCCGCGGTGCAGGACGATTCCGCCAATCAACTGAACGTCGAAATGACGCATGTGGAGAACGCGGCGGCCGGCCTCGCGCACTACCGCAAAGGCCTCCACGAGCAGCTCGTCCAGCGCGGCGCCCTGGGCCAGCTTTTCCCGGAACTCGATGGTTTTGGCGGCCAAATCGATATCGGAGAGCGATTGCAGACCGGGTTCCAGCTCGTTGATCGCGGTAACCAAGGGTAGGATGGCCTTGACCTCGCGCTCGTTCTTGGTCCCGAAAACTTTGGCCAGAAGGGCGTCAATCATGAGGGTCTCTTACGCGGGGAAACTCCAATTAATATTTTACTCCAATACCCGCGGGAGTACGGAAAATTATTGTGAGATAAGGCAATTCCGCGTTCGCGGCCCGTCGTCGGCTTGTGTGTTCGTCAGCTTAAGGAGCGCGCCACGGCGGCCAGAAGCTCTTCGGATTTTATCGGTTTTGAAAGGAACGCCGTCATGCCGTGGTCGCGGCACACTTCGCGCTGCGCGTCGGAGGCGTCCGCGGTCAGGGCCACGATGGGCACATCGGCCATTCCCGGCAGGCAGCGTATGGCCGCC
>JBBDWK010000036.1:0-31781 GCA_040902885.1 Bryobacteraceae bacterium | reverse complement strand
ATGGCCGCCTTGCCGCTGTCCACGCAATCCACCAGGTAGCCGCCCCGCTTGAGGATGTGGGTCACCAGGCGCTGCGCAAGCTGATTGTCGTCGGCCAGCAGGATGCGGCGCTTGGGAATGTTCGCGCGCGCCGCATCGGAGAGCAGGCCGAGAAGCGTGTCGTAGAGAGTGTAGCGGCGGACCGGCTTGACGATCTCGATGTCGCACTCCGATGCGGCCTTCCGATGCGACGATTGCCGCACCAGACCCACCACTAGCGAAGCGGGCGCCATCTCCTTGATGGTCCTTGTGCTCGCGTCTAGACTCGATTCGTCCCCGTCCGCGTCCAGCAACACCACCCAGGGCGCGAGCTTCAAGTGCCGCAGTTCCTCGTGGGTGGCGAAGCACTGCGGCCGCATGCCGAATTGGGCGGCAATATCCGCTATGGCTTGCGCGGCCTCCGGCAGCCGGTACACCACCGCCATGCGCCGGCCGCGCAGTGCCGGTTCCCAGGAGGGCGTCGTGTTCTGGGAGGAGATTTCAAGCGGAACGGTAAACGTAAACACACTGCCCTCGCCCGGCGTGCTTTCGACCGCCACACTGCCGTTCATCAGGTGGACCAGCTTTTGGGCGATGGCCAGCCCCAAACCCAGGCCCCGGTAACGTCGCGACAGCCCGCCGTCTCCCTGCCGGAAGGACTCGAAAATCTGACCCAGCCGGGCGGACTCGATCCCTATTCCGGTGTCCCTTACGGATACGCGCAAGGGAAAGCAGTTCGGCCCGCAGGGAGAACCCGCGCTGGCGGTAACTTCCACTACGCCGGAGGAGGTGAACTTGATGCCGTTGGCGATGAAACGCCCCAAGAGCTGCCTTAGCCGCGCGGCGTCTCCCACGACCACCGCCGGAAGATCCGCGGAGAAGTTGGCGATCAACTCGAGACCTTTGAGTTCCGCCTGGAGGCTGTGATCGCTCACCGCGGCTTCGAGCGTCTCCACCAGATCCAGGTCGGAGGTGTCGAGCGTCATGATCCCGGCGGACAGCGAGGAGAAATCGAGCGAGGAGCTGAGCAACTGCAGAAGCTCCTGGGCGCAAACTTGCGAAGCCAGCGCATACTCCCGCTGGGTCTCGCTCAAGTTCGTCTCCAGCAGCAACTCGGTCATGCCGAGGATGCCGTTCATGGGAGTACGGATCTCGTGATTCAGGCTCGCCAGAAAATGATTCTTGAGGCGATCCAGCTCGGCCACCTGCGCGAGCAGCCGCGTTTGCAGCTCATGATCGATGACTTCGGTTTTTGCGGTCGTCTGCATCGGCCCTGCACCTAACATCGGACGGGGCCAACCGGGACTTTAGTAATGGATTGGGGAAATTCAGTCTTCGCTGGAGAAAATTCCACCCAGCGCCCCTAACGGGCTGCGCTCGTCGCCACCCGCGCGCATGGGCCCCATCTCGCGGCGCAGCTTCTCGAGCGTCATGCTCTGCACAATCACCTTTCCGGGCCCGGTCAGAGTGGCCAGAAACAGTCCCTCGCCGCCGAAGATGGCACGCTTGATGCCGCCCACGAACTGAATGTCGTAGTCCACCGTTTCATCGAAAGCTACAATGCAGCCCGTGTCCACCTGCAGCTGCTCGCCGGGCCGCAGTTGAAACTCGATGAAGTCGCCGCCTCCATGGATGAACACCGCTCCGGGTCCGGTCAGCTTCTCCAGAATGAAACCTTCTCCGCCGAAAAAGCCGCTACCGAGCTTCTTCACGAAAGCGACGCCCAAAGTGACGCTGGCTTGCGCCACCAGAAAGGCATCGCGCTGGGCCAGCACGCTTTGGCCGGGACACAGCTCGAAGACCTGAACCCGCCCCGGATAGTTTCCCGCGAAGCCCACCTCACCTTCCGTCGTGGCGCGAAAATAAGTGAGAAACAGGCTTTCCCCGGTTACCGTCCGGCGCAGGGCGCCCATGATCTTTTCGCCGAGCGTGTTTCCGCTCATGCGCGTTTCCCATTGGACTCCAGTGGTCTTGTAGACCATCTTGCCGGCTTCCGCGAAGATCTCCTGGCCCGGCTTCATGCGGACGCGAACCACCTGAAGATTGTCTCCTTGAACGGTGTAGTCGAGCGGCACACTCTGCGCCGGGACCGGACCGTTCACCGCCTGGCCGCAGCCTGGGCAGTACTTCGCATCCTCAAGTACTGTCCCTCCACATTTCGTGCAAAATGCCATAATATTCTGGTTGTCTCCAGGGTTCTATCTTACAGCGGGTTCTCCGTTTTGGTTCAAGGCCGGGTTCGCGAGAGCGCCGCATCTCGTTCTGGCCGCCCTGTTCCTTGCCGTTCCCGGCGACGCCCGCCAGGACCAGGTCACCTGCGGCACAAATCGCGAAAAGTGGAAGGAAGAGCGCCACCTTCACCGCGAAGCGCGATACGCCCGCAATCTCAGGCTCCTCCAGTTCGGCGAGCCGATCCCCACCCGGACGCAGACCCGCGACGCCGGGAATCTGGTGATCATGGAAGATTCGGATGGCGTGATTGCCCGCCGCAATATTTTCAATTTAAACCAGAAAACCATCGTCTTCTCGCCACAGAGCGCAGCCGCCGCGAGCTACCGCTTCCAGGTCTCCGAGAACACTTACGACGCCGGGCTGGCTTCCTCCGGCGCGCCGCTCTCCGGCATGCGCGACGACGATTTCCGCCTCGTCCAGCTTCCGTTCGGCTTTCCGTACTACGGCACAACGCATCGTGAGGTCTACGTCAACTCGGACGGCAATCTGACCTTCGGGGCGGGCGACCGGTCAACCAGCGAACGCTCGTTGGGCCGTATCGCGGTCGGGGCGCCCCGCGTTGCCGGCCTCTTCCGCGACCTGGATCCTTCACGAACTTCGGAAGGAGTTCGCGTGCTCAGCGAGCCCACGCGCGTGGTGGTGAGCTGGGTGGAAGTCCCGGAGTTTCAGGACTTCACGTCCGGCCGGACCCAGACCTTCCAGATCCGACTGTTCCCCGACGGCCGCATCGAATTCGCCTACGAGACCATCCGCACGGAGGAGGCCGTGGTGGCAATCGCCCCCGGCGGCCTGCGCGGTTCGGGCGCCGTTGTGTCTTTCCTTTCCGGCAGCGCTTCGGAATACGCCTCCACTATTGCGGAGCGTTTTGGCGGCCTCAATGAAGTGGATGTCACCACCGCCGCCCAAAAATTCTTCGAAGCGCACGACGATGCCTACGACTTCCTGATTTTCTATAACAATCTGGCGATTCAAGCCTCCAGCGGCGCGGTGGCCTTCGAGATCACGTTGCGCAACAACCGCACCGGCTATGGCGACAACATCGTAGATATCGGCGCGGAGTTCGGCTCGCCGCGCCGCTTGCAAGCCATCGTCAACATGGGCCCGTTGAGCCAATATCCACGCGATATCAACGCGGTCGTTCCTCAGCGCCGCGCCGCGGGCGACACCCCCATGAGCGTGCTGGCCCACGAGGCCGGCCATCTGTTCCTGGCCTATGCCAGCGTGCGCAACCCCAACGACCCGGGCGCGCGGCCCATGCTCGGCGTCCAGGGCGCTCACTGGAGCTTCTCGTTCAACTCCGAAGCGTCCATTCTGGAAGGCAACCGCATCCGCGATAACGGACCCGGCGTCTCTCCGCGCTTCACCACCGTGGCAACCGTGGAGGCCTTCTCACCACTCGACCAATACCTGATGGGCTTGCGCCCGCTCGAGGAGGTTCCGCCCACTTTCCTGGTCACCGGCCCCGGCGCCAGCGCGGTGCGGTCCCCGGAGGTGGGCGTGAACATCGATGGCGAGCGCCGCGATATTGCCATCCAGGAGATTATCGGCGCCGAGGGACGCCGCACTCCCGACCACACCGTGGCCCAGCGCCGGTTCCGTTTTGCCTTCGTGCTGATCGTCGCCGAGGGATCCACGCCGTCGCAGGACGAGCTGGACCAGATGGAAACCTACCGCCGTGAGTTTGAAGGCTACTTCCGGCGGGTCACCTCCGACCGTGCCGTCGCCGATACCGCCTTGCGCCGCAGCCTTCACCTCTCCGCGTTCCCCGCCGCCGGGCTGGTGGCCGGCCGGGAGACTTCCGTCACGATAACAATTCAGAATCCCTCACCCGTTCCGCTGACCGTGCTCCTGCGGAGCCAGACTGGCAACGCGTCCGTCCCTTCGTCGGTGACCCTGCCGGTGGGAGAGACCACGGCCGGTTTCAGTATCTCCGGGGTTCGCGGCGGCGTGGATGAGATTACCGCCGAGCCCGCGGATTCGCAGTATGACAGCGCGGTCGCGCGCTTCCAGATCGCCCCGGCCGTGACCGATCTTCGCGTGGTCGCCGTATCGGGAGACCGCCAGCGGTCCACGGGCAACGCGCCCCTGCCGCAGCCCCTCGTCTTTCGCATCACCGACCACAACGAACTGCCCTATCCCGGCCTGCGCGTCCAGGCCACAGCCAGCGCAGGGGGGTCGGTCACGCCAGCCACGGCGACGAGCGATGAAAACGGCCGGGTGAGCTTCCTCTGGACGCCCGGCACGGCTTCCAATCCGGTGCTGCGAGCCGGCATTGAAGGCGCTTCGATTCCTGCCGGCGCTCTCGTAAGCACACTGGGACCGCCGGCCCTTGCCAGCGCTCAGAGTGTTGTTAATGCCGCGTCATTCGTATCGGGGCTCTCCCCGGGAGGGCTGTCGACGCTCTTCGGCACCAATCTGGCGGCCGGCAGTACGGCGCAATCGAGGCTGCCCTGGCCGGATTCTCTCGCCGGGGTGAACGTTTTCATCGGTGGCAGGGCCGTCCCGCTGCTCTACGTCAGCGACACCCAGATCAACTTTCTCGTGCCATCTGACATTCCCGAGGGAAACACGGAAATGCGAATCTCCACTCCAGCGGGCATCTCCGAACCCGTGCAGGTGCCGGTGCGTCGCATCCTTCCCGGCATATTTTTCGATCCCGTTACCAGTTTTGGAGCGGTTCTGAACGCCGGCACTGCGCTCACTACGGTTCAGCGGCCTGCGCAGCGCGGCGGATACATCGAGATCTATGCCACTGGACTCGGTCCCGTCCGGCCTTCGGCCATCGAGGGCTTGCAGGAAACCGTCGCTTCTCCCCAGGTATTCGTCGGCTCCGCGCCGGCGCGGGTGGTCTTCAGCGGCCTGGCGTTCGGCTACCAGGGGCTTTATCAGGTGAATGTGCAGATCCCGGATAACGTCGCGCCGGGGGAGCAAACCCTGACCCTGTCCGTAGGCGGCGTGGCTGGCAACGCGGTGAAGATCGGAGTTCGCTAGTGCTGGACTGGCTGCTGGGCGGCCCTCTTCCCACAGGCGGGCGGGCGCCCGATTTCACGCTTCCGGACGAAGCCGGGAACGAGGTCTCTCTGGCTGCGCTGCGGGGCAGAAACGTCGTGCTGGTCTTCTATCCAGGCGACGAGACCACAATCTGCCGCCGCCAGCTTTGCGAGCTGCGCGACCGCTGGGACTGGATTCGCGACCGAAACATCGCCGTTTTCGGAGTCAACCCCCAGAGCCCGGAGAGCCATGCCCGCTTCCGGTCCAACCAGAAGCTGCCGTTCCCGCTGCTGGTGGATGAGGGCCAGAAAGTAGCCGCGCTCTACAAGGCCGGCGGGATCGTGGTTCGCCGCACGGTCTACGTCATCGGCCCGGATGGAACCATCCGATACGGGAAGCGGGGCAAACCATCGTCCGGCGAAATTCTGGCATCCGTCCAGCCGAAGCCATAGAGCGCGTTTACAATAGCCGTTGATGACTCTGATGCAGGAGATCCGCGCCTACCCGGTGCCCCGCGATTCCGTAGGCATCTGGTGGCTCGGCCAGAACGGCTTCATCTTCAAAACTCCCGAGGGAACGCTGCTCAGCACGGACATGTACCTCACCAACAGTTGCGCGGACCTCTACTCGGATCTGGGCGTGAACCTCGAACGCCGGGTTCCGGTACTGATCCCGCCCGAAGAGCTGGACGTGGATTTGTACGCGTGCACGCACAATCACACCGACCACACGGACCCGTTCACCATCCGGAACCTGCGCCACAAGGACACAGCAAGCTTCATTGGCCCGCACCCAAGCTGCGAAGTGTACGGACAGGAGGGCGTGGAGCCGGGCCGCATCGTCCCCGCATGGCCGTCGTGCGAGATGGAAATGCGCGACATCAAAATCAGCGGCTGCTTCGCCCTTCCCACGGACGATACTGACCTGAACCACATGGGCTACGTTTTCGAGTTCGCGGGCGGCCCGCGCATCTACATGACGGGCGATACCGATTACAGCGAGCTGCTGGTTTCGGCCGAACGCCATAAGCCGGACTTGATGATCGCCTGCATCAACGGCGGCTTCAACAACCTCTCGCACTGGGAAGCCGCGCAACTGGCCGGCAAGATCCGCCCGCGCGCGGCCATCCCCTGCCACTACGACATGTTTCCCGACAACTCGATTGACCCTGGCCAGTTCCGCGCTTCGCTGAAGCTCCGCTGCCCCGACGTGGGTTATCTGGAGCTGAAGCACGGCGAGCCGTTCGTATTCACACGGTAAAGCGCCTTTCCGGTCGGCAGCCGAAATGCACTCACTCTTGCATGAAATCCGGCGCACGCGGGAGAGTGATTATTCCGAAGAAGATCCGGGACCGCTACAAGCTCGGCGCCGGAGTTGAGATCGCCTTCCAGATCGTCGATGGCTCCATCGTGCTGAAGAAACTCCACAAGCGGCCATCGCGCAGACGGTTCAAAGCAAGTTCGTAACAAGACCGGTCCTTCGTCGATCCGACCCTCGCGAGGTCATTGCCGACATTGCAAAAATGCAATATCATAAAAGCGATGGCGTGGATCGTCGAGTTGCTCGACGCCCGCGTTCGAGATGAGCTGGAGGCTCTCCCTGCTGACATGAAAGCGCGTTTCCGCCGGATTGTTGAACTGATTCAGGGGCATGGTCTCGAACAAATGCGCGAGCGGCATGTCAAGCATCTCGAAGGCACGTTATGGGAGATGCGGATGAAGGGCAAAGATGGTATCTCCAGGGCAATCTACGTTACCGCGAGAGGCCGCCGCATGGTTGTGGTCCGGGTGTTCGTCAAGAAGACCCAGAAGATGCCACGGCGGGAAATCGAGCTGGCATTGGAACGAGCAAAGGAGGTGCCCGAACGATGAGCCGCATCCGTGTAGACGATTTGCATGAAAATTGGATGAAGGACGCCGAATACCGGCGCGAGTATGACGCGCTTGAAGAAGAGTTCTCCCTCGTCGCCGCCCTGATCGAGGCACGCACCCGCGCCGGCCTGACCCAGGAGCAGGTGGCCCAGCGGATGAAGACCACTCAGGCGGTTGTCGCCCGGCTAGAGGGCGGCGGCTCTAAGCCGTCCACTCGCACTCTTGAACGTTACGCTCGAGCCACTGGTTCGCGCCTGCGGATCACCTTGGAGCCAGAAAGCGTGCGGCCCTAGTCAGCAGGTCGCTGTATATCGTTGCAGTTCCGGATTTCCTTGCGCCATGAGCGGCGGCTTCCCGGCCCTAACCTTAGTTGACTACACTCAATTTTCCTGATACGATTCCTAATAGAAGTTCGCGGCTGGCAACGGTACAGGAATTGCCCCCTCTGTTGTCAGGCGCACGGAGACATTTACCTTATGGACTTCAACCGATTCACGGAAAAGGCTCAGGAAGCTCTCGCCGCCTCCCAAAGCAAGGCCGTCCGGCTCGGACACCAGCAGATTGACGTCGAGCACCTGCTGGCCGCCCTGCTCGATCAGGAGCGCGGCTTGGCCGCCTCCATTCTCGCCCGCGCCGAAATCCCCGCTGATGTCCTCAGGCGCCGCCTTGACGAGGAACTGGACCGTCTGCCCAAAGTCTCCATGCAGGCCGGACCCGCCGACCAGGTCTACGTGACCGGGCGCCTGAATCGCCTCTCCACTCAGGCCGAGGACGAAGCGCGCAAGCTCAAGGACGAATACGTCTCCGTCGAGCACCTCCTGCTGGCGGCTCTCGAAGACGGGGGCTTCACCGGCCGCCTTCTCCGCGAGCTCCAAGTTACCCGAGACCGGCTCATGCAGGCTCTGCGCGAGATTCGCGGCAGCCAGAGGGTTACTACGCAGAATCCGGAAGCCACCTATGAAGCCCTGGAGCGCTACGGCCGCGATCTCACGCGGCTCGCCGAGCAGGGCAAGCTCGATCCGGTGATCGGCCGCGACAACGAGATCCGCCGCGTCATCCAGGTTCTCTCGCGCCGCACCAAGAACAATCCGGTTCTGATTGGCGAGCCGGGCGTTGGAAAGACCGCGATCGTCGAAGGTCTTGCCCAGCGCATCGTGCGCGGCGACGTTCCCGAGGGCCTCAAGAACAAGCGCGTGATGGCGCTCGATATGGGCGCGCTCATCGCCGGCGCGAAGTATCGCGGCGAGTTTGAAGAGCGACTCAAAGCCGTGCTCAAGGAGATTCAGGATTCCGCCGGCGCCATTATTCTCTTTATTGACGAGCTGCACACCGTGGTCGGGGCGGGGAAGGCCGAAGGCGCCATGGACGCGGGCAACTTGCTCAAGCCCATGCTGGCGCGCGGGGAGCTGCACTGCATCGGCGCGACCACGCTGGACGAATACCGCAAGCACATTGAGAAGGATGCCGCCCTGGAGCGCCGTTTCCAGACCGTGCTTGTGGATCAGCCCTCGGTCGAGGACACCATCTCGATTCTGCGCGGCCTCAAGGACCGCTACGAAGTCCATCACGGGGTGAAGATCAAGGACTCGGCGCTGGTCGCCGCCGCCGTTCTCTCGCACCGCTATATTTCAGACCGCTTTCTGCCGGACAAGGCCATCGACCTGGTCGACGAAGCGGCTGCCAAGCTGCGCACGGAGATCGACTCCATGCCGGTGGAGCTGGACGAAATTCTGCGCCGGGTGATGCAGCTCGAGATCGAGCGCGAAGCCCTGAAAAAGGAGACCGATCCCGCCTCGAAGGAGCGTCTGGCGCGTCTCGAAAAAGAGGTCGCCGACCTGCGCAGCCGGAGCGACGCGCTTCAGGCGCAATGGCAATCCGAAAAGGACGCCGTGCAGCGCCTGCGGCAACTGCGCGAGCAGATCGACCGCACGCGCGTCGAGATCGAGCAGGCCGAGCGGCAATACGATCTGAACCGCGCCGCGCAGCTCAAGTACGGGCGCCTCACCGAGCTGGAGCGCGAGCTGAAAAGCGAAGAGGACAAGCTCTCCGCCGGCCAGTCCGAAACCAGGCTCCTCAAAGAGGAAGTGGACGAAGAGGACATTGCCGATGTGGTCAGCCGCTGGACCGGCATCCCGGTCTCGAAGCTGCTCGAAGGCGAGATGAAGAAGCTGCTGCATCTCGAAGAAGAGCTGCACAAGCGGGTGATCGGCCAGGACGAGGCGGTAACGGCCGTGGCCGAGGCGGTGATGCGGGCGCGAGCCGGGCTCAAGGACCCCAACCGGCCCATCGGCAGCTTCATCTTTCTCGGTCCCACGGGCGTCGGCAAGACCGAGCTGGCGCGCGCGCTGGCCCAGTTCCTGTTCGACGACGAGCACAACATGATCCGCATCGACATGTCGGAGTATCAGGAGAAGCACACCGTCGCAAGGCTGGTGGGCGCGCCTCCGGGCTACATCGGCTACGAGGAAGGCGGGCAGCTTACCGAAGCCGTGCGGCGGCGCCCGTATTCGGTGGTGCTGTTCGACGAGATCGAGAAGGCGCACCACGACGTTTTCAACCTGCTGCTCCAGATCCTGGACGATGGCCGGCTAACCGATGGCCAGGGCCGCACGGTGGATTTCAAGAACACCATCGTGATCATGACGTCCAACATCGGCAGCCACCGCATTCTGGACTATCGCGGCGCCACCTCGGGCGATGCCTACGAGGTGTTGAAAGATACGGTGCTCGAGGAGCTGCGCCGGCACTTCCGGCCCGAGTTCCTGAATCGCGTGGACGAGGTTATCGTCTTCCACGTGCTGACGCGCGACCAGTTGAAGCGGATTGTGGACATTCAGATGGCCGGTTTGCGCGCCAGACTGGCCGAACGGAATATCCAGCTGCGGCTTTCGGACTGGGCCAAGGAGTATCTGGCCGATATCGGATACGACCCGAGCTACGGCGCGCGGCCGTTGAAAAGGCTCATCCAGAAGCGCATTGAAACGCCCCTCGGAAAGCTGATTCTGGAGGGCAAGGTTCGCGACGGCCAGACGATTGACGTGGACCTCGACCGCGGCACGGGCAACCTGCAGTTCCACGTCGAATCGGCGGCGCGGGTTGGGACTGCATCCGAGCCGGGAACGTGAAGGAGTGGTCATGCGTGATGTGACGTTCAAGCGCTCGACCCTGATTTTTGCCGCCGCGCCCGCCCAGGCCGAAACCTGGTGGCAGCCTTATGCGGACGTTTACCGCATGCGCGATGGATGGCTGGTCAAGTTTGAGCTGGCCGGAGTGCGGCCCGAAGATATTCGCGTCGAAGTGGCGGGCCGGCGCGTCCACATTAGTGGGGTGCGCCGCGATTGGGTTCTCGAAGAAGGATCTAGCCATTACTGTATGGAGATTGCTTATAACCGTTTCGAGCGCATGATCGACTTGCCTGGCGTGGAGAGAATCAGCCGCGCCGGAATAGACTACCGGGACGGCATTCTGCTGGTTCGATTAAGTACGAAAGGAGACTGAAATGACCGATCAAGACAAGCTGCAAACGCTGCCGGTATTGCCGATCAAGAACACGGTGTTGTTTCCCTATCTCCTGATGCCCCTCGCCGTGGGCCGTCCGGCCTCCGTGGCCGCCGTGGAAGCGGCGCTAGTCACGGAAGACAAGGAGATTCTCGTCGTTTCACAGCGCAACAATTCGGTCGAATCTCCGAGTCAGGACGATCTCTACCCGATCGGCACGCGCGCCGTCATCAAGCGCATGTCCCGCCCGCAGGACGGCAATCTCGAAGTGATCGTGCTGGGCCTCGAGCGTGTGGTGCTGGTGCGCCTGGACGCGAGCGGCCCCTACTTGCAGGCAACCGCCCGTCCGCTGCCGCTTCCCACCGAGACGTCGCCCGAAGTGGAGGCGCTGCACCGCGAGGTGGCCGAGCTGGCCGCGAACGTCCTGCAACTGGCGCAGCCGAACGCCCCGGCCGAGCTGACCCGCGTCATCGCCGCGGCTGAAGATCCTTTGCGTCTGGCGTACATGCTGGCCTCCGTGCTGAGCCTGGATCTGGAGCGCGAGCAGACGCTGCTCGAAGCAGAATCGCAAGTGGACGCGCTGCGCCTGATGCACACCTATCTGCGGCATGAGCACCAGGTGCTGGATCTGCGCAGCCAGATCGCCAGCCAGGCGCAGAGCGAGATGAGCAAGGAGCAGCGCGAATACCTGCTGCGGCAGCAGATGCGCGCCATCCAGCAGGAGCTGGGCGGCGGCAATCCCGAACAGGCCGATATGAACATGCTCCGGGAGCGGCTTACCAAAGTCGAGCTGCCGCCGGAGGTTCGCAAGGAGGCCGAGCGCGAGCTGGGCCGCCTGGAGCGCCTGCCCAACGGCTCGCCAGAGCATCACGTGATCCGCACTTATCTGGAGTTCATTCTGGAGCTGCCCTGGGGAGTGAACACGCAGGATGTTCTCGATATTCCGCACGCCCGCCAAGTGCTCGACGAAGACCATTTCGACCTGACGGAAGTGAAGGAGCGCATTCTGGAGCATCTCGGCGTGCTGAAGCTGAACCCGCAGGCCAAGGCGCCCATTTTGTGCTTCCTGGGCCCTCCCGGGGTCGGCAAGACCTCGCTCGGCCAGTCCATCGCGCGCGCCCTCGGCCGCAAGTTCGAGCGGCTCAGCCTGGGCGGCCTGCACGACGAATCCGAGCTGCGCGGCCACCGGCGCACTTATATCGGCGCCATGCCGGGCCGCATCGTCCAGGCCATCCGCAGAGCGGAAAGCATGAACCCCGTGATGATGCTGGACGAGATTGACAAGGTTGGGCACGACTTCCGCGGCGACCCGGCCTCGGCCCTGCTCGAGATTCTCGACCCCGAGCAGAACAAGACCTTCCGGGACAACTATCTGGATCTGCCGTTCGATCTTTCGAAGGTCTTCTTCGTGACCACGGCCAACACCCTGGACACCATTCCACGGGCGTTGCTGGACCGCATGGAAGTTCTGCGTCTGCCTGGCTACAGCGAGGAAGAGAAGATAGAGATCGCCAAGCGCTATCTGATCCCGCGCCAGTTGCGCGAGACCGGTCTCCAAGCGGACCAGTGCCAGTTTCCCGACGACGCGTTGCGGCATATCATCGCGCGCTACACGCGCGAGGCCGGCGTGCGGCAACTGGAGCGCTCGATCGGCCGCGTGGCCCGCAAGATCGCTCTGCGGTTCGCCGAAGGCAAAACCGATCCGGTCACGGTGCAGCCTGACGACCTGGGAGAGTTCCTGGGACCGGAGCGCTTCAACCAGGAGCAGGCGCGGAAGACTCTGCCCGCCGGCGTGGCCACGGGTCTCGCCTGGACGGAGGCGGGCGGCGACGTTTTGTATGTCGAAGCCACGCTCCTGCCGGACGGCCGCGGCCTGACCCTCACCGGCCAGCTCGGCGACGTGATGCAGGAATCCGTGCGCGCGGCCCAGAGCTACATCTGGTCGCATGCCGAAGAGCTGGGCATCGACCGCAGCCTTTTCCGCCGCTACGGCCTGCATGTACACGTTCCGGCGGGCGCCATTCCCAAGGACGGCCCCTCGGCCGGCATCACCATGGCCGCCGCGCTGGCCTCTCTGTACACTCATGCCCCGGTCCGCCAGGATACCGCGCTCACCGGCGAGATCACGCTCACCGGTCTGGTCCTGCCCGTGGGCGGCATCAAGGAGAAAGTGCTGGCTGCGCGCCGCGCTGGCATCAAACGCGTGATTCTTCCCAAAGACAATCGGAAGGACATGCGCGATCTCTCGGAGACGGTGCGCAATGAGATGGAGTTCGTTTTCGCCGAGGATGTCGGCGACGTGTTGCGCGAAGCCGTCCCGCTGCTAACGGGAAAACTGAAAGCGGCCTGAAGTGCGGCGCGCTTAAGTCCATTCGGTCAGCTCGGAAAACGGACGGGCAGGCAGCGCTATCCGTTTTCCGAGCCACTCTTTGGAGCGCCATACCGGCTTCTCGCCAAACGGGTAATGTCCCAGAATCAGCACCGGCGTCCCGTGCTCGATCAGTTCGCCGTCCTCCCCCTTGCGCCATTCCTCGCCCCAGGCGTAGAGCCATCTGGCGTCGCGTTCCAGCATCCGCACGCAGGCGTGGCTCGCCGGATGGCCGGGCAAGGAGTACTGGTGAAGCGCCATGCCCACCCTCGCATGAAAGTTGAAGTACCAGGGCATATACCAGCTCGGGTTTACGCTGCTGTGACGGCCTTCCGACTTCCAGTTCAGACGATAAAGTCCGGCCGGCGTCTGGGTGCTCGCCTTTCCCGTGCTCACCGGACCCCAGCGGGTCAGTCGTCCGTTCTCATAGGCCCCGAAAACCTGACTTGGAACGTGAACTACCAGCACCTTGCCATACCGTTCGGCCCACGGATAATCGATCGGCAGCGGGCTGTACTCCAATTCATCGAGGTCCCAACGGCTGGGCACGACCAGTTCCCGCTGGCGCGCGAGGTGCCTCCGGTCGGCCCGGTTTAGTTTCTCCAGAAGCGCAACTTGGTCCGCCCGCAGGCGGTTCTGCATAATCGCTGGTTTTTCAATGGAATACGCGACCGGCTGCACGTTTACGATGAGCAAAAAACAAAGCTCAAGTACCATCAGTCAGAATTCTCCATGGAGCGCCACGGCGGGGGCGCGTTGAACGCATACTGTCCCGCAATCCGGACGGGCGTCCCCCGCCGCAGCACCTTGCCCCGCCGTCCCGCGCGCCGCTCCGGCTCGCCCCAGCCATAAAGCCAGCGGGCATCCCGCTCCAGCATACGCAGGCATGCGTGGCTGACGGGTTCCCCGGGCAGCGGAAAAGTATGAAAGGCTAGGCCTCTTTGGCTATGAAAGTTAAAGTACCACTTGAGATACCAGGACGAATTCTCCGTGCTGATGCGCCCCTTGGACTTCCATATCAGGTGAAACACACCCGGCGGCGTGAGATGTCCCGGCTCCCCGGAGCTTACCGGACCCCAATAGACCAGCCGCCCGTTCTCATAGGCTCCGAAGACCTGCGAAGGCAGATCGACCACGAGGGCCTTCGGGTGCGCCGCCGCCCATTCGTCGTAACGCGGCAGCGGGCTGTACTCGGTCTCCGGCAGGTCCCAACGAGTGGGGACCACGAGCACGGGCAGCGTATGTAAGTGATTGCGGTCTGTGCGGTTCAGCTTTTCAAGGAGCGCCACCTGGCGCTCGCTGTAAACCGCGAACAGCGCGTCCCGGTTCACGGGCGGCGGCTCGTGGGAATAGTCCTGGTTTTCGTCCGCTCGGGGCAGGGAAGAAACGGAGGCCGCGATTCCCGCCGCGACAATCGATATGGGAAGTCCGTATTGGAAAACCGGGGACATACGCCTGTTTCGGAAGCCCGCTTGGGCGTTCGCTCCCCTACAGGTAGAAGTAGCAATCCCAGTTCCGCACGGATCAGGTTTTGAGCAGTGCCGCCGCGTGCTTCTGAGTCTTGCGGACGGCTTCGGCGATCTGGTCCATATCCTCGCGAGAGCCTAGCAGCATGGTCTGTGTGAGCCAGACGCCCTCCTCGCAAAGCCGGTCATTGACCGGGCAGTGGTTGCGCTCGTGCCACTGAGCCACTTCCTTTTCGGAGTAGATGCGCCGGAAGGCTTTCGATTGGAGCGTGTTGCGCAGAAATGCCTCCTTGTTCAGAGGCTTGTAACCGCCCGAGCAGCGTACGCCCTCCGCCGCCATGGCTTGCAGAAAGCGGGCGCGCGGCAGGTTCTCGAAGCGCTGCCGGTCGTACCGGAACATATAGAGGTGATAAGCGTTGCGCGTACACCCCTCATACACCCGGGCGGGCGTAATGCCCGGAATCTGGCGCAGCAAGCCGGAGAGATACTCCGCATTCCGCTCGCGAACGCGCGACTGATCTTCCACGCGCGCCAACTGCGACAGAAGCAGCGCGCCCTGAAATTCGGTCAGCCGCAGATTGCAACCGTTCCTCGCGTACTTCTCGGCGCTTTGGTTGCTCCACCGGCCGTTGTTGTGGAAGCTGCGGCAGCGCTCAACGAGGTCGAGATTGTCCGTGAGAATGGCCCCGCCTTCACCCGAGTTCAGGTTCTTCGATGCCTGAAAGCTGAAGCATCCGAGATCGCCGAGCGTCGAAAGCTTGCGTTTGCGCCACTCGCCGAGATGAGCCTGGCAGGCATCTTCGAGAACCGGCAGCTTGCGCTTGCGGCCGGTTTCAAGAAGTGTGTCCAAGTCCACCGGCGCGCCGCCGATGTGTGCAGGCAACAGGCACGCCGTGCGCTTGGTGATGGCGGCGTCCACCTTGCGCGCGTCCATCTGGAAAGTCTCGATGTCGCTGTCCACGAAGACCGGCAGCGCGTGCTGGAGCAGGACCACGTTGATCGTGGCGACGAAGGTGTAGGGAGGCACGAGCACTTCATCGCCGGGACCGACATCGAGTGCGTTCAAAGCGGTGAACAGAGCGGTGGTGCCGCTCGACGTTCCGAGACAATACTTCGCGCCGAGCATCTTCGCCCAGGTCTCTTCGAAGCGCGCGACCGAATCGCCATTGAGGCGGTTCCAGCGGCCCTTGCGGAGGGTTTGGAGGATGGCCTGCTCGTCGTTTTCCCGGACGATTGGCCAACCGGGGAAGGCCTCTTTGCGAACCGGGTTGCCGCCAAGCAGGGCGGGCTTCGCGGAATCGGCATTCGCGCTCGCCGCGGTGGCGGCGGCAACGGCTGCGTGGGCAAATTTTCGCCGGGTCATGTGGTTCGTCTCGGCTATATGGTATCAGGATCGCGGTATAATCCACTGCATGGACGCGCTCGCCGAAAAACAGGAAAAATTGTTTTCGCTTTTGCGAGGCATGTCGCGCGCGATTGTCGCTTTCTCGGGCGGCGCGGACTCCGCTTATCTGGCGTGGGCGGCAACGCAAACCCTCGGTGACAACGCGGTCGCCATCACCGCCGACTCGGCCTCTATTCCCGAATCGCACAAGCGTGACGCGGAAGCCTTCGTGCGCGAGTTTCACATCCGGCACGAGTATATCGCGACATACGAGTTCGATAATCCCGACTATGTCAAGAACGACGCCAACCGCTGCTTCCACTGTAAGGACGAATTATTCAACCGTCTGGAGGAATATGGACGGGCTCAAGGCATCGAGAACATCGTGTACGGCGTGAATCGGGACGATCTGGGAGATTACCGGCCTGGCCAGAACGCGGCAAAGCTACATCAGGTAAAAGCGCCGCTGGTCGATTCGCTGCTCACCAAAGCCGAAATCCGGGAGCTTTCCCGGCGGGCGGGTCTTCCCACCTGGGACCGTCCCGCTTCCGCTTGCCTGAGCTCGCGAATTCCTTACGGGACGCCGGTGACCATTCAGAACATCAAGCAGGTCGAAAGCGGCGAGGAAGCCGTGAAATCCTTGGGCTTCCGGCAGTTTCGCGTGCGCTACCACGGCGAAGTGATTCGCCTGGAAATTGCCCGCGAAGAACTGCCCAAGGCGATGACCCTGGAGATGCTGGACCGGTTTACGTCAATATTCAAAAAGCTCGGTTTCAAGTACGTAACTTTGGACACGGAGGGGTACCGGCAAGGCTCGATGAACGAAGTTCTCAACCTCGTGCAGGCAGGTTAACAGACATTTATGCTCAAATTGACAACGGCAGTTACAGCAATGTTACTGATGGCCTTGCCGGCCATCGCTCAGGAGACGGGTTATATCAGGGCTCGCGGAAAGCCTACCGGCGCCGGATTGTTTGTAAACGGGAAGTATGTGGGACCGGCGGGAAGATTTACCGTGCCGGAGAAGTACCCGTTACCGCCCGGCGATTACGAAGTGACGCTCACGGATCCGCGCTTCGAGGATTATAAGACCAAGATCACGGTGCAGCCGGGCAAGACGGCCAAGATCAGCTACAAGCTCAAGAAGGTTGAGCCGGCCAAGCCTCCCTTCGGGCGGCTGCGGTTCGGCGGCGGCGAGCCCGAGTCGTTTCTTTCGGTGACGTCGGGCGACACTGCGGCCGTCTTCATCAACGACAAATTTTACGGCTTTATCGACGAGCTCAACAATAAGGGCGGCGGGCTCCTGCTGAATCCCGGCACCTATGATGTGCGTGCTTCCTCGCCGATTCATGGGGACATCAACCAGAAGGTCACCATCGAAGCAAACAAGACCACGGTGATTCCGCTCGACCGGCCCGACCGGTAAGCGCTCCCATGATATTTCGGATGGGAATAGGATTGTGGCTGGCGGGCTGCTTCACTCACAGCCTTTGCCAGCCCGCTGTTTCCAATGCGCCGCCTGAGCAGACGCCTCCCGATCCTGTCGTTTATGAATCATTCTTTAGGGCCGCTGCGTAAGAGCAGGGCAAGAGCGCTCTGGCGGTTTGCTTGCCGAAGGTGCATGCATAGCCTATATTGGTTGCATGCAATACACGATCCGCGGCATCCCGGCGACTGTTGACAATGCCCTTCGCGAGCGCGCGCGTGCGGCCGGCAAGAGCCTGAACGAAGCGGCTGTCGATGCGCTGGCGGAGGGTTCAGGTGTGGCCGGTGCGCCACGAAAACGACGCGATCTCGGCGATATTGCCGGGACGTGGAAGGCCGATAAGGCGATCGAGTCGGCGCTCGCCGCTCAGGACCGGGTGGACGAGGACCTCTGGCGGTGAGGGTTGCTCTCGACACGAATCGATACGTCGATCTTTGCAAAGGACTGGTTCAGACGGTGGCGCTTCTGGAGGAAGCGGAGGTTATAATATTGCCGTTCGTGGCGCTCGGCGAACTTCGAGCCGGCTTTGCTCACGGACGCCGGCAGGCCGAGAACGAGCGAATACTCCGGCGGTTCCTCTTGAAGGACGGCGTGCGCGTGCTCTTTGCCGATGACCAGACGACTCACCATTACGCGTCGGTCTTCCGCCAGCTCCGGAAACAGGGCACGCCGATTCCGGCGAACGACATGTGGCTGGCGGCGCTCGTACTGCAGCACAATCTGGCCCTGCACGCGCGAGACAAGCACTTCGACCACCTCCCGCAGATTGTCCGCGTTTGAGACACCGCCCGCCGGGAGCGTGCTACAATCACCCCATTCACGGGAGGCTGTGAAATGAACCGACGCATCTTTCTCGCCGCCGCCGCCAGCGTGCCGGCCGTTCTGAAATCGGCTACCGAAAAACGCGGCTACTCGTATGCGGAGATTGAAAAAATCCTCGCCCGGGGAGACGTCAAAGGCAAGCTGACGCGGGCCGACATTCCCACGCCGGCGCTGGTGCTCGATCTCGACGCCTTCGAATTCAACGTCGACAAGATGGCGAGCCATGCCAAATCGAAGAACCGCGCGTTGCGGCCCCACGGCAAGACCCACAAATGCCCGGATGTGGCCAAGGCGCTCATCCGCTCCGGAGCGGTAGGCGCGTGCGCGGCGAAGCTCAGCGAGGCCGAAGTCTTTGCGCAAAACGGCGTATCCGGCCTGCTGGTTACCACGGCCGTGATCGGCCGGCACAAGATTGAGCGCGCCATGCGGCTGGCTTCGCTGCGGCGCGACACCATATTCAGCGTGGACAATGCCCAGAACGTCCGCGACCTGAACGACGCCGCGGGCGCCGCGAAGATCAAGCTCAACCTGGCGATCGATCTCTACGTTTCCGGCCGCACCGGAATCGCGCCCGGACAGCCGGCGGTTGCACTGGCGCAGTCGATTGCGCCTCTGCCCCACGTCAAGCTGGCCGGAATCCAGTCCTACGCCGGCGGCGCGTCGCACGTTGTCGGCTTCGAGCAGAGACGCAATGTATCGCGGGAGTCCATGGCCCCGGCGGTGGAGACGCGCCGCGCAATCGAGAAAAGCGGCATCGAATGCGGGCTGCTGACGGGCGGCTCCACGGGCACTTACAACATCGACACGGAGATCGACGGCATCACCGAAATCCAGCCCGGCAGCTTCGTGTTCATGGACATGGATTACAACAGGATCGGCGGCCAGGACGGACCCGTGTACAAGGATTTCCGGAATTCGCTGTCCGTGCTGACCACCGTGGTGAGCAAGCCAAACGACCAAAACGCCGTGGTCGATGGCGGCTTTAAATCGTTCTCGACCGACCGTGCTTTCACGCCCGAAGCCAAGAGCATTCAGGGCATCGTCTACACCTGGGGCGGGGACGAACACGGCCGTCTGAACCTGACAAAGGCTTCGGCGGCGGTGAATCTGGGCGACCGGCTGGAGTTCATCGTCCCTCACTGCGATCCGTCGGTGAATCTCTACGACCGCATGTTCTGCGTGCGGGGAGACAACGTGGAAGCCCTTTGGAGGATCGCCGCGCGCGGCATGAGCCAGTAGACCCGCCGCTTCCTCAGCCAAAAAAGGAACCTATGACCAGCGGGCAGCCAAGGGGTATCGGATATCGCTGGCGCCGATTGAGCCGTCGGGGAAAGTGGCTGCTGAGCGCGGGAATCGTGGCTGCGATTGGTGCGATAGCGCTGTTCGTAGCGGCTATCCTCATAAGCCGGAACTTCGAGCCTTATATCCGTCAACAGACTATCGAGTACCTGGAACAGCGCTTCGACAGCCAGGTAGAACTGACGGCGCTGCGCGTTCGCGTACCGCCGCTTGCGGCCTTGAGCCTGCTGCGGCCCGGTTCGGAGAGATTGGTTACGGTAGAGGGTGAAGGTCTCTCGATCCGCCATCGCGGCCGCCAGGATGTGCCCCCGCTCTTCGTGCTGAGAAAGTTTGCGGCTTCTATCGGTTCGCGAACTCTATTCGGCGATCCAAAAACGGTGCCTCTGGTCACGCTGAACGGCATGGAGATCAATATTCCTCCGAAAGGCGAGCGTCCAAAATTCGGTGGCGAAAGTAAGCCGCCGGCGGCGGAGCTGCCGGAGAAGAAGTCCGGAGTGGTCATCCAGCGCGTCGACATTCACAACGCAAAGCTTGCGATTTTGCCAAAAGATCCGAGCAAGATTCCCCTGCGATTCAACCTTTTGAACGTCCAACTGGAATCCGCGGGTAAGGACGTCGCGATGAAGTACGACGCGGTGCTGACGAATCCTAAACCCCCCGGGGAAATTCACAGCAATGGGACGTTCGGCCCGTGGGCCGCGGGAGAACCAAGCGAAACTCCACTGGCAGGCAGCTACTTGTTCGAAAACGCAGACCTCGCGGTCTTCAAGGGAATTGCTGGAATTCTTCGGTCCACCGGCGAGTTCGAAGGACGTTTGGAAGCGATCGCCGTGCGCGGCGCCGCGTCCGTGCCCGACTTCCGGCTGACTCGGTCTGGAAATGCAGTTTCATTGACCACTAAGTTTGAGGTGCTGGTGGATGGCACGAACGGCAACACCACGCTGAAGCCCGTCCAGGCAACGCTGGGAGAAACAAAGTTCGCCACCAGCGGCGCCATAATCAAACATGAGGGAGAGAGGCGCAGGGCAATAACGCTCGACGTGTCGATGCCGAACGGCAGGATGCGGGATGTCCTTACGCTCGCCATGAAAGGCGCGCCATTCATGGAAGGCGCCCTCGAACTGCATACACAGATCGCAATCCCACCCGTGACAGGGAAGGTGAAAGAGAGGCTGCTGTTGGATGGAAGGTTCAACGTGACCAATGGCAAGTTTCTCCGGTCCAAGATCCAAGACCAGGTCGATGGCCTGAGCCGCCGCGGCCAGGGAGCGCCAAAGAACCTGGAGATTGATGAGGTGGTCTCTCGCATGACCGGTTCTTTCAACTTGGAGAACGAGGTGATTACATTTAAGACGCTGGCATTCGCAGTTTCGGGGGCGGCCGTCAATCTCACCGGAAATTACGATATTGACCGCGATCAACTCGACTTTCGGGGAGCATTAATGTTGGACGCCAAGGTTTCCCAAACTATGAGTGGCTGGAAGCGCTGGGTGCTAAAGCCCGCCGACCCTTTCTTTTCCAAACACGGAGCAGGCACTTTTCTGAAGATCAAAATTCTGGGCACCGCAAAGGAACCGAAGTTCGGTCGTGATCGCTAGAACCGGGGTTTCAAGTCCCTCATTGCGACTTCGCGACCTTGCCGGATGGCATCGAATCCCATCCGGCGCTTCAGCCGCGCCCATCGGCTCCGCTCCGTGCATTGCTTGGATTACAATATGTGCGCACAGGGGGGCATATGCGATTTACCGCCATTTGCTCGATTCTCCTTTTTGGCGCGGTTTCGGGTTCGGGCCAAACAACATCAACGGAAATTCTGGGACTGGTGAAGGACTCTAGTGGCGCCGTAGTGCCGGGCGCCAAGGTCACCATCACGCGCGTCGCCACCAACGAGACGCGCACAGCAATCACCGACCCCGCCGGCGAATACTCCTTCCCGTTGCTCGATATCGGCGAGTACGTGATCCGCAGTGAGATGCAGGGTTTTAAGAGCCAGACAGTATCCGGCGTGAATCTGCAGACTCAGCAGAAGCTGCGCGTCGATTTGACTCTTGAGGTGGGCAACGTGACCGAAAGCGTCGACGTGACGGCCGCCGCGGTCGCCCTCAAAACCGAGGATGCCACGATTGGACAGGTGATAGAGAACCGCCGCATCGTCGAGCTGCCGCTGAACGGCCGCAATATCAGCAACCTTGCGGTGTTGGTTCCCGGCGTCCAGTTCGGGCTGCGCACCGGCCTCGCCGCCGGCGACGGAGGCTTTCCTATTCCGGGCGCCGGCGTTTCCGTCATCGCCAACGGTATCCGCGAAATCTACGGGACTATCGCGCTGGATGGGGTGGATGCCAAGAACCCGAGGACTCACATTACGGTCTTTACGCCATCCATTGAGGCCATCGAGGAGTTCAAGGTTCAGACCAGCTCGTATTCCGCCGAGTACGGCTTGGGCGGCGGCGCACATGTGCAGATCTCGATGAAGTCGGGTACCAATCAATTGCGCGGTACGCTTTTCGAGTTCCTTCGCAACGACAAGCTCGACGCCGAAGATTATTTCCTCAATTTCGAGCTGCCCTCCGGCACCGCGCGGCTGCCCAAAGACCGCCTCCGCCGCAACCAGTTCGGCGCGGTTGTCAGCGGTCCCGTGATGCTGCCCGGATACAACGGCCACAATCGCACGTTCTGGGCATTCAACTACGAAGGCCGCCGTGAGACAAGGGAGGCCGTGCAATCCGCGTTCTTCCCTCCAGACGCTTTCCGGCAGGGAGACTTCTCGGCATTGCTAAGCCCGGGCGTGAACCCTTCTACCGGACGCCCTCTGCGCAACCCAATCGTGATATTCGATGCTGCGACCGGCGATCCGTTTCCAGGCAATGTCATTCCGGCAACGCGCATCCATCCCGGCGCCCGAAAAATGCTCGAGTTCCTGCCGCGTGCGCAGTTTCAGCAGGCGGATATCCTCGACACGACGGCGCGCTCGGCCGTTCCCGACATCATCAGGCAGGATCAATTCTACCTTCGCGGCGACCATATTTTCCGCGATCGCGACAAGGTCTTTGTGCGCTATGCGTTTGACCGCTCGCGGCGCGACCAGGATTACATCAATCCGAATTTCCCCACGTACTTCACGCAAGGCGCCTCAAACATGGCGAGCCAGTGGCTGCATACCTTCAAT
Organism: Bryobacteraceae bacterium; assembly: GCA_040902885.1. Classification (GTDB taxonomy): domain Bacteria; phylum Acidobacteriota; class Terriglobia; order Bryobacterales; family Bryobacteraceae; genus JBBDWK01. The sequence goes on along the minus strand of JBBDWK010000036.1, from coordinate 9,180 downwards.
CAGAACGCGATCAACGAGTTCCGTTTTGGCTTCAATGTTGCCGACGACGATATTGGCAATCCTCGTACGAATACGGATTTCGATGTCGACTCGCTCGGCATCGGCCTGTTTCGGTCGATCGGCGACGGAAACCGTAAGCTCACAAACCGGGAGACCGGCGTGCCGCTGCTGACGCAGTTCACTCTCGGAGACCGCGACACCGGCAACGGTTTCGATTTCATGACCAGCTACCAATTCGCCAACAACTTTTCCTTTCACCGCGACCGCCACAATTTCAAGACGGGGATCGAGTATCGGCGCACCACGATGGATCGCGGATCGGCTAACGAGCCGCGCGGCAGCATGACATTTGGCGCGAATGAGAGCGGCTACAATTTCGCTTCGTTCCTTTTGGGGTACCCATCCACCGCTCGTTCTCCCGAGTCCCTGCACCCAACGCTTCCTCTCGCGAATCGCGCCGCCCTTTACTTCCTCGACGATTGGAAGATCACGTCCCGGCTCACTTTGAACCTCGGTGTGAGATGGGACTATATCGGCGTGCCGGTTGACCGGGGCGGCGGCTGGAGAAGCCTCTCGTTAGAGCAAACATTTACCGCACCCGACGGTAGGGTTATCCCGACGATCATTCCCGCTGAGATTGACGAGAGAGGAGCAGTCAAGCTCTGGCAACAGGAAAAGCGCCTCATCATGCCCCGCGTGGGAATCGCGTTCCGCCCCAGCAACAAATGGGTGCTCCGTTCCGGCGGCGGCTGGTTCGCAAATGTCGAGCACATGAATACTTTCACGATTCTCGCCAACATGCCCCCCTTTGGAGGCAGCCAGGAATTTAATTCCGTAACCGACCCCGCAAGGACCGTTCCGGTGACCGCCAACGATACTAACTACAACATCAGCACCAGGCGTTTCCGTCCTAACACCCACATTGTGAGCTTCGACGACCCATTCGGCGGAAGCGCCACAATTCGTCCATCCAATCTGCTGAGCGTTTTGCCGAATCACCGAAGTCCCAATCACTGGCAGTGGAGCTTTGACGTGCAGCGGGAGCTTCCTCTTGATACCGCCCTGACCATTGGCTACGTCGGTAGCAAGAGCAGTAACGTCGGGAATACGATTGCCAACTTCAACAGTCCCGATCCGTCGCCGGACACCAACTTCCAGGCGCGCCGGCCGTACCAGCGCTTCTACGACCTTGGCCGCGTTCAGGATTTGGCCGGGATTCGCATGATAGACAGCTACGGCAACGGGTTCTATCACGGTCTTCAGGTCTCCGTCGAGAAGCGGTATTCCCGCGGACTGGTTTACGGATTCTCCTACACCTTCAGCAAGGCGCACGGCGACGGCGAATCCGGGGGCAACGAGGACGGCGGATTCCAGGATCCCCGCGACCGGATGGGGTCGCGCGCCCGATATTCGTTCGATCAGACGCACAGCGGCGTCTTGCACTTCGTCTATGAGCTGCCGCTTGGTAATAGCCTCAGAGGCGTATCTCGGGCTTTGTTGCAGGGCTGGCAGGTGAATGGAATCCTGACGATGCGCAGTGGATTGCCGATGACAGTGGGCCAAGGCGCGGATCTGAATACCGGAAGCGGACCGGTGCGTCCGGATCGCCTCAGCGACGAGCGCCTCGGAGACGAGGCAACCCGCCAGCGCTGGTTCGATGTGACGGCGTTTCGCCGTGTGTCATGCAACATTCCGGGACGCCTGGATCTGTGCCACTACGGCAACGGCGGCAAGGCAACCCTGGACACTCCTGGCGTTCGCAACCTGGACTTCTCGGCCTACAAGAACTTCGCGATCCGCGAGAGCATGAAGCTGCAGTTCCGTGCCGAGTCGTTCAACACGACCAACACCCCCTACTTCGGCGCGCCGGGAGGGATCACCTTTTCGGGCCTGACCTCGATTACGCCTGACGGGCCGCGCAACGGCGAGATCCGCTCCTTGCGGACTCAGATGCGGATCGTTCAATTCGGGCTGAAGTTCTTTTTCTGATATTAGGTCATCGGATGGTAACGTACATAAGCCGGCAACCACCGGCATGTTAGATTCAGAACCTCATTGGGCGTTGCATATTACTATTCACGTTGAGACTTCAACGCCAAACCCCCGAAATAATTTGCTTTGGTTGTCGTAAAACGTTTCAGCTGCTTCTTTTGACGGATTCGCAACCAAACCAGACGCCGAGCCGTCCAGACTATTACTTGACGGGGTAAAGGTCGAAAGCCTCCCGCGCGCCTCTTTTGCAATCGAAAGAAAGGAGATGTATCCAAGACTATGAAACAACAAATTATCATTCTGTTGTCGATTGTGTTTCTGGCTGTAACTGGCATGCAGGGAGCGGGACGCTTATATGATCGAGTGAACGTCACGCTCCCTTACACAGTGGAGATTCAAGGCAAGCTTCTCCCGCCGGGAGACTATACGATCGAGGAATTCCGCGGCGCTTCGGACAGCAACATTCTCCATGTATTTGGCGAAAAGGGAATGGATCTGAAGGCGACCGTCCACACGATTGACGCACTCAGCAGAAATGCCGCCGGCAAGACCGAGGTCGTTCTGCAACGCATCGGCAACGACTACTTCTTCGACAAGATCTGGATCGAGGGCAAGAATTACGGTTACCAGTTCACGCTGCCCGCCGATGCGAAGGCCCGCGAGAGGGAACTGCGATCCTCCGTGTCCTCAGTGTTGGTGCCGGCCGTGTACGCTGCGAAGTTCGCGAAGCCCGAGGACGATGAGACTCGCTCCCGCGTAGGCGCCGCGAACGACCGCGGGCGCGACTGGCTGACCCGGGAGATTCGCCACGAGCTGATAATGCTGCCCTATTATGGCGTGTTCGATCACTTCACCTACCGCATCGATGGAGACACGGTGACTCTGCTCGGCCAAGTGACCCGGCCGACGCTGAAGTCATCGGCCGAAAACGTGGTCAAGCGAATCGAGGGCGTCGAGCGGGTGAACAACGAAATCGAGGTGCTTCCGTTGTCGGCTCAAGACGACCGGATTCGCGTGGCAGCCTATCGTGCCATCTACGGGCATACCGCCCTGAACCGATACTCGCTGCGAGCCGTTCCCCCGATCCACATTATCGTGAACAACGGCGATATCACGCTGGAAGGCGTTGTAGCCAACCAGGCCGACAAGAACATCGCCGGCATCCAGGCCAATGGCGTATCCGGGGCATTCTCCGTGACCAATAATCTGCGGACGGATTCCGGACCGGAACCGCCCTCAGAAAACCCGGCAGCCCGCTAAGTAAGTTTCCTTTACGCGCAGCTGGTTGTTCTCGAATTCGAAGACAACCAGATCGCCGCGCTCGCCGGGTACCAGACCTTTGCCGCGCTGCGGCGCCAGGCCGTAGCGCGCGGCATTGGTGGTCGCCATTCGGACCGCATCCGCAAGCGACACTTCGCCCAGATTCACCAGGTTCTCGACGCCTTTGTCCATGCGCAGCGCCGAGCCCGCCAGGCGGTCCTGCCCGGCGAGCACCACGCGCTGGTCTTCGGTGAGATCCACTTCCTGCTCGCCCAGCTTGTAGCGGCCCGGTTTGGCGGCCGCCGGGGAACTGGCGTCCGTCACCAGCACGGACCGCTCGACGCCCTTGGCCCGGATCGCCACCTTTAAGAACGACTGCGGCAGGTGAATGCCGTCCCCAATGAAGCTTGCCCCCAAGCCGTCATTCGCAAGCTGATCCCAGATGTAGTTCGGGTGCCGCCGTAAAACCGAGTGCGCGCCGTTGCCCAAGTGCGTGGACAAGGTAGCGCCCGCGAAGACGGCATCGGAAATGTGGTGCGATTCGGCGTTGGTGTGCCCGATGCTCACCGCCACGCCCCGCGACACCACGGCTTCAATGTAGCGGGGCGCCTCGGGCCACTCGGGCGCCAGGGTCGTCAGACGGATGTTGCCCTCCGTCGCGTCCTGCCACCGGCGGAACTCGTCGATGTCCGGGCGGCGCACCCAGCGGCGGGGATGCGCCCCGCGCGGCCCATCGTCGGCCGAGATGTGCGGGCCTTCCACGTGGAATCCGTCGATGGCTGGAAACTTTTCCTTGGCCTTCGCCAGATTTTTCAGGGCGCCCAGCATATCGTCGGGGCCGCCCGTGATCACCGTCGGGTAGAAGCGCGTGACGCCGGTCGAGTACAATACTTCGACCGAGCGGGCAATTTCGTCGAAAGGGGTTTCGGGCGAGTTGTAGTCCACACCCGCGAACCCATTCACCTGAATATCGACGAAGCCAGGGCACAGGTACCGGCTCACCTCTCCGGAGAAAGGGGCCACCGAGGAGATGACGCCGTCAAAAACGACTTCCACCGAACGGCCGGACTGGACATCGATGCCGCGACAAATCATAGCCATCCTGATTTATTCACAGTTTCATCACAAACGCGGGGCATGCCGCCGCCTCTAAGTGCCCGGTTTCTAGATAAAAAGAAGGAATGAGAAACTTGTTGAAAAGGCCCATTCGGCACTGGAGTTCCACCCTCCAAAAACGGTACAAAGTTATAGTTCATACGTTGAAGCGCGGTCCGGCAGGTAAATCTCGGGGGAGGTCGCCGGCCGGATCGCGTCATCTAATGGTTTACTTGGCGCCGACCGGCGCTTCCACAGGGTTTCCCACTTTCGACAACCAGCCGTGACGGTCGGGCTTGCTCCCATTTACCACGGCGAAAAATTCCTTCTGCAGCCGTTCGGTGACCGGCCCGCGCCTGCCGTCGCCGATGGTGATGCGGTCTATGGAGCGGATCGGCGTAACCTCGGCCGCGGTGCCGGTGAAGAACACTTCGTCCGCAATGTATAGCATTTCACGAGGCACGATGGTTTCCACCAGCGGAAAACCGAGATCGCTGGCCAACTGGATTACCGAGTCGCGTGTGATGCCCGGAAGTACCGAAGCGCCCAGGGGCGGAGTGTAGATCTTGCCGTCGCGAATCAGGAAGATGTTCTCCCCCGAACCTTCGCTCACGTAGCCGGCTTCGTCCAAGGCGATACCCTCGGAATATCCATTCATGATGGCTTCCATCCGGATAAGCTGCGAATTCATGTAATTAGCGCCGGCTTTGGCCATGGCGGGCAGGGTATTGGGCGCCATGCGCGCCCAGCTCGAGACGCACACGTCCACGCCCTCGGCCAAGGCTTCCTCGCCCAGGTACTTGCCCCACTCCCAACAAGCGACGTAGACATCGATCGGGTTGTTGAGCGGGTTCACGCCGATGTCGCCATAAGCGCGGAGAGCGATGGGGCGAAGGTAGCAGCTCTGAAGCTTGTTGACGCGGACGAGCTCCAGCATAACCTCCGCAAGGTGCTCCCTGCCATACGGCAGGTCCATGCGGTATATCTTGGCGGAATCCGCCATGCGGCGCACGTGCTCGTGCAGGCGAAAGATGGCCGGTCCGGAGGGAGTGGAATAGCAGCGGATTCCTTCGAAGACTGAACTTCCGTAACTTACGACGTGCGAAAGGACGTGAATCTTGGCATCCTCCCACGGGATGAAGCGGCCGTTATGCCAAATATGTTCGGTGGGCGTCAACATGGGCAATATTATAGCGTAGGCTCCGCAACCGGCGGCCGGGCTTGGTAGTGTATTTGCTCCCATTTGCGATTGGAGACGAATCGTATGGAACATCATTCTTTTCGACGCCGGACAGTATTGCCTTTGGCGTTGGTGGCTGTGATGATGCTGCCGGGATGCGCAGGCTCGCGCCGCAGAGCGGGAGAACCGATCCAGCCCGCCGGCTTCAATCTCTTTACCCCTGAACAGGATATCCAGCTTGGACGGGAAGCGGCTACGCAAGTGCGGCGGGAGCTTCCGGTTGTTCGCGACTCCGCGCTCCAGGGATACATCGAGCGCGTGGGCGGGCGTCTCGCCAGCCAGCCGGGAGCGGCCAAATTTCCTTACGAGTTTGGGCTGATCAATGATCGGAGCATCAACGCTTTCGCTCTGCCGGGCGGACCCGTATTCATCAATACAGGTTTGATCACGTCCGCGGACAACGAGGCGCAACTGGCGGGTGTGATGGCGCACGAGATCGCGCACGTTGCCCTGCGTCATGGAACCGCCCAGGCTTCACGGTCGCAGGCGATTCAACTGCCGGCGGCGATCGCGGGGGGCCTCGTGGGAGGCGGCGGCAGTCTGCTCGGACAACTGGCTCAGCTCGGAATCGGGCTGGGCGCGCAATCCGTCCTGCTGAGCTATTCCAGGGAGGCCGAGCTGGAGGCGGATGCGCTGGGGGCGCGGATCATGCATAGTGCGGGGTACAACCCGCTCGAAATGGCGCGCTTCTTCGAGAAGCTGGAGGCTGAGGGCGGCTCGCGCGCTCCTCAGTTCCTCTCCTCCCATCCTAGCCCGGGAAACCGCCTGCAGCAGGTGCAGGCGGAGATCCGGCAGCTTCCACAGCGCGAGTACCAGACGAACATCTCGGGCGACTTTAAGCGCATGCAGCAGCGTGCCCAGCAACTGCCCGCGCCGCCCCGCCAATCGTCGCAGCTTCTACTAGTTCCAGTGGTAAGTTCTGTTAAGCTGGAAAAGACATCCGTGGAGCCGCCTTATGCGATGCCGATTCAATCGCCGGCCATTTCTACCCCTGCTGCTGGCCCTCACCGTTTTTCCGGCTTGCGCGGCGCGCAAGCCGGGAGAGCTGCCGCAGCCAGCGCGGCTTAACTTCTTTAGTCCGGAACAGGACATCGAATTGGGCCGCGAAGCCGCGGCCCAATTGCGGCGCGAGCTTTCCATTGTTCAGGACCAGACGCTGCAGGCCTACATCGACCGCCTGGGACGAAAGCTGGCATCCCAGTCGGCAGCCGGCAAGTATCCCTACGAGTTCACGCTGGTAAACGACAACTCGATCAACGCATTCGCGCTCCCCGGCGGGCCGGTCTTCGTGAACAGCGGCTTGATTACGGCGGCTGACAACGAAGGCCAACTGGCGGGCGTGATCGGGCACGAGATCGGGCACGTCGCTCTGCGTCATGGAACTTCTCAGGCCTCAAAAGGGCAACTGATCTCGTTGCCGGCTATCCTGGCCGGGAGCCTTATCGGAAGCGGATCGATTCTGGGACAACTGGCGCAGGCCGGCATCGGCCTGGGCGCTCAATCCGTGCTGTTGAATTACTCGCGCGGGGCCGAGAACGAGGCCGATGTCTTGGGCACGCACATTATGCACGACGCGGGGTACAACCCCATCGAGGCGGCCCGCTTCTTCGAGAAGCTGCAGGCGGAGGGCGGCTCCCGCGCGCCCCAGTTCCTGTCCTCGCACCCCGATCCGGGGAACCGCGTGAAGAACGTGCAGGCCGAGATCCGGCAGCTGTCGGCCCGCGAATACCAGGCGGCCAACATGTCCGAGTTTCAGAGCATGAAGCAGCGGGTCCAGAAGCTGCCGGCACCAGCGCAGCAGCGCCGCTCGGCGGAGGTTCACGACCCGCCGCAAGCTTCCGCTCCAGTCGTTTCGAGCCGCTTCCGTCAACTGCGCCGAAACTCCTACGCCATCTCGCACCCCGACAACTGGGAGGTATTCGAGGACTCGCCCGGCACGGTGACCATCGCCCCGAAACAAGGCCTGGTGCAAGCCGGGGACGGAGTACAGGTGGCGTACGGGACGATCCTGGGCCATTACGCTCCCAAATCGCGAGGAGACCTTCGGCAGGCTACAGGCGAGCTGGTTCAGAGCCTGCGGGCCGGAAACCCGGCCATGCGCGTGCAGAGCGAGCCTTCGCAGTCGCGCGTGAACGGAAGAGCCGCGCTGGTTACAAATCTTTCGAATGCCTCTCCCTATCGAGGGGTCACCGAAAGGGACGTGGTGGTGACGGTGGCGCGGCCCGAGGGTGTCTTCTACATGATCTTTATCGCCCCTCAAAACGACTTCGCCAACCTGGAGAGCGTCTTTCAATCCATGATCCGCTCGGTACGTTTCCGGAACTGACCTTTCCGGATGTCACCCTACGACGCCATTCTCTTCGACTTCGACGGGGTCCTTGTGGACTCTGAACCGATCCATTACAACTGCTGGTGCAAACAGTTGGCGCCGCTGGGCATCTCGCTCGATTGGGATTCGTACCAGCGAAACTGCATCGGCGTGGCCGACCGGCAACTGCTCGAGTTTTACGCGAAGTTGGGGGGTGGGGCAGTGAGCCTCGATACCCTGCGCGATGCATACGCGCGGAAAAAGCTTCTGTTCCGGCAGCGCATGCAGGCCGAGAGCCCCTTTCTTCCGCAGACATTGGCAGCCGTTAAGTCACTTTCCAACAGCAAGATTGCAGTGGTTACTTCCAGTGGCAGATTTGAGGTGGAGCCAGTATTGCGAAAGGCCGGTGTGCTGCCGCTGCTGGGTGCGTTGGTGTGCGGCGAAGACGTGCAGCGCCATAAGCCGGACCCCGAACCTTACCTCACGGCTGCGCGCCAGTTAGGTGCCATCACTCCACTGGTATTCGAGGATTCGGCGGCGGGCATCGCCAGCGCGCGGGCGGCGGGGTTTGAGGTTGTTGTGGTCAACGCGCCGAACGAGGTGGCGGGACTGCTGAAGGCGAAGCTGGGTCTGGCATAAGCTTCGCCTCCGCTTTCTTCTTGTTCTTTTTCTTGCCCGTTTCACTTGATGGATTCGCTAGATCCGGCAGGTCGGGATAGTCTTCGCGGTTCAGATACGTCACCGCGACCCCATCCTCAATGGTCGTAAAGATTCGTGGCCTACGAGGCCTCGAGGAATTCTGTTTCCGGCGGCACTTTCTTGGCCTCGCCGTGGAGGGAGTTGAGGAACTGCTCGTGGCTGGTGAAGGGACCAAAGGCGCGGCCCTTTTTGAAATCTTCAAAGCTTTCAGCCAAGTCGCGGTCGATCACAGTTTTGGGAGCGATGGTCATCTTGCCGCGCTCCACACGGGCCTCGAGGAGATCACCATCGGCAATGCCCAACAACTGGCGGGCGCTGGTGGGTATGGTAATATGGTAATTTGGCCTTTCTTTTGGAACTTTGACAATTGTGATCATAAGGTGGAGGGATGAATTACTGCTTTTCGGAAAGCCGGAAAAGCTTTCCCTGCGTGTAGCATACCAGACGGGCGGAATCCGTCAAGGTGTTAGTCGGCTAGGTTAAGGAGCGTGTGATCCTCGGACGTTGAGCCGCCGAGAAACAGTCGCTCAACTTCCAATAACACATATTATTTGTCAAATTCCGCAGACAGCGAGTTACTGCATTT
>JBBDWK010000035.1:0-33937 GCA_040902885.1 Bryobacteraceae bacterium | reverse complement strand
CTTCCTAAACCGGACAACTCACGTGTTAATTGGACCGGACAATTCACATGCTAGCAGCAGGCCTAACAGCGATGGACACGGCCGACCGTCCAGGATATACTCTCAGCCAGAGCTCAGGGAGTGCGCCACCCCTTCTCACGGCCGCCGCGCTCCTTCGGAAAATTACGTTGTGGCGGGATTGTCGTGTCGAATGGATGAATCCAAGAGCCAGGCGACAGGCGTAGGAAGGGCAAGAGAGAGCGGAGCCGGCTTCCCCTCTCAGAATGAACTCCTGACCGGTCTTCTTCGGCGATCGGTCTCCGGAGATCAGTCCGCCTTTGGAAGCCTCTATGATGAGACCATCCAGATTGTGTTCGGGCTCGCGCTTCGGATGCTGGGAAACCGCGAGGATGCCGAGGAAGTCGCTCTGGATGTCTACGGCAAAGCGTGGCAGTCGGCAAGCCGGTACGACTCGCAGCGCGGCAGCGTGCTGGCCTGGTTGATCATGATGACTCGGAGCGCGGCCATTGACCGCATCCGATCCCGGGCATCGCTCGGGCACAAAGAAGCGCCAACTTACGAAGCCGCTTCGGTTCATTCCGGCGCTCCCGGACCGGAGGAGGATGCATGGCGGAGCCAGCGGCGCGAGCGGGTCGCCATGGCGATACAGCAACTTCCGTCCGACCAGATGAAGGCGATTCAGTTGGCGTTTTTTCATGGATTAACCCATTCCGAGCTGGCCGAGAGATTGGGCGAGCCTCTCGGTACCGTGAAGACAAGAATCCGTCTTGGTCTGATCAGGCTGCGCTATGCTCTGGGAGATTGGAAGTAGATGGGGGATCTGAGGGGTACAGACGAGCGTTGGAGTGCCGACGATCTCGCCGCGATGTACGTCTTCGGCTCGCTGGAACTCGAAGACGCTCGTGAGTTGGAGCGCCGGCTCGCGGAAGGCGACGAAGAATTGGCCGAAGCTGTTTGCGCTTTCACCGAGTCGGCGGCTATGCTTGCTCTGGCGGAAGCGCCCGCGCCTCCCGATCCGGGGCTTCGACAGCGGGTTTTGGATCGCATCGCTGAAAACTCTCTCTCCTCCAAGCCCGATCCGGCCTGGAATCTAGTGCGCATACACGAAGGTCCCTGGCGAGACACGGGGCTGCCGGGCGTCCGGTTTAAGGAGCTTCACCGGGATGCGGACACCGGACAAGCCACCTTTTTGTTGAAGATGCGGCCTGGCGCCAGCTACCCCGCGCACCGGCATAGGAAAACCGAGCAGTGCCTGGTGCTGGAAGGGGATGTGGGGTGGGACGAGGTCCGGTTCTACGCAGGAGATTTCACTTGTTTTCCGCAAGAGAGCTTGCATCCGAAGGTTCAGACCACTAATGGCACGCTGCTCCTAATCATCGGGGCTACAGAAGTCGACTTCATCCACGCTTCCTTGTAGATGACAAGCCCATGGGAATGATTGAATCTCTGCTGCCCGAATTCGACCACGAGATGGCCAACACCCGGAAGACTCTTGAGCGGATCCCCGACGGACAACTTGCGTGGAAGCCCCACGAGAAGTCGATGGCGATGGGCGACTTGGCCACCCATCTCGCGCAGATTCCCGCCTGGACCGTCTTCACCATTAAGCAGGATAACTTCGATACTGCTCCGGAGGGCGCCGAACGCCCCCGGCTTTCGCCCGCGAACTCCCGGGCCGAAGCCCTCGCTCTCTTCGACAAGAACTTGGCTGAGGCGCGGGATGCGCTTGCCGGGGCGGCCGACGATCATCTGCTGAAGCCCTGGTCGCTCCTGGCCGGTGGAAAGACGCTCTTCACGCTTCCCCGGATCGCCATTATTCGAAGCTGGGTCATGAATCACAGCATTCATCACCGCGCTCAGTTGGGGGTGTATTTGCGGCTGAATGATGTTCCGGTTCCAGCGATCTACGGTCCATCCGCCGATGAAGGCGGGATGTAATCCTCACTGGGTCCCTGACCAGCCGGTCCGCCCACAGAGCCAAAAACGGCGCACTTGCCAAAATACACGCATGTGGATACAATGTAATTACCGGAGGAAACCGTGAGAGCTGAAATTGTACGCATTGGTAATTCCCGGGGGATTCGAATACCCAAGCCAGTCATAGAGCAGTGCGGATTCGGCGATACGGTTCAGTTACACATTGAAAATGACCGGCTTGTCATCGCTGCGGATCGTGCGCCTCGCCAGGGATGGGCAGAGGCATTCCAGACCGCCGGAACGGCCGTGGATGATGAGTTGATGCTTGAACCTGCTCCCAAGAATCGATTTGATCGCGAGGAGTGGGAATGGTAAGCGGCGCACCGCAACTGGATGAAGTGTGGCTCGTGTCGCTCGATCCGACCCGAGGCTCGGAGATCCAGAAGACACGCCCGTGTCTGGTGGTGTCGCCCGATGAGATGAACAATCATGTGCGCACGGTCATTGTCGCGCCCATGACGACGGTAGAGCGACCCTATCCAACTCGCGTGAGTGTCCGGTTTCAGGGCAAGCGAGGTCAGGTTGCGCTGGATCAGATTAGAGCGGTTGACCGCCTGCGTCTCGTTCAAAAATTGGGCTCGGTTTCGGCCAAAACGGCTCGTGAGGTTTCTGATTTACTGGTCGAGACGTTTACGCGATAATGCGTTGACTCTGATCGGCCCGGCGTGACTGAATCCTCGGTAAGGCATATACTAGACTAAAATTGCAGGTGGAGTGTCCTGACGCCAATGAGCATCACTCTTCCCGGTTCACGCTCGTTCCTGTTCGTCGTTGCCGTTGCGATCGGCCAGAGCGGCGCTCTCGCTCAGGCCGTTGACTTCAACCGCGATATCCGTCCCATTCTCTCGGACAAATGCTTCACCTGCCATGGGCCGGATGAAGCCAATCGCAAAACCAAGCTTCGTTTCGATAATGAAGCGGGCGCCATGCAGGACCTCGGCGGGCGCTTCGCCATCGTGCCGGGCGAGCCGGACAAGAGCGAGATGGTGCGCCGCATCACCACGGACAAGAAGGCGCTCCGCATGCCTCCCGTCTACTCGGGAAAAGAACTCACCGCCGGCGAAACGACGCTCATCCGCCGCTGGATTGAGCAGGGCGCGAAATGGCAGAAACACTGGTCCTTTCTGCCGCCTCAGCGTCCGAAGCTGCCGCCGGTTGGCAACACCAACTGGCCGCGTAACGAGATCGACTACTTCGTCTGGCAGCGGATGGAGCGCGAAGGGCTGAAGCCCTCGCCCGAAGCGGACCGGGAGCGGTTGATCCGCCGCGCGACGCTGGACCTCACGGGATTGCCGCCTACTCCCGCCGAAGTCGACGCTTTCCTGAACGACGTTTCGCCGAACGCGTACGAAAAGGTGGTGGACCGTCTGCTCCAGTCGCCCCGGTACGGCGAGCGCATGGCCGTGCGCTGGCTGGACGCGGCCCGCTATGCGGACACCAACGGCTACCAATCCGACGGCGAGCGCATCATGTGGCGGTGGCGGGACTGGGTGATCGGCGCCTTCAACCGGAACATGCCCTTCGACCGGTTCACTGTCGAGCAGATCGCGGGCGACATGCTGCCGAACGCGACCATTGAGCAGAAGATCGCCACGGGCTTCAACCGCAATCATCGCGGCAACGGCGAAGGCGGCATCATTCCCGAAGAGTACCTGGTCGAGTATGTGGTGGACCGGGTGGACACCACGGCCACCGTGTTTCTCGGGCTGACGCTAGGCTGCGCGCGGTGCCACGATCACAAGTACGATCCCATCACGCAGAAAGAGTTCTACAAGGTCTACGCCTATTTCAACAACATCGAGGAAAAGGGCCGGGTCTTCAAGTACGGCAACTCGCCGCCGCTGATTCCGGCGCCGACTCCGGACCAGCAGGCCGAACTCGAGCGGATGGAGAGCGGGCTGGCCGCTGCCGAAGAGGAGTACGCGAGGTTGAAGCCGGAGCTGGCGCGAGCGCAGCGGACTTGGGAGAAGTCGCTGGCGAAGTCCCCGCCCATTCCTTGGGTGCTCCCGCGCGACCTGAACGCCTACTATCCGCTGGACGATAATGTCTCCGGGGAGACGCCCGGGACCAAGGATGGAAAACCGGTTCCCGCAAAGATGCAGGATGGGGATGCGGAATTCGTGGATGGCAAGGTGGGACGCGCCGCGAGCTTTGACGGCAAGCGTTATGTGGACGCCGGAGACATCGGGCACTTCGGCTTCTACGACAAGTTCACCCTGGCAGCGTGGATCTATCCCACGGGACCGACGGGCGCCATCGTCACACGCGGACCCGATGCCGCCGAAAGCAGCGGATACGGGCTCTACCTGAAGGACGGCAAGCTTCAGGTCACCTTGGCAGCCCGCTGGCTGGACGATGCGTTGCGCCTGGAAACTCCTAGCGCGATCGAGCTCAATCAGTGGCAGCACGTGATGATGACCTACGATGCCTCCCGGGTGGCTGACGGGGTCAAGATTTACGTCAACGGCAAGCAGCGGAAGCTAACCGTCCTGCTGGACGAGCTGAACCAGAGCTTCTCCACCAAAGAGCCGCTGCGCATCGGCGGCGGCAGTGGACCGGAGAACCGCTTCCGCGGATGGATCGACGAAGTCCTGGTTTACGAGCACGACCTGTCGCCTGAACAGGCGGCGGTGGTCTCCCTGCCGGCGGCCATCGATGAAATCGCGCGAGTGGCTCCTGAGAAGCGCAGCCCCGAGCAGGCCGGAAAGATCCGCCTGTACTTCGTCAACAGCGCCGCGCCCGAACACGTCCGCGACGCCTGGCGCAATGCGATCACTCTGCGGCGGCAGCGCCTGCATCTCGTCGAAAGCTTTCCCACGGTAATGATCATGCAAGAGAGCGCGACGCCAAAAGAGACGCATTTGCTGCTGCGAGGCGCGTATGACCGCCCGGGCGAGAAGGTCGCTCCCGGCGTGCCGGCCGTCTTCCCGCCGCTTCCCGCGGGAGTGGGCAACAGCCGCCTGGGGTTCGCGAAATGGCTCGTGGACCCCGCCAACCCGCTCATCGCGCGCGTCACCATGAACCGCTTCTGGCAGATGTACTTCGGCGTGGGACTGGTAAAGACGGTGGAAGACTTCGGCTCGCAGGGCGAGTGGCCCACTCATCCGGATCTGCTGGACTGGCTGGCGACGGAATTCGTTCGCACCGGCTGGGACGTGAAGGCCATGCAGAAGGCGATCGTGATGAGCGCCACCTACCGGCAGTCCTCGCAGGTCGCGCCCGAGCTTCTGCGCAAAGATCCGGAGAACCGCTTCCTCGCCCGTGGGCCCCGCCTCCGTCTCCCCGCCGAGGTGGTGCGCGATCAGGCTCTGGCCTTTGCCGGCCTGCTCGTGGAAAAGATCGGCGGGCCCTCCGTCAAACCCTATCAGCCGGCGGGTCTCTGGAAAGAGCTAACCGGAGGCGCGGATTACAAGGCGGACAAAGGCGAAGGCCTGTATCGCCGCAGCCTGTACACATTCTGGAAACGGACTGCTCCTCCGCCCACGATGACCACCTTCGATTCGGCGGGCCGCGAGACCTGCGTGGTTCGTGAAAGCCGCACCAACACACCGCTTCAGGCTCTCAGCCTGATGAACGATGTCACCTACCTGGAGGCGTCCCGCGCGCTGGCGCGACGCATGATGATCGAGGGCGGCAAGACGCCGGAGGAGAGAATCGCGCACGGCTTCCGCATCGTCACCGCGCGGCGCCCGGCCGCGGACGAGAGCGCCATCCTGCTCGACGCGTACCGGCACCATCTCGACAATTACCAGTCGGACCGCGACGCGGCGCGCAAGTTCCTCAGCCAGGGAGAATCGCCGCGAGACGAGAAGCTGGACGCGAGCGAGCATGCCGCATACGCTATGGTAGCCAGCCTGATTCTCAACCTGGACGAGACGATTACCAAGGAGTAAGCCATGGATCCCCGGCTGGAAAGACAGTTGACGATGACGCGCCGGCAGTTGTTCGGCGCCACGGGAGTGGGAGTGGCGGCGCTGGCGGCCTTGCTCGGCGAAGACCTGAAGGCTGCCACCGATGAGCAGAGGCATCCCGCGCTGCCGGGGCTGCCGCACTTCGCGCCCAAAGCCAAGCGCGTCATCTACCTGTTCCAGTCCGGAGCGCCCTCGCAACTGGATCTCTTCGATTACAAACCCGCGCTGCAGGAACGCCGCGCCAGCGAGCTTCCAGACTCCATACGCAAAGGACAGCGGCTTACGGGCATGACAGCGGCACAGTCGAGTTTTCCCGTCGCGCCCAGTATGTTCCAGTTCGCGCGGCACGGAAACTCGGGAGCGTGGCTCAGCGAGCTGCTTCCGCATCTGGCCAAAAGCGCCGACGATCTGTGCTTCATCAAGTCCATGCACACCGAGGCCATCAACCACGACCCGGCGGTCACGTTCTTCCAGACGGGCTTCCAGCTTGCGGGACGGCCGAGCATCGGGGCCTGGCTTTCCTATGGTCTGGGCAGTGAGAACAAGGACCTCCCGGCCTTCGTGGTCATGATCTCGCAGGGTACGGGCAACCCCGCCGACCAGCCGCTCTACGACCGTTTGTGGGGCAGCGGCTTCCTGCCCACACGCTATCAGGGCGTCAAGTTCCGGTCCGGCGACGATCCGGTGCTTTACCTTTCCGATCCCCCCGGGCTCAACCCGCGAGGGAGGCGGCGCTTTCTGGACGATCTGGCTAAGCTGAATCAGATTAAGCTGCGGGAGTTCGCCGATCCTGAAATCGCCACGCGCATCGCTCAGTATGAGATGGCGTATCGCATGCAGACCTCCGTGCCGGAGCTGGCGGACCTCTCGAAGGAGCCGGAGCGCATCTTTGAAATGTACGGCCCGGAATCGCGGAAGCCGGGCACTTTCGCGGCCAATTGTCTGCTGGCCCGGCGGCTGGCCGAGCGCGGCGTCCGGTTCATCCAGCTTTTCCACCGAGGCTGGGACCAGCACAACAAGCTGCCCACACAGATCGTCGGTCAGGCGCGTGACATCGATCAGCCTTCAGCCGCCCTCATTCGCGACTTGAAGGAGCGGGGACTGCTGGACGATACTCTGATCGTCTGGGGCGGGGAGTTCGGCCGCACGGTCTATTGCCAGGGGAAGCTCACGGCGGACGACTACGGGCGCGACCATCATCCGCGCTGTTTCACCGTCTGGATGACGGGCGGAGGCGTCAAGCCCGGCGTGAGCTATGGCGAGACCGACGATTATTCCTACAACATCACCGCCGATCCCGTACACGTACACGATCTGCACGCCACGATTCTGCACTGCCTGGGCATCGACCATACGCGGCTTACCTTCAAATTCCAGGGCCGGCACTTCCGGTTGACGGATGTGCATGGCAACGTGGTGAAGAAGGTTCTGGCATAGCCGATCGGATATAACACCTCTTAGTGGTGGTAGGTTTTCCCACAACCTTTGAACATCGAGGTTCTATACCCTGTCGCTTCGTGCTGTCCCGGCCGAAGTGCCTGTAAACTGCTATCAGTTAGCGATTTTCAAAACACTGTCTTGACAACACGCCGACCTGGGGTTATGATGCTTGAAACGTGAATTAAGAAAAAATTAACAACTCCACAGAGGTGGCAGGGTGGGACCACTATGACCTTCCAGATCGGTGAGAAAGTTGTCTACCCCAACCAAGGCGTTGGGACCGTGGAAAACATCAGTACCCGCAGCTTCGGCAATCACTTCGAAAAATTCTACCTGTTGCGTCTCATGTACAGCAGCATGACGGTGATGATTCCGTTCTCCAACGTGAATACCGTCGGTCTGCGTAAGGTTGCCCGACAGAACGAGATCAGCCGGATCGTTGCGTTTCTGAGCGCCGGAGTTTGCCGGATGTGCGGCGACTGGAAATCCCGGTTCAAGGAGAACACCGAGAAGATGCAGAGCGGCAGTCTTCTTCCGGTTGCCGAGGTACTCAAGAACCTGCTCGTGTTGCAACTCGAAAAGCCCCTCTCCTTCCGCGAAAAGAAGATGCTCGACCGTGCACGCCACATGCTGGTGACCGAAATCTCGATTGCGCGGCGGATTCCGGAAGAAGAGGCCATCAGCTTGCTTGAGAAGGCGCTGCACAAGGCCGGGTTGGCATTACCGTCGGTCCTGTAAGCTTTCCGGGCAGAAGAAATTAGTGCCGCTTGGTTCTGGCAAGGAGCTTTCCGGCTCTTTCCAGCGCTTTGTTTTCCGCCTCTTCCCGCGTAGCGCCAGTCGTTCTCGCAAGCCAGGCTCCCGGGGATACGTTGTCGGCTTTGCAGTGGAATACCTCGCCGAGGCGGTAGCTGGTGAGATTGACGTCCCAGCCAGCCACCTCCACGTTTCTTTCCGAATATTCTTCCGGTTTCATTAGCGATTCGTCAGGCCGAAGCGACGTTTGTGCCTTTCTCGACCGGAGCGCCCACCAGATTGCCCCATTCCGTCCACGATCCATCGTAATTGGTCGTGTTGCCGATGCCTAGCAGATACTTGAGAACGAACCAGGTGTGGCTGGAGCGCTCGCCGATGCGGCAGTAGGCGATCACGGGCTTGGAGCCGTCGATACCCTGGCCGCCATAGAGGCTTTTCAGTTCGTCGTAGGATTTGAAGGTTCCGTCGTCGTTGCAAGCCTTGCCCCACGGGACGCTCTTCGCGCCGGGGATGTGACCGCCGCGCTGGCACGTTTCCGGCAATCCCGGAGGAGCCAGAATCTCGCCCGTATACTCCTGCGGGCTGCGCACGTCCACCATCGCCGCGGACCGCTTCTCGAGCGCCGCCTGCACCTGGGGCAGAAAGGAACGCAGCGTCAGGTCCGGCGCGGAGGCCTTGTACTGCGTGGGAGCCGCCGGGGGCTTCTCCGCGCTCAACTCGCGTCCCTCGGCAATCCACTTCTTACGGCCTCCGTTCATCAAGCGAACGTCCGGATGACCGTAAATCTTCATCTGCCACAGCGCCCACGCGGCGAACCAGTTGTTGTTGTCGCCGTAGATGACTACAGTTGTGTCGCGATTGATGGCGGATTCCGACATCAGCTTTTCGAACTGCTGCTGCGAGAGAATGTCCCGTCTTACCGTGTCGCACAATTGCGAATCCCAAGCCCAGGCGACCGCGCCCGGAACGTGGCCTTCGTCGTACGCCCGGGTATCCACGTCCACTTCCACGATCCGTACATTCGGATCCTTCGCGTGCTCCAGCACCCACTGAGTGTCAACGAGCGCTTCAGGGTGCGCATAATTCGCCATAATTTCTTTCCTCCTGTCTCTCCGGCTAGTTTAGATCGAACTTCTCCTGGTGCAGCAGCGGATCGCTGGTTACGATGACGTTGCGCCCCAAAACTTCCTCCAACTCCTGCAGATAGTCGTTCTTGTTGGATTTCAAGGTGCGCGCCACTTCGGGGTGCACACGCAGCACAACATCGGCGCCTTCCATCGCGCGCCCGACTTTCTGCGCTTCCTGCAGGATCTCGCCGATCACCGTGGACACGCTCTTCACATAACCCGCGCCTTCGCAGTAGGAGCAGGGCGCGCAGAGCGTACGCTCCAGGCTCTGCTTCACCCGCTTGCGGGTGATGGCCACCAGACCGAAATCGTTGAACTGAAGAATTTTGTTGGGCGCACGGTCGGCGCGCATGGCCTCTTCGAGAACCTGCATCACCTTCTGCCGATTCTTGCGCTCGTCCATGTCGATGAAATCGACCACGATAATGCCGCCCAGGTCGCGCAGCCGGATCTGCCGCACAATCTCGCGGATGGCGTCGGTATTAGTCTTGACGATGGTGTCTTCCAGCCGGTTGGACTTGCCCACGTACTTGCCGGTGTTGATGTCGATGGCCACCAGCGCCTCGGTCTGGTTAATCACGATGTAGCCGCCGGATTTCAGCCAGACTTTCGGACGGAGCGCTTTCTCGAGTTCCTGCGTAATGTTGAACGCATCGAAGATCGGCGTCGCGCGCGTATACAACTTCACGCGGCTCACCATGGCGGGCTGAAAGCGCTGCACGAAACCGACGACGCTCTCGTAAACCTCCTCATTGTCCACCCAGATGGTCTTGAAGCTCGAGGTGAGCTGGTCGCGTAGCACGCGGTGAACCAGATCCAGATCGTGATGGACCAGCACGGGGGCGGGCCGCTTCTCGGCCTTCTTGCGAATGTCGATCCAGAGGTTGTAGAGGAAGTGCATGTCGGAGCGCAGCTCCTCCTCGGTGCGGCGCTCGCCGGCGGTGCGAACGATAAAGCCGCCCGGGATGCCCGCGCGGTTGGCTTGCAGAATGCGCTTCAACCGCGTGCGCTCGTCCTCCGAGGGGATCTTACGCGAGACTCCGAAGTGATCGACTGTGGGCATGTAAACGACGTAGCGCCCGGGAAGCGCGATGTGCGACGTGATGCGGGCGCCCTTCTGACCCAGCGGCTCCTTCGCAATCTGGACGATGATCTCCTGCCCTTCGCGCAGCAGATCGGTGATAGACAGCGCGGCCGGACGGTCGGCCTTCGCGGTAGACCGAACTTCCGGCCTGGCTTCGGCAACCCGCGGCTCGGCTGCGCGCGGTTCCTGCGCCGGCCGCTCCTCGCCGCCGCGGGATTTGCGGCGCATGCGGCGGGAGATTCGGTGTTGGAGATAGCGCGGATTCTGCTCACGCAGCGTGGCCGTCAGGCTGGTGGGGATGCGCGCCGGCTCAACGCCTTCTTCCTCGACTGTTTCGACCTGGTCGGCCGCTTCGGCCGCTTCTTCCGTTTGGGCCTCGATGGCCGGCTCCACATCCGCTTCCGATTCGTCCGCCGCAACTTCGGCTTGCGGCTGGAATTCTTCGGCCGGCAGGGTCTCCACTGGCTCGTCCTCTTCGGCGCCGCCGGAATCCACCACCTTGTCCGCCTCAAGCAATTCCACGGCAGGCTCGGAACTCTCCGCTGCCTCCTCTGCGAGAGCTTCGCCCTTCAGCTCAGCCGTTTCCACCGGAATCTCCACGCCGTCTTCGGTGGAATCCTCAGGGGTGGCATCCTCGCGTTCGTCGCCCGGCCGGGAGTATTTGGCCAGCGATTCGCCGGGCAGCAGGGAAAACTCTTCGTCGCCATCAAGAGGCGCCGGCTCAGCGGCCTCGACCGAAACGGCTGAGTCTTCCGGCGAGTTGATGGGGGCGTACTTCGATTCGGGGAAGCCGCGGCCCTTGGGCTTGCGGCGGCGGGAGCGCCGTCCACGCCGGTCGCGGCCTTCGCGATCCTCCCTGTTCTGGCTGGAACCGGCCTCGGCGGCAGGCGCCTTGGCTTCCAGCCGAGGCGCTTCGGGGGCATCCAGAGACGCTGCCTCCGCCCCGCCTCCCCCTTCCGACGATGCGGCGGCGGCGGTCACGGCTGGCCGCTTGTCCAGCTTAAGGACCGTATCCTCCACGCTGGATACGACTTTGTCGTATTCGTCGTTGTCTTCGAAAAAGTCGGAGACGTACAGGAAGGCGTCGCGATCCAGACCGATGTCCACGAACGCGGACTGCATGCCGGGAAGAACGCGGGTCACCCGACCCTTATGAATGCTTCCCGCCAGTGAATATTCTTTTTCTCTTTGATAATATATTTCGACCAACTGGTCGTCTTCGAGGACGCCGACTCTGATTTCATGGCGATTCGAAGAAACTACTAACTCTTTTGACATCCAAACCCCCGTATTGGGGGGCCGGGCGGCGTGACTCTAAAGACTGGCAGTCAGTTTTTGCGGCCGCTTAAGTTCCCTGATGGAAACCCAGGGCCTGCCCTAATACACACTTATCCGCGCCGTAAGGGGTGGAGCACAACTCAAACACCAGCCAGACGGCGGAAACTTATGCCTTCCTCGGGAGGAGCGCCCAATCCGATCGCTTTGCCCGACTCCCAACTACAATTCGATTTCTAATTCACAAAACGCTGGAGGCGAACGTTGTTCACCAGCCCCAGCATCATAAACGTAGACAGAATGCTGGACCCGCCGCTGCTCATCAGAGGCAGCGGTATGCCCGTCACCGGCATCCTTCCTACTACCATTCCAACATTAACCAGCATGTGAAACAATAGCATCGCGGCGATTCCCATGCAGATGTAGACTCCCGCGCGGTCCGGAGCCATCTGCGCATTCTGCACAACCTGCATCAGCAACACAAAGTACAGCGAAAGAACAACCACCACCCCGGCAAACCCGTGCTCTTCGGCGAAAGCCGAGAAAATGAAGTCGGTGTGCGGCACAGGCAGGAATCGGAGCTGAGTCTGCGATCCCCGGGTCACACCCTTACCCCACATACCCCCGGAACCCACCGCGATCTTGGACTGGATCAATTGATAGCCAGAACCCATCGGATCGCGATCCGGGTCTAAGAAACTGACAAGGCGCGCCTTCTGATAATCCTTCAGAAAGTTCCAGCCCAAAGGCAGCACCAGAACTCCAATCAGCAGAAAACCGATCACGTACTTCCAGTGCAGGCCCGCTAAGAAAACTCCCGCTGCCAGAATCGGCAGATACGTGAGCGAGGTCCCCAAGTCCGGCTGTTTCATGACCAGAAGCATGGGAAGTCCCACGAGGCCACCAAGTTTGAACAGATCGCGGCCTGAAAGAGCGTCGTGTCTCTGCTCTGGCAGAAAGCGGGCTACAACTAAGATTATCACCAATTTAACGAATTCGGATACCTGAAAATTGACCGGGCCGATCACGATCCAGCGGCGCGCTCCGAAGACCGTCCGGCCTATCGCGAAGACCGCCAGAAGACTCACTATGGAAAGCAGATACATCACGGGAACGTGCGACAGCAGGGTGTGGTAATCCACCGTGGAGAGAATCCACATGATCAACAAACCCAAGGCCACCCACAGAATCTGCTTCCACCAGGCGTCCTCCCAGACAGTATCGATCGTGGCGCTATAGATCTGCAGGATGCCGATGGAGCAGAGAACCACCGCAACGATGATGAGCAGCCAATCCAGGTCGCGGAAAGAAAGGTAATGAGCCATTTAGGGATTTTGATCGGGCGGTTGCCGCGTCTCCTGGGGAGGCCCGGATTGGGGAACGGCCGTCTCCGGTTCCGGCGTCTCGCTCCGTTGCTCGCTCTCCTCGATCGCACGCCGCTCCCTGTCGCCGACGGGAGCGGAACGAAGCGGCGCCGCGACGCCCGCGCGTATCTTCTTGTCCAGATATGACTTAAGGATGTCCTTCGCAATGGGCGCCGCCAGGTGTCCGTGCTCGCCGTGCTCGAACAACACGGCCACGACGATCTCGGGATTATCGCGCGGCGCGAAGGCCACAAACCAGGCGTTGTGCTTCATATTGCGGCCGGTCGAACTCTGCAGAACCCGTTCGGATGCCAACTGGGCGGTGCCAGTCTTGCCGCAAACATCGAAACCGGCAAGCCTCACGCGTCCTCCCGTGCCGCCGGCCTCATTCACCACGCCCCACATGCCCTGGACAACCTTGCGGACGTTCTCCGGGTCGAATTGCACTTCCCGCACGAGCTCTGGCTTGTCCCTCTTCTTCAGATGGGGCTTATACCAGCGGCCGCCGCGCGCAATGCCCCCGATCGCGTATGCAAGCTGCAAGGGAGTAACGATGAGAGCGCCCTGCCCGATGGAGACTGAGATGGTCTCGCCCGGGTACCATTTCTGCCGGAACGTCCGAATCTTCCAGCGCGTGGACGGGACCAGCCCGTCGGCTTCATGCGGAAGGTCGATTCCCGTCTTCCGCCCAAAGCCGGCTTGTTCGGCGTACCAGGCTATTCTGTCTATTCCGAGCCGGTTACCGACGTTGTAAAAGTAGACGTCGCACGACTCGACCAGCGCCCGATGGAATGCCACCCGCCCGTGAGCGCGCCAGCAGCGATGATAGTGCCCGTAGAAGCTGGCCCCACCGCCGCAGCCCACCGACCAACTGTCGTCGACCTCGCCGGTCTCCAGGCCCGCCAGGGCCATCAACGGCTTGAAGGTCGATCCCGGCGCAAGCTGCGCCTGAGTGGCCCGGTTCAGCAGAGGATTGTCGGGATTCCCGACTAGGTCGCGCCAGTCCGCCGAACGGATGCGGCCGGCAAACTTGTTGGGGTCGAACGTGGGCCGGCTGACCATTGCCAGCACTTCGCCGTTGCGCGGATCGAGCGCCACGACGGCGCCCTTCTTGCCCTCCATGGCCAACTCGGCGACGCTCTGCAGATCCAGATCGAGAGTGAGCTGAAGATTCTTTCCGGGAATCGCCTGCTTGACTCCGATGGCCTCGCGCTCCCGGCCGCGGTTGTCCACGATCACCCGCCGCTGCCCGTCGATTCCGCGCAGCGAGTCGTTATATTGCCGCTCGAGTCCGGCCTTTCCAATCACGTCGCCCTGTTCGTAGAGGGCGAGTTCGGCGGTGTCGAGCTCAGCTTCGCTGACCTCGCTCGTGTAGCCGATCAGGTGCGCCGCGAATCCGTCTCGCGGATAGAGGCGCCGCTGAGCGTGGATGACTTCCATCTCCGGAAAGAATTCGGGGTCCCGATGCGACTCCACGAACGCCAGATCCGCTGGCGTCATCTCCTCTTTAATGACGACGGGTTCGTATTTGGGACGGGATTTGAAGCGCTCCACGCGCTTCACCAGCTCGGTGTAATCCAGGTTGAGGCCCTCGGCGATGGGCCGGAGGTGCTCCTGCTTCAAGTTCTCGCGCGAGAGGATGAGAGTGAATGAGGAGTGATTGTCGACGACGACGCGGCCGTCCCGGTCCAGAATCTTGCCTCGAGGGGCCAGCACGGGAAGCGCCTTGATCCGGTTGCGGTCCGCGCGCTCGTTGTAAAAGTCGGGATTCTGAACTTGCAATTCCCAGAACCCGGACACGAGGAACAGAAAGATGCCGGCTACGACATATTGAAAGACGGCGATTCTTCCGGACGCGAATTTCGGATCGTCACGGCCCGCCGTGCCAGACCGGGCCTGCCGCGGAGTCTCGGATTCAAGGGGAAGCAGGCTCACGTAGCGGGGAACTTCAACTCCTCTCTCTTAGTTTATCCAAAAAGTGGAACAGGAACACCGCGACAAGGGCGTTCAATAACCCGACAAACAGCGTTGCGCGGACCTCGAAAGTAACTTGCTGGGCGAGCAGCGCGCGGGCCATCACCCAGTAAAAAAACTGGTGAAAGAACAAGAAAAAGAAGGCCAGAACCAGCCTCACGAACGGATGGTCCACATCCAGACGCAGGCCGACGGAAGCAGCGAAGTAGCCAACCAGAGTTTTCACGATACCCAGCATTCCCAGCGGGTTTTTGGAGAGAGCGTCCTGCGCCAAACCCACAGCCGCGCCCAGGAGAAGCCCAGAGACCGGGTTCCTCCACATAAGGGAGAAATAGACCACCACCAGAAGAGGCAGCTCCAGATAGGCCAGAAACTGGAAAAACAGCGTGACATAGATCTGGAACAGAATGGCGGCCAACGAGACCAAAAAGGGAACCCAGGGGCGAAAGCGTGAGATTTTGCTCTCGCGCTGGCTGCCGATCAGAATCCGGTCGCTCGAATAGGCCATGTTTCCGGACATCCTAGGGCGTGAGATCGGGGTCCGAGACGTCGTCCCCAGTAACTTTCGGCGGCGCGGGTTTGGATGGGGGCGGGCTTGACCGTTGGGCGGAAGGCGGCGGCGCCTGAGGCGTCTGCGCCATTCCTCCGGGAGGGAGCCGAAGGTTGAAATCGGGCGGTTTCGCCCCCGGACCGCCGGCGCCGAACGTGTGGCCTTGCGCCGTTCCCAGCCTCTGGTAGTGCTCTCGCAAACTATCGGCATCGGTTCCCACGGAGGGGGCCGGCACGACCGGCTGGGCTGGATCGACCTGGGGTGGATCGACCCGGGATGGATCGGCGCCTTCCACGGAAGACGTCTGCCTGGGCGGCGGCAGCAGGTGCACTTCCGGGCTTGCGGCGGTAAGGTCCGGCACCTCCTGATGCACTCCCTCAATCACGATCAGGACCTCCTCCAGACCGCGCCGCAGCCCGCTTGGTTCGAGCGTAATGTCCTGAAACGGGTTTCCGGGACGCGCGGAAATCACCCGTCCGACCGGCAGTCCCTTGGGAAAGACGCGGTCGTCGCCCGAGGTGTAGAACCACTCGCCGGGCACTATCTTCTCCTCGTTCTGCACATAGTCGATCCGGCAGGTTGTATGACCCTGCCCCTTGACCATGGCCCGCACGCGCCCCTTCCGCGACACGACGCCCGCGGCGAAGCCCGAGTCCGTGATGAGCTGAACCTGCGAAGCGGTGGGAAAAGCGGCGATGACCTTGCCGACAATGCCATCGGCCGTAATTACGGCCATGCCCTTCGTCACGCCCGAGGGCGTACCGCGATCCACGAAGACTACCTTCGATCCAACGCCCGCCGCCGTGCCGATCACGCGCGATGCGAGCGTGCGCGAAGGAGAGCTTTGCTGGAAGGCGGCCAGCGCCTGGACCCGCTCGGCCGTGGACAACTCGTTTCGAAGAAACTGCGCCTCGAGCTTCAGCTTGTCGAGTTCTTCCTGGATGTGCCGGTTTTCTTCGCGCATGTCGCGCAGGCTGATGTAATCGCCCGCGAATCCAACCACGCCCGTGCGAACGCTCTCAATCACCTTAGCGACTGGCGTGACGCCGGTCACCGCCCAGACGCGAATGAGACGCACGTCCCGGTTGCTCTTGACCTGATAGCCAAGAAGGACCATCTGGGCGAGCACGACGACCAGCAGGACCAGAATATTACCGTAACGGTGAGTGCGGGAACTCATGGGGCGCCGCGGGGGCGAGACACCTGAAGCTGCTTCACTCGATAGAGATCTTCCGCAGCAATTTGAAGTCGCTCAGCATCTTGCCAGTGCCGAGTACTACGGACGCCAGCGGGTCGTCCGCGATGGATACAGGCAATCCGGTTTCCTCCCGGATGCGCTTGTCGAGATTCTTTATCAAAGCGCCGCCTCCCGTGAGCACTATGCCCCGGTCGCTGATGTCCGCGCTCAACTCGGGCGGAGTTCGTTCCAGCGCCACGCGAATCGCATTGACGATGGTAGCCACGCACTCGGACAACGACTCGCGGATCTCCCCATCGTCGATGGTGATGGTCTTCGGAACGCCCTCAATCAGGTTCCGGCCCTTGATCTCCATTGTAAGGGGTCTGTCGAGAGGATACGCGGAGCCAAGTTCGATTTTGATCGCCTCGGCCGTACGCTCGCCGATCAAAAGGTTGTATTTGCGCTTCAGGTACTGCATGATGGCGTCGTCCATCTCGTTGCCGGCCACGCGAACCGAGCGCGAATATACGATTCCCGAAAGCGAGATGACGGCCACATCCGTTGTGCCGCCGCCGATATCGACGACCATATTGCCCGAGGGTTCCGTGATGGGAAGTCCGGCGCCGATGGCCGCCACCATGGCCTGCTCGACCAGATGCACTTCACTCGCTTTGGCGCGGTAGGCCGAATCCGTCACCGCCCGCTTCTCCACCTGGGTAATCTCGCTGGGGACGCCGATCACGATGCGGGGATGAACCAGCATCTTTCTGTTATGCGCCTTCTGGATGAAGTAATTGAGCATGCGCTCGGTGACTTTGAAATCGGCGATTACGCCGTCCTTCATCGGTTTGATCGCAACGATGTTTCCGGGAGTGCGGCCAAGCATCTCCTTGGCTTCCTTGCCTACGGCCTCGACCTCTCCGGTGTTTTTGTTCAGGGCGACGATGGAAGGCTCGTTAACAACGATCCCTTTTCCCTTTGCGTATACGAGCGTATTGGCTGTGCCTAGATCTATGGCAAGATCAGACGAAAACAAGCTGAAGAGAGAGCGAAAGTTCATTAATGCGGTTCACCGGTTCGTTTTGGCTGCTCCGTAAGGATAATTCGCGCGAGTCCACCTGAATATTAGCACACGGGCCGGAATTCCTACAATGAGTATACATTTTTTTCGTCTTTGTTTTCAGTCGCTTAAAATACCTTACGGCCGCCATTGATACAATGAACCCAATGCGGATCGTGGACCAGGATCACTACAATACAGACGGCAACGGCACGATTCTCATCGTGGAGCGTGAAGATCGTCGCTTCGCGGAAGCCGCCGACGGTGAAGGACCTTTCGTTGGGAGAGACGCGGACGAGGCGGTGGTGCCGGGCGCCGTCTGGTGCGACACGCCCAACGATGTGATCGAGGCGTGGTACCGCACGTTTCGCGATACGGGGCAATTGATACGTCCGAACACACGAAGTTGAGAATTACGCGCCGGTCGCTTCTCCCGCTCGCCGCCGCTGCGGTTGGCTGCGGCAGGACCAGAGCGCGCGGTTATCCCGGCTTTGCCTATGTGGCCAACCAGGAGGGCCGCTCGGTGGTGGCTGTGGATCTGACCGAGTTCGCGGTTGCCCGGCAGATCGCCCTTGGGGCGAAACCGGCCGCGATTACCGCCAACAATGCCCGAGGCACGTTATACGTGCTTCTGCCCGAGGCCGGAGTGGTGCAGGAGATCGACGGGCGTTCGTTTACTTTGCGCCGCAGAGCCCGGCTTCCCGCGCCGGGAGCTTACTCCATGCGGCTATCCGCTGACGGCGAAACGCTCTGGATTCTGGCCCGGGACGTACCCGCGCTGTTGCGGCTCCCCACGGGCAGTTTTCAACCATCCATGCACGTGCGCCTGCCGAAGCAGACCGAGGACTTCGATATTTCGGCGGATGGTCAAAGGGCGGCGGTTTCGTTGTCCGGCGGCGGAGTCGCCATTTGCACCCTGGGATCGGGCCGAATCGCGCGGACCATTCATGTTCCAAGTGCCCGCATCGTGCGGTTCCGCTTCGACGGCCGCCAGATCATTGCTGGAGGCGCATCGGATCGCGCTCTCTCCATACTCGATCCCGAAAAGGGAAGAATCGTGGTGCGTCTTCCCCTGCCCATCGATCCGCAGCATTTCTGCTTTAACGCCGACGGCGGCCAGTTGTTTGTCACCGGACGCGGCATGGACGCCGTGGTGGTGGTTCATCCCTATCAAACAGAAGTCTCCGCTACTGTTTTGGCGGGCGGCGGCCCGGCAGCCATGGCCGCCTCACGCTCGCCGGAGTATCTGTTTGTGGCTAACCCGGAGTCCGGCGATGTCACGGTGCTCGATCTGCTGAGCCGCCGAGTCATTGCCGTGGTTGCGGTTGGCGCCGAGCCAAGGCATCTCTCGCTCACGCCCGATCAGCAATACTGCCTGGTGTTGAACGAGCGTTCGGGCAATCTCGCCGTAATTTATCTGGGCTCGGTAAGCGCGAGACGCCACAAGTCGGCTCCGCTGTTCACCATGATTCCCGTGGGTTCGAAGCCGGTCGGCGCAGCGATCCTGAGCGCGTAACTCCGTGGTATATATCTAAAGCATCTATCGCGTGCCGCCCCCCAAAGACAGCCTGGCGCCCTACCTTCTCTCGCTGCCCGAGCGCGTGCTGCGTTCCGCATCGGCCCTGGCTGGGGGCCTGGTTCGAGAGATCGGGAATATCACCCTGCCCCTCTCGGTGAGACGCTCGCGGTTGTACCTCGAACTGGTCGATTCCACATTGCGGTTTCTGATCGAGCAGGTCGGCCAAGTCGAAGGGACGTACCCGGCACAGGGAAAGCTCTCGGAGGATTTCGCGGTGCGGCGCGCCACCGGGAATACGATTGAGATCATCGGCATTCTGGCCTTTCGCGCATCGCCGGTGTGGGTGCTGGCGGCGCTGGCCGATCTTTCCGGCGCCGGCCGCCAGATGGTGACAGAGATTGCGGACAGCCTGAAGGAAGAAGGACTGCTGGATCGCGACGCGAAGTTCGAGAATGTGGATCAACTGCTTGACGGCTTAGAGAGAACCGCTGGTCGTCTGGCCGAAACCTTCAACACCCCGCCCTTGAATGTGGACGGACTGCGCGAAGAGTGGCGTGTGTTGCGCGAGAACACGCGGGGAATGCGGGCCCCGGAGTTGCCGCCGCCGGAGCGCGTACGCGCGGTGTGGGACGAGATGAAGCGCGCGGCCGAGGCGGAGAACCGCTCCATCTTCGAGATCTCATCGGTCATGACTCTTTCCACTCTGCGGCGGCTCGGCCGCGGCGCGCAACTTGCGGCGCGGCGCACCGGGAGGCGGATGAGCAACGCGCTGCTGGAGCACTACCAGTTCATGCTCGCGGAAATGCGCCAGACGGGCTACAGCGCTTACTGGGCACGCGAGTTCTCGCCGTACTTGAAAGCCGCGGCGCAGCAGTTTTCTCCCAGGCGCCAATCCCTGACCGAAAAGTTCCTGCGGCGCGGGCGAGCCTGAATTAGCGGCCGGTGGCCAACGGAACCGGTTTTCCCAGCACACCCGTCATCTCGCGGTAGTCGATGCCCATCAAGTCGAGAATGGTGGGCGCGACATCGCGCTGGTAAACCGCTGGAACATCCCGGGCCTCACCCGTGGCTGGAGTGTCCGGCCCGCGGATCGCCATCCAGATCCGTTCCGCGCCCTCCACCTTCGCCCCATGCGAGTTCCAGTCGGCCAGCGTGCCGCCGCGCCCGTGATCGGTGGTCACGATAACCGAAGTGTTTCCCCGGTATTCGGGAAGCGCATCGATGGCGGCGGCCAGGTCGCGCAGGCATTGATCGAAATACTGGATGGTCTGCAGAGTGCGGTCGTAGCGCTTGTCGTGCGCCCAGTCGTCCGTCTCGCCGAGCGCGATGTAGAGCACGCGCGGCTTCACGGTGCGCAGATACTCGAGCGCCATCTCAAAGGTGATGTAGTCGTGCCGCACGGTATCCCACGGCGTCAGAATGCGGAACTGGAGCCGGCTCAGTTCGCTCAGCTTCCGCGAATGCGCGCCCCCGAGCTCCCGAAATCCGGCATTGACGAATATCGATCCCGGGCGTTGCTCGCCGATGAAATGAAACACGCTCCAGGAGGCGAACAGGGCCACGCGCTTCGAATCAAGCGCCAGCTTCTCGCGCAGGAACTCAAGCACCGTGGCCGACGGATTCTGAATCTCGCGATTGCCCTGAATGGCAGCGTCCTGATCGCGGCCTGTCAGAATTTCGGAATATCCCGGATACGACACGCGGTAGCGGTTGGTCACCTGCACGGAGCTGCCCCGCTTCGCGTTCCCGAGCGCCACGCCCTGGGGCACAAACTCGTTCCAGAAAAACGGCATCAGGGCCGCGCGGCGCGCCTCGGCCTCGGGCCGCCAGAGGCGGTCGCGCAAGCTGTCTTTCCCCACCATGCCCGCCGCTTCTTCATTCATAAGCGCGGCGTCGATGCCGGAAAAGAGTTCCTGCCACCGGAGTCCATCCGCGGTAACGAGAATGACGTTGCGTGTTTTGCGCGAAGCTGCCGCCGAAACCTGAAGGCAGGCGAGCGCCAGCAGAAGGATCAGGCGCATCAGTCTTTCCTGAAGCTCACTTCGCGGAAGTAGACGACGGAATCTTTATCGTGATTCTGCAGGCCGATATAGCCTTCGTCCGGGCGGGGACCGCGCACGGGCTCATGCCAGGCTTTGCGCTCGGGCACGGGCTGGTTGCCGTCGAACTCGTTGACCGTTTCGCCGTTGAGCCGCACAATCGTCTTCTGCCCGCGCAGAGCGATCTCCATGATGTTCCATTCGCCCGTGGGCTTCTGCGTCCGGCGGGTGATTTTGCTCAGGGAGTAGAGAGCGCCGGTGGAGTGCCAGTCGTCGGCTGCCCCGTCGATCTGCACTTCGTAGCCATTGTGCACGGCGTACCACGGATCCTTAGGCTCTTCCGGCAAACGAATACAGACGCCCGAGTTGGCCTTGGGCTGCGAAGCGGTTTTGAAGACGACGCGCAACGTTCCGTTCCCGATCTTGTGGCCCGAGTACCACAGCAGCCCCATGCCGCCCTCGGTGCGCATCGTGCCGTTCTCAACAACGAAATGGCCGGGACCAACCATCACCCAGCCGCTCAAGTCCTTCCCATTGAAAAGCTGCTTCCACTCCGCGGCCGAAGAGACCGACAGGGTGAGGAGGGCCAGCGCAAGTTTCATCAAAGCCATTTTAACTGCTCGCGTGGAGGCTGCGGTCCTGTTCCTTACTCACTAGCCGGCGCCCAGATGTTTCCGACATTCCGCGTAGAGCGCGTCGTACACAATGAACTCGCGTTCGAGAATTTGATGATCCGGGAGGCCGAGGGCGGAGAACCCGTGCGCGATCCAGCGCAGGCCCTCGCCCGCCGGGTGCGGATTACTGGGACGGGAATCGGCGGCTCTTACGATTTCGGCGAGGAGACGTAAGGCTGGATCGTTCAATTGGTACTTGTCGAGAATGGCATCGAACGAGACTGCCTCTCCGTGATGGCCCAGTTCGGCGCCGGGAGTATCAAAGACGATTCCATCAACACGGCTCCAGTCCGTGTCGTGCGGCAGGAAGACGAACTCGGCTTCCGGATCGATGAAACGCCGGATGAGCCACGGGCACGCAACCCTGTCGACTTTCACTTTCTCGCGCGTGACCCACCGCATAGCCTAATTCTTGCGGTCTTGTGTATCGAGCGCCGACTTCAGGCCCCTGGCTAAGGTTGCGGCCGGCCCTTTCCCCCAGTAATGCAGAAAGACATACTGGGGTTCCTCGTGGGTCATGTGATTGTGAATCGCCACGATGTTGATGCCGGCCTTGCGCAGCGCCTTCAGAACCGGCTGCACTTCGGATTCGAGCATCGCGAAGTCGCCATCCACGAACGCGGCGTCATCCGTGCCGGCGAATGCCGCCCAGGTGTTGACGCCCATCTGGTTCCCAACCGTCTTCCCGTGCATTGTTGCCTTGCGGCCGATGGCAACCTTGTACATGCCCGCGTTCACCTGGCCCTTTAAACCAAGAGTGCCGTCAATGGTCGAAGCGGTAATGGAGTTCGTTTCTGGAATTGCCGGACCGGGAAACTTGCTCGCAGGCTGCGGATTTGCATTGCGAATCTCTTTCACTTTGTCCATCGCACGCGCAACCGCCGTTGCGAGTCGCTCGGCTGTTCCGCTGCCGCCAATGTGCATGAACATCACGCGAGGGGAATCGAAGAAGAAGTGGTTGTGAAGTGCAGTGACTTCGAGTCCGTTGTCCAGTGCGGCCGACATCACCGGGTTCACCTCGTCCTCGAGCAGAACGAGATCGCCCATCACCATCAACTCGCTCTGAGAGTGCGGTGTGAACGCCGCCCACGAGGTCAACCCAAGGAACGGATGCACTCCGCGGCCCTCGACAGTGACCTTGACGTCTGTTCGCGGGAAGCTGACGCGGTAAACGTCCTCCTCAGCGGTATAGGTACCTTTGACGCCGGTAGCCTTATCGATCTCTGCCCGCTGCGCTTCAGAAACGGCGGCGGTAGCCCGCAAGGCCAGTAGCACCCAAAGCCCAATCTGCGACAAGGTCCGGATCTGTGAAGACATCATGCACCGATTATCCTCGATCAGTTCTAGACCTTCCACTTATAGAAATAGAACAGCAGAGGAACTTTGCCCGTGTTGACGATGCCGTGCAGGCGGTTTGCGGCGCAGTACATCATCGACCCGGCGGCCACTTTGACGATCTTGCCGTCCAGCGAGATCTCGCCGGCGCCTTCGGTTATCACCATGAACTCTTCTTCGGGATGCTCGTGCGGGGGGTGCGGCGTCATACCGGGCTTTAACAGCAGGCTTCCGGCGGTCATGGACCTCACCTGATCCGTTGCGCCTTCGAAGTAGATTCGCAGATCGCCGAACGGCTCGCGAATGAGCTTCGCCTTTCCGGCTTCGATGGTGACGTTCGGCAGCTTGCCGCCGGCGGCGAGGATGGCCGTGGCCGGGAAGGCGGCGAATTTCAGAAGATCGCGTCGTCTGGGCATGAACATCATGATACGCAATGGCCAGCGGCCTGAAATTTGCTAGGCCATAAACGTGATCGCGATCCGGCGGGGGAGGAGCATATGAAAGCGCACATCCGGCTTGGGCGCATCTTTGGCGTGGAGATCGGTCTGCACGCGAGCTGGTTCCTCATCGCGCTGTTGATTACGCTCTCGCTCGCGGTCTACTTTCGATTCAATAACCCGGAATGGGGGACCGGTCTCATATGGGGACTGGCGGCCCTGACGGCGGTGCTCTTTTTCGCATCCCTGGTGGCGCATGAGCTCGCGCACGCGCTGGTCGCCAGATCGCGGAACCTTCCGGTGCGATCGATCACCTTGTTCGCACTGGGCGGCGTAGCGCAGATTGAAAAGGAATCCGGCGACCCCAAGACCGAGTTCTGGATGGGCATCGCCGGACCGGTCACCAGCGCCGCGATCGGTCTCGTATGTCTTGGTCTCGCGCAGGCCGCGGGCTGGGTTCCCTGGACTGACGCCCGGACGCCCGCGATGGCGGCGCTGGTCTGGCTGGGTATCATCAACATCGCGCTGGCCGTCTTCAATATGATCCCCGGGTTCCCCCTCGATGGCGGCCGCGTGCTGCGTGCCCTTATCTGGTGGAAGACGGGAGACGCGGACCGCTCCACGCTCATCGCCGGACGGGTGGGGCAGTTCGTCGCCGCCGTCTTCATCGGTCTGGGCCTGCTCGGCTTTTTCGCCGGGCTGGGCTTCGGAGGGTTTTGGATCGCCATCATCGGCTGGTTCCTGATGAACGCCGCCTCCGCAACCATCCGCCAGTTGGAGCTCGTGTCCAATTTGCGGGGCGTGCGCGCGGCCGACGTGATGGCCAGCGATTGCGCCATCGCCGATCCGCGCTCCGACCTGCAAACCTTCGTCGACGAATCCCTGCTCCGTACCGGCCGCCGATGCTTTGTAATTCAGGAGAACGGACACATAGAGGGCATTGTCACGCCGAACGAGGTCAGGCAGGTGGACCGCTCGCAATGGCCGCGGATTACCCTGCGGCAGATCATGCGCCCGCTCGATCAGCTCCGGACGGTGCGGCCCGAAACGCCGCTTACGGAAGTTATGGAGACCATGGGGCGCGAAGACATCAACCAACTGCCGGTGGTTTCGGACCGCGGCCTGGTTGGCGTGGTCACCAGGGGCAACGTGCTGCAATACATCCAGACGCGCGCCGAACTCCACATGTAGACGATTATTTCTTTCCGAAGCAGTACAGCTTAGTTCCCGTGCGCAGGTAGATGCGGCTGTCGGCGATGGTAGGGGATGCGTAGCAGTTCTCTTCCATGTCGTTCACCGCAAGCGTCTCCCATTCTGCGCCCGGTTTCAGCACGCTGATCTTGCCGGTTTCGCTCGCCAGATAGATCTTGCCGTCGCCCGCCACGGGCGAGGCATAGTAGCTGTCGATGGCGTCGCGCAGGCGGCCCTGCTTGCGCAATGCGCCGGTCTCCGGATCGAGCGCGGTCAGAATTCCGCCGTCCTTCACCGTGTAAAGCAATCCCTCGTAGAGCAGCGGCGAGGAGACCACGGGGACGGAACGGTCATAAGTCCATAGCACGTGGGTCTTGGTGAGGTCGCCTCGGGCATTTTCGGGACGGATCGCCATGGTTATGTTTTGCGCCGAGCGGCGCGAGCGGTAGAAGATCCAGTCGCGCTCGTCCAGAAAACCGTCGCGGTCGAGATCGATAAAATTCCAACTGCCGCCGTGCTTCCACTCTTTGGGAAGTTCCTCTGGTGAAAACTTGCCGTCGCCGTTCTGGTCGGCCGCGCGGATGGCCTCGTTGAACGCCGGCAGGGTAGAGCGCTGTCCCGCGTCGGCTCCAGGCGCCCAGCCGGTCGCGTAAATGGTTCCGCTGGCGACGATGGCGGTGGGCTTCACCTGCCAGGTGAGACCATGCACCCACCACAGCCGCTCACCCGTGCCGGCCGAGTAGGCATCGAGCCGATAGGAGCCCGGCACGATCACCTGCGCGGGGCCGTTCGCCGGGCGGTAGACCGCCGGTGTCGCGAAGCCGTGTACAACGTCCGGCCGCGCAGTCTTCCAGAGCGGCTTTCCGGTGTCCTTGTGGACCGCCATCACGAACGAATCGTTGTCGTGATCGCAGACCAGAATGAGCTTCTCCTCGAGCAGAATCGGAGAAGCGGCCATGCCATGCAGGTTGGTGAAAGGGCCTAGCGGTACGCGCCAGCGCTCGTTCCCGTCCGGGCCATAGGAGACGAGGCCGATGTCGCCGAAGAAGGAGTACACGTTCTGGCCGTCGCTGGTGGGCGTGGAGGAGGCAGGGCTGTTGAGCTTGTGGTGTTGTTCCGCGCGAGGCCGGTCAATCTCTCGCCGCCAAACGACTTTTCCGTTCGCCCGGTCGAGCGCGAGAGTGACCAGCTTCTCGCCCTCCACGGCGGTAAGAAAGATGCGCGACTTCGTGAGAATTGGCGAAGAACGCCCTGGCGGCGCGTCAATCTTCCACACGATGCCGGATTGCGGCCCGAAGTCCACCGGCAATCCGGACGTTTCGGCAATGCCGGAACCGTTGGGGCCGCGAAACCGCGTCCAGTCCGACGCTTCGAGAGCGAGGGACAACGCGACGGCGGCAACAATCAAAAAAAACGGGGCACTACGCATCGGCTCCTCCCGCTCGAACGACTATATCAACGACTATATCAAGGCACCATCAAGGCGCCATCGAATTCCGCGCGATAATGTGCCCTATGGCCACGGTTGCCGGTGTGGATTTCGGGACGCTCAGCGTCCGGGTTTCTCTCTTTGACAGCGAGAAAGGCCGGCTCGGTTCCGCCACAGCGGACTACGAACTGCGCCGCAAGCGCGACGACCCGGACCACGCCACCCAACGCCACGAAGACCATCTTCGGGCGCTCATTGCAGCCATGCGCGAGGCGCTGTCCCGGTCGGATGTCAGCGGCAGCGCAGTGGAAGCGGTGGCCGTCGATACGACCGGCTCCAGCGTGATCCCCGTCGGTGAGGGACTCAAACCGCTCGACGATTATTACCTTTGGTGCGATCACCGCGCGTGGCGGGAAGCGGCCGCCATCACGGAGGCCGCGCGGCAGCGCAACCTGGCGGCGCTCGAGTGGTGCGGCGGCGCTTATTCCTCCGAGTGGGGCTTCGCGAAAGTGCTGCACTGGCTGCGGAACAACCCGGAGAAGCGCTCCGCTTTCGTTACCGCCCTTGAGCACTGCGACCTGATTGCGGCCGTGCTCTGCGGCATCTCCGACCCCGCGACGGTTCCGCGCAGCGTCTGCGCGATGGGCCACAAGTGGATGTGGAACCAGTCTCTGGGCGGCCTTCCTTCCGAAGAGTTTCTAGCCGGGGTGGACCCGCTGCTGCAAGGCTTGCGCGCCCGTCTCAACGGCCGCTATCTGACTTCGGACGGGCTGGCGGGCAGACTTTCCGCCGAATGGGCGGAGAAACTGGGACTCAAAGCTGGGATTCCGATTCCGGCCGGCGCGCTCGACGCTCATTGGGACGCCGTGGGCGCGGGCATCGGCGAAGGCGACGCGGTCAATGTGATCGGCACTTCCACCTGCATCATGGCGATTGCGAAAAATGTCAGCCTGATTCCCGGCGTGAGCGGCGTAGTCAAGGGTTCCATCCGTCCGGGCTACTTCGGCATCGAGGCCGGACTCTCCGCCACAGGGGACGTCTTCGATGCCATCGCCCGCCGCGCGGGCGCCGGCGTCGCCACTTTGATGCAGGGGCTTGCGCGGTACCGCGCGGGACAGACCGGCTTGCTGCGCATGGCTTGGGACAACGGCGACCGCAACATTCTGGCGAATCCCGAGCTAAGCGGCGTCACGTTGGGCTGGAACCTCACCCACACCGCGCAGGACGAACTGTTCGCCGCCATTGAAGGAACCGCGTTCCATACGCGAATTATCCTGGAACGCATGGCCGCGCATGGCGTTCCCATCCGGCGCATTATCAACGGCGGTGGAATCCCTCAAAAGAACGAAATTCTGAACCAGGTCTACGCGAATGTGCTGAACAAGCCGGTGCTGGTACCGGAAAAAGACGCGACCAGTCTGGGTTCGGCTATCTTCGCGTTTCTCGCCGCGGGCACATTCTCTTCGGTTGAAGAGGCCCAGCGGCGATTATGTCCCAGCTATCGCACCACCCACCCTATTGTGCACGACGCAGCCGTATACGAGCGGCTCTACACGCATTTCCGAAAGATTTACCTGGCGTTCGGCTCTTCGGGGCAGCCCGAGGCGCTCGGCGACGTGCTACCTTCGCTCCGGCAAATCGCCTCCGAAGCGCGCCTGGCCGCGGCACGTCAATCGATCTAGTGGGGCGGGTGCCCTTGCCCGCAGTTCGATCCCCTGGTAGGGCTTGGTCGTTTACAGCGAAAGCCGGACGAGGGCGTCCGGCGCGGCCCAGGGGGGACCGCCCCATACAGGGGGACCGCCCCATAAGTGTTAACTTAACGTTTGCGAATGTCAGTCGTGGGCGTTGCTCGGCCCAGAAGTGTCGGTTCCCGACAGCGTCGTCTTTCAAACGCATCTCTAAACGCTGGGGCGACTGCTCGTTACCCGGAACCCTCAGTCTCCCCTGTACCCGCTATTTCCGCGATGGGCCCATCATCATCGAGCCGATGGGCAACCGCTGGACGCCGCCTGCGCGCATGATGACGCAGTTTGGTGGGGCGCCCTTCGCTGATAATCGAACAGATGGATATTGCTGAGGGCGACAAAGAGCCGGCACTGCCGAGCACGCAAGGAACTTTTGCGCCGCCGCTCTCGTTCTATCAGCAATGATCAGAATCCTTTCCATCCTTCTGGTGGGTGCTACTGCATTGGAGTTCCCGGCATTCGGCGCTGATCGCGGCTGGCCGCAGTTCCGCGGACCGGATTCGAACCCAGTCGCCGCCGGACCGAAGCTGCCAGACCGCTGGTCCAGGACCGAGAATGTCGAATGGTCCGCAGCGATTCCCGGACGCGGATGGTCGTCGCCGATTGTAACTAGCAACCGCGTCTTTCTTACCACCGCCGTTACCGAGGGCGAATCGAAGAAGCCGCAAACCGGCACTGAATACAGCAACGAATACGCTGCCGAATTGGCCAAGCAAGGGCTGAGCCAGAAGGAAGTCATCGCCCGCGTAACAGCGCGTGACCTCGAACTGCCACACGAGGTACTTCTTCATTACTTCCTCTACTGCCTGGATCTCAGGACGGGCGCAGTGATCTGGAAGCGGGAGTTCCACTCCGGGCGCCCGCCCGGCGGGCGGCACCGTAAAAACAGCTTCACGTCGGAAACCCCGGTCACGGACGGCAAAGCGGTATACGTCTACGCCGCCAATCTCGGACTGTGGGCATTCGATCTGAAGGGCAAGCAACTCTGGAACACGCCGCTCGAGGCGAATCCGATTTACTTCGAGTTCGGCACTGGTGCATCGCCCGTGTTGAACGGCAACCAACTGATCATCGTTAGCGACAACCAGACCACGCAATTTGTGGCGTCATTCGACAAGCGCACGGGCAAACAACTTTGGCGCATGCCGCGCGACATCGGCGCGAAAGGCGAGGGGCAAATGCGATCCGGCTGGGCGACGCCCTATATCTGGACCAACAATCTGCGAACGGAAGTGGTCACGGTTGGGCCTCGCGTGGTGATCAGCTACGACCTGGAAGGCAAAGAACTCTGGCGGCTCAGCGGCGCAACCGATTCGCCGGTGCCGAGTCCGTTCTCCTACGGCGGAATGCTGTACGTCGACGGCGGCCGTGGCAGGCCGCTCTACGCGGTCCGGGCGGGCGCGTCCGGTGACATCAGTCTGGCGCAGGGGGAACGCGCCAGTGCGTCCGTCGCGTGGTCGGAACCACGCGGAGGAACTTACCTGCCGACGCCCGTCGCCTATCGAGGCGCGCTGTACGTGTTAGGCGAAACCGGAATCATGAGCCGCATTGACGCCAGGACGGGCGGCGTCACGTACCGCTCCCGCCTTGATGCTGACGCCGGAAACTTCACGTCGTCGCCGTGGGCCTACAACGGTAAGATCTTCTGCCTGAGCGAAGAAGGCAAAACGTTCGTGGTTGCCGCAGGCGAGAAATTCGAACTATTGGCAGTCAACCCGCTCGATGAAATGACGCAGGCGACTCCGGCAATCACCCGCGACCGCCTGCTCCTCCGCACCGAGAGCCGCTTGTACTCGATCCGTGGCCGATAACGTCCTGACGCGGAGCGACCGTATGAACTGCGGTCATTGAGATCGGGCGTATCTCGTCTATTGTCGTGAGAACGGCCGTCGCAGTCGCCAACTCCCCGCTAACGCCGTACTGGCTATCCATGCCGCGTCGATCGCCTGACGCGGATCTTCGCCTCATCGATGATCACGAGACTCCCCTGCAAGTCTTCCTCGGCGACCGAGTCGAACAGGCGCGCCAGAGCTGTTTCCGTGTTCTCGATCGTGGTCGGCCAAACCCGCAGGCGAACGACGCCGGCGTGGGAGCCGGCCGGGTACATCCGCGCATCGGCAAAGTCCTCATCGAAGGTGATGACGATCGAGAGGTCGCTCTGCGCCCACTGGAAGATGGCGTCGTCCGTCGCGCCTTGCAGTCCCACGTCGTTGACGTGCCGCACCTCCCAATGCGGCTTGCGTTTCCGAACAAACTCGCATACTGACGGAGGAATGTTCTGGTCGATCAGAATTCGGAGGATCAATGCGCGATGACCTGGACCTCATCGACGACTTTAGCGGCGTATTCAACCGCCGCGATCACGTCCTCCCGGCCCAGTTCCGGGTAGCTGGCCACGATCTTGTCGATGGTATACCCACCGGCAACCATACCCAAGATGTTCCGCACCATGATGCGCGTGCCGCGGATCACAGGTTTCCCAAAGCAAATGGATGGATTGACTTCGATTCGGTCCATTGTTTCCCTTGTCCTAGCCCGTCATTCCCTAGCATACCTCCACGAAAACGTCGAACGGTTTACGATCGGGTCTGCGATGTCCCGATAACGGAAGCTAACACACTCGCTGCTGCGCTTCGGACCATTAGCGCCGTAAGGACAGCTTCATATTCCCCACTCGCGTCAATCGACGTAAGCGATGCAGTCGATCTGCAGCAATTGGCCGCGGCGGCGGAACCCGGTTGCGCCGAAGTAGGAACGGACGGGGCGATTCTTCGGAAAGAACGTGTTGTAAACGTCGTTCATCGGTTCCCAGTTGTTCTCGGGATCGACGAGTGAGACCTGCACCTTCAACACGTTCTCCATGGAAGTGCCGGCTTTTTCGAGAGCGCCCTTCATTATCGTGAGCGCGTCCGCGGTCTGCTCTTTGACGTCGCCCGGCTTGGGCTTGCGCTCGGGATACCAGCCGCCGATACCGCTCAAGAACAGCAGATTGCCGGAGCGGATGGGACCTCCGACAGACTGTTTCTTCGGCGTCCACGAGCCTGTCTGCGCCTGAGCGGCTCCCGCGCCCGCAAGCGCCAGGGCGGCGGCGTTCAAAAGCTTGCGGCGGCTGTTCCGGTTCTTTTCCTGTGCCATGGCGGGTAGAATATCAGAATCCTATATGCGCGCGCGATTCTTACTGATCGGGCTTTTCCTGCTGGCGCTGGGCTACGCGCAGTTCCACGACCCCGCCGCGGCCCACGTGGAGATTGTGGCGGAGAGTGCCGCGGATGGGAGGACGCTGCCCGCGCGGATCTACCTCTTCAAGAATGACCGACCGTTCCGGCTCAGCCCTGTCGAAAGCCTGCTGCCGTTGAGGGTGGACACGTTCTATCGCGAGCGGCTGTGGAAGCGTTCGGAGCGGCCACGCACGCTGGAGGTGACGGCGAACGACGAATCGCACTTTTTTCTGTTGGACGGAAAAGCGGAGTTCGAGCTGCCCGCGGGCAACTATCGGGTGGAGGCTTATCGCGGCTTCTTCTTCGCGCCCGCGTCGGAAGAGTTCGCCTTGCGCGCCGGCGAGAAGCGGCAGGTGCGGCTGAAGCTTGCTGAAGTCGCGCCCGCGGCTCAGGCGGAGTGGCTGTCCGGCGACGACCACATTCACCTGGTTCGCGCCGCCGAGGACAACGACGTGTTCCTGCGCTGGCTGCGGGCCGAGGACCTTTCGGTCGGCAATTTTTTGCAGCTCCAGCGGCAGGTTGACGCCGCGCCGCAATACGCGTTCGGGCGCGAAGGCGAGGCGCGGCTGCCCGGCTATTCGATCCGCTCCGGGCACGAATCGCGAAGCGAGTTCTACGGGCACGTGAATCTCCTGGGACCGAGCCGTCTGGTTCGACCGCTCAGCGTCGGATCGGTTTACGCCAACACTCCCGAAGCCTACCCTTTTCCGTACCTGCTGTTCCAGGAGGGCCGCAAGCTGGGCGCGACCACGGGCTATGCGCACTTCAACGGCAGCCAGAAGCATTCCACGCTGCTCATGGATCTGGCGCTCGGCTCCGTGGATTTCATCGAAGTGCACCAGTTTGGCGTGCTGAAGACGCGGGAATGGTACCAGTTGCTGAATGCCGGGCTGCGCGTTACCGGCATCGCGGGCAGCGATTTTCCGGTGCCGTTCGGGCGCTTCAAGCCGTGGCCGCGGGCGTTTCCGCTGCTCGGTCCCGAGCGTACGCTGGTGAAATCGCCCCCGGGTGAGAGCGCCTATGAGGCCTGGGCCGCGGGCGTGCGGAGCGGTAAAGCCGTGGTGAGCAACGGGCCATTGCTCGACTTCAGCGTGAAAGACACGGGCACGGGCGCCGAAGGAACCGCCGCAGCCTGGTTTCACCGGCGCATTGAGAAGATCGAAATCGTGCGGAACGGGCAGGTTGTGGCCTCGCGCGCCGGCAACGCAACAACGCTCACGCTGCCGTTCCGCGTGGATGCCGCGGAAAGCTCCTGGATCGCGGCCCGCGCTTACGCGCCCCACAAGGAGGGTGAGCCGGAAATTGTTGCGCACACCAACCCGGTTTACCTGCTGCGCGAAGGCAAGCCGGTGTACGTCGCCGAGGACCGCGAAGCGGTGGCCAAACTCTGGCAGGCGGAGATGGAATATTACAGGAGTTCCGCGCTGACGTTCGCGAACGACGGCCAGCGGCGGGAGTTGTTGAGTAAGACCGAAGAGGCCGCCCGAATCCTTGCCGCGCCTTCGCACTGACCCGCGCGGCACGTGATATATTTCCCGCAGGTGGAGATGGCATGATCCGAACTTATTCACGACGCGAAGCGCTGGCGGCATTGGGACTTTCGCCGCTGGTTTTGCGCGGCGCCTCGGGCAAGCCGATGCGCGGCGCGTTCATCATCATGGCCACGCCGTTCACGGATTCCAAGGCCGTGGACTTCGAAGACCTCGCCGCCGAAACAACCTTTATGGACCGCTGCGGCGTGCACGGCATGGTCTGGCCCCAACTGGCCAGCGAGTATGTGACGCTCACCAAAGACGAGCGCATGCGGGGCATGGAGGTGCTGGCGAAAGCGGCGAAGGGCAAAAAGCCGGCGCTGGTGCTGGGCGTGCAAGGGCCGAACACGGATGCGGCGCTCGAATACGTGAAGCACGCCGAAAAGCTCGGACCGGACGGTCTCATAGCCATTCCGCCCACCGAAGCGACATCGCTCGACGACTTCCGGGCCTACTACCGCGCCATCGCGCGCTCAACGAAGCGCCCGCTATTCGTGCAAACCACGGGCGGAGCGAAAGGCATCACACCCTCAATTGAGCTGCTGGTCGAGCTGGCGCGGGAGTTTCCGCACTGCGGCTACGTGAAGGAGGAGGCCACGCCGGTGATCCAGCGCATGACCGAGCTGTCGAAGCACCG
The DNA here is from genome assembly GCA_040902885.1 of Bryobacteraceae bacterium. Taxonomy (GTDB): domain Bacteria; phylum Acidobacteriota; class Terriglobia; order Bryobacterales; family Bryobacteraceae; genus JBBDWK01. Next base: position 486 of record JBBDWK010000035.1, on the reverse strand, counting down.
GCCGGCGATCAAGAGCGTCTTCAGCGGCGCGGCGGGCAGGGGCATGATGTACGAGATGAGCCTGGGCTTTGACGGGACCATGCCGGGCGCTCCGTATTCCGACATCTACGCGCAGATCTTCGAGCTGTACCAGTCCGGCCAAAAGGAGAAGTCGCGCGATCTCTTCGCGCGGCTCCTGCTGATGATCAATCTGGACCAGCAGATTCCGGGCGCGCGCCAGTACATGATGAAGAAGCGCGGGGTATTCAAGACCATGGTGTCGCGCCGCGAGCAGTACAACCTAACGAAGGAAGCGATCGCGGAGATCGAGTTCAACTGGCTGGCGCTGAAGCCGTTTGCGAGAGTGTGACCGCCGCTTGCTGACGCGCGCGGTTCGGTGCTGACTGCTGCGTGCTGACTGCTGCGTGTCTGACTGCTGCGTGTCTGACTGCTGCGTGTCGTTAGCTTTTCAAGTTGTCCGGTTTTATTGACACGTGATCTGTCCGG
>JBBDWK010000034.1:0-34400 GCA_040902885.1 Bryobacteraceae bacterium | reverse complement strand
AATCGTGATCGACATCAGTTCGGAACGCTGATCGGCATCCCTCGGAATCCGCACGTTGAGAGCAAATAGACGATCTAACCTCGTAATAAGGAGCGCTGAGAAAATCTGATCAGGAAGCCGACTGTTGATCCACGAAGATAGTTTTAGCCGTTCGATACGCGCAAATCCCGGATGAAGCATTTTGCCGGCTTGATGATGTTCGCCGACCGTGCCATGCTTTCTTCTTTCCTTTGGCCCTTTGCGCTGCTTCTTTCCCATTCTAAAGTTCAAGCGTGCTCTTCACACAACATCCTCCGGTGTATTTTCGATTCCCCATGGTAAGCCCTTTTGTGGGGAAAGATGGCCGGCGGGGGACGGACTGCTCCTGTGCCGGTCAGCGGATCGATACGCGCGGCGAGCGTTAAAACTGCCCGTGTCGTCCACTTGGACGTGTAGTCGCCAGCCCGGACTTGTCCCAGCAAGCTGGTCAGTTCAGGCCTTAAGTTAGCGCTTATCGGCCAGGGCCTGCCCCACGTCGGTGCACCCAGCTTAAGACCAGAAAATGTAGAAAGGAGTGGGGCAGGCCGTTTCGCCTGCCCAGTTCAACGCCGTTGTTTCACGATCTTTCCGTCCAGAATCACAGTAACCGGCTGGATGTCCTTGATCTGGTCTTCGGGGCACGTCATGTAATCGCGGTCAATCACCACCAGATCCGCGAGGCGTCCTTTTTCAATCGAACCTCTCACGTCGTCCGCATGTTGGAGATACGCGCCCCAGACGGTATACATTCTGAGCGCGTCCTCGCGTCCGATTCTCTCCTCGCCGTGAATCACCCGGCCACGCACCGTCTTGCGCGTGACCGCCGTCCACATGCCCATGAATGGATTGTATGGATTGACGGCCTTGTCCTTGTCGAATCCGATCATGTGATCGCTTCCGCCCGCGATGATAATGCCCTTCTCCCGGTAAGAGCGCAGCGGGAAGAAGTAGCGCATGCCGGCAGTGGTGAAGACCTTCTCCAGCGCGTCCGCATCGAAATAGAGCCACGCGGGCTGCACATCGGCATGCACGCCCAGCGCTTTGGCTTTGGCCAACGCTTCGGGACTTTGAAAGCTGGCGTGCATCAGGTGCGAACGGGTCGGGGCAATGGGCTTCTCGCGGTTCAGCGCCTCGAATGCCGTCAGCAGCGCATCGATTGCGCCCCCTCCCTGCGAGTGCGCCGTCAACTGCCAGCCTTCCTCGCGCGCCGTACCCAAGATGCCGTTCAATTTCGCCAGCGGAATGAACAACTGCCCCCGGTCGTCCGGGTCCGTCTGCCCGTACAGCACGCGTCCGAATTCGCCGTAGGGGTGGCGCTGGAAAGCCGTGCCTATGGTCATGCCGCCATCGAGCGTCACCTTGAACGCGCCGAAGTTGAGCCACTCGTCGCCGGTCCCGGTATGGAATCCGGCCTCGCGGATCTGCTTCTGAAGCGCTTCGAGGGGCTGCGACGCATCGAGGCGCCACGTCAGCACGCTCCGAATGGGCAGCCGTCCCGCGGCCTTCAGTTTCCGGTACAGTGCGATGTCGGCGGCCGTCACCGCGCGGTCGGAGATGGAGGTAAGGCCCGCATCCACATAGCGCTTGAGCTGGGCTTCGAGCGCCTGCAAACGCTCCTCGTCGCTGAACTGAGCGCCGCCGCTCCTCCGCTCTCCCTTGAGAAGCCGCTGCGCGTTCTTCAAAATTCCATTCGGTTCGCCCTTGCTGTCGCGCACGATCACGCCGCCGGGCGGGTCGGGAGTCTCGCGCCCGATGCCGCTCATCTTCAGCGCAAAGGAATTAACCACCACCGAATAGCTCGCGTCAAACAGAACGGGATGCTCGGTTGCCACGTCCAGCACCTCACGGGTCGGCATCCGCATCTCCGCCAGACGCGTCGGGAAGGTGCGCGGCACGACGATCCACTGGCCCTTGGGCGTCTTGGCGGCCTGCGCGCGGATGAAGGCCTGCACTTGGGCGAACGAGCCAAGCGGCGCAAGCGGCTGCCGGAACTCGCTCAGCCCCGCGGAGAGCGCATGCACGTGGCTGTCGATGAGGCCGGGCAGAACCGTCTTGCCTTGCAGGTCGATCACCTGCGTACCCGCCCCGCGTTCGGCGTTCAGAATCTCGCGGCTGGTCCCCACGGCCGCAATCTTTCCGTCCTTCACCGCCACCGCCTCGCGGATGGAGAACCGGGCGTCCACGGTGACAATCTTTCCGTTGTGCAGAATCAGATCCGCGTCGGCGGCTTGGAGACCCGTGCATAGGGCGAGCGCGAGCAGACCACGCATCGTCCCTCTTTCGTTCAATGGCATCCCAAACATGTAAATTTCCTTCCGTGGCACACTGCGCAGCTCGGCTTGTCCAGTGTGACCTTCTTGCTATTGTGCAGGTCCAGCCAGTCCGGCGTGTGGTTCGCCGGCTTCAGATGCGGACCCTTGGCATGGCAGAATTCGCAGGAAAACGGCGGGTCCACCTCGGTATGGCAGACCAGGCAATCGGCCATTTGCGGAAACGCCGCCTTGGTCACCGCTTCGGACTCCTCGAGGCCCCTGTGACACGCGGCGCAGGAGTTCTTCGTATTCAGGTGTCGCCGCATCCCGCCCGGCCTCGACAAATACGCGCCCGAATCCACGGCTTTCGCCAGCAGCGGCGCGATGTTGCCCAGCTTCAAATGCTTCTGGTGGTCGAAACGCGAAAGCAGCGTGGGCGCGGGCCTCTTGATGCTGGCTTCCTTATGGCAGCTCACGCAGGCCGACGCGGCAGGCAGGTTATTGTCTTCGATTTTTGTGCTGGATTTCGCGGTGACGTGGCAGGCGGTACAATCGGGCTGGAGTTTGAGGTGCAGGCGATGCGAGAACGGCCGTGGATCCTGCGCTTGAACCGTTCCCGCCGCAAAAACCAACAGCAGGTACAGGCGCACTACTTGCCTTTATAACTGATGCGCCAGACCTTGTTTCCCCCGTCGTCGCTTACCAGCAGGCCGCCATCCGTCATCTGCAGCAATCCCACCGGACGGCCCCACACTTCCACCTTGTCCGGCCCCAGCATCCATCCGGTCAGAAACTCGCGCGGCTGGCCTACCGGTCTGCCGTTCTTGAACGGCAGAAAGTGAATCGACTGGCCGACACGCTTCGAGCGGTTCCACGACCCGTGGTACGCCAGAAACGCGCCGCCCTGATACTCCGCCGGGAACTGCTTGCCCGTGTAAAAGATGTGGTCCAGAACCGCAACGTGAGCCCCCAGCAACACATCCGGCACGATAGTCTTCTTCACCGCCTCCGGATTCTTGCCCTTGTTGCGCGGGTCTTCGTTCGACCCGACGTATGCGTAGGGCCAGCCATAGAAGCCGCCCTGCTTAATCGCCGTGAAGTAATCCGGCACCAGGTCGTCGCCCAGGCCATCCCGCTCCTGAACGGCCGCCCACAGCGTCTCCGTGCCCGGATACCAGCGCAGGCCGATCACGTTGCGCAACCCCGAAGCGAAAATCTCCTCGCCGCTGCCATCGGGATTGTAGCGGCTGATGGTTGCGCGCCGCGGGTCCTCGCCGGTGTCCACGTTCGACCCCGACCCGACCGAGAGGTACATCTTCCGTCCGTCGCGATCGAACAGGATGCTGCGCGTCCAGTGCCCCTTTTCGAAGCCTTTCATGGAGACCACTTCTTCGCCCTTGCCCACTGACATCGTCTTCGCGTTGTACTTATAGCGCTTCAGCGAGCCCGGTTCGGCTACGTAGAGGTAGTCCTTCCAGAAGGCCAGCCCGAACGGCCGGTAAAGGCCCGTAATCAGCGCCTTCCGGGGTTCCGGCTTCATCACGTAAACCGTGCCTTTATCGGCGCTGTCGCTGATCAGGATCTCGCCGCCCGGCCCATAGGTCATGAAGCGCGGCTTCTCGAAACCCTCGGCAAAGACCTCGATGGAGAAGCCTTGCGGCACTTTCAAATCTACGCCGGCGGGACGCTGAATCACGCGCGGCCGGTTGGTGGAGGATGGCGTGGCGAAAGGCGGAGGCAGTTTTACCTCGGCGGCGGCGGCGATCGAGGCGGCCAGAAGGAGGGCGGCAATAGCTTTCATATTCGTCTCCAGTGTATTACGCGAACGGCCACACGCGTTCAATGGTCTTGCTGAGCATCCAGCTCTTGTCGTCGTCGTTCAGGAAGGCCATCTCGTCGCGCACCAGCGCCAGCGCCTTGGCGTAACCGCAGCGGTTCTCCACCAGAGGCCAGTCGGTTCCCCACATCAGGCGCTTCGGCCCGAACTTGTCGTAAAGGCGCTTCACCTGGGCCTGTGCATCCTTGTACGGATACTCCTGCTTCGAAAGCGACCAGGTGTGCGAGACTTTCACGAACACCTTCGGATAGCGCTCCAGAGCCATCAGCTTATTCAACTCGTCCGGCTTGTCCAGAGGGCTGTCCGCCATATGGTCGATGACCACGGTCAGATCGGGGAGCTTCTCGATCAGCGGCGCCACATCCGGCATGCGCGTCACCGGGGCGAGCACGGTCATGGGAGCTTTCAGCTCATGGCAGCGCTTCCACAGCGGCGGCATCAGCGGTCCTCGAATCCAGTCGCCCGACGCGTTGCCGGAAGGGCTGATGCGCACGCCTTTGAAACCCTGCCGCACCAGGCGCGAAAGATCGTCCGGCGCCTCCGGGCTTTCCGGATTCACGCGCGCGACACCCTGAAAGTATTGTGGATATTGCTTCAGCACATCGGCCAGGTAGCTGTTGTCCCAGCGGTAATGAATCACCTGAATGATGACCGTCTTCTCCACGCCGTTCGCCTTCATGAGATCCAGCAGCATCTCCGGCGTGGCGTCCTTTTCGGGCGGCCTGGTGGTCTCCTTCGCCCACGGGTAGCGGGGATCCTTCTTCCAGACGTGAACGTGAGGATCGATGATGCGCATTTTTTGGGCTTTCGCTCCGGCGGCGGCCCCCAAACCAGCGGCAAGCGCGCCGGCAGCCTGCCGGCGGTTGATTTTAATCGGCATGAAATGAGTATACAAGCCGCTCAGCGGCTGCGCGGCACGAAGTCGAGCGACGCGGAATTCATGCAGTACCGAAGCCCGGTCGGTCTCGGCCCGTCCTCAAACACGTGCCCCAGATGAGCGCCGCAACGGGCGCACTCCGTCTCGACGCGCCGCATCCCTTGACTGTTGTCGGGCACGTCTTTCACGTTCTCCTTCGCGATCGGCGCCCAGAAGCTCGGCCATCCGGTGCCGGAATCGAACTTGGTTTTGGAATCGAACACCGGGGTTCCGCAGCCAATGCACCGGTAGATCCCGTCACCTTTATGGGCGTTGTACTTGCCGCTGAAAGCGCGTTCGGTGCCTTCTTTGCGCGTCACTTGAAACTGCAGAGGCGTGAGCTGCTTTTGCCACTCGGCGTCGGTCTTCTCCACGCGCTCCACTTCAGCCACGCGGATGCGTTTCCCGGAGTTGTCGAACTCGGCGATCCGCACGGTCTTGCTTTGAGCCGCTCCACGCTGGAAAAGCACGCCGGGAACAACGAGGAAAATCGCGCTGCGACGCGTCCAAAAATGTCGATTCACTTCTTCACCCATTCCGGATAGAGCTTCTTCAGCTTCTCCACTTTTGGCAGGGCGTTCACCACGACATAGGGATGGCGGGGGTTGTTCCGGACGAAATCCTGGTGGTAAGGCTCGGCCGAATAGAAGGCCTTGAGCGGAGCGACCTGTGTGACGATCGGACCCGGGAAGACCGCTGCCTGGGAGAGTTGCTCGATGTAAGCTTCCGCCACGCGTTGCTGTTCCGCGTTGGCGTAGAGGATTGCGGAACGGTACTGCTTGCCGTGGTCCGGTCCCTGCCGGTTGAGCTGCGTCGGATCGTGCGCCACGCTGAAGAACGTCTTTAGCAGTTGGCCATAGGTGACGCGGGAAGGATCATAGGTAATCTCGATGACTTCGGCGTGTTCCGTGCGGCCCTCGCTCACGGCCTTGTAATTGGCGTTGGCGGCATTGCCGCCGGCGTAGCCCGAAACTACCTTTTGAACCCCTGCCAGTTGTTCGAAGACGACCTCCGTACACCAGAAGCATCCGCCCGCGAAAACGGCGGTTTGCTTCCCCTTGGTCGTGGTTCGCGGCACATCGACTGTCGGGTCCGGAAACGGCCCGCTTGCCGCTGTGAGCCACGAGAGCGCCAGCAGCGGGAGGACAAAGCTCTTCCAAAGCCGCATAACTGTCAACAATTCTCCGTGGCTTTAGTATAGCGGACGGGGAACCCTACCGCGCCGCCAGATCCTGCAGGAACACGCGCCGCGCGCTTGTGTATTCTTCCGGCAGCATGGGCCCCAGGCTGGCCGTGCGCTCCACCTTCTTGCGCTCCTCCTCGAAGGCCACGTGCAGCGACTGAAACCCGGCCACGCACGCGCTCACGAGCTCGTCCGAATACTCGTCGCTGGCGTCGATCACCCCGTTCACGTGTCCCAGCAGGTTTTCCGCCGCCTGAACTCTATCGAGAACACCGTCGAAGGCGGCTAGGTGCGGCCCGAAGGCACGCGCCAGTGTGGCCCAGCGGTCCAGAACAATCAGCGCCCCATACCGGTGATGGTCGAGCGACATCTCGAACGCGAAGGCGACGCCCTTACGTTGGCCCTCCAGCTTCCGCAAATACATGACGGCCGCGTTCAGTTCGCCGAAGAGGGTATCGACGAAAGCGCTGGCGCAGCCTAGAAACTGGGGTTCGGTGAGAGCCGGATAGCGCGTGATCTGCACGATTCTTTACAACCGCTCCCTCTGGTCGCGGCTCGGAAACCGTTGCTGAGCCGCGACCAGAGGGAGCGGATTTCCGGAAACTACGGCGCGATGTGTTCGCCGAGCGCCCGCTCAATCTCCTCCGGACCCATCTTCTCCCCGGCATTCAGGCGCGACAGCACGCTCTCGATAATCTCCTTGGCTTCCTCCTTGCGGTAGGCTTTCAGGAACCCATCGTAGAAATGTTCCCCGGCCATGGCATGGTTGATCTCCGGCTCCTTGTTGTGGTCGTCGAGCTCGGTGAAGTAGACGACTTTGAATCTGCCGGTATACCGGGTCTCCCGGTAAATCTCGAACATCACTTTATCGGACTCGAACGCCATAGAGTAGAAGGTAGCACAGCGATTCCGGTTTCATTCCTCGCGGCGCGGTGGCACCTGAGTGACCATTTCACTAGCGATGGCCCGTACTCCGCTGACGAATTTGGCCACAATGAAGCCTCGCTGCTCGCTGTAAACCCCGAAGTCTTTCCAGAGGATGCTGCCGGACTTGCAGTCCGTCAAGCATGAGGTGGCCGCAACGCCGGTGGTTTCCGTGATGAGGGAAGTGGACTTGTGCGAGCCTAGCAACTGCAATTGAAGAATGGCGTCCGTCCCTACCGAGGAGCAGGCTACGGTAGCCGCGATGGGCTGCGTGGAATCGGCATTGGCTTTGATCCCCAGCTTTTCCCGGGCCTCTACGGCGGATAGAATCTCGTATCGCCTGGGCTTGAATTCCTTTTCCAGCGCCTCGGGCAGCTCCCTGGCGAGATCGGGCGCCAACATGCGCTCCTCCGGCTCGCGAAGGTCCTGCACCGGCAGGATGGCGATCGAACGTGGAGCCTTCGACATGTAGTCGGGATCGATGAAGCACGCCGAGGTGGCAGGCGATGCCCCGGCATCCAATAGCACTTGAATGGTCTCGGGGTGCTTTGGCGTCCCCTGCTTCCACCGGTTCCGCCAAGCCATGGCCCCGTACCGTTCCTGAGACGCATAACAGAGCGCGTCCTGTCCGAATTCGCATTTGGCTTTCAGATCGGCTCCAGCCGCCAGAAGCAGCCGAACGACTTCGGTGCGGCCCTTCAAAGAAGCCGCCATTAGCGCCGTGATTCCCTGCTTGTGCCTGGCGTTCACATCCGCGCCGTGTTTCAGCAGCAGCCTGACCGCCTGGGCCTGTCCGGCCGATGCCGCCTCCAGCAGGGCGGTGCGATTCTCGACGTCGGCTATGTTAACTTCCGCCCCAGCGTTCAGCAGAGCTTCCAACTTCGCCGTGTTGCCCTTCTTCGCGGCGCGGTGCAACTCGACGGCGTCGTCGGCGAAGGCGAAAGCGGCGAGTGCGATTGCGGTTCCGATCCAGAGTGGAGCCCGATACCGTATAGAACACCTCCCGATAGCAGGGTGAGGATGAGAATTATTATAGCGCCCACTCAAGTGGAGATCATGTCGAATAGCTCACACGCACGTGCGCGGGAAATAACGCCGCTGCTTCGCGTGTGACGCCGGGCAGGCCGTCCAGACTAATCTGGCGGAGTCGCGGGAGGCCGGCCAGATGGGCGACGCCGGCATCGCCGATACCTGCGCACTGCCAGAACTCGAGGCGTTCGAGCGAAGGCATTCGCCCCAGAATCTCCAGGCTGCGGTCGGTGATCTGCGTCTTACCGGCGTAATAAGTCTTCAACCTGGATAAGCGGGCGATGTGCTCGGTGGCAGTGTCGCCCGTTTCTCTGCAGTACATGCACCACAGAGCCTCCAAATGCTCGCAAAGGCCGACGTGACGGAATCCCGCGTCGGGGACGTCCATCGGCATGAGCTCCCGGAGGCCAGGGAAGCGCGGCAAGGTCGATAATGCCGCGTCATCCACGTTCTTGCAGCTCACCGCCAGCCCGCGGAGGGCCGGCATCTTCGCCAGCGCGGTGAATCCGCGCCCGGTGAGGTTGGGGCACTCACGGCCCCAGATGTATTCAACGGTTCGCGAACGGCTCAGTGCTTCGAAGCCGGCGTCACCCGCCACCGTGCCCTGGCCCATCAGCATACGCAGCCGGGGGATTGCGGCAATATGACGCATCGCCTCGTCGTTGCAGCGTTCCCCTTGACATCCCAGAAAACCCAGGTTGGGAAGATCCTTCAACGGCTCGAGGCCATTGGCTGTAAATGCGGAACAGTGCCAGAAAAAACTGAGCGCGAACAGTCCGTTGAGCCCCGCGAGGCTGGCGATCCCCGCGTTCGTGAATGGACCGTCCACCAGGAGGTGGGTCGGCCCGGCGTCGGCGCTCATCAACTCATAGTGGATGTCGCCGCCCTGCCACTCCTCGAAGGCCGGGAACCGGTGGAAGAGAGCGAGTCCGGCATCGGTGACGTTGCGTCCTGTCTTGAACCGGCGCAGCTTGGGCTTGCCGGCGAGCGCATTGACGGCGCCATCGCCGGTCCGAGTGCCGAGCAGGTCCACGCTTTCCAGATGATCGCAGAAGGCCAGATTGGCCACGCCAACATCCGAGACGTTTGGCTGCCAGCACATTTGAAATCGTCTGAGGTCCGGCAGATGGCGTAGGACCTCGAGCCCCCGATCGGTGACCTGGCCTTTCACGCCGCTGATATTGAGGTCTTCCAACCGGGGCAACCGCGCCAGGTGCGGCAGTCCGGCATCGGTGAGCTGCATCGACCCGTCGAAGCTGAGACGCGTTATGGAATCAAGCCGCGAGAGGCGGTCGAGCGCGGCGTCGGTCATGCCGCCGGCGCTCAGACTCCCGATCTGGCGCTCCTTCATCAATGCGACGATCGTGTCCCAGTCCTTTTCGGACATCGGCCCGCGCACAGAGATCGTGTTTTCCTTCGGGTCAATTTCGTAAAACGGCGGGGTGAAGCTCATGCCCATGGGCGCGGAACGCGGGTCGCTCGGGGGCTGCCCGGATCGGCGAGTCGCGGGCTGCCGGTCGGCTCGGCAAGCGGAGTCTCACTGCTCATAGACATCACGACGGTGGGCGATGCGAGTGATGCTCACAATCTTATGGAGATCGTCGACAATGTACACGACGCGGTAACCGCGCGCAATGAGACTATCGCTCAAGAGGCGTCGCATCCCGTCGAGAGCGCCTGGCCGGTCACAGCCGCGCGGCGCGCATCTCTTCGGCCAGGTAGTCCGTCGCCCGCCAGGCCAGAGCCAGAATGGTCAGCGTGGGATTCTTTTCGGTCGCGGTCGGGAAGGCCGAGCCGTCCACAATGAACAGATTCTTCACCTCGTGCGACTGGCAGTATCCGTTCAATGCGGACCGCTTCGGGTCCGCTCCCATCCTGCACGTTCCGTGCTCGTGAATCGCGCTGCCGTTCACGTCCAGGCTGTTGCGCTCGAACGGCAGAATCTCCGCCTTCGCCGCCAGCAGGATGGACTCCGCCGTGTCGTACATCTCCCGAGCCATGCGGCGTTCATTCTCGCCGATCCGGTATTCGATGCGCGCGATGGGAACGCCGTAGCGGTCGAGCGGCGTCTTCTCCACGGTGATGCGGTTCTCGCGCCGCGGCAGCACTTCGCCGTACGGGTGCAGCGCTACCAGCGCCGGATAGCGCTTCTTCACCGCACGCTTGAAATCCACGCCGAAGCCGCCGATCTGTTTCGCGAACTGCGCTCCCGCTTGCGCGCCGGATCCCCAGAACTGCATGCCGTAGCCGCGCAGATAATCGCGCTTGCGCCCGTCGCGATGGTTGAACCGCGGCATATAAATGTGTTCGCCGCCGATGCCGTCGTCGTTCTGCGTTGCTCCTCCCATCAGCTCGGGCATAAAGCCATACATGTGAAAGCGGACCTGCTCGCACAGATAGCGGCCAATCACGTCGTTGCCGTTGCCGATGCCGTTCGGATGCCGCGTGGACTTCGAGTTCAGCAAGATGCGCGTCGAGTCCACGGTGGATGCGGCTACGATCACCACCCGCCCGTACACAGCGCGCTCCTCCTCCGTGCGGCGGTCGAAATATTGCACGCCGCTCGCGAGGCCGTCGTCCCCGGTGAGTACGCGCGCCGCAACCGCGTCGTCCACCACTTCAAGCTTCCCCGTTTGGAATGCCGGCTCGATCAGATAGTCCGACGCATTGAAGTACGCGGAAATATCGCAGCCCTTGCCGCAGGCGCCGCAATAGTGACAGGCGGCCCGCCCGTTGTGCGGCCGGGTGAGCACCGCCCGCCGCCCGGAGACAATGGAAACTCCGATTTGCTTCGCCGCCCGTTGCAGCAGCCTCTCCCCGCACCGCGGCGGCGGCGCTGGCAGCATGTGCGTGCTTCCAGGCAGGGAATCCTGGTCGTCCGTCCCGCCGCACACGCCGATCAACTGTTCTACGCGGTCGTAATACGGTGCGATGTCCTTATACCGGATGGGCCACGGAATCTCCCAGCCGTCGCGCTCCGGCCCGGCGAAGTCCACATCCGAATAACGCAGCGAGACCCGTCCCCAGATGTTGGTCTTCCCGCCGCGTCCCCATACGCGCCACAGATCGAAGTAATCGCCCTTCGACCAGGTGTAAGGCTGCTCTTTTACATCCACTAGAAACTTGGGCGGCATCTGCCCGCGATTCACACGCTCGCGCCACTCCCACGGCTTCACGTGCGTCCAGAAGCTGGCGCGGTCGAACTTCCTGCCCGCGTCCAGCACCAGAACGTTCATGCCCTTGAGCGTGAGGTTCCATGCGGCCATCGCGCCGGAAGCTCCGCTGCCGATGATGACGACGTCGTGAACCTTCGGCGTAGTGCGAACCTGCATCAGGTCTGGTGCTCCGGGTGGGTGCAGCCTTTGAACTCCGGCAAAAAGGTGTTCGCATCCCAGCCCAGTTCGCGGGAAAGGCCTTCGCGGGAAGTGTAATAGCCGTCGATGGTCATCTCCTTCACCATCTGAAAAAACTTGTCTTTCCGGGCGCTCAGCGGCTGGAGCACCGCAATCTGCCGCTCCCGGTCGAGATTGGCAAACGGCTTCCCATGCCGCTTTCGCGATGCCGCGTCCAGCCGCGAGAAGCCCGCACGGAAGCGAGCCTGCAGCTTCTTGTCGCCGCCAACCTGGCGGTCGATGAATTCCGGCACGCCCGCATCCACCGCGCCAGGCGTATCGGTGCGCGGGACGATGCACTCCACAAGGCTCGAAAGCAACTCGTACTGCGCGGGCGGAAAGTAGCGCGGGTGGTAAGTCTTCGGCGGCGGCGCCGCGACGGACTGCGCATGCCGATGCTGCGCCAGGGCCACGCCCGCGGGGGTCAGGACGATAGCGTGCAGAACTTCTCTGCGAGTTTTCATGGCGAAGATACAATTATATCTTGACCATGGAAGTCGATCTCACGGCGCCACTGCGGCGGTACTGGGGCTACGATACTTTCCGCCCCATGCAGGAGCGCATCGTGCGGAGCCTGCTGGGCGGGAACGATCTTGCCGTCATCATGCCCACCGGCGGCGGCAAGTCGCTCTGCTATCAGTTGCCGGCCCTGGTTCTGGGCCGCACGGCGGTGGTCGTCTCGCCGCTCATCGCGCTCATGCAGGACCAGGCAGCGCAGTTGAGGCAAATGGGCATTCCTTCCGCCGTGGTCAACAGCACGCAGTCGGCCGGAGAGCAGAATGAAGTGATGCGCGAAGCCACGCGCGGCGCTTACCGTCTGCTGTACCTTTCGCCCGAGCGGCTGGTGCGCTCCGATACCGCCGGCTGGCTCCAGCGCGTTCCGGTCTCCTTTTTCGCCATCGACGAGGCGCACTGCATCTCCGAATGGGGCCACGAGTTTCGGCCCGAGTATCGCCAGCTGAGCTGTCTTCGCGAAATCTTTCCAGACAAGCCCATCGCCGCTTTCACTGCCAGCGCGACGCGGCGCGTGCGCCACGACATTCTGGAACAGCTGCGCCTGCGCGAGCCGCACAAGTACATTGCCAGCTTCCACCGCCGCAATCTGCGTTATCTCGTCCACGCCTGCGACGGCCTCACGCAGCCCAGGCTGCTCGTCTCCGCCCTGCGGGCCCATGAAGGCTCCAACGTGATCGTCTATGCGCCCACCATCGCGACTGTCGACAAGACGGTCGATTTTCTGGCCGAGCGCGGGATAGCCGCAGTCCCGTATCACGGCAAGATGGACACCGAAGCGCGCTCCCGCAATCAGGAGCGCTGGATGAGCGACGAAGTGCCGGTGCTGGTGGGGACGATCGCCTTCGGTCTGGGCATCAACAAGCCCTCCGTGCGCGCCGTGATTCACCTCTCGCTGCCCAAGAGCATTGAGCAGTTTTATCAGGAAGCCGGCCGCGCCGGCCGCGATGGCGAGCCCGCCGATTGCGCGCTGCTCTGGCAGAAGAAGGACGCCGGTCTGCTGGCGTATTTCATCGAGCAACTGGAAGACCGGGCCGAACGCGAACGCTCCTGGGAGCGCTACCATGTGATCCGCCGCTTCGTGGAGAGCGCCCGCTGCCGCCACCGGCAGATCTGCCTGCACTTCGGCGAGACCCCGAAATGGGATGCCTGCGGGGCCTGCGATGTGTGCGCGCCTTTGCCGGACTGGCTCGATCATCCGGTGGAGGAGCCGGCAGGAAAGCGGAGCAGGATCAAGAAGACGGCGACGGCGGCGGCGCCAGCCCCCAAGGCCGCGGCCACGCCGCCCGCGCCTGTTCCGCACCGGCCTCATTCCCAGCTTTTCGACTACCTGCGCGAGTGGCGCCGCGAGACGGCGCGGCGCAACAACATTCCCGCCTTCATGGTGCTCACCGACGCCTCGCTCGAAGATCTCTGCCGCAAGCAGCCCAAGTCGCTGCGGGAGCTTCTGCACGTGGAAGGCATCGGGGAGCGCAAGGCCGAAACATACGGGCGCGCCATTTTTTCGGCTCTGGAGACATTCCAGAGCGGCCAGCGGGCCTCGGCGGCGCCCGCTCCGGCCCAGCAGTCGCCTGCCGAGGAAACCATGCGCCTGCTGGCCGAAGGCAAATCGTTCTCCGAGATCGCTACAATTCGAAACCGCCAGCTTGCCACGGTGGTTGGATTGGTGGCCGAGTTGATTGAGAAGAGCGCCTTGCCTTTCGATCCGCACTGGGTACGCGAGGAGTCGCTGCGTGCGATCGAACAGGCAACGAAGAAGCACGGTCTCGACTGGCTGAAGCCGCTGCGCGAGGGGGTCCCTCCGGAGGTGACCGCCGAAGAAATTCGCCTCGTGGTAGCCAAGCTGAGGCGCGAAAAGCTTAAGGAGACGCCATGACACGCAAGCTCCCGGGTGCGCTGCTGCTGCCGCTCATTTCCTTTCTGCACGCGGACGTCGTCGAGCAGGGTCCGAAAGACTCATCCCCTTCCGGCCTGCAGGCTGGCGTTGCACGCGCCGACATCACTCCGCCCGTGGGCCTTGCGCACCTCAACTGGGGCTCCCAGACGCACGTGGAAGGAGTGGCTATCGACCCGGTGGGCATGTTTGCCACCGCGCTGGTGCTCTCCGACGGCCGGCAGAAATTCGCTATGGTGGACGTGGATGCGCTGTTCGCCCACGACGCCGAAGAGATCATCCAGCGCGCCTCGCGTCATACCAAAATTCCCGCGGCTCACATCCGCCTCGGCGCGACGCACACGCACGCCGGCCCTTCGGTGAGTTCCGTGCGCGGTCCCCTCGGCGTGGACCTGACGCCGTATCTCGAGTTGCAGCGCCGCTACCGCGCCATGGTTGCCGATAAAGTGGTCGGAGCGATTATTCAAGCCGCCGATGCGCTGCGGCCGGTACACATCCACGGCGGCGTGGGCAACGGCAGCATCAACATCAACCGCCGCGTGCGCGCCAAAGGCGATCTGCCCGCCGCCGTCGGCCGCAACCCGGAAGGCTTCGTGGACCGGCAGCTTCCCGTCGTCCGCATCGACGATGCGCAGGGCAAACCCTACGCCGTCATCGCCAACTTTCAGTGTCACGGAACCGTGCTGGCATACGAGAACAAGTTCTTCTCGCCGGACTGGATTGGAATGGCGCGCAAGGTAGTGGAGCGCGCTCTTCCCGGCGCCAAGTGCCTCTACTTCCAGGGAGCGGCCGGCAATCAAGGTCCTATCGAGGGCTTCACCGGCGACCTCGCGGTTGCTCACCGGCTCGGGTCCATTCTCGGCCATCAGATCGCGGCCGTCGCGCTGGGAATCGAAACCGTGCGGCGTGAGCCGAAGTTTGAAGGCTTCGTCGAATCCACGGCCTATCAGGCCAGGCAGCACTGGCGCGTCCAGGGCCCGCGCGACGGAACGTTGAAGTTCGCAACGCGCCTGCTCGAGCTGCCGCCCCGGACATACAGCCAGCAGGAGATCGGCGAGATGGCCGCGCTGGTCGCCGACGCCGAAAGGAAGGTTGCCACGGCGAAGGGCGCGGGCGACCCTTGGAAGCAGCATCAGGCGGAAGCGCGCCTGCGGCGCTTCTCCAACCTGCTCCAGGACTGGAAGCAGCCGCACAATCCCGCGCCCGTGAAAGTGCGCGTGCAGATGCTTCGCATCGGCGAGCTCGCCATGGTCGCCATTCCCGGCGAGCCGTTCGCGGAGATCGGCGTGGCCATCAAGAAGGCTTCGCCCTTCGCCGTCACGATGTTCTGCGGCTATTCGAGCGGCGAAGGCGGCGACTACATGCCCATCGAGTCCGAGTACGGGCGCGGCGGCTACGAAGTGCAGCGCACGCCTTACGGCCGGGGCGCGGCCGAGAAGCTGATCCGCGAGACGATCCCTCTGTTCAAAGAGTTGCAGTGAAGCACTGAAGCTTGATGCAATTCGATTGCGTATCGTAGCTTGCAGTGCGGCGGTCATCTCACAGTTAACAACCGCTCCCTCACGGTCGCGGCTCTGAAGGGCTTACGGAGCCGCGACCGTGAGGGAGCGGTTGCTGAGGCGTCGAGGGGTATCCCACAGCTTTCAATCTGCTCTCCACATTCCTATTGCATCTCCCAAAAGTTCATGATAGAGTTTGCAACTGAGTTGCAATTCATGCGGAAGTGCGAGGGAGATGTTCAAGATGACGGAAAGGAAGATCGGGAAGAAGAACAGGAAAAGGAGCCGGATGGCCGCCGCCTGGCCGGTGGCATGCCGGTGGGTGGCCATGGGGACGTTCGTAATCTACACAGCCGTTGGCAGCAGGACTGTGACGATCGCTTACGCACAGGATGCCGGCCGCGCATTGGACGCTGCCGCGCCCCAGGGTCAGAGTTCGCCGGCGCGCAGCTTCGACATTCCGGCTGGGTCTTTGGACGCGGTGCTGAGCGCCTTTCAGATTGCGACCGGATTGCAAGTGAGAGTTCAGAACGAGGCCATCCGCAGCGTCGCCTCTCCCGGGGTCTCCGGAGTCTACACGGTTCAGCAGGCATTGCAGCGGCTGCTGTCGAATACCGGCGTCAGCCACCGGTTCACCGCCCCGAACGTAGTAACGCTGGAACTTCGGGGCCCGGCGGCGTCCATTGAGGTGACGGACCGCATCGCACCCCTGTCGTCGCCGAAATACACGGAGCCGCTGCGGGACACCCCGCAGACGATCATGGTCATCCCCAAGTCGGTGATGGAGGAGCAGGGCGCGTTGACGCTGCGCGACGTGCTGCGCAACGTTCCTGGCATCACCCTCCAGGCCGGCGAAGGCGGCGTCCCGGCCGGCGACAATCTGACGATGCGCGGCTTTAGCGCCCGCAACGACCTGTTTGTGGACGGCGTGCGCGATCTCGGCCCGCAATCCCGCGATCCCTTCAATATGGAGCAGGTTGAGGTGACCAAGGGACCGACTTCGGCCGTTTCCGGCCGCGGTTCGGCGGGCGGCACCATCAACATGGTGAGCAAGGCGCCCAACCTCAACCGCTACTTCGGCGGTTCGGTCAATCTGGGCAGCGACGATACCAAACGCGTCACCGCGGACGTCAATCTGCCGGTCCGGAGACTGGGATTGGGAGAGCGCACGGCCTTCCGCATGAACTTCCTAAAGCACGAATCCGGCGTCGCCGGGCGCGACGTGGTGGAGAACGACCGTTGGGGTCTCGCCCCGTCCCTGGCCATGGGTCTCGGAACCTCTACCCGGATGACATTCAGCTATTTCCGTTTGGAGCAGAACAACGTTCCGGATTACGGAATCCCGTGGGTGACGGCCAACCATAACGTTCTCGCGGACCTCCGCGATCAACCCGCGCCCGTGCCTCGCGAGACCTTCTACGGCATCAGGGGCCGCGACCGCGAGAAGACGGGCTCCGACATGGCGACGGTGAGAATTGAACACGACCTCACCGATTCGGTGGATTTCCGGAACCAGTTCCGATACGGACGGTCGACGCGGGATTCGATCACCACCGCGCCCCGCTTCGTCAGTCCCGACACGCTGGAGATCCGGCGCAACGGGCCGTCCTGGATCACGGAAGACCAGAACTGGGACAATCAAACCGACCTGAGAGCGAGATTTTCGACGGGCGGGATCGCGCACTCGCTGGTCGCCGGCGTCAACCTCAACCGTGAAAGCAACCTACGCAGGGGCCGCACGATCGATGCGGCGCCAAACACGACGCTGTTCAATCCCGACCCAAACCAACCGTACGACGGCGCGATCGTTCCGAGTCCCAATGTCGGCGACGTTACCGGCAGCACTCAGGCGCTCTACGCGTTCGACACCGTGAGGCTCAGCCAGAAATGGGAAGCGACCGGCGGCCTGCGTTGGGAACGATTCGACGTGGATGGCGTCACTGTCAACCTTGAGCCGCTTTCGAGGGTCGATACGATGAGCAGCCTGCGAGCGGCCTTGATCTACAAGCCGGCGCGCACCGGCAGCCTGTACGCCTCCTACGGAACGGCGCTGAATCCATCCCTTGAAGGACTGTCGTACCAAACTGCCAATACCAATATCGAACCCGAGAAGACCTATACCGTTGAGGCCGGCACGAAGTGGGATGTGTTCGGAGAGCGCGTGCTGCTCAGCGGAGCGGTATTTCGCGTCGACAAGACCAATGCCCGCACGCCCGGCGTACTTCCCGACGATCCGCCGCAGGTGCTCGACGGCACACAGCGCGTCAAGGGCATCGAACTGGGGATCACCGGAAGCATCACGCGCACGTGGAAGGTGTTCGGCGCTTACACTCTGCTGGACAGCGAGATCGCAAAGTCGAATAACCCGGCGGAGGTTGGCAAAAAGTTCCAGAACACGCCAAGAAACTCCTTTAGCCTTTGGACGACCTATCGCTTCCGGAACCTCATCGCGGGTGGCGGTCCCCGCTTCATCGACCGCCGCTATGGCAACAACACGAACACCAGAGTGGTGGGAAGCTACTGGACGGCCGACGCCATGGTCTCATACCCGGTGACAAGTCGACTCGATCTCCGGCTCAACCTATACAACCTGAACAACGCGTTTTACTTCGATCGTCTGGGCGGCGGCCACCTGATTCCGGGCGCTGCACGGTCGGTGATGGTGAGCACCAACTTCCACTTCTAAAGACGAAGATGCTGCTGCAGATTCCCGACGTACTGACTCAGGAGCAGGTCGCGCAGTGCCGGCAGACGCTGGACCAGGCGGATTGGATCGACGGCCGCGTAACCGCCGGACACCTGTCCGCCATGGCGAAAGACAACATGCAACTGCCCGAGGATCATCCGGCGGCGCGGCAGATCGGCGACACGATCCTCGCGGCGCTCCAACAGAGTTCGCTGTTCATGGCGGCCGCGCTGCCGTTTCGAGTGTTCCCGCCGTTGTTCAACCGCTACCAGGGCGGGCAATCGTTCGGCACACACGTCGATAACGCCATCCGGCAGGTCCCCGGAACGCCGCATCGCATCCGCACGGATCTCTCGGCAACGCTGTTTTTTACTCAGCCGGACGAATACGAAGGCGGCGAACTGCTGGTGGAAGACACTTACGGCGTACACAACGTGAAGCTGCCGGCGGGCCATATGATTCTATATCCCTCGACCAGCCTGCACCACGTCCGCCCGGTGACGCGCGGCGCACGCCTGGCGTCCTTCTTCTGGATTCAGAGCATGGTGCGCGACGACGGCCAGCGCACCCTGTTGTTCGACCTCGACGTGGCCATCCAGCGGGTGGGCGCCGACATGCCCAGCCACCCCTCCAATGTGCAACTGACTGGCATCTACCACAATCTACTGCGGCGCTGGGCGGATGTTTGAACAGATCGATTTTGAACAGATCAAGCGAGCCATATGACACTTCGCAAATTCTTCTTCTGGCTTCATTTGACCGCCGGCACGGTAGCCGGCATTGTCATCCTCATCATGTCCGTCACCGGCGTGCTGCTGATGTACCAGAAGCAGATGACGGCTTGGGCCGATGGCCGCCATCGCTTCGCGCCGCCTTCCCCCGGAACGGAACGCCTGCCTATGGAGATGCTGCTCGCCAGGGTCCGCGAGACGCGGACTGCTCCCCCCTCCGGCGTCACCGCGCGCGCCGATCCATCGGAAGCCGTGGCGGTGGCTTATGGAAGGGACATCGTATACGTCAACCCGTACACCGGTGAAGTGCTGGGGGAAGGATCGAAGAGGATTCGAGCATTCTTTCAGTTTCTTATCGACTGGCACCGCTGGCTGGGCGCTCAGGGCGAAAGCCGTCCCGCGGCGCGCGCCATCACGGGCGCTTGCAACATTGCGTTTCTGTTCCTCGTCATGAGCGGCTTCTACTTGTGGTGGCCGCGCAAGTGGTCGTGGAAGCACGTCAGCTCCGTGGTTACGTTCCGGAGCGGGCTCACCGGCCGCGCGCGCGACTGGAACTGGCACAACGTGATCGGCTCCTGGTCCGCCATACCTCTGTTTTTCGTTGTTTCGACCGCCCTCTTTTTCTCTTATCCATGGGCGAACACCCTTCTTTACAAGGTAACCGGAAGTGAACCTCCGGCCGCTCCCGCCCGGCGTCCGGGCGCGGCTGCGTCTCCGCGTGGCGAATGGCAATTGGACGGCTTAAGCGAGCGCTGGGCGCGCGCGGAGCAGCAGGTCCCCGTCTGGCAAAGCATCAGCCTGCGGTTGCCGCCGGCCGGCGACGCGACAGTGACCTTCGCGATCGACGAGAGCAGCGGCGCGGCCAGGCCGGACAAGCGGTCCCAGCTTACGCTGGACTTGAACACCGGCGAGGTCGTACGCTGGGAACCCTACGCGAGCCACAACCTGGGCCGGCAGATCCGCTTGTGGATACGGTGGGTCCACACCGGCGAAGCGGGGGGCGTCATCGGCCAGACCGTCGCGGGGGTCGTGTCCGCCGGCGGCGCGGTACTCGTCTGGACCGGTGTTGCGCTTGCTTGGCGGCGTTTCCTCGCCTGGCGACAGCGGAAACGGGTTAGGGAAGAGGTGCTGGTTTAGAATCGGCGGGAGCCATGAGTCCCGTTCAAAGTCCAAATGATGCCGCATATCTGACCCTGCCGCGAATGCCATCGAGAGCGCCTGGGCTAAGCTCCAAGGCCATGAAGGGCTCAGGAGGGAAAGGGCTTTCGAGAGATCGTGTCCTCTCGCTGGAAAAGCCAAAGCGCGGATAGTAATCGGGATGTCCGACAACGATGACGATCTGTTCAGCCAGACTGCGCAATGCGTCTAGGCCATCTCGGATCAGTCGTCCACCGATGCCCCGGCGTTGATATTCGGGTAATACGGCCATTGGGGCCAATGCCACCGCGGAAACCGAGCCTTTGGTCGTCTCAACCCACATCCTGCTGAATAGAATATGACCGACAATCCGGCTCTTTACCTCGGCAACAAGCGAGACGAGCACGACACCTTCGGCGCGCAATCTCTCGACCAGGTCAGCCTCATCCGAACCGACGAAAGCCGCTTCGTTGATCGAACGGATGACTGAGCGATCTTCAGTGTTCTCGCTGCGGACAATCAGATTGTCTCCCGGATTCACATGGAGGCCTTAGGCGTAAATCGATGAACGTGGTTTACAGACGGCGGCGCGATCCTGGCCGACGGGAGCCATGTTTCCGGATAATTCCCGCAAGAGCCCGCAGTGCCTCATTGGCCTCTCCCGAACTTGGGAAGGCGGCGGCTACGTCGGGCTCCAGCACGACTACGGTACTTCCCGCAGCGTACCGCGATGCGTATTTGTTGCGCGAGGCGCGACTGAAATCATACTCCGGAAGGATCTCGTCGGCATCCGGCTGATCGGCGGCCTCGGTTTTACTGAGTGGTCTCTTCATAGCTCCTTCGCTCATGGCGAGTGGCCCGTCGCGCGCTGATGATACGAATGGTCCCGCTCCGGTCGACGTACATGACTGCAAGCAAACGCCGGTCTCGTGAAAGGCCCAGCAGCACGAACCGCTCTTCCTCGGACGAATGACGCGGATCGGCCACAATGCGCCCTAATGGATCGCCAAAGACCGTCGCGGCCTCCTCGAACGATACTTTGTGTTTGACCAGATTCGCCCCGGCTTTTTGCAAATCCCACTCGAACTCCAAGGCCAACCTTCATTATACTTGCGCCTTCGAGGATCAGCGTGTGGGCACGGACCGGCGCGTCCCACTCGGCCACATAGCAAATCGGAGAAGTGCGGTGGACGATGCCGAATGGGAATTGGGCGGCTTGAGCGAGCGCTGGGCGCGCGAGCAGCAGGTGCCCGGCTGGCAAAGCATCAGCCTGCGGCTGCCGCCGGCCGGCGACGCGACAGTGACCTTCGCGATCGACGAGAGCAGCGGCGCGGCCCGTCCGGACAAGCGGTCCCAGCTTACGCTGGACTTGAACACCGGCGAGGTTGTGCGCTGGGAACCCTACGCGAGCCACAACCTGGGCCGGCAGATCCGCCTGTGGATATGGTGGGTCCACACCGGCGAGGCGGGCGGTATCGCGGGACAGACCGTCGCCGGGATCGTAGTCCGCCGGCGGCGCGGTACTCGCCTGGACCGGAGTGGCGCTTGCCTGGCGGCGTTTCCTCGCCTGGCGGCAGCGGAAACGTGTCAGGGAAGAGGTGCTGGTTTAAAGCTGGTTACAGCCAATGCTGTTCAACTAATATATTTGCGCTGCCAAGGGTCTTGTCGGCACTGCTTCAATAGCGCCAATATATGCTCCGATCTCCGCTTGCAGACCCTCGCGGATCTCCACGAATTCTTCGTGCGAGACTCCTTTGCACACGACACTGAACTGGTGGGGCTCTCGATTAACTGAGCGCTTGCGTGTGGCCATATCAGCGCTTCAACGGCTTACCATCCTGGTCGTACTCGCCGACGAAACTGACGCAGTAGTACAGGGTGGCGAGCCCGCCCTCCGCCTTGTCTGGCTTGCCGCCGCACATTATAGTGCCCTCGACCTTGTCCCCTGAATTAAGGCCGTCGTTGTAAATGAGGCGCACGTCTAGGCTAAACTGTCGGTCCGTCACATCAAGACGTTTGTTCCTTACCAGGACTGGAATACCGAAACGAATTGTCTCTGACGCGCCCGGCACCATCTCGCGAAAATGCGCCGGGCGCCCCATCGCCCCATCAACCCGTCCATTCGGCGCTTCCTTATTCTGCTCTAGCAATTCATACTCTACTCGGAGATTCTTCGCTGCGACCTTTCCCGTATTCGTAACCACGAGGTACACGATAGCCCGTCGGAACTTCGGGTTGTCGTGGGGGTACAAGGAGCGAGTATCGATCATGGCAGAGGCTACTCTGACAAACGCGCGTGACGTGGCCTCATTAATCCTGCGGTTCTCGCGAGTCTCGGTCCAGCTCAACACTGCCACTATTGCGGAACCGATACTGACGCTGATGGCGAAGGCGTGGAGCGCGATGGTCCACCAGTGAGGGTGGTCGGCCATCTTCGTCGCCGGCTTCTCTTCAACTTTCGGAGCATCTGCCGGTGGCTCGGGCATTACTTGTTCAGCATCAGCCACATTTAGAGAATATACCTGTTGCTCCCTGGCTCTGGCTGAGTGGTCGAAGCGAAGGAGGAATAAAAGGCCCGACAAGTACGAGCACTGGGCTCGCCGGTGCCCGGTGCGGCGCCTATAAACGCCCGCGCGGAGGATGGAGTTTATAGTCACACGGCCGCGCTGGGCGGACGTATACTCATAAAAACATGCTCTCCCGAAGATTCGTCGTGATCGCTGGTTGCGTGCTCCCCGTGCTGTCCGCCGCCGACTGGCCCGCCTATCGGGGACCCGGCGCGAGCGGCGTCGCGCAAGGTCCCGCGCCCGCGAGCTGGAACGGCGATGTGAGCACGGCTCCTGTTCGCAATATCAGGTGGAAGACACCTATCCCCGGGCTGAGTCATTCGAGCCCCGTCATCCTCGGAGACAAGCTGTTCGTCACCACTGCCATCTCGAGCGCGGGGAAAGCTCCGCTCAAGATCGGGTTGTATGGCAGCGGCGCCTCGGCCGATGACGACGCCGAGCAGGAATGGGCGCTCTATTGCCTCGATAAGCTGAGCGGTAAAGTCCTATGGCGCCAGACCGCGCATCGAGGTAAGCCCAAGGCCCGGCGCCACACGAAAGCGACGCACGCGAACACAACCGCCGCAACCGATGGCAAGCGAGTGATCGCGCTGTTCGGCTCCGAAGGTCTCTACAGCTACACGCTCGACGGCAAGCTGGAGTGGCAAAAGGACCTGGGCACCCTCGACATGGCGCCTTCGGACGACCGAACTCTCTCCTGGGGCTTCGCGAGCTCGCCCGCGCTGTTCGAAGATACGGTCATCGTTCAATCCGACAGCAAAAAAGACGGCTTCCTCGCGGCATTCGCGGCGGCGGATGGACGCGAACTCTGGCGCGTGCCGCGGTCCTCCGTCTCGGTTTGCAGTTGGGCCACACCCGGTGTTTTCAAGACCGGCAATCGGACACAGATTGTGGCCAACGGCTACCCTTACATCGCCGGCTACGACTTCAAAACGGGCAAGGAACTTTGGCGTTTGAAATCGGAAGGCGATATACCCGTACCCACACCGTTCATGGCTCATGGATTGATCTACGTCGCCAATGCGCACGGAGGCAAAGCACCCTTATACGCGATCCGCGCGGAAGCGTCCGGAGACATTACGCCCGCACCCGGATCGCGGGTCAGCGCCGGTCTCGCATGGAGTGAAGAGCGCAACGGGTCCTATTTGCAGACACCCGTCGTGTACAAGGATTTGGTCTACGCATCGACAAGTCAGGGCATCTTCAAAGCCTACGATGCCAGAACAGGACGCAAGCTGTATGAGCAACGGCTCGGCAATGGCGGGTCCTTTACCTCATCGCCGATCGCGGCCGATGGCAAGATCTACGTGAGTAATGAAGAGGGACAGACATTCGTCATCAAGGCCGGACCGCAATTCGAAATACTCGGCACGAACGAGTTGGGCGAAATAGTGCTGTCAACGCCCGCCATCTCGGATAGAGTGCTGTACGTTCGCACCTCCGGCAGTGTACTGGCAATCGCGGAATGACGCGGCGTTTTGGTTGAATTGGCCGAAGTATCGGAACTCGTATGTCCGACGCACTCCCCCTTCCGCCTCGTCCTAACCTCGAGCAATACAAGAAGCTCGCCAAAGACTTCCAATCGGTTTGCCAATCGAGCGGCCCCGGCGCGGTCCGCCGCTGGGCCGCGCTCTGGGCGGAAAAGATCGCCCGGCTGCAAGGCCTGGAGATCTCGCCCGAGGTCCGAAGACAGATCGACGCCGACGCGGAACGGATCGAGCAGAGTTGGCGCAAACTCAAGGAGGCGAACGAACGCGCTTCAGAGTGCACGGCGGCCGGCGCGCGGCTCTTCGTCGCGCGCGGGCACGGCTTCGCGAGCTGGCCGAAGTTTGCCGCGCACCTGCGAGCACTGGCGCGCGCGAATTCGCTCGTCTCGAAGTTCGAAGCGGCGGTGGACGCGATCGTCAGCGGCGATGCAGAGAGCCTCGAGGAGCTGTTGCGCGAGAATCCGGAGCTGGCGCGGGCGCGTTCGACGCGTGAACATCGCTCGACGCTGCTCCATTATGTCTCGGCGAACGGCGTCGAGGACTTTCGCCAGAAGACGCCAAACAACATTATCGAAATCGCGACGCTGCTGCTGAAGGCGGGCGCCGATGTGAATGCGGAGTCCGACGCATATGCCGGCCGGTCGACAACGCTCGGATTGACGGCAACGAGCTGCCATCCGGAGAACGCCGGCGTGCAGATTCCGCTGATGGAGCTCCTGCTCGACCATGGCGCCATCATCGACGGTCCGGATTCGGGCAGCGCCATCGTTGGCTGCCTGCACAACGGGCGCGGGCGGGCGGCTGAGTTCTTTGCAAGCCGCGGCGCGCGCCTGGACCTGGAAGGAGCGGCCGGAGTCGGACGGCTCGATGCCGTCAAAGGTTTCTTCAACGACGATGGCACCCTGAAGCCCACTGCGACGCCGAAACAAATGAAGGACGGATTCGCATGGGCCTGTGGGTTCGGCCGGACCAGCGTCGTCGATTTCCTGCTGCAAAGCGGAATGAAGGCGGACGCGAAGCTCGGCGATGGCGGAGAGACCGGCTTGCATTGGGCCGGGCTCGGTGGACACCCGGAAACCGTCAAGCTGCTGCTGGAACACGGCGCACCGATCGATGCGAGAGAGGAAACGTATCACGGAACTCCCCTGGAGTGGGCGTTGTATGCCTGGGGTAATTTCCCGGACAGGGCCGAACGCAGACACTATTACGAGGCGGTAGCGCTGCTGGTGCGGGCAGGCGCAAAACTGCACCTCCGGTGGTATGAGCACGATGAAGACCGGCGACGTGCCGCGGAGGAAATGATGCTGGCGGCACTTCGCCGCTAAAGCGCGTACTTCGCGTCCGGTTCCAACGGGAACAGGGGCCGGCGCCTTCTGTGGTACTCGAATCGCGCGGGGTCGTCGCCCGTAACACCCGGCGTGTCCACCAGCAGGATCTCGCCCGCCACCGGCTCATAAGCCGCGCGCGGCGCTACCACGCCCTTCACGATCAGCGCCCGTTTGCATTCCGGTTTGATGCCCAGGCTCAAGATCTGTTCCAGGCTCATCGGGGCCATGCGCCGGCTGGTGAGAACTACCGTGTGATCGTCGTGCGTCTCGACAACCGCGGTGACCCCCTGGTCGTTCCGTCCCCAGCCCCCGTGGCGGACCTGGTGTTCGACGAAGATGCCGTCCGATATCGTCCGGACTCTGCCGCGAATCGCAACCGGCTTGTCGCCGACCGCAAGTTCCACGCCGCTTCGCACTCCGGCCGCCACACATGCCGCAACCGCTTCCGGGTCATGGAGGATGACCAACGCGTTCGGCACGCGCTGGCGCAGAATCTCCTCGAAAAGGATAGTGGAATTGCCCGGGCTGCCGCCGCCCACGTTGTCCCCCACGTCCATCAGCGCCACCGGAGTGCGCTCGCTTTTCGCGGCGCGGGCAACGGCTTCGATCAATCCCGGCAGACTGCCTACGAACTCCCCGCGCCGCTCCCAGGCGCGATGCGCCATCCACTGGGCGGCCCGTCGTGCCAGTTCGGGGTTACGGTCGGCGACGGCAAGGAAGGACGCGCCCATCTCCTCCACATCGGCGTAATAAAAACCCATGGCTACGCTGGCCGATAGAATCCCAGGCCACTCGAGGACCGCATTCAGGTCTTCGTACAGGCTCCGCGCGGGCAACTCGGAGGTGTACTGACGGGAGATGGAAATCAGCAGCGGCGGCGTTTCGAGGGCCTGCACCGGCCGGACGTCTCCCGCCAGGGTTCTCGCCAGAAGCTCCGCCGCTTCGCATCCGCGCTGGAACTGATCCAGATGGGGATTCGACCGGTAAATCGCCATGGCGTTCGTATTTGCAGTCATCTTGCGGGAGACGTTGGCGTGCAGATCGAGCGTGGCCACGATCGGGACGTCCGGCCCGAGCGCCTCGCGGAAGCGACGCGCCATCTCGCCGTCGGCGTCCGGAAAATGGTCCGCGACGGTGGCTCCGTGCAGGGCCAGAAGAACGCCGTCGAGCGGCAGCGCATCGAGCAGGGCCTGGATCATTTCCGCTGCGATTCGATCAAAAGCGTCGGCCGTGATCGTGCCGCTGGGGATGGCGAATGTGGCCATCAGGGGAACCGCGTCAAGGCCGCACCGCGCCGCGCCTTCGAGGAAGCCGCCCAATTCGTGGCGGCTCCCTTTCCATCGTTCAATGAGCGCCGGGCCGCGCGTGAGGGAGACCTGCTCGAAGTGCTGGTAGGTGGTGGGAGTGGGAAGGAAGGTATTCGATTCGTGCAGGAAGCCCGCAACACCAACACGCTTCATAAGGGGCCATGATAGCGCGATAACCTCGGCAGGCCGGCCCCCGCGAAGACATTTCTAAGTTGGGTTGACATAGGCGCTACGCAGGCCTTCCGCCGTGCGTTGACAAATTCCTAGCGGCCAAATATAGTGAGTTCGCAGTCCCCGCTGAGAGGTTAGTCCATGATTCCTGATCGGTTCAGGCCCGTGCGCGAGGCTGCGCTGGCCGTGCTTTTTCTCGCTTCCGCGGCTCCCGCGCAGGAGATTCGCGGCGCCATCCTCGGCCGCGTTGGAGACCCCTCCGGCGGCGCGGTGGCCGGCGCCCAGATCGAAGTGCAGAGCCTCGCGACGAAAGTGGTTACGCGTGGCGCGACCAACGAGACCGGTAACTACCAGGTTCCCTTTCTCCTTCCGGGCAACTACGCGGTGCGCGTCGAATCTCCGGGCTTTAAACGGATGGAGCGGAGCGGCATCCGCGTTTCGACCAACGAACAGGTCACGCTCGATTTCACCCTCGAAATCGGCGCGACTTCGGAATCGGTTACCGTCACGACTGAGGCGCCTATCCTGAACACGGCCAACGCCGACATCGGCCAGGTCATCGACAGCAATTACGTCACGATGGTGTCGGTGTCGCTCTCGCGCAACGTCCTCAACGTCCGGAACCTGGCGCCGGGCATCACCGGCGGAACCGGCACCTACACTTCGTCCGCGCAGGCCGACTTCTCGGTCGCGGGAGGCGGCGCCGACCGCGGAGGCAACGAAGTGATTGTGGACGGCATTCCGAGTACATCGGTGGGCGGAACCATCGGCTTCGTCCCATCGCTCGACTCCGTCGAAGAGGTAAAAATTCACACCACGCTCTTCGACGCCGCCTACGGCCATTCGAACGGCGGCGCTATTTCCATCACCACCCGCAGCGGCACCAACGACCTGCACGGCGCAGCCTACTTTTACAAGCGGTGGCGCGCGCTCAACGCCAATTCCTGGAATAACAACCGCCTCGGTCTCGACAAGGCGGCCATCGACTACCATCAGTACGGCTATACCGTTGGGGGACCGGTTTATATCCCGAAAATATACAACGGCAAAAACCGCACGTTTTTCTCCACCTCGCTCGAGCGCGACCACGACCCGAGGGAACTCACCCGGCAGGCGCGGGTGCCAACCGAACTGGAACGGCGGGGAGATTTCTCGCAAACCGTAAACCGCCTGGGCGGCGCGTTCGCGCTGTTCGACCCCAACACGACCACAGGCTCCGGCAACAGCGCCACGCGCACGCCTTTCCCCAATGCGGTCATTCCCTCCTCCCGCATCTCGCCCATCGGGCGGGCGTTGATCGAGAAGTATCCGCTGCCCACCCAGTCATCCATCACCCAGATCGCCGCTTTCAATTGGGCCTCCTCCAAGACGTACACGGTGGACCAGCGGCAGTACAGCGGCCGCATCGACCACGTAGTCAGCGATAAGCAGCGTCTCTTCGGCCGCATCGGCTTTCTCGATCGTATCCAAACCGCCGAGGATCTCTTCTTCGGAGGCACATCCTATCCCGTGAGCGGCGGCTCGGACCTCGGCAGTTTATTCCGCCGCCGCATCAGTCTGGGTCTCGACGACACCTATGTGTTCTCTCCGACCTTCGTCGGGAGTTTCCGGGCCGGCCTGCTCTCCTACGCCAGCGAATCCACAAATGGCGCGGTTGGCTCGGACCCGTCCGAACTCCAGCTTCCATCCATCATCACCGCCAACCAGGCTTTTCCGGGTTGGCCCACAATCAACCTCGGCGATAACTTGCCCAATCTTGGCGCGGCGCAATCCTTCTCCCGCGACATGATAACGTCGGGCATGGCAACGCTCACCAAGCTGTCCGGGCGCCACGCGTTGAAGTTCGGCGTGGACTACCGGCTGGGGCGGATCAATAATGCCTCGCCGGGCGGGAACGCCGCTGGGAGTTTCACTTTCAGTCCCGTTTTTACCCGGTCGAATCCGTTTGTGAACGCCACGTCGGACACGTCCGGTTCCGGAATGGCATCTCTTCTGCTGGGCGCGCCCGCTTCTAGATCGCCGGTAAGGTTGCTGGCGGTCAATGTTATCGGCTCAAACTCGACCCACAAAGGAGCACGTCGATGATGAACGGAATCTCCCGCATCCGCCTGGTCGCTGCAATCACCCTGTTCGCCGGCGCCGCGTTTGCCCAAACCGCGCAAGTCACCGGAACCGTCACCGATCCTACCGGCGCAGTGGTTCCGCAGGCCAAGCTCGTCGTTATGAATCTCGATACCGGCGTCGGCCGGGAATCGCTCACCAACGAACGCGGCAACTACATCGTCACCGCTTTGCTGCCAGGCCGCTACGAGGTGGCCGCCGAAGCAGCCGGTTTCAAGCAGATGAAGCGCGGCCCCGTGACCCTCGCCATTGACCAGGTCGCCCGCGTCGACTTCACCATGGAGGTCGGTGGGCTGGTCGAAGCGGTCAGCGTGGAGGCGTCCGGCATTCTCCTCGATGCGGCCACCAGTACCATCGGCACGGTAGTGGAGAACCGTCAAATCACCGAACTTCCTCTAAGCGGCCGGAATCCCATCGCGCTCGTCGCACTCACGCCCGGCGTCCGGATTCAAGGCGGATTCGGCGGTAAGGGCCAGTGGTCTAACTTCTCCGTCAACGGCGGTCTGGCGAACGCCAACACTGTGCTGGTGGAAGGTCTCGCCCTCGACTACGCCCAGATGAACTCGCCCGCCTACGTTCCTCCGGTCGACGCCACGCAGGAGTTTCGTATCCAAACTAACAACTTCTCGGCCGAATATGGCCGTAGCGCGGGCGCCGTCGTCAACTTCAGCATCAAATCGGGCACCAATCAGTTGCATGGAACCGTCTACGAATTCCTGCGCAACAAATCGCTTGATGCAAACAACTTTTTCCAAAACCGCGCCGGCAACAAGCGCCCCGCCCTCACTTACAATCAATTCGGCGCCTCGATAGGAGGGCCCATCCGGAAGGACCGAACATTCTTCTTCGGTAACTATGAAGGCTATCGCACCCGCGCTGGCTCTCCCACTATCACCACAGTGCCCACCGCTCTGGAACGAGCCGGCGACTTCTCCCGAACGTTCAATTCCGCGGGCCGGATGGTCGCCATCGCCGACCCCCTCACCACCCGCCCCGCCGATGGTTCCTTCACGCGCGACATCTTCCCCGGCAACGTCATTCCCGCGTCCCGCTTCAGCCGCGTTGCCACCAACTATCTACCCATCTGGCCCACAGCGAATGCCCCGGGCGCCGCGTTCACCAATCTCAATAACTTCTCGACCTTCGGCGGCGGCGGCAACAACGAACATCAATACGTGACCAAGTTCGATCACAACCTCAACTCCAGATGGAAATTCTACGGCACCTGGGCCCACATCACGGGAAACAGCTTCAGCGTCGATCCGTTCCGGTACAAGGTGAATCTTACCCGTCCCAACGTCAACCGCCTCTACAATGGAACCGTCGCTGCCAACGCTGTTTTCAGCCCTACCCTGATTGCCGAATTTCACTCCGGGTTCTCCCGCAGAGTCTCAGACAGCATTCCATACGCCGTCAGCCAGGGCTTCGATCTAACCACTCTCGGTTTCCCCAGATCCTACTATGACGCCGTCCAATACAAGGGCTTTCCAGGAATGGACATCGCCGGCGTCGCAAGCGTTGGAAGCCAGTCTTCCCACAGCCTCATCCTCGCAACCTTAAATAGCTGGAGCCAGCGCGGATCCATGACCTGGATCAAGGGCTCTCACACGGTTAAGTTCGGTTCAGACTACCGCGTTCAGCAACTCAACCAGTTTCAGTCGAATTTCTTCGGCGGTCAGTTCAGTTTCAACAATCAGATGACGGCCATCAATCCGCAGCGCCTAGACGCTAATAGCGGCATCGGCATGGCCTCTTTCCTTCTGGGTTATGCCGCCGGCGGCACCGTCGCCAAGAGCGAACGGCTGGCCAACCAGCGCAAGTATCTCTCGTTCTTCGTTCAGGATGACTGGAAAATCGGCCGTAAACTTACCTTGAACTTAGGCATCGAGTACGGCCTCGAGTTCCCGATCAGCGAACGCTACAACCGCAAGATGTGGTTTGATCCAACCGCCGATCTTCCAATCAGCGGGAACGTGGGCCTGCCCCTACGCGGCGGCTATCGCTTTGCCTCTCCCGATACGCGGTCGCCCTACGATCTGTTCAAGCGCCAGGTCTCTCCGCGCTTCGGCTTCGCGTATCAAATGTTCCCTCGCACCGTTGTAAGAGGCGGCTACGGCATCTTCTGGCTTCCCGCCGCCATCACGGAAGTCACCGGCGATGTCCGTGCTCCGGCTTGGGCCATCGGCACCGGCATGCTCGGCTCTATCGATGGCGGGCGGACTCCTTATCACACGCTCGACGATCCGTTCCCCAACGGCATCCTCACTCCGCCCGGAGGCTCGCAGGGCCTGGATACCCTGGTTGGCTTGGGCGGGGCCGCCAACCTGCGCGAGTTCCGCACCGGCTACATGCAGCAGTGGAACTTCGATATCCAGCGCGAACTGGGCCGCAACATGATCCTCGAGGTTGCCTATGCCGGCAGCAAGGGTACCGGTCTCCCCGCGCAATACGGATCCCAATTGAACCAGCTCCCAGACGCGCTGCTGTCCCTGGGCACCCGTCTGCAGGAGCTCGTTCCCAACCCCTTCTTCGGATTCGTGCCCACTGGAACGCTCGCTCAGCCTACCGTACAGTACGGCCAGTTGCTGCGTCCGTATCCGCAGTTCACCAACCTGACGCTCGAAGGCTATCCTATCGGGCATTCCGTGTATCACTCGTTCCAACTGCAGTTCAATCGGCGCTTCTCGACGTCGCTCATCGGAGTCGCCTACACGATCAGCAAGGGCATCGGTAACACAGAGAGCCGCAGCGATTGGCTGGAGGGTGGCGCGCAAAACGCCAGCATGCGCTTCCTCAACAATAACAACCGCGCGCTCGACCGTTCCTTGAATCTCTTCGATAGTCCCCAGCGTCTTGTGGTCAGCTATTCCCTCGACCTGCCATTCGGGCGGGACCAGCGTTTCCTCAGAAACCTGGGTCCGCTCGGCCGCGTGGTTTCCGGCTGGCAGCTTTCCGGCGTCTACACCCTGCAAAGCGGCACGCCGCTAGGGCTCGACGCGATTACGAATCTCACCGGTTCGTTCGGTGGCGGATCCCGCCCCAACAACAACGGAACCAGCGCCAAATTGACCGGCCCGGCCCACGACCGCATCAGCCGCTGGTTCAACACCAGCGTCTTCAGCCAGCCCCCGGCTTTCACCTATGGAGACACCGGCCGCGCCCTGCCCGATACGCGCCACCATGGAATCAACAACCTCGATCTGGGGGTGTTTAAGAGCAACAAGTTCGGCCCGGACGGCAGGTATAATCTCCAATTCCGCGCCGAGCTCTTCAACATGGCGAACCACATCCGCTTCGGATATCCCGGTATGTCCTTCGGTAACCCGCAGTTCGGCGTCATTAGCAGTCAGGGAAACAGTCCCCGTCAGATCCAGTTAGCGCTGAAATTCCTGTTCTGAGATCGGGCAACCCTGGCCTTGACAATCAAGCCTTTCCAGAGGGATACTGCCCGCAGCAGGACCCAGGCCGAAAGGAGTTCCACGGATGAACCGACTGGGGCTTATCTTCCTCGCGGCGGCCATTGGTTTCGCCGCCGGCAACCCCAACAAAGAGAAGACGTCGGCTCCCCCTCCCGACCTCTCGCGAATGGGCGCCGAAGCCCATGCGCCTTTGTTCCACGCGCCCAAGCCGAAACAGGCGGGCATCGTCACCGAGCGCGTCACCGCGGGCCTCCCGAAATTAGAAGCGGCGGGCGCGGCCGTGCCCCGGCGGAACTTCATCGACCAGCACATCTTCGGCAAAATGGAGCGCGACCGGATTCCCCACGCTCCCCTGGCCACGGACCGCGAGTTCATCCGCCGTGTCCGTCTCGATGTGACCGGCCGGCTTCCTTCGCCGGCTGAAGTTCGCGAGTTTCTGGCCGATACCGCGCCGGATAAACGGGCACAGCTCATCGGCCGTCTCGTCGGCAGCGAGGCGTTCGTGGACAAGTGGTCCTACTTTCTAATGGATATCCTGCGCTCCAACGGCAAGATGGGTCGGGGCATCCAGTTGTTCCACATCATGCTGAAGGACAGCCTGGCAGCCGACCGGCCGTATGACGATCTCGCCCGCAGCATCATCGCCGCTTCCGCGAAGAGCAATCAGGTGGTGGCTTCCGCCAACCCCATCGTACGGGAGCACGTGGAGGGCAAGCCCGGTCAGGAAGAAAACGGCGACGACCTGAAGAAGGTCCATCAGCTCGATACGCATGACGAGCTGACGATTCTTTTCGGCAAGGTTTTCCTGGGAATCAACCTGTCCTGCATCTCCTGTCACGACGGTCAGGGACACCTGGAAAAGGTCAACGTCTACCTCAGCCGGCAGAAACGCTCGGACTTTTTCCAGATGGCCTCCTTCATGGGGCGGACCCGCTATATCCCGCACGTGGAGCGGACCGAAGCGATCATGGGGCACTTCATCGTGGACGACCTGGCCCCCGGCTACAACACCAAAGGGGACAGCATGCTGCGGATCAAGCGCTTCGGCGGTCCCAGCGTTCCGAAATTCGTGCTGACCAACGAGGTCGCCAAACCGGACGCCGATCCTCGCGACGAACTGGCCCGGATGCTGACCGCGCACCCCCAGTTCGCACGCGCCACCGTAAATATGTTTTGGGCCAAGCTCATGGGTTTCGGCATTGTCGAACCGTTCGACGAGTTCGACCTGGCCCGTCAGGATCCAAAGAATCTGCCGGAAGGCTGGGACTTGCAGCCGTCTCATCCGAAGCTGCTCGCCGAGCTGGGGACCTATTTCAGCGAGAGCGGCTACAGCGTGCAGAAGCTGTTTTCGCTGATCTGCAATTCCAGCGCGTACCAGCTTTCGGCCCGTTTTCCAGGCGAGTGGAGCGAGACGTACACCGATTATTACGCGCGGAAGTATGCGCGCATGCTCACGGCGGAAGAGCTGCACGACGCCATCGCCACGGCCACGGACCGTCCCGGCAAATTCCGCGTTGGCAGGACGGGCGACGAGACGGTTCCGATGGCCATGCAGCTCAGCATGCCGCGATCCAGCGGCGAGTTGAAGAGCTTTATGCAGGCGTTCGGCCAGTCGAACCGGGGCACTCCGCCGCGCCCGCCTTCTCCGTCGCCTTTGCAGCCGATCATGCTCATGCGGTCGCCGGTGGTTAACGATCGCGTTCTCGCGGCGAAGGACAGCCGCGTGCAACGGCTTCTGGACAGCTACCAGGACAACAACAAGGTAGTCGAGGAGATGTTCATGGCTACCCTCTCCAGGGCGCCGTCGGAGGGGGAAAGAGCGCTGGCTGTATCCGCTCTCGAGAAGAATCGGGTGGAGGGCGCTCAAAACGTGCAGTGGGCGCTTCTCAACCTGGTTGAATTCTTGTACAACTTTTAGTGTAATGCGTCGTAGATTTCTGATATCGCTGACGTCGGCAACCGCTCCCTCACGGTCGCGGCTCGGTAAAT
>JBBDWK010000033.1:21527-34465 GCA_040902885.1 Bryobacteraceae bacterium | reverse complement strand
ATAGCAGAATCAAATGTTTATCTGGTCAATAATTTATGGTTGCGGAATCGCTGTGGCTTAGCGGCCGGCGGCGTGCCCATTGGGTCTGAGAAACTCGTAGCGTTCGAGCGTCGCGGCTACGGCGAAGGCGTCGTCGATGTCCGGGGCCGGGTGCAACTTCTCGAGCCTCAAGACTTTTCCCATGCAGCGCAGGTGAACCGCCGTGCCCGATTCGGTCATGAGCGAAACGACGTACTCGATCGGTCCGCCAACATCCATTCTTCTCTTCGAGACGAACAACAATCCTCCCGAACTGATGTTCCGGGTGTGGGCGTTTTCGGAAAAACGCTCGCCCCCGGCTCTCAGCACTTCCACCGGAAGTTGGATCTCGAATCTCTGAGTTTTACGCTGTTCGATCACGTGCATCTTTAATCTATGCGCTTTTGTACGACAGGTCAACAGAATCGTAAGGTGAATGTCTCATGGTGGTTATGGTACTCGCCCTCCACCCCAAGATGGATCGCAACCCGAGCTTCGTGAGCGGTTGGCCAAACCGTGGACAGCTTTTGTGAAGGCTGCGGGGTTTCGGATACTCTCATAGAGGTAGCTCCTTGGTACTACCATTGTGACGAGCGAGTTCGCCTTCTCCGGCTGTAGAGACCGCGAAGCGGTTGAACTGGAGCGGGTAAAAAATCCACATTCATTGTGACTTGCGGAACGGAACACCTGAGTTTCGGGGTGAGATTCGACACGGGTACAACCGCCCGTAGCCCCTTGGGCATACATTGTTTTTCTTGACCGCAGTCGAAAAACTAGTGTAGAGTTTAAGAATTCAAAGCGCGGAAAGGCTTTAGAAGCGCCGAGATGCAGAAATTCTTTTATCCGAGGACGATAGTGCCCTATCGCATTAGGACTTTTTCTATTCTGATCTTTATATTCGTAATTCTCCTGGGCCTGGCTGCATGCGGGTCTGTTCGATCACAAGAGTTGCAATCCACATACTTTCCCACCGTTTCATCCCCCCTCACTGGTGTTGCTGCCCTGGAACCTCCGCGCCTGGCGCCTAACCCCTTTATCAGGGACACGCCGCGATTCATCACCGAACAACCGAAGATTCCGCCCGCGGATTCGCGCATTCGCCGTGCGGACGAACATTTTCAAGAGGGCAGGCGCAGCTACCAGCTCGGCGACCGTGAGACCGCCCGGCGCCACTTCGAGGCGGCCGTGGATCTCATGCTCGAAGCCTCCGGCGATGCGGCCGACCCGGTGGCGTTTCGCAGGCGTTTCGAGGAGATGGTGGACGCCATTCACCGTTACGACATGGCGGGACTGGGAGCGGCCGAACAAGTGGAGGAGCCGGGCTTCGAGAAAGCGCCTCTCGAAGACATCCTGGAAATGACCTTTCCCATTGACCCGAAGCTGAAGAATAAAGTGAAGGCCGAGGCGCAGGCCACGGTTTCCCAACTTCCGCTGGAAGTCAACGACTCGGTGTTGAGCTTCGTCAATTACTTCTCGGGCCGCGGTCACAAGACCATGGTCGCCGGCCTTCAGCGCGCCGGGCGCTATCGCCCGATCATTCAGCGCATATTGGACGAAGAGGGCGTTCCGCGGGAACTCATCCACCTTGCCCAAGCCGAATCGGGCTTCCTGCCACGGGCGCGATCGAGAAAAGCCGCGGTAGGGATGTGGCAGTTTCTCGCATGGCGGGGCCGGGAATACGGTCTGATGCAGACGCCTTATAGCGACGACCGGTTGGACCCGGAGAAAGCCACGCGCGCCGCGGCCCGCCACCTGCGCGACCTCTATGAGCAATTCGGCGACTGGTACCTGGCCATCGCGGCATACAACTGCGGTCCCGGCAACGTTTCGAAAGCCGTGGAGCGAACCGGCTACGCGGATTTCTGGGAGTTGCGCCGCAGGCGTGTGCTGCCGCTCGAAACCACCAATTACGTGCCCATCATCGTGGCGATGACGCTGATTATGAAGAACGCGGAGGATTACGGCCTCGATAAGATCGTTCCGGACGCGCCTCTCGAATACGACGTCGTCGATATTTCCTCGCCCACGCATCTGGCTCTCGTCGCCGACTTGACGGAGGCTCCGGTGCCGGAGCTTCAAGCTCTCAATCCGGCCCTGCTGAAGAGCCTCGCGCCTTCCGGCTATTCGTTGCGGGTCCCGCGCGGCACCGGCGCCGCGCTGGTTACGGCGCTGGAGAGCGTGCCCGCCGAAAGCCGCGCGTCGTGGAGAATGCATCGCGTGGAAGCGGGCGATACCCTGGCGGCCATTGGCAAGCAGTATGGAGCGGCGCCTACGTCGATCGCCACGGTCAATGGCCTTGAATCCGACACGCCGGTCGCCGGCGACCTGCTCGCGATCCCGAAAGCCAAAGGCAAGAGTTCGCCGGCGCGCAAGTCCGTTCGCAAAAGCCCGGCGAAAACGCGTATCAGCGTCCTTCCCGCGAAGCGGCGCGCAACAACCAGCATGGCTGCCAAACTGGAGCCATAAGCGGCAGACATTACATTTTTTTGACTTTTTCGCTTCTTACCTCTTGCCTCCAAAGGAAAAAGGGGTATTCTAGTGTTGACTGTGCCCGTACAACAGGAGGCATCGAGAATGTTTGAGGACGCGAGGCTCGCTCCCGGTGACGAAGATGAAATGGATGACTACCGAGACTATGACAATGAAGATGAAAGCTCCGAACTCGATACCAAGCTCGACGATTATGACGAAGAGGATGAGGATGACGATGTCGATGAGGAGGCCGATATGATCGCGCCTCCGGCTGTTTCCGAAGGAGCCAACGCTCCCATGCCAGCGACCATAACCCCGCCGGAGCCCGCCCCGGTGAAAAAGGCCCCGCGGAAGGCTGCAAAGAAGGCTCCCGCGAAGAAGGCAGCTGTGAAGAAGGCGGCGCCAAAGAAGGCCGCGAAGAAGGCGGCGCCAAAGAAGGCTGCCAAGAAGGCCGCACCGAAGAAGGCTGCTAAGAAAGCTGCGAAGAAGGCAGCCAAAAAAGCGCCCGCAAAGAAGGCTGCCAAGAAGGCGGCTAAGAAAGCGCCGGCCAAAAAGGCCGCGAAGAAGGCGCCTGCTAAGAAGGGCGCGAAAAAAGCCGCGGGCCGCCGCCGTTAGCCGACGGCCCTGGCTCTCTGCTGCCAGCTTACTTTGAAACTACCGTGCGGCAGCGCTCGAACAATTGGATGAGCGCTTCGGCGTATTCCTCCGCGCTTCTGTTAGGCTTCCCCGAGAAGCCCGCAGCGGCTGCCCCTCTGCCGTAGCCGGTGGTGATGGCTATAAACTTCATGAGCTCAAGGGCAACCTCGTCCTTACTTCTCACTGGACCTGCGGGCGCTCCGGGAGGCGCCCCGGTTTCCTCCGCCATTCGCGGTTCTCTCCTTTCGGTGTTTTGTGCGGTGAACGGCTCCGTGTAAGATCAGATTATCCCATTTTAGATGCCGATCAACGCCCGGCGGCACATGAAGCGTATGCGCGGAGGTGCGCAGGCACACCTCATGGAGGCTGACGACGGCCACTACTATGTCGTCAAGTTCCGGAATAACCCGCAGCACCAGCGCATCCTGATCAACGAACTGCTCGCCGGGGAGTTCCTGCGGTTTCTGGGCATCCTCACTCCGGTTACCAGCCTGATTCGCGTCTCCGAGGAATTTCTGCGGGAGAACCCGGGCGTATGCATCGAGCTCGGCACGAAGAAGACGCCGGTCGAGCCGGGCTGGCACTTCGGTTCGCGCCACCCGGCCTCGCCGGGAGGACTTGACCGGATGGCCGTCTATGACTACCTGCCCGATTCGCTGCTCGGCGCCGTCGCCAACCTCAGCGACTTCCTCGGAGTTCTTGTATTCGACAAATGGATCGCCAACGCCGACGCGCGCCAGTGCATCTTCTTTCGCGCACGGCTGAAGGAGTGGCGCGGCGGCGAAGACACGCATCCCCTCAAGCTGGGCTTCCTGGGAGTGATGGTGGATCAAGGTTTCGTTCTAAACGGTCCCCACTGGGATTTTCCCGAATCGCCCCTCCAGGGCCTGTACTCGCGGACGACGGTCTACGGACGGGTGCGGTCGCTGGACGACTTCCAGCCCTGGCTCGATCAAGTGAGGAACTTTCCGGAACAGATCATCGACCGGGCCTACCGGCAAGTGCCGCCGGAGTGGCTCGAAGGCGAGGACGACCGGCTCGAGCGCGTGCTGGAGACGCTGATGCGCCGCCGGAAGCGCGTGCCCGATCTCCTTTCGGCCGCGCGGCAGGCGCCCGGCAATCCTTTTCCTAGCTGGACATGATCTGGTCCGCGACGATCTTCGCCGTCGCCGGCGCGAGCAGAATGCCGTTCCGATAGTGGCCATAGGCCAGCCATAAGTTGGAGTCCGGCTCACGCCGCATCAACGGCTCTTCGGAGCACTCCAGGCCCGGGCGGAAACCAATCCAGGCCTCAGGGGACGAAGCATTCCGTAAGGAGGGCAATAGATGTTCGGCCCGGCGCGCAATGTCATCGGCGATGGCGGGATCGATGCCGCGGTCAAAGCCGGCTTTCTCGGTGGAACTCCCCGCCACAAGCAGCCCGCCGGCGCGCTGCAAAAGGTACGTGTGATGGTATCGCAGTATGGGACCGAGGCGGCAGGGCTCCAGCGCATAGCCCAGGAGATGCCCGCGCACGGGAACGGTCCGCGGCAACGGCCGCCGGACACCGTTGACTGTAACCTCCACCGACCCGCTCCACGCTCCGGCCGCCAGCACGGCCACTTTCGCCGAGAGGGATTCGCGCCCGGTCACGGCCTCAACGCCGGCCGGGGACGCCCTCAATGCCGCTACTCGTTCTCCCTCCCGGATGAGCACGCCATGTTTGCCGCAGGCCGCTTTCAGGCCCGCCGTGACGTCGCGCGGATTCACGATGCCGTCGTCCGGAAAAAAGACGCCGCCAACAACGCCCTCCGCGAGACCGGGAACGAGCTCGCGCGAATTGTGGACATCGAGGACCTCGGAGCGGATGCCCAGGCTCTCCTGTAATCGCGCGCGATCGCGAAGCTCCAGGCACTCGCCTTCGTCGAAGGCCGCCTCGAGCGCGCCGGAAATGCGGAAGTCGATGCTTACGCCGCTCTCCGATTCGATCTCGGCGACATAGCCCGGATAAAGGCGCCCGGCTTCCAGGAAAAGCTCGGCCCATCCCGAGCGGCCCTCAACTTCGCCGCCGGGCGCGAGCATCCCGGCGCCGGCCCAGCTCGCCTCGCGGCCCACCGCGCCCGAATCCATCAAACATACTTTGAGCCCGCTTTGTGAAAGGCGCCACGCAATGGATGTCCCAATGATGCCGGCCCCTACTACGATGGCGTCCAATGGTCCCTTATTCATGGCAGGCACGCCAAGCCGAGCCGCGACCGCAGGAAGCGGTCAGACCATAACGGGGCGATCGGATGGCTCCTTGAAGGCAACCGCTCCCTCCGGTCGCGGCTCAGTATGCGTTTTCCCCCACTTTTATGTCGCACCCGTTCCATGGTAACGCGGTGACCGGCAAGGTAGAATGAGACCAGCATGCACCGCTTCGTACTGCACAACGAAGAGATCCGCGAGGCATCGGAAAAGCTCCTGTCGCCAGGCCAGGTGGGATTGCTTTCGGGCTGGGGGGTGTTCAGCACCATAAAGGTCGTGGAAGGAGTGCTCTTTGCTTTCGAGCGCCACTGGGCCCGCATGTCTCGGGATGCCGCGCTGCTGCGCGTTCCCATGCCGCCCGACCCGGGGGCCGTGCACGAACGGCTGCTGCGGTTGCTGGAGGCCAATGAAGCGCGCGAGGCCACCCTGCGCCTGGTTGTAGTGCGGAACGGCGGAGGTATGTGGCAGGGTCCGCAGTCAGCGAGTGCGTCCGATGTTGCCGCGCTGACCACCGATTTGAAGGATTGGGGCGGGGGAGTCCGCCTGAGTATAGTACCCCAGGCGCGCCACTCCGCCAACCCCTTTTCGGGCACAAAAATTCTGTCGTGGGCCATGAATCTCGCTTGGCTCGAAGAGGCGCAATCGCATGGTTTTGACGAAGTAATCCTTCTCAACGAGGGTGGCGAGGTTGCCGAGTGCACCTCCGCCAATATCTTCGTTGCCAGGGAGAACCGCGTCTTCACTCCGCCTCTGTCATCCGGCTGCCTGCCCGGTGTGACGCGTGAGATTCTTCTTTCGGATGTGCAAGTTGCCCGGTATCCGGTAGTCGAGAAGACCTTGTATCCCGCCGATCTCGAATCGGCGGACCAGGTCTTCATCACCTCGACCACGCGAGAGCTTCTTCCCGTGTGGGTCATCGGGGATCGAGCGGTCCGGTATTCCGGTAACGCCCGAGAAAGTCTTCAAGCGGCCTTCTCCGAGTACGTGAGCTCTTATGTCGCCCGCGCACAGTCCGCGCCTGTGAGCGATTCCGTATCGTCCTAACCTCTTCGGGCAATTAGTACTGGGCGGGCCCCACCTCGCAAACTATTGCTGCGCCTCTAGTTTGAAGACACAATGGGCTTTCTAACTTTAAGTAAGTTTGCCAACAAGAAAATAGAGGACCAGATTGCACTTGGCGGGGACAAAGACAATTCGGTGGTGGAATGTTTTCCCTTTGTTGATGTGGCTGGCGGCGGTTCAACCAGGCGCGGCTCAATCGGGGGTGTCGTGTACCGTTTTCAGTAGCGGGTCTACAACGCCGATCCGTTCGGAGGGTCTGTCGGAGCTTGCGGCCCACATTCGTCTGACGTGTGAAGGCGGCGTTCCCACTCAGGCCGGCGAACCAATCCCGCAGGCGAACTTTCGCATCACTCTTCCGGTCTCCATCACCAGCCGGGTGGTTGGCGCGGCCACGGAAGCTCTCTTGCTCCTGAACGACCCCGCACCGGCCGCCCAGTCTCCCTGCGAAACGCCGCTGACTGGTTGCTCGAACAGAAACGTTTTTCAGGGCCGTCTCATCGAAAGCAACACCATTGAATGGACCGGAGTGCCGGTGAATCCGCCCGGAACGGCGGGGAACCGCCTGATTCGGATCGTCAATGTTCGCGCGCGTCCCTTAGCAGGCCCGCTCCAAGCGACGATCTCGGCGACAGGCGCGGGCGCGCCTGGCTTCGCAAACCCGACAATCACCGTGGCTCAGGCGCTGCCGGTGTTGTCCTTCAGCACACGCACCACGAGTGACACGATCCTTTCCTTCACCGGACTGCCGCTGTCCGCGGGCGCCAGCGTCAACCCGGAGCTCGCCGCAAATCCGGGTGGGAGCGGCGAGCTGAACCTTCATGTCAAGTTTGCGGAGCTGCCTCCCGCGGCGATGGTCGCGCGGAGTATCGGCGCGACACCGGAAAGCGCTTCCGCACAGAACAATCCTCTCACTGTGTACCGGCGTGAGACGGGCTTCTATAATCCCGACTTTCCAGCGGCCGAAGGATTGAATATCGCGGGCCTGGCTACTCAGGGGACACGGTTGATCGCGCGGTTCAACCACATTCCTGCCGGCGTCTCGATCTTTGTCACCACGGGTGCCGTCTTGCCAGGCACTACTCCGGGCATTTCCGCCCAACTTGTGGCGGCCGACGCCTCGGGGGCGGGGCCCTACGCGCCCGTCGCGGCCACGGGTACGGCTTCGGGATACCCCATCGCTCCTATTTCGCTCATTGAGGGGGCCGGTTCGGCAACGTGGGAGATCCTGGCTTCGAACACGGCCACTTCCGACTCGATCAGTTTCGGTGTGGCGCTGGCGTATTCTTCCGCGAACCCCGTGGGCGCGGGGACCGGCACGGTGGCAGGAAATTTCGCTCCGCTCAGCGCCGAACTGGAGGCCAGCGCGTCGGCGCCCACACCCCGGTTCAGAGACACGTACACGGAGAAGACCATCTTCACCATGGTCGGCAGCTCCAATCCGGTTCCGCCGCTAGTGATTTCAACTTCGTCGTTACCCTCAGGGGTGGCGGGGACAGCTTACTCCCAGCCCGTCGCGGCGACAGGCGGCAGCGGTCCGCACACATGGTCTATTTCCGCGGGGAGTCTCCCGCCCGGTCTCACCCTGTCCGCCTCCGGTTCGATTTCGGGCAACCCGTCGGCCGCGGGAACCTGGCCGTTCACAATTCAGGTGTCGGACAGCGTCGGCACAGTTGTCACAGCGCCGCTGACACTGGCGATCGTCCAGCCCGTCTCCATCGCGAACGCTTCGCTGCCTAACTGGACGCAGGGCCACCCCTTTGCGCAGACGCTCTCGGCGAGTGGCGGGGCCGGCCCCTACACGTGGTCGCTCGATTCGGGAACCCTGCCGCCGGGTCTTGCGCTGACAGGCGCGAACCTGATCGGGCCGCCGTCTCTGCCGGGTGAATTCGGTTTCACGGTTCGGGCCAGCGATAGCGTCGGGTCATTCGCCACGCGATTGTTCACACTGACCATCAACCCAGCGCCCTCGATTACGACCGCATCCCTGCCCGATTGGACGGTTGGCTCGGCCTATTCAAGCGCACTCGTAAGCACTGGAGGCACGCCGCCTCTCATCTGGTCGCTCGATTCCGGATCGCTTCCTCCCGGACTCAGTCTGGGCGCGGGAGTCGTCACCGGTGGAAACCCGGCGCTCGGCTCCGGAACGTTTACGGTGAGACTAACCGATAATGCAGGGGCCGCTGCTACGCGAAGCTACACGATTACGATCAATCCCGCGCCCGTGGTCGGCACAACGAGCTTGCCTGGGGCGGTGGTGGGAACTCCGTACTCACACACGTTGGCAGCCAACGGCGGAACACTGCCGCTTACGTGGTCGCTGACCAACGGCGCGCTGCCCGAAGCCCTGACTTTGAGCCCGGAGGGCGTGATCGGCGGCACGGCCAGCGCCGCCGCCGCGGCCAGTATAACAGTGGAGGTAACGGATGCCGCCTCCATTAGCGCGACTCAAGAACTGACCTTGAATGTCCTCGCACCTGCACCGCCCCCGCCACCACCGCCTCAGCCTCCGACTGGTGGTGGAGGCGGTAGCGGGGGAGGTGGCGGCGGTGGTGGCGGGGGCGGTGCAGGTGGCCTTACGCAATTCGGCATCACAACGCCGTCGCCTCTTCCACCCGCCGCCGTCGGCTCGCCGTATTCCCAGGCCATAGCCCGGATAGGCGGCACTGCGCCGTTTCTCTTTGAGGTGTCCGGAGGCGCGCTTCCGTCCGGTCTCACCCTGAGCGCCGCGGGTCTGGTTTTCGGCTCCCCGCGAGTGAGCGGAACGCATTCATTCACGATACAGATCACGGATCGCGAGGATCTCAGCACATCGAAGGGCTTCACGCTCGTCATTACCGGTCCCCTCCTCGCGATCGAGAATGCTTCGCCGCTTCCGGCGGCCCATCCGGGCGCAGACTACTCGCAGACCCTGCGCGCGGCAGGTAAAGGTCCCTATCGCTGGTCCGTCATTGCCGGCGCTTTGCCAGCCGGGTTGACTTTAACTCCGGAGGGCGTTTTAAGCGGCAAACCGTCCGCAACGGGCATTTTCAATTTCACGCTTCAAGTGCTCGATAGCCTCGAAGCGAAAGCCACAAAAGAACTGCGGATCGTGGTAGCACTGCCGCCATCGATAACCAATGCCGAGCTCTCGAGCGCCGCCCGAGCGGTCGCCTACAACGAAACCTTGCGCGCTACGGGAGGTTTGACTCCCTACGTCTGGTCGCTCGGTGGCGGGAGTCTGCCACTCGGTCTGGCGCTTCAGCCTGCGGGCCAAATTGCCGGGAGTCCCCTGGCTGGCGGAAGCTTTCCCATCGTCGTGAAGGTTGACGACGCGGGCGGCGGCAGCGCTACGGCGGCCTTTACTTTGATCGTCAACGACAATCTGGCGATTCTTACCGCATCTGTGCCGGAGGCCGCCCCGGCCACAACGTATGCAACGACTCTTGCGGCTATCGGAGGTTCCGCGCCCTACTCTTGGT
Source organism: Bryobacteraceae bacterium (assembly GCA_040902885.1). Taxonomy (GTDB): domain Bacteria; phylum Acidobacteriota; class Terriglobia; order Bryobacterales; family Bryobacteraceae; genus JBBDWK01. The sequence continues at coordinate 24,593 of JBBDWK010000033.1, read as the reverse complement.
CGGTGGCAGGAGGGGCTCTGCCGGCGGGAATTGCGCTGAACTCCTCGGGCGTCCTCAGTGGAACCATCACCGCCGGAGGCAACTTCCCGTTTATCGCGAAAGTGACCGAAGCCGGGGGCGCCTTCGCCACGCGGGCGCTGATCCTGACCGCGCCGGCGCCGCCCGCCATATCTTCTGGGACGCTGCCTGTTGGAATTGCCGAAACGGCCTACTCGGCGCAGCTCGCGGCATCCGGCGGGACCGTCCCGTACGAATGGTCGCTCGATTCCGGTTTCCTGCCCGCGGGTCTGAGCTTGACCGCCGCCGGCCTCATCGCCGGCACGCCGGACGTACCGGGCCTGTTCCAGTTCACAGCCGGAGTCAAGGACTCCAAAGGAGGTCGCGCCATCGCGCCGCTCACGCTCGACGTTCGCGCCGCACCGCTCTCCATCTCCAGTTTCTCTCCGACCGCGGTCGGCGTCGCCGGCCTTCCGTACCTGTTCACCTTCCGAGGCGCCGGCGGCGTGCCTCCGTATTCCTGGTCGATCGAGAGCGGACTGCCCGAAGGCGTATCGCTCGGAGCGGTGACCGGAGAGCTGGCGGGAACTCCCAAATCGGCGGGCGATTTCACCTTTACCGTGGTGCTGCGGGATCACGCAGCCACCACCGTCTCCAAATCGTTCGAATGGAAAGTACTGCCACCCGGTACGCCCGTTTTGCTGTTGTCCGATTCCGGGATCGCCTTCACGGCTGTGGAAGGCGGCGATGCGCCTGCCGCCCAGACCGTTTCCATCATTTCCAGCACTGCGACCCAGCTTCCGCTGACGGCTACTGTTGAGGGTGCGCCGGCCTGGCTGTCGCTCACACCCCGGAGCGCGGTCACTCCGGCCAGAATCCAGTTCTCGGTGGATCAAAAACAGCTTCAAGGCGGAACCACCCATACCGCCCAAGTGCAAATTTCGTCCCCGCAGGCGGGGCTGAGCGTGAGTTTGCCGATTACTTTGAGCGTCCAGCGGCGTCCGCCCCAGTTGCATGCTTCTCCGCCGGTGTTGGGCTTTCAGGCGGTGGGCGCGGTCCAGGCTGCGCTGACCGACACGCTGCTGCTGCGGAACTCGGGCGGCGGAACTCTGAATTTCCAGGTTTCGGTTGCCGGGGAGACTCCGTGGCTAAGCATTGCCAATGGGTCGGGACAGCTCGGGCCGAACGTGGCGGCCTCGGTGACCGTCAACGCCTCTCCTCACAATTTGCCGCCTGGTTCGCATCTCGGGCGTCTGATCGTATCGTCGGATGCAGGTTCGGCCGATGTCCCGGTGGCGCTCTTCGTGTCGGACGCCGGCATGCGCCTCGACCCGGCGGGCATGATCTTCTCCGCGCGCGAAGGGAACGGAACGCCGAGACAGACCCGCCGGTTCAACGTACATGTTGACGGAGTGGCTTCGGCAACCTGGGAGGCTGAGGTAGCGGGTAGCACGCCGTGGCTCTCATTGCCGGCGGTCAGTGGGACAGCATCCCCGGCCTCACCCGCCGGGATCGACTTCACGGTGAATTCGGCGGGTTTGAATCGCGGCGCCTACTACGGAAGAATCCGGGTGACCGTCCCCGGAGTGCCGAACTCGCCCCAGGAACTTCTCATCGTGCTGGAGGTGCGTGAAGCCGACGCGCCGCCCGCTCCCGACCCCTTTCCCGCCGGGCTGCTGTTTACCGAGGTTGTGGGCGGGCGGAACCCGGCCCCGCAGACCATCTCGGTGCATGTGAGCAGCGCTGCGCCGCTCGGTTTCCAAGCGGCCGCGTCCACTGAGGACGGCGGCGCCTGGCTGGCCGTTCATCCCACTTCGGGATTGGCCTCCACCACGACGCCGGGCCAGGCGACGGCGACGCTCGACACCTCGACTCTGAAGCAGGGCGTTTACCGTGGCGGCGTGAATTTTTCCATCGGCACGACTGCCGTGCGTACGGTCAACGTCACTCTCATCATGATTCCGGCGGCTCCGGCCGCGGCAGCTTCGGCCTCGCGACGATACGCCGCGGGCTGCACGCCGTCCCGGCTGGTCGCAACCCATACCGGGTTAGTCAGCAATTTCGCGGCGCCGGTCGGATGGCCCACGCCCCTCGCGGTGCGGCTTACGGACGATTGCGGAGATCCGGTGGCGGGCGCGACCGTGGTAGCGACGTTTTCCAACGGCGATCCCTCGGTGGTGCTGGTCCCCGACGGCGGCCGTACGGGCGTCTACTCGTCCACCTGGAAGCCGGCCAAATCGCCTTCGCAGACCACGGTCACCGCCCGAGCTTCCGCGCCGAATCTTGGCGCGGCGACGTCCGAGATCATCGGCTCCGTGACCGCCAACGCGGTTCCGCTGCTGGCGAAAAACGGCGTCCTGCACAATCTGAATCCCCAGAGGGGAGCTCCCGTGGCGCCTGGAAACGTGGTGGCTATCTACGGCTCCAACCTCGCCGTATCCACGGAAGCGGCGGCCACGCTGCCGCTGCCCACCTCCATCAATGGGACGAGCGTGATCGTCGGGGGTGTTGAAGCCGCCCTCTACTTCGCGAGCAGCGGGCAGATCAACGCGCAGATTCCCATGGAGCTCGAGCCGGATCGGGAATATCAGATCGTAGTGAGCGTCAACGGCGCGATCAGCGCGGCGGATTCGATATACACCTCCTCCGTGCAGCCCGGCATAGCGGCGTTTCAGGATCGCGGAATCATCGCGCAGCACTCCAACTTTCAACTGGTTTCCTCCGCCGAGCCGGCCCGTCCCGGCGAGTACATCGTGATCTACCTGGCCGGCATGGGCGTGACCGACGTTCCCGTGCGGACCGGGGCGCCATCACCCGGCGACCCGCTGGCGCGCGCCCGCGTTCAGCCCCGTGTCACGCTCGACGGCAAGCCTGTGGAGATCGTGTTCGCCGGACTGACCCCGGGTCTGGTGGGCCTGTATCAGATCAATCTGCGGATACCGGAAGGCGCCCGCCATGGCGTGCAATCGCTGACGGTGGAGCAGGAGGGCATTGCGAGCAACACCGCGCTGATCCCGATTTCGGTGCAGTAGTCCTCCGCTTGCTTACGCGCGCGGTTCGGTGCCGTCC
>JBBDWK010000033.1:0-21517 GCA_040902885.1 Bryobacteraceae bacterium | reverse complement strand
CTCTGCACCGAACCGCGCGCGTAAGCAAGCGGCCGTGGTAGAAAATCAGAACAGCCTGTCAATCGCTATCACGAGGGATCCTCCAAGCTGGATCGCGATCCGCGGAAGGGGCAGCAGCATCGGCACGAAACGGACGAACCCTTTGCCGTCCAGACCCTGCAGCGCGATGAGCAGAAGCAACGGCGCAAAACTCCGGCCGAATCCGTAGATGTCCTGCCAGGTGCCGGGCAGGCCGTGCCAAAGCCCGAGCACCGTGAACAGCGCGCAGGCAGTCCGCGTGGGCTCGAAAACAAATCCCCGAATCGCGAACCAGAACGCGCCGGCCGCGCCCAGCATTCCCAACCGGTCAAACACTGGCGGAAGCCAGGCTGGGAGCAGAAGCGAAGGATACACGAGCGGGGAAATCCACGCCTGCGCCAGCGACAGGAGCGGAATCCAGCCGAACAGCGGGGTGTCATAGGGCTGGGTGCGAAGATGAATGAAGGCCCACCAGGCAACCGCTGGAATTGCCGAACTGGCAAACAGCAGCGTGCGCCGCCAGTCTCTCTTGTTAAGCAGGCATAGGCATACCGCGGCGGTGAGGAGAATGCCAGTCTCCCGCACCAGAGGCGCGGCCATCAACAACGCAAAGAGCCTTCCAGGTGCGAGCACTTCCGCCCGTCGCGACGTGTACCACGCGAAACCCATCGTCAGAGCCGTCATGGCCCCATCCAGCGTCATGCGGTCGAGCGAGATCAGGGTTGCGGGGACAATCAGGAAGCCCAGGCCCCAGGCCGGCGGTTTACCGGCTTGTACGGCATAGCGTGCCAGCCACCAGGCGCCGAGAAAGAGGAAAGCCAGCACAACCAGAATGTATGCGTAAACGATGCGGGTTTGGTTGCCGAGACCCAGTGCCCATGCCGCGAAGGGAATCAGGATGCGGCGATAGCGCAGGCGCGGCACGTCGACGGACGATGCGAATCCCTTCGTGAAGAAAGGGTCCTGAGCGATGTAGAGGTAAAACTGCCCGTCGTACCCGTATGAATTCTGGAAGACGTGGGGGTTTGCGGAGGCCAGTTCAGGCGAACGCGAAAATTTCGAACCTATACAGAACAGACCCGTCCAGTTCCCTCCGTAGACGCCGTATACCATCAGCAGCTGCCACGCCAGCGCCAACAGCACAGCGACACCGGCAACGCGAAGGCAACGAAGTTGTTGCGCATGCGCCGAAAAAGTCAAAACAGCCTGCCAATCGCTGTCACGAGCGATCCTCCGAGCTGGATCGCGATCCGCGGAAGGGGCAGCAGCATCGGCGCGAACCGGATGAATCCCTTGCCGTCCACGCCTTGCAGCGCTATGAGCAGAAACAGCGGCGCAAAACTACGCCCGAATGCGTAGACGTCCTGCCAGGCGTTGGGCATGTTGTGCCAGAGACCCAGCAGTGTAAACAGCACACAGGCAGTCCATGTGGGCTCGAGAACAAAGCCGCGAATCGCGAACCAGAACGCGGCAGCCGCGCCCAACATTCCCAATCGGTCGAGCGATGGCAGAAGCCAGCCCGGAACCGGAAGCGGCGGATACGCGAGCGGGGAAATCCATGCCTGCATGAGCGGCCACAGCGGAATCCAACTGAACGGTTGGATGTCATCGGGGCGGGTGTGAAGATGAACGAAGGCCCACCAGGCAACCGCCGGAATCGCCGAACTCCCGAACAGCAGCGTGCGCCGCCAGTCTCTCTTGTTGAGCAGGCATAGGCATACCGCGGCAGTCAGGAGAATACCGGTTTCGCGTACCAGAGGCGCGGCCATCAACAAGGCAAAGAGCCTTCCAGGTGCGAGCACTTCCGCCCGTCGCGACGTATACCACGCGAAACCCATGGTCAGAGCTGTCATAGCGCCGTCCAGCGTCATTCGGTCGAGCGAGATCAGGGTTGCGGGGACAATCAGGAAGCCCAAGCCCCAGACGGCCGGTTTACCGGCTTGTACGGCATAGCGTGCCAACCACCATGCGCCGAGAAAGAGGAAAGCCAGCACAACCAGACTGTACGCGTAGACGATGCGGGTTTGGCTGCCGGCGCCCAGCGTCCACGCCGCCAGAGGAATCAGGATGCGGCGGTAGCGGAGGCGCGGCGCGTCGATGGAGGAGGCGAAGCCCCGCCTGAAAAAAGGGTCCTGAGCGATGTAGAGGTAAAACTGGCCGTCGTACCCGTTGGAGTTCCGGAAGATGTGGAGGTTTTCGGAGGCCAGTTCGTCCGGCGGCTGCCAGGTAGAGCCTATACAGAACAGACCCGTCCAATTCCCTTCGTAGACGCCGTACACCATCAGCAACTGCCACGCCAGCGCCAACACAACGGTGGCGCCGGCAACCCGGAGGCAACGAACTCGCTGCATATTCCCCGGACGGCTGGAAAGGGTCATGGAAAAAGCTTCTGATACATTGTACTTATGTACGGAAGTTGGGCACTTATCGCGCTGGCAGGAGCGCTGCTGCTGGCCAAGGATGCCCCGGATAAGGAAAAAACACCCGCCGAAGCGCTCGTGATTCAGCCGGCGCGAACCATCGAGTTTACAACGGACGAAGGCACATGGATGTCCGTGGATGTCTCCCCGGATGGCAAAAATCTTCTGGTGGATCTGCTGGGCGACGTCTACACTCTGCCCGCGGAGGGCGGCGAATTGAAGCCGCTGACCTCCGGCATGGCGTGGGACTGCCAGCCCCGCTACTCCCCCGACGGAATGCGCATCGTCTTCGTCAGCGACCGCAACGGCAGCGACAATCTCTGGCTGATGAATGCCGACGGATCGGACCCCAAGGCTTTAACCAAGGAGAAGAAATTTCTCTACGGGTCGCCCGCCTGGTCGCCCGACGGCCAGTACATAGTCGCCCGCCGCTGGGGCAGTTACCCCCTGGAGTCGTTTCTCCGTAAGTCGGAGCTCTGGTTATTCCACAAGGACGGTGGCTCCGGCGTTCAACTGACCAAGGGCGATGCCAAACACACGCGCGTGTCCGGTCCCGTGTTTTCCCCCGACGGGAAATACATCTATTTCTCCGCGATGGCAGGACGCTTTCAGTACAACAGCGACCTGGGCAAATGGCAGGTGCAGCGTCTAAGCCGCGAGACCGGCGAGATCGATACGCTCACGTCCGAATATGGCGGCGGATTGCGTCCCATGCTGACGCCCGACGGCCGCGGGCTTCTGTACGCGACGCGGCACGATTCCATCACCGGCCTGCGCATCCGCAATCTGGAAACGCGCGCTGAGCGGTGGCTCAGCCGGGCCATCACCCGCGACGATCAGGAGGGCTTCAGCGCCGAGGACACGCTGCCCGGATACGCGGTCGCGCGGGACGGCAAGTATGCCTACCTGACGATTGACGGGAAGCTGCACCGCCTCGGCCTCACCGGCGACGGCGACCGCAGCGTCCCCTTCACCGCGCACGTGAAGCGGGAGCTCGGGAAGCTGGTCAAGTTCGAGGACCGCATCTCCGACACGCCATTTTCCGTCAAGCAAATGCGCTGGATGCACTCAACGCCGGATGGCCGCAGGATCGTGTTCGGCGCGGTAGGCAAGCTCTGGGTCTCCGATAACGGAGGTCCTCCGCGCCGCCTCACTTCCTCTCGGGATCGCGAATACTGGCCGGCCTTGTCAACGGATGGCCGATGGCTGGCCTACGTGACCTGGAACGACCGCGACGGCGGCCGGCTATGGAAGCTTTCCATGAGCGGCGGAAATCCCGTGGAGCTGAGCCGCGCGCCCGCCTTTTATAGCGCGCCCGTGTGGTCGCCCGATGGCTCGCGCATCGCGTATCTGGCGGCCTCCTCCTCCGGCTGGCTGGCCGAGGATTCGAGCGAGATCTTCGAGGTCCGCGTGATGCCCAGCGCGGGCGGCGCGAGCGAATTCGTGACCCAGTTTCGCTCCGCGAACTCCAGCGTCGTCTGGTCCGGAGACGGCAAACGCCTCTTCTACAATGAAACCCAGCCGGCCCCCGCGAGCGGTTCCGAGCGGGCCACGACCTCCGCCCTGATGTCCATCCGGACCGATGGCGTGGACAAGCGAGTTCATGTCAAGTTCAACGACATGTCGCAGGCCGTGCCCTCGCCCGACCAGCAGTGGATGCTGGTGGTGCGGAATGCCAACGCCTGGCTGGTGGCTCTGCCCCAAGCTGGCACGCCGGCGACGCTCAATCTCGATTCGCCTTCCGTTCCAGTGCGGCAGCTTACTTCCGCCGGCGCTCTCTATCCCACATGGATGCCCGATGGAAGCGCGTTCACCTGGTCCTTCGCCAATCGTCTCTACCGCATCGGGCGCGACGAGGCGCTGCGGACGGAGAAGCCCGGCGATCTGAAGCCGTCCCTCACCGAGCTTTCGCTCACCGTGCCGCGCAACATGCCGCAGGGGCGGCTGGCGCTGCGCAACGTTCGCATCGTGACCATGAAGGGCGACCAGGTGATAGAGCGCGGCGACATCCTCATCGAGAACGGTCGCATCGCGGCAGCCGGCCTTTCCGGCAGCGTTTCCATTCCCGGAGACGCGCACCAGATGGATCTCGCGGGGAAGACGGTGATTCCGGGTTTCGTGGATATCCACGCCCACCTGCGCGCTCCCGGCGATGTCTTCCCCGACAAGCTCTGGCCCTATGCGGCCAATCTGGCTTATGGCGTGACCACAACGCGCGATCCGTCCACGGACAGTAACCGCGTCTTCCCCTACTCCGAGATGGTGGAGGCGGGGGAGATTCTGGGCCCGAGGATCTACTCCACGGGAACGGCCATGACCACGACCGCCGTCAGGATCGAGAGCCTGGACGATGCCCGCGCGGCCGTGAAGCGTTACAAAGACCAGGGCGCTAATTACCTGAAGCAGTACATGCAGCCCCGCCGGCTGCAACGGCAGTGGATTCTTCAGGCGGCGGCCGAGATCGGGATTAACGTCACGGCCGAAGGCGGCGGGTTCCTCAAAGAGAACATTGCCATGATAGTGGACGGTTACACGGGCGTGGAACACAGCCTTCCGGTGAAGATCCACAAGGACGTCATCGAGCTGGTGGCACGCTCCGGAACGGTCTACACGCCCACGCTGATCGTCTCTTACGGCGGCTGGTTCGGGCAGCACTACTGGCGGCAGCGGAAGAACTACCACGCCGACGAGAAGCTGGCTACGTTCACGCCTCACGACGAACTCGACCGCAAAACGCGGCGCCGCCGCCTGCTGCTCGACGAAGAGTACTTCTTCCCGGAAATGGCGCGCGGCGCGACGGAGATCCTCCGCCGGGGAGGCCGTCTTGCGCTGGGATCGCATGGCGAGCAGCAGGGCATTGGGGCGCACTGGGAGCTGTGGATGCTCGGCATGGGTGGCATGACGCCGCACGAGGCGCTGCGCGTGGCGACGCTCTCGGGAGCTGCGGCGCTTGGTTTGGACGAAGACCTCGGGTCGATTGAGGCAGGGAAGCTGGCCGACCTGCTGGTGCTCGACGGGAATCCGATCGAGAACTTGCGCTACTCCGAGAGCATTCAGTATGTGATCAAAGGCGGGGAAGTGTTCCAGGGCGCGACGCTCGACCGCGTATGGCCATCCGAACGCAAGCTGGACAAATTCTACTGGCGCGAAGACTGAACGTGAAAACGCGAAAGCTAAGCCTCTCCTGCCCGACCTGCGGTTCTCCTGACGTATTTTATAGTTGCACGCCGAACTGTTGCTTCAACCACGTCTGCAACGACTGCCAGACGACTTTCGAACCGGCCACCAAGGCCGCGGGCGGAAGCGTGACCGGAGTCGAAGCGCCCGACCCGCTGCCGGATTCCACCGAGCCCACGGTCAACTGTTGCCGGTGCGATTCGCTTGAGGTCTACGTTCTGGAGGACGGAAGGCTGGTGTGCCGGGCGTGTGGGAGGCTGCTGGAACTGGAGATTACCGAAGTCGCGGAGGCGCCCGCATAAGGATGCCTCCGCGCCGTTCTATTTCTTCTTAGAAACGTTCTAAGTACACCCGTTTCAGAAGCTCGCTCACGTACTCGCGGAGCCGATAGGGTACTAACGAATTTCGGCGGGTAATGGGGTCAGCCAACCGTCTTCGAGCCATGCACTGGTCTCGAAGGCAGCCCGATCAGCGCTGCTTCTTGTGTTCGTTCTCCGCGATCCGCGCCTTCACCAGCTTTTTCACAAGAGCGGCCGGCAGAGACTTGTCCACAGGGAAGCGGATTGTACCTTTGGATGTGTGGAAGTCCTTGAGTTCGTCCTTGAACGCCTCCATCACAGACGGACTCATAGGGTACAAACCGCAATGGTCCGAAAACGCGGCGAACCCCAGCAGCGGTCCTTTGTACTTGAACGTGGGAATCCGATAGCTGATGGCCTCCGTGGCCTCCGGCGGTACAGCGGACCGAATCGCCGCGCGAACCCTGTTCAAGGTGCTGCGGGCGGGTTCCGGGACGCCTGCGAGGTATTCGTCCACGTTCTTCGGAGCGACGTTGCCTTTCGCGGCCGAACCGCGATCACCGGAAGTCGCTTTTTTCATGCGGGTAATACCACAAGGGCGTTCACGTCAAGGTCTACCCCTCAGACTATCATGCAGCCGTACGATGTGAAAAACGGCGTTTTCGCGAGAAGTTCGGCCGCATGAACACCCACGACGATTGCCCGCCACTGGGCGATTACGTAGGACGGCACGACACTCCTGCGTCCACTTTGATCGGCTATGCAACTCCATCTCAGATGTCCAGCGCGGGATTCGCCGGTTCCAGCGGTCGGCCAGGCCCAAACGGGGTGCCCTAACGCCAACTTCTGCTGCGAGCGGATGATACCGAGGCGCGCGCAGCGCGCTTCCAATACCCGCTCACCAGCAGCAAGCATCGTTAGATCGCGCGATGAATTTGGCGAGGCGGTGGAGCTTCGACGTCTTTCGTCGAAGTGCGCTGAGGCCGGCGCCGCGGATCGCGTCCATCAGCCGCCGCCGGGCGGGCGCTGACCGGTCGACGACGCGGCCTCCATCAGCGCCGGCAGCAGGACCCGCGTCATCATCGCATTCACGGGTGATTCCACGTTGAAGGCACCTCCTGTGAACACCACTATGAGATCGAGCGATGGCACGAGGTACACCTTCTGGCCACCGTTCCCCGAGAGCATGATGGTGTCGACTCGGCGCTCACCCACCGGGGTCTGCACCCGGTACCAGCGGTGCCAGATTCCCAGACCGTAGTCGCTGTCGTCGATGCGCGACTGGCGCGCGACGGCCGCATCGACCCATGACGCCGACACGACGCGCCGACCCTCCCACTCCCCGCGTTGCTGGATGAGCATCCCGAGCTTCAGCAGGTCGCGCGGCCTGAGGTAGACCTGTCCAAACTCGTCGCGCTGGCTGCGATCGAGCGTGAAATTCCACCTCCAGTCGGCTGGCCGGATACCGAGGGGCCCGAAGAGTGCCTCCTGTGCGAATTCGGGCAACGGCTTGCCCGCCGCGCGTTCTACGACGCGGCCGGTCGTGATGATCCCGCTCGAGCAGTAGCGCGCGATTGTGCCCGGATCGGCCGCCATGGGCAGGTCGACAAACGCCTTGGCCCAATCCGAGGTCTCGTACAGCTTCCCCTCGTTGCCGGGCGAGGCGGCGTCGTAGTCGTTGCAGGCGAAGCCCGACCGGTGGGACAACAGGTCGGTCAGCGTCACCATCGCCTTGCGGGGATCGGGATTCCCGTAGGCCGCGTAGCCCAGCCGCGCGAGCGCGGGCTTGTCGGCGCGGAGCAGTCCCCGGTCAACGGCCGCGCCCACGAGCAACGAGATCACGCTCTTGGTAAGCGAGCGCATCTGGTGCGGCCTGTCACGGTCGTAGCCGTAGAAGTACTCCTCCAGCAGCAGCGCACCCCTGTGATGGACGACGATCGAACGGACATCGGCATATGTGCCATCAATGACCCCGTTCACGAGTCGCTCCGCCACCTCCCGAGGGAGCGCGCCCGGTCCCGCCGCGCCTACTCGAATCCCATCCGAGAGTTGGGCCGGTCGCTCGTAGCGATAGACGACCGGCCGTCCATCCGGACCCGGCGGACGCGGCTGGAGGAGCTGACGCGCGGCCGCGGAGACGCTTGACGACAGTCGCGAGAACGTGTCGCCGTGTTCCTTGAATGCCACGATGCGCCCGTCGGCGTCGCGGAGGAATGGGATCGCGTCCCCGCCAGGATTCGTGAACCTGTCGGTGCCCGCCGCACGAAGCGCGTACTTGGACTCGCCGATGATCGCGAACAGCCGCTCACTGCCCGCCACAATGAAGAGCGTGCCGCCGTCCCGGTACTCGTAGTGTCCCTCGAATTCGGCCAGGTCCCGCAGCGGCGCCTCCGCGATCTGCGCCGCCAGCGTCTGGGCCGTCACCGGAGTCGAGGCCCAGACGAGCAGAATGGCTGCTATGAGCAGTCGTCTGAGTGCTCTTTGCATCTCGTTTCTTCCTTTCCTCCGTCGAATCGCACTTCCGACAACAATTGTCCCAGATAGGTCCACTCTGAACGCCGTGGTGTAGACAGGACTGCTCTACGAGCAGCGGCGCGGCGCACGAAGCGCTCCATGCCTTTCGCCTGGCGCCGCTCGCAAATACGTGAGCGAACTTCTGAAACCGAGTACTAACTTGAGCGCTTCTTCGTCTCCGGGAAGATGGCGTAGCCTTCGGGCGGCGGAAACGCCGTGGCCAGCATCTCCAAACGCCGGCGCAGATAGCGGCTGGCCATCTGGCGGGGGCCGGTCTCCACGTCGATATCGCAGCAGAGGCCGTGGAGATAGAGCGTGAGGGTGTCCAAAAACGCCTGCCTGGCGTACTCACGAAACTGCTTGCTCTCGCGGCCGGACTTAACCGGGCGGCGAAGCAGAGCCTGCTTCAGGTGCCAACTGCGCTCGTCAACCTCACCGTGCACCTCGGCAGCCAGCTCCTCGCGCACCAGCCTCAAAAAACGCTCCTGCGGCTCGTCCTCCTGGCGTTCGCTCACCACGGAAGCGATGGCGCTGTAAAAGGAATAATGATAGTCGGCCATCTGCTCGTCTTTGATGGCGAAGACGAGCGTCACGCCTTCCTCGTCCGCGCGCCGGGTCCAGAATGTCTGGCGGTTCTCGGCCGGCTTTTCAAATGTGACGATTTCGCCGCCGGGGGTTCTGGTCCCGTTCGCGCGTTCCAGAAACGGCACCAGCACCACGCGCACCTTGGGAAGACGCTCCACGATTTTGAGAGGCAATGCCGTGACAGGGTCGCGAAGGTACTGACGCAGGTCCTCCTCAGGGAGGGGAGTTAGGGAGAGGTACGAAAACGTGTTGTTTAAAGGGATCATCTCTCCACGAAAGCGCTGCGCGAGCTCTTCCACGGGAAGACGATCGGTTTGGGTGGACATCCAGCTTTCCAAAGTGTAGCAAATTCAGATCCACGCGGACCTTGATAGACTCAACCTAATGCCCCGCGCGATTCTGGTTTCGGCCGGTGAAGCTTCGGGCGATCTGTATGCGGCGCGCCTGGTTGAGGAACTGCGCCGCCGCGATCCCAGCGCGAAATTCTTCGGCTGTACGGGGCCGCATATGCGGCGTGCGGGGGTGGAAACCATCGTGGACGCAGCCAGCCTGGCCGTGGTAGGGCTGTTTGAGGTAGTGGGTCATCTTCCTCATATCTACCAGGAATATAAGAAGTTGCAGTCCGTTTGCCGAGAGCGTAGTCCGGACTTGGCTATACTTACAGATTCGCCCGATTTTCACTTGCGGCTGGCGCGAGGTCTGAAAGCGTCCGGCGTTCCCGTGGCCTATTTGGTCGCTCCGCAGGTCTGGGCATGGCGCAAAGGCCGTCTGCCTCTGATGCGGCGCACGATCGACCTGCTGCTCTGCATCTTCCCCTTTGAGGAGGCGTTTTTTCGGCAGCATGACGTGCCGGCGGTGTATATCGGCCATCCCCTGACCACTCTGGTGCGCCCCATTCATTCCAAAGGGGATTTTTTTCGGAAACACCGTTTGCCTGCCACTCGTCCATTAGTAACGATACTGCCAGGTAGCAGGAAAGGCGAAGCCGCCCGGCATCTTCCCGTACTCCTGGAGACGGTGGAGAGGCTTTACGCCGGCCGCGCCGCCAGCTTTCTGCTTCCGGCGTCGTCTACCACGGGAAGGGCGTTTTTTGAGGAGCGCATCGGAGCGGCGCCAATTCGGGTGATCGAAGGAGAGACCTGGGACGCGATCGCTCATGCCGACGTGGCGATGGCGGCCAGCGGGACGGTGACGGTGGAAGCGGCTCTGCTGGGCACGCCCATGGTTACTTTTTATAAGGTAACCCCGGTAAGCTGGTTGCTGGGCAGAATGCTGGTACGGGTTCCCTTTTACTCCATGGTCAACCTGATTGCCGGACGGGCCGTGGTTCCCGAGCTGATGCAGGGGGCGATGCAGTCTCACAGGCTGGCGGCCGAAACCAGACGGTTGCTGGACGATGCGGAGGCGCGCGACAGGATGCGCAAGGATCTGGGCGAAGTGGCCGGTAAGCTGATGGCGGGCGTGGACCCGATCCGGCGGGCGGCCGATGAAATCGAACGGTTGGGCGTTACGTCCCCTGTATCGGGTGTCGTGCAGGTAGAAGGAGTGGCTCATGATGGTTGCTAGATTTGCAGTGATGGCGCTGGCTCTCGCTACGTTGGCTGCCGGCCAGGAGCGCCGGTCGCGGATCGACGTCGAGCACTACGACATCGACGCGGAGATCAATCAGCGGACGCAGTCGCTGGAGGCCAAGGTAAAGGTCCGGTTCCGCCCGGTGGACGAGAACATCGTCACGGCCGCTTTTGAGCTGAACAATGCCCTGAAAGTCTCTGCCGTAGAGGACGCGAAAGGGAATGCAGTGCCTTTCTCGGCTTCTCCGCAGGACTTCACCGTCCGTTTGAACTTTTCGGAGCCGGTGATGAAAGACGAGGCCGCGACCGTCACCTTTCACTACGGCGGCCGCCTTTCCGGGTCCGAGGATTCGCCGGTCTACGGCATCCGCTTCGCCTCCATCCAGAACGACTACGCCTACTTGCTTTATCCGTCCCGCTGGTTCCCCGTAAATGGCTACACCACGGACCGCTATTCCGCAAAAATGAACATCACCGTGGCGGACGGCTATCGTGTGGTTTCGAGCGGCATCGACACGTCGCAGGCCTCGGCCGGGAAGGCGATATACAGCTTTCAGTTCGACCAGGCCTCCTTCCCCGGCAGCCTGGCCGTGGTGCGTGGAGACCCCGCGCGGGTGCCGTCGGAAGGCGTGACGACCAGCCTCTATTTCCGAGGCGACGAGGCCGCGATGGCGGGCGCCTATGGACAGGAAGCGGGCAAGATCATGACCCACTTCACCGGCCTGTTCGGCCTGCCGCCATACGCCAATCTCACCATCGTCCAGACCGAGAACGGCGCTCCGAACGGCTACGCCGCGCCGGGCGTTATCTTCTTGAGCCCGAGAGCGATCGGCAAGCAGGTCGGTTCCAAGCTGCTGGCCAACCAGATTTCGCGGCAGTGGTGGAGCAACCTGCTGTCGCCCGCCACCCGCAATCACCTCTGGCTCTCCAACGGTCTGGCCGCTTATTCCGAGATGCTCTGGGTGGAGCAGTCTAACGGTCCGGCGGCGCTCGAAGCCGAAGCGCGGGACGCCTTCGTGGAGTCGCTCACCATCGACGATGTTCCGATCATTCAAGCCGCCCGGCTGGAGGACTACGCTCCGGAGTTGTGGGCTTTGACGGCCAGCAAGGGCGCGGCTGTCCTGCATATGCTTCGCGCCGTGATTGGAGACGAGAAGTTCTTCCAGGCGCTGAAGGACTTCGCGGGTCAGAATGCCCGGAAGCCGGTGTCAACCGACGATCTGCGCAAGGTTGTGGAGAACGCATCGCAGCAGAGCCTGCAGTATTTCTTCATTCAATGGATCGAGTCGAGCGGCGCGCCGGAATTCAAGCTCGAGTACACGATTTTCCGGACGCAGGAAGGCTTCCGCGTGATCGGCAAGGTGTCGCAGGACCTGGACACGTTCCGCATGCCGGTGGACCTGCGCGTGGAGACCGAGGGCAACCCGGAGGACAAGAAGGTGGAAGTGGTGGGGACCTCGTCCGAGTTCGTGGTCGAGACGTTTGGCAAGCCGCGGTCGATCGTGCTCGATCCCAACAACCGCGTGCTCCGGTTCAACAACGACGTGCGGCTGGCGGTGGCCATCCGGCGCGGCGAGCAGTTCGCGGAGCTGAGCGATTTCGGCGAGGCGCTGAAGGAATACCAGCGCGCGCTGGAGGCGAACCGTTACAGCTCTCTCGCGCACTACCGCATTGGCGAGTTGTTCTTCCTGCAGAACAATTATCAGTCGGCGGCGAACGAGTTCCGGGAAGCGTTGAATGGCGATCTGGAGCCGAAGTGGACGGAAGTGTGGGCGCACATCAACCTGGGAAAGATTTTCGACATCACGCAGCAGCGCGAGCGGGCCATCAACGAGTACAACCAGGCGGTGCGCACCAAGGACAACACCCAAGGGGCGCAAGAAGAAGCCGCAAAGTATCTGAAGACGCCTTACGAGCGGCAGAGGCGTTCGGACGCGGAGTAAGGACTACGACGGACGTCAGTAGTGATAACGGGCCTGTAAGAATTCGATGCGTGTCCCGTCTACCCTATAGACCAAACGGTGCTCTTGGGTGATTCTCCGGGACCAAGCTCCTGCGAGAGTGTGCTTCAAGGCCTCGGGTTTGCCAATACCGGCGAATGGGTCTCGGAGTACGGCCTCTGCCAGCTCCAGGATTCGCATGGCGATCCTCCTGTCGGTTTCCACCCAGTGCCGTAGGTCTTCGCGAAATTCAGGGTGAAATACTGCGTCTCGCTTAACGGCCAGGATCGAGCCCCATATCCCGCCGCAGCTTCTCGAGCGGTGTGGGCTTGAGTTTGCGGCGGTCCGCACGCCGCATCGCAGTCAGCAGCCGGTGGACGTTCCGTGGTGAGCGGAGCAAATGCGCCGTTTCGAGCAGGCCTCCCAGTTCGTCGGCCGGCACCAGAGCCACGTCCTTCGCGTCGCGGCGGCGCACAATCACTACTTCCCGATCGTCCACGACTTGATCCAGGACGGATGCAAGATGGGCACGCAAATTGGTGTACGTCGTCTCGGTGGCCATGGGACTTCCTCTTCAATATTGTACAGGAAATCTGTACGTGAATGATAATGAGGAGTCGCCGGGGGCTGGAAGTCCAGAATACGAAATAAATCCGACCAATGTGGCAGGACAGACGCGATCTCCCAATCCAATCGCCCATCGCAGTGTTCGCCGCTTGCTGAGAAGCTGTGAGCAATTCATTTGAAGCCGCGGATGAACGCCGATGAACGCTGACAGGAGCTTTGTTTTCAATCAGCGTTCATCGGCGTTCATCCGCGGCTTCAAATGTTTCACGCCTTCTGACGCGCGCGGTTCGAGCCGTTGGTCGAGCACAAGCGCACCAAGATGAAAGGACCTGTCGATATGACGAAATAGCCTTTTACTTTCCGCCCAGAATCTCCCCGTGCGGCTTGCCCTGCGTGATCTCCTCGTAGGCGTCCCTCACCTGGTTGGGCAACCCCTGGCCCACCCAGTTCTGCACGGCCGGGGAAAGCTTCACTGTCGTCGAAACCGCCTTATCTCCATCCATCTTCACCAGGTCTCCGAGCTTCTTGCCCTGCGCGATGGCCTGCTTCACGCTCCCATGCAGCTCCGTCATGAATGCCAGCTCGCCGTCCAGGACCTCTTTGCCGCCGGGCGTCCCATGTCCCGGCAGCACGCGCTCCACACCCAGCTTCCGCGCCCCGCGGATCACATCGGGCCAGTTGCCGATATGGCCGTCTCCCGTATAGTTGTACGGCCCGTTGGTCACGGCGTCGCCCGTGCAGAGGATTTTCTCCTTCGGCAGGTAGACGAAGCCGTCGCCCCGCGTGTGCGCCCAGCCGAAGTGGTGGAACTCCACACGGCGCGCGCCGTCGTCGAGCACGTGCGGGCTCTTCTCGAAAGTCTGCTTCGGCGGCTGCGCCGTGGCCAGCTTCAGGCCGCGGACATCCTCGCGCTGGGCTGAGGCTTCCTGCCACCGCTTCGGCTCGTAGCGCTTCATCTCCTCGGCGACCGCCTTATATGCCAGCGTCGTCGCGCCCGCTTCCGTCCACACGGCGTTGCCGTACGCGTGGTCGCCGTGATGGTGCGTGTCAAAGACGTATTTCACCGGCTTGCTGGAGACTTTCCGCGCGTCCGCCAGCGCCCTGCGGGCGCCGCTGGGGAAATTGGCGTCCACCACGATCAGGTAATCGCGCATTTCGATGATGATGTTGTTGCAGTGTCCGTGTCCCTTGATGTCGCCTTCGCGGAACCAGACGCCCTTCGCAATCGCCGTCACTTCGTCGGGCTTCGCATCCGATTTCGTTACCAGAAACGCGGTCGAAGCGAGGACGGCAAACCCTGCCAACAGCCGGAAGCGAGATCTGTACATGGTGGCCAGTTTACCGCAGTGCAGGCTGGATGCAATGATAGAATCAGGGTTCAAATCCAACCATCAGCATGAAAATACGTTCCGGAGGAGTGAATGGCGGAGATCCGGCGCCGTAAGGCGACGGTCGTGGATATCGCGGGAGTCAAGGCCGGGGGGGCGCATCCCATCGTCGTGCAGTCCATGACGAACACGGATACCGCCGATGTCGCTTCCACCGTCAACCAGGTGATGGCGCTGGCGCGCGCGGGTTCCGAACTGGTCCGCGTGACCGTGAACACGGACCGGGCCGCGGCGGCCGTTCCGAAGATCGTGGACTGCCTCGACAAGTTTGGCGTCCGCGTGCCAATTATCGGGGACTTCCACTACAACGGCCATATTCTGCTGCGAAAGTATCCGGAGTGCGCGCGCGCGCTGGCGAAGTACCGCATCAATCCGGGCAACGTGAACATCGGCCGGAAGCACGACGACAATTTCCGGATCATGATTGACGCCGCCATCGAGTACGACCGCCCGGTGCGCATCGGCGTCAACTGGGGCTCGCTCGATCAGGCGCTGCTCACGCGCATGATGGATGAGAATTCGGCCTTGCCGGAGCCGAAGGACGCGCGCGAGGTGACGCTGGACGCGATTGTGGTGAGCGCGCTCGAGTCCGCCCACGCGGCCGAGCGCTACGGTCTCGCCCACGACAAGATTATCCTCAGTGCGAAGGTCAGCGGCGTGCAGGATCTCATCGACGTCTACCGGCCGCTCGCCGCGCGGTGCGACTACCCGCTGCACCTCGGCCTCACTGAAGCCGGCCTGGGAGCCAAGGGCATTGTCGCCACCACGGCCGCACTTGCGGTCCTGTTGCAGGAAGGCATCGGCGATACGATTCGCGCATCGCTGACCCCTCTGCCGAACGGCGACCGGACGGAAGAGGTTGCCGTTTCCCAGCAGATTCTGCAGTCGCTCGGCATTCGGAGTTTTACGCCGCAGGTGACGGCATGCCCCGGCTGCGGCCGCACCACAAGCACCTTCTTTCAGGACATGGCAGGCCAGATTCAGACCTATCTTCGCGACCAGATGCCGGTATGGAAGGAGAAGCATGCGGGCGTGGAATCCATGAAGGTAGCCGTGATGGGCTGCGTGGTGAACGGTCCAGGCGAGTCCAAACATGCCGACATCGGCATCTCGCTTCCGGGAACGTTCGAGGAGCCGACAGCTCCGGTTTTCGTCGATGGCAGATTGACGACCACGCTGCGCGGCGAGCGCATTGTTGCCGAATTCATAGAAATATTGGACCGGTACGTATCGACCCGATATGCATGAAAGCGCTGATATAATCGGGTCATAGTCAAGGAGTTTCGATGAGCATGCCGAAGCCAGTTGCCGCGGAGATGGAAATCAATGGAGATCAGGGAGCTTCTGTCATGCCCGCCGGCCAGGGAGCTTTCAAGATCTTCAACCGCGTTGTCGACTGGATTACGAACGATCGCACGCAATTGATCAATATCACGGACCGCGTCAATGAGATCGTCCGCAAGAGCGGCGTCCGCGACGGCATCGTGCACCTGCAATCGCTCCACACCACGACAGCCGTGTTCATCAACGAGTGGCAGGACGCGCTCCTTCAGGACGTGAGAACTTTTCTGGAGCAGGTCGTTGCGCGCGATTCGTACTGGCGGCACAACGATCCCGAGCACTCCGACTGCGAACGCCAGAACGCCGACTCGCACCTGCGGGGCATGTTGATGGGGCAGACTCTCTGCCTTCAGGTCCGCAACTCCTGCGTGCTGCTGGGCACGTGGCAGAGCATCATCCTGGCCGAATTCGACGGTCCCCGGAACCGCACCATGTCCGTTCAGGTTTCGGGCATCTAGCGATGGCAAGACGTTTCACGCTGTCCGAAGCCGAGCGGCTTCTTCCCGATGTGGACCGGTCGATCCGGAGGGCAATCGAGTTGAAGTCCGAGTACGAAGAGGCGGAAGGCATGCTGAACGCGCTGGCCCGGCGCGTCACGATCGCCGGCGGCTCGCTGGTAAACCGCGGCTTCGTCATCGAGCGGAAGACGACGCGCGACCGCAGTGCGGAAGGCCTCCGCAGCGCAATCGAGCGCATCCAGGAGATCGGCTGCCTGATTAAGGACCTCGACGTCGGTCTGGTGGATTTCCCGACCCTGTTCCGTGGCGAAGAAGTCTATTTATGCTGGAAGCTCGGCGAGACCGGCATCGGGTTCTGGCACGGCACGCAGGAGGGCTTTTCGGGCCGCAAGGCAATCGACCGGGAGTTCCTGGAGAACCATCGGGGCGATCCGCCAAACTGAGAAAAGATTTGAACCGCCCCGGCGGCCTTAGAAGGAATATTTCAACCCGAACTGCACCACGCGAGAGTCGCCCGGCATTCCGGCCGCACCCTGGTTGGTGCTGGTGATGCGCCCGAAGTTATCGGGGTCGCGGATGTTCAGGCCCGGCGCGCCGAGGTTCACGTGGTTGAAGAAGTTGAAGAACTCCGCGCGCAACTGCACCTGGTGGGACTCCTTAAATCGGAAGGCCTTGTTGGCCGAGAAATCTACCTGATTGATTCCCGGCAGATGAATGGGATGCCGCGACGCGGAGCCAAAGCTGCCCGGCGTCGGAAGCGCGAAAGCCGCGGTATTGAACCAGCGCGCGCGGGTCCTCTGGTCGCGAGGCAGCATGGCCTCCTGGCCGGCAACGGCGTTGGGGCGCGAGACCACTCCCGTTCCCGTCGTGTCCACTACTCCGGCAAGCGCCGCCGCGAAGCCGGTCTGCTGGGTGATGATCGTGCCCAGTTGCCATCCGCCCAGTATCGTCCGAACCGCCGCGTATGGGTTGTTCCGGAAAAGCGGCACGTCGTAAATGGCCGCCATGGAGAGCCGGTGCCGGATGTCGAAGGCCGAGGGCGCCCGGCTGCCCCGCAGGTCGTTGTAATCCTGAATGGCGGCGAGGAAGCTGCCGCCGCCGACGCTGCTGATGTCGGCGTTGCTCAAACTCTTGGACCATGTGTAAGCGCCGAGAATCGAGAGCCCGCGCGCCACACGGCGCTCCACCTTGGTTTGCAAGGAGTGGTAACTCGAGCTGCCGATGGATTTGGTGGTGTTGATGTTGTTGAAACCCTGGAACGGCCGGCGGCTCGCAATGGACGGCACGCCGGGTCCGGGCGTAACGATTTCGAGCGGCCGGTTGCCGTCGAACGTGGCCGTCAGCCGAGTGCCTTTGGAACCGACATAGCCCAAGTCCAGATAAACATCCTTCGGCAGCCGCTTCTGCAGCGTGAAATTCCACTGCTGCGTGTAGCTGGTTCGCAGGTGCGGGTCGACGGCGCCGGAGCCGAAAAGTCCCACCTGCGTCTGGCCCTGACCCCGAAACGCCTGCTCCACGGCGATCGGATTATTCGCATTTCCGGTGAAGCCGAAGGTCTGAACGATCGGGGGATTGAGCGTTAGCGTTGTCCAGGAATTGGTGATCTCAGGCGTATAGTAGATGCCGTAGCCGCCGCGCAGCACTAGATCGCGCATGCCGGGTACGCTGTAGGCGAAGCCGAAGCGCGGCCCGAAGTCGTTGCGGTCGGGATAGACCAGCGCCCTTGGCCGATCGGTGGTATCGGGAATATCGGGGAAGCCGGTGTAGGTCTGGCGAACCGGAACAAAGCCATTCAAGTCGAAGTTCGTGGCCTTCCCGCGCTGCTTGGGCGGCTGGTAGTACTCGTAGCGCATCCCGAAGTTGAGGGTCAGGTTCGGCAGAACCTTCCAGTCGTCCTGGAAATAATAGGCATGCCAGAAATTGTTCATGCGCGTGGCAAACGGCTCCACGCTTACTTGCGCGGTAGTCGCGAGTCCCAGCAGGAACTCGGCAAACTGATGATCGCGCGTGGGAGCGGCGGCTCGCGCGGTCACCGTGCCATCGAAGCCGAACGACCCGCGGGGATTCACCGCCTCATCGAACGTCCAGTTGCGGCGCGCAACCAAAGCTCCCAGCTTCAGAAAATGACTTCCCTTGCGGATGGAGATGTTATCGGCCACCTGCCAGAGTTGGTTCAGGCGGTCGCGCGGTCCGATGCCGCGCACGGTTGGCAGCACATAGCCCGCGGTGAAGGTCGGTGCGCCAAAGTCGCGGGGCCGCGTAGCCACGCCGGGAATGCCGATGATGTTGGCAACGTCAAACTCCGGCTTGTCCGTGGAGCCGAAGAATTCGTGCTCGAAGAACCGGTGCCAGCCGGCGCGCAGTTCGTTCACGATGCTGGGCGAGAAAACGTGAATCTCGGTCAGGCTCAAGTTCTGGGCGCGTCCCCGGTTGCCGCGCGAATCGAAGCCGAAAAGCGGGACCGTGTCGTCGTCCTGGATGTTGTAGATGTAGCTCCCGGAGATGCTGTCGGTCGAGGAAAAGGTATGGTCGAGCCGCGCGACGTACTGGTTTTGAGTGATCGGCGCGGCGGCGCGGGGACCACGGTAGTTGATGCCCGGCTCGTTGGTGTTCGGCGCGGGCACGAAGCCATCCAAAAATTTGCTCGCGTAACCCGCGATCCGGTTGGACGGAATCACGTTGTTCGGGAACGGCAGGCCGCTTAAAGGATCGATGATTTGCGCCGCGACTCCGGAGAAGTCGCCTGTGCGCAATGGAGCGGGAGGAACCAGCGCCTGTCCGCCGAACGAGCCGGCAACCTGGCGCCCGGCTTCCCAGTTGAAGAAGAAAAACGTCTTGTCTTTGCCGTTGAATATTTTGGGGACGAAGACCGGCCCGCCGATATTCGCGCCGTACTGATTGCGGTTGAGGCGCGGCGGCTTGGCATCCGCGGTGCGCGGCTGGAAGCCGTTCAATGCAGTAAAACGGTCGTTCCGGTTGAACTCCCACGCCGTGCCGTGGAACGCGTTGGCGCCGCTCTTGGTTTGCAGGTTCACCTGGCCGCCCGGCGCGCCGCCGACGTCGGCCGAATACGTGCTGCTCTGCACCTTGAACTCACTGATGGCGTCGATGGACGGCGAGAAACTGAAGCTGTAGCTGTCCAGATCCATGGCTTCGATGCCGTCATAGTAAAAGCGGTTCTGCGTATCGCGGGCGCCGTTGGCGGACATGCCCACGGCCTGTCCCACGGATCCGCGCAACCGGCGCACCGTAATGCTGCCCGGGGTGCCCGGATTGACGCCCGGCGTGAGCAAGGCGAGCTGCACGAACGACCGGCCGTTGAGCGGCAGCTCGACCACCTTCTGGCTGTCGATGACCGTGCCGACGGTGGCGTTCTCGGTCTGCATCAGAATCGCGCCCGCTTCCACGCGGATGCTCTCCGCCGCCTGCCCGATGGTGAGCTTCACGTCGACGCGGGCCACCTGGTCCACGCTCAACTGAAAGCCGCTCACCTCGGCCCGCTGGAATCCGGAGGCTTCCACGAGCAAGTTGTAAGGGCCGATCGGAAGAAAGGAAAATTCGTACTTGCCCGAGGAATCCGTGGCGGACGTTCGGGTCTGATTGGTCTGCTGGTTTTGAATGGTTACCTTGGCCGCTGGAACGGAGGCCCCGGAGGGATCGGTCACGTTTCCAACGACGGTAGCGGTGACTGCCTGGGCGAACAGCGGAAGTGGAGCCGCTGCGCCGACGAAAAGCGCAAAAAACAACCTGAAGCGAGACATGATCTAAATATCACGTTACCGGCCGATAAAAGCAAGGGACGGTAGTCTGCGGCCGTGCATCGAGCACACGGGCCGTGACGCCACACGGGGCATTCTTCCCTATCCGGGTCAGAATTTCTGCCTCGTTGTGTCGGCCCAATACCGCGACTCTTTCGGGATGTCTTGCCATAAAGGGATACTCAGAGCGTACGGGTGATCATATAGGATCTTGCCGCCGAACATTGTCATAACACACTGGAGTTTCTGATTGCCTTCGATCTTCCCGCCGCCAGAACCGAGATAGGCGAACTTCCCTTTAACGATTTCAAGCACGGCGATGTCAGCCGTCGATCCAACACTCAAGTTACCCAGCTCGGGACGGTGAATCATCTGAGCGGGATTCACCGTGGTGCGCCGGATAATATCCTCCAACGGTACTCCCAGACAGAGGAACTTCGACATCACATTCGCCAGACTGATGCCTACTGTATATGGTGTATCCGAAAACAGGTCTGCGCTAATGGAATCGGGAATAAAGCCCTGCTGAACCGCAGGCACCACCCGCCTCAGTGTGAAACTCCCGGCGGCATGCCCAAGGTCGAACTTTACACCTCGCGCCCTCGCTTTGGTCACATCCGGATTCAACTTGCCGGTTTCCGTCAGGTAGGCATAACGATCTGCCAGACAGTGAGTCACAATGTCGCCCGGACGCATTTTCTCGAGGAGGAATTCACGGTAGCTCCTTGCGGGGAATTTCCCCTGGGCCGGCATCGGAGTGAAGTCCGCCAATACAGGCAGCCCAGTCAACCGGCCAGCCTCGACAACGGCGTCGACCGACGCCCAGGGGAGGCGCGTATCACTAAAAGTCCCTCCATAATGGCCGGTCTTGAATCCGACGATAAGATTGGGGTATTTCCTGGCGGTATCCGCCGCAAGCTGTATTTTAAACTGAGAGGGATCCTGCTCCGCTCGGTTAGCCTCCGCGCCGGGAGCCGCAATATTCAGGAACGAAAGGATTCTCATTTTCGAGCGGTCGATGATCTTCTTGAAATCTTCGAAGTTATTGGCTCCTGCGGTTCCGCCGTCGCAGCATGTGGTGACCCCCGAAGGTAAGCAATGATGATCGGCAATGACAGACGGAGTTAGGTCAAGCCGGGTGTAATAACAACAGATGTGCAGGTCGATCAAGCCAGGCGTAACATAGTAGCCCGAAACATTAACAGTTTCCTTCCCCTCGGAGCCTGGAATATTTCGGTCCACCCGAGCTATTTTCCCGTCCAGCACGGCGACATCCATCCGCTGATTAATCTGGTTGGCCAAATCGATAACGTGCCCACCTTTAAGGACCGTATCGTATCGCGGAGATTCCTGCGCCAAGGCAGATGAAGCTGTCGTTGCAGCGCTCACGAGTGGCGTGGAAAGAAACTCTCTTCTGTTCATGGTCCTATACAGCCGCGCATAATTAAAGGGACATTGGTGTCAACAAAAAGGCAGCAGGT
>JBBDWK010000032.1:7383-159150 GCA_040902885.1 Bryobacteraceae bacterium | reverse complement strand
GTTGCGGTCAGGACTCTGATGCGGCGCTACCAGAATCTGGATGCTAGGCTGTGAGGCGGAGCTCGTCAGAAGTAGAACTTCAGTCCGAACTGTATCTGCCGCGGAGTCCTTTGAAGACTTTGGGGCGATCCCGCCGACCGGATCTGGCCGAACCCCGGACTTCCGAAGCTGGCCGCCGGATCGTTGAATTGCGGCGTGTTGGTGAAGTTGAAAAACTCCGTCCGGAACTCCAGGCGGCGCACTCCATCTTCACTGAAACGGAACTCCTTGAAGAGAGAGGCATCCAACTGGCGCGTGCCGGGTCCCGTGAGGATGTTTCGCCCGCCGGTTCCGAACTGCCGGAAGCCCGGCGCGGTGAATGCGGACGTGTCAAACCAGCGGTCGAGAGCCTGCTCGCTCTTGGGAAGCTGGCCTTGCCCGATCCGGTCCGCACGAGTGCCACGGCCCGCGTTCAGCGTGTTGACCGCCGAGGCGACGGAGAACGAGAAGCCCGTATAGAAACTCAAAATTCCGTTCACCTGCCATCCGCCCACCAGGTGATTCATCTTGCCGGCCGCCTTGAAGGGAAGCTCATAGGTCCAGCTCATAATCAGCTTGTGGCGTAAATCGATGCCCGAGTTGCCGCGATCCAGACGGATGTTGCGGCTGTCGGTGAAGTCGCCGAACTGGCTGGCCACGTCGTCGATGACGTGACCCCACGTGTATCCCACCAGGAAGCCCAGTCCCGACGAGAACCGGCGCTCGCCCGTAATCTGCAAACTGTTGTAGCTGGAGTTGAACCGCGTTTGAATGGTCTGGATATTCTGGAACTGGGAGAAGGCCCGGCGGCTGTCCACCGGCCCGTCGCCCGGAACGGCCTGGTTCGTGTCCGGGTAACCCTGCAGCCGCGTGCCTTTGGTTCCCACGTAAGCCAGAGTCAGCGAGATGCTTGCGGGCAGCTCGTGCTGCAGCGAGGCGTTCCACTGCTGCGTGTAAGGCGTGCGAACGGTGGGATCGAGAGCGCGCAGGCTGCCCGTGATGGTGCCCTGCTCGGGGCGGTCGAATCCTTGAGAAGCCGTCCTTGCGCCAATAAAATTGAACTGATCGTTGTTGAAACCCGAGACGATGAACTCGGGAGGGTTGGCTCCCAGGTTGCGTGTAACATCCCACTGGGGCGCGGAGTAGAACAGCCCGTAACCGCCTCGGAATACCGTCTTGCCGGTGATTTTGTAAGCGATTCCCACGCGAGGGCCGAGGTTGTTATGGTCGCCGGGCGCGCCGCTCCGCCACGGCACGGCATCGGTTCCCACCTGTGCCACGGTTCCCAGCGACGGGACGAACTGGTACATGCGGTTGTTGACTTCCGTCCACGGCCAGCCGGCGAAGAGCTCGTAGCGCATGCCTAGAGTCACGGTCAGTTTCGATGTGGCCTTCCAGGTGTCCTGGGCGTAGAGGGAGTATTCGGAGCGGCGGAAACCGCGCGTGCCGTTCAGGAATCGGATGGTGCCGCTGGCGGGCCTGCCCAACAGGACGTCCGCCGCTCCCAGGCCCGTTCCCGTGCGCGACGCGGGGTTCTGCGTGTAAGCGGCGTTGAACGCCATGCTGCCGCGCAGGGTATTCGATTGAAATGCGTTGTAGCGGCGCCGCTGGATCTCGCCGCCGAACTTGAAGGTGTGGCTGCCGCGGATGTAATTGAAGTTATCGCTGAGCTGCAGGTTATCGCTGACCACCACGGCGGGAGAAAAGCCATTGTCGCCCAGCGCCGTCTGGCCCGTGACGGTAAAAATGGAGAGGCCGGAAGTCAGCTCATCGCCCACCACGTTGCCGCCCGGCACGCCGAGTTCGTGCGATACGTACCGCCCGAAGTTGGGGTTGAACTGGCGCAGGTTCAGCCGCGTCCACCCGGCGCGGATTTCATTGACTTTGTCGGCGGAAAACAAATGCGTTCCGCTGGCTACGATCTGATTCAGCGGCTGGCTAGCGAGGCCGGGAACGCCCGGTCCGTTACCGACCGCTGGCTCCGGCAGTGCGCCGGGTTCATTGAGATCGTCGCCGCTGCGGCTCCAGCGGGCAAAGAAGGTGTCCTTCTCGGAGATAATCTGATCGATTTTTACGTCGAATTTGTACCCATCGGTGGTGCGTAGTGGATTGGCGAGGTAGTTATTGAAATCGGCTGTGCCAAGGTTCGGCTCGGGATAGATGTTGAGGATGTTTCTGCCGACCGGATCGATGCGGCCGATGGGAATGCGATTGCCCGGAAACGGGTCGCGCACGAAGGTTCCATTTGGCAGTTGGCGCTGCGTCAGCGGGTCGAATAGCTGCTGGGTGGAAGACGAGAAATCGCCCTCTCGGAAGGCGGCGGTCGGCACCGTGCTGATGTAGGTCTGCGACTGGCGCGCTTTGAGCCCTTCGAAATCCGCGAAGAAGAAGGTCTTGTGCTCGCCGCGCCAGGGGAACACCGGACCGCCCAGGAACACGCCGTACTGATTTTGTTTGAAGGGCGGAATGGGGTCCTCCGCTCGGTCGAAGAAATTCTTGGCGTCCAGCCGTTCGTTGCGAACGAACTCGTACAAACCGCCATGAAACCGCTGGGTGCCGGACTTGTAAGTCATGTTGATGGTCCCGCCGCCGCCCCGGCCGAACTGCGCATCGGCAACGGAGGATTCCACGCGGAACTCCTGTATGGCGTCCACGGAAGGGAACATCATGAGCCCATTTCCGTTGTGGTTCTCGTTGTTGCTGAGACCCTCCACCAGGAAGTTGTTTTCCTCGTGGCGCGTCCCGTTCACCGAGACGTTGGCGATGCCCCGCTTCTGTACAATCTGAAGGCCGCCCACCTGAGTCTGCGTCGGAGTGACTCCGGCCGAGAGTTGGATGAGCTGCGCGAAGTTGCGGCCGTTGAGAGGGAGATCCTTGATAGTCTGTTCGGTCCGTAGATTGGAAAGCGTCGCGGTTTCGGTTTGAAGCACCGGCGCCTCGCCGCTGACAATGACTTCCTCGCTGACCGATCCGACCGGAAGATCGAAGTCGACCACCGCGCGCTGGCTCACATCCAGCGGCAGAGAGCGCGCCATCTTCCGGAAACCCTGGGCTTCCACTTCGACCGTGTATTCGCCGGGACGCAGCGGGGGCGAGACGTAAATCCCCTGGTCGCGCGTGGCGATCTCCAGTTTCTGTCCCGTGCCGGTATTGGTAATGGTAACCTTGGCGCCCGGCACGACGGCCCCGCTCGAGTCCCGGACGACGCCGGAGAGCGTTCCGGTGTCCACCTGGGCGAGCGCCGCCAGGGCCAACAGCGGCAGAATCAACAGCCTGTTCATGAGGCAAGCTCCCTGAAAGTGAAGTTCAACTTACCTTAGTGAAGACTCCGGAGGGAGTCAAGGACGTATCGATAATCTCCATTACAATATCCTGTGGGCCGACAAATGGCGATTCGTCTGTGGATGCTCGTGGTTGTCGCGTTAGGGCTCCGGCTTGCGGCCGCGCCAGTGGACTTTGAGAAGAACGTGCTTCCGGTGTTGAACGCGCGCTGCTCGAAGTGTCACGGCCCGAAACTGCGCATGGCGGGGCTGGATTTGCACGAAGCGTCACTGGTGTTGCGCGGAAGCGATAACGGTCCGGTGATTGTGAAAGGTTCCGCCGACGGCAGCCTGCTCGTGAAGCGGATCGTGGATGGCTCCATGCCGCCCGGCAAAGAGGTCAAACTCACCGGCGAGGAAATTGATGTCATCCGCCGCTGGGTGGACGCGGGAGCGCCGGCCAATCTTCCGGCTGCGACCGTTGCCGCGGTGGAGCCCGCGTCCGTTTCCGAGAAGGACCGTCAGTTCTGGGCATTTCAGAAGCCGCTCCGGCCTCCGGTCCCCGAAGTCCGCAATTCCGCCCTGGGTCGCACGCCCGTGGACGCCTTCCTGCTCGAAAAGCTGGAGGCGAAGAAGCTTTCCTTTGCACCTGAAGCTTCCCGCACGAAGTTGGCGCGGCGCGCGTATTTCGATCTCATCGGTCTGCCGCCCACGCCCGAGGAAGTGGACGCATTCGTTTCCGACCAGTCTCACGATGCGTACGAGAAGCTCATCGACCGGCTGCTGGCCTCGCCGCACTACGGCGAGCGCTGGGGCAGGCATTGGCTGGACGTGGCTGGCTATGTGGACACCTTCGGTCGCGATGTGCAGGCCAATGGGTACAAGATCGGTCCAGGCCGCTGGAAGTATCGCGACTATGTGGTGAACGCATTCAACAGCGACAAGCCCTACGACCGCTTTCTGAAAGAGCAACTGGCGGGCGACGAGCTGGTGGACTGGCGCAATGCCAAAGAGTACAACACCGAAATTCTGGACGCGCTGACCGGGACCGGCTACCTGCGCACGGTTGAGGACCCGACCGACACGGATGAGCGCAACACGGTCCTGCTGCGCTATGGCGTGCTGCACCAGACTATCGATATTCTGAGCAGCGGCGTGCTGGGGCTCACCGTCGGCTGCGCCCGCTGTCACAGCCATAAGTTCGATCCCATCCCGCAGCGCGACTACTACCGGCTGATGGCTGTGCTTTCGCCGGCGTTGAACGTGGAGGAGTGGGTCCAGCCGCAGGATCGGGTAGTCGCCGATGTCCCCGAGGCGGAGAAGACGACCATTGACGGTCACAACGCGATGATCGAGGCGCAGGCGGCTCCGCTGCGCGAGCAGTTGGCGGCGATCGGGAAGATCTACGAGGAGCAACTTCTCGACAAGAAGCTGGAGTCGCTTCCTGGAGGCGAGCGCGCCGCGGTGAAGGCGGCGGTGCAGACGATCCCCAAGCACCGCACCGGTCCACAGAAGCTGCTGGCGAAGAAAGTGGAGCCGCTCAGCTTCAAACCCGCGCAGATCCAGGCGCTGATGACGGAAGAGCACCGCCGCAAAACGGAGGAGTTGCAGACACAGATCCGGTTGTTCGAAGCGCGGCGCCGCGCGTACGGAAAACTGGAAGTGCTCCGCGATACCGGCGCGCCGCCCCGAACGTTTCTCCATCGCCGCGGCGACCATGAATCGCAAGGACCCGACGTGGAGCCGGGCGCGCTCGAAGTGCTGGAGGATCCCGAGGCGCCGTTGACGTTCCCTGCCTATACATCCGGGAAACAGTCCACCGGCCGCAGACTGGCGCTCGCGGAATGGCTCACCGACGGCGGCTCGGTTGCGGGCGGTTTGGTGGCGCGCGTGATGGTGAACCGCATCTGGAGTCACGTGTTCGGCGAGGGCATCGTGGCGACTCCGGAGAACTTCGGAAAGATGGGCGCACCGCCGACCCATCCCGAGCTTCTGGACTGGCTGACCTCCGAGTTCATCCGTAGTGGATGGCGTGTGAAGCCGATGGTGAAGAGCCTCATGCTGTCGGCAGCCTACCGCCAGGATTCTTCGCGGCCCGGAGATTCCCACGCGCAAACGGCCGATCCGGACAATCGGCTTCTGTGGCGCATGCGCATGCGGCGCCTGGAATCCGAAGTAATCCGCGATTCCATGCTCGCCGTGAGCGGGACGCTCGACCGGAGTTTCGGAGGGCCGCCGATTCCCATCAACGTGAGACCGGACGGGATGGTGGTGATTTCCGAAAAGGACCTGCCGAGTCCAGCCGCGAAGTGTCGCCGCAGCCTTTACCTGGTGGCGCGGCGGCGCTTCAATTTGAGCATGCTCGGGGTGTTCGACCACCCCGTGATGAGCACCAATGCGACGCACCGTTCCGCTTCCGCCGTGGTTTTGCAGTCGCTGATGATGCTGAACGGCGACGAGGTGATGGAACAGGCGAGGCGCTTCGCGGAGCGCATCGCCCAAGCCGCGGGCAACGAGCCTGCGCCGCGGATCTCCGCCGCATTCCGAATGGCCTTCGGCCGCCCGCCCTCGGAGAAAGAATTGGTCTGGGCCGGCGAGTTTTACACCCGTGAAGCGGCGCGGCATGCGGAATCCCGCGAGCAGTCCGCGCTGGCGAGCCTCTGCCACGTACTGTTCAACAGCAACGAGTTTCTCTACGTCGAATAGGAGCCGAAGGATGCCCGGACAATTCCGCTACCCGATGTCGCGCCGTAAGATGCTCCAGCAGACCGGCCTCGGCTTTGGCGCGCTGGCCCTGGCGGCGCTCGATCAAGCGGAAGGCGCGGGCTTCGATCTGATGCCCAAGCCGGGGCACTTCCAGGCAAAGGCCAGGGCCGTCATCCAGCTCATGCAGAACGGCGGGCCCAGCCAGATGGACATTTTCGACCCGAAGCCCGAGTTGCAAAAGCGGCACGGACAGAAGCATTCCGAAAAGGTCGAGACCCTGCAGTTGGGCAGCGAGTCGCAGGAGCTCATGGCCAGCCCGTTCGAGTTCGAGCGGCGCGGGAAGTGCGGCATGGAGCTTTCCGGGCTGATTCCGCATGTTGCATCAATCGCCGACGACATCTGCCTGATCCGCTCCATGTTCACCGAGCACAACAACCACTCGGAAGCGCTGATCATGTTGCAGACCGGAAAGATTTTTCCCGGCCGCCCGACCACGGGAGCATGGATCAGCTACGGCTTGGGCACGGAGAACCGGAATCTGCCGGCGTTCATTGTGCTGCGCGACCCGGAAGGCTACAACACCAACGGCTCGCTGGTATGGGACAACGGCTGGCTGCCGGCGCTGTACCGGGGAACGGAATTTAGCAGCCAGGGTGCGCCGGTATTGAATCTTCAGCCTTCTTCGCCGGCGCCACGGGGCTCGCAGGAGGACCGGCTCGCTCTGCTCGCCAAGCTGAATGAGGAGCATCGCCGCAACCATCCAGGCGATACGTCGCTCGAGGCGCGCATTCGCAATTACGAGCTGGCCGCGCGGATGCAGTTGACCGCCGGCAAGGTGGTCGATATTTCCAAGGAGCCGGAGGCTGTTAAGAAGCTGTATGGCCTGGACGATCCGGTGACCGCGGGTTACGGCGCGCGGTGCCTGATGGCGCGAAAGCTGGTGGAGGCCGGTGTACGCTTCGTGCAGGTGTTTCCGCCGCTCAAGCCCTCCTTCCAGCCTTGGGACAATCACGAAAACCTGAAGCCGGGCCTGACGGAAATCTGCGGGAGAACCGACCGGGGATCTGCCGCATTGGTGAAGGACCTCAAGAGCCTTGGGCTTTTGGACGAGACCATCGTCATGTGGGCAGGCGAGTTCGGGCGGCTGCCGATTTCGCAGAAGGGAACCGGCCGCGACCACAACCGGAACGCCTTCAGTCTCTGGCTGGCCGGCGGCGGATTCAAAGCCGGATATGTGCATGGCGCTACGGACGAGCTTGGTTATCGCGCCGTGGAAGACCGCGTGAGCGTTCCCGATCTTCACGCCACGCTGCTGAACCAGCTGGGCCTAAATCACAACAAGCTTACGTTCCGCCATCACGGCCGCGACGAAACCCTGACGGATGCATCGCTGACCGGAGCGGCCGTGGTGGAGAAGCTGTTGGCCTGAGCGGCCGCGTCACCAGTCGTGGCGCCGTCAGCGAAGCAGTCTTAGAAGAGGGCGGCAGGGCGCCAGCGCTTCGGGCCAGGCCCCGCTAACGGCCGCACAGCCGCGCCATCGCTGCCTGCACACCGCCGGCGGTATGCGGAACACCCGCGAGGCCCAGACCCATCTCTACACCGCAGAGGGTCCCACACAGCATCAATTCGTTGAAATCTCCCAGATGTCCGATGCGGAAAACGCGGCCTTTCAGCCTGCCCAGGCCCGCCCCCAGAGACATATTAAATCGTTGTAGAACGAGCTTGCGAAACTCATCGGCGTCGGACCCCTCCGGCATTACTACAGCGGTAACCACGTTGCTATATTCGTCCGGGCAGCGGCAGAGAATCTCGAGTCCCCAGGTCTTCACGCACGTGCGCGCAGCTTCCGCGAGCAGCCGGTGGCGCTCGAACACGCTCTCCAGGCCTTCGGTACGCAACATGCACAGGGCTTCACGCAATCCGTAGAGCAGGTTGGTCGCGGGAGTGTACGGAAAGAATCCGCTCTGGTTCAATGCCAGCATCGGTTGCCATGACCAGTAGTTCTTCGGGAATTTAGACGAGCGCGAGGCTTCCAGAGCCTTCTGACTGACGCCGTTAAAACCTAGCCCGGGCGGCAGCATCAGTCCCTTCTGCGATCCGGTAATCGTGACGTCGATACCCCATTCGTCATGACGCAAATCGATGGATCCCAAAGAAGACACCGCATCCACCATCAGCAGCGCGGGATGACGGGCGCGGTCCATCGCTTTGCGGATCTCGGCCACGCGGCTGGTGACGCCGGTGGAGGTCTCATTGTGAACTACGAGCACTGCGCGGATCTTGTGCTCACGGTCCTCCTCCAATCTGGCCTCGAGCGCACCGGGATCGACTCCGCTTTTCCAGTCGCCCGGCGCCACGTCCACATTGAGGCCCAGCCGGCGGGCCAGCTCGTGCCAGAGCTTCGCGAACTCGCCGATATCGAATGCGAGAACCGTATCGCCGGGCGAGAGGGCATTGACCAGCGCCGCCTCCCACGCTCCCGTGCCGGACGCCGGAAAGATCAATACCGGGCCGGAAGTTTTGAAAACCGCTCGCAACCCCTCCAGAACCTCGCGTCCCAGCGCGGCGAACTCGGGGCCGCGGTGGTCGATGGTAGGTTGAGCCATCGCCCGGAGAATGCGGTCCGGAACGTTGGTCGGTCCGGGTACTTGAAGAAAATGCCGTCCACTTTGGCTCATGATAAGCTCGACCCATGGTATTCGCGGAATCGACGGGGCACAACCACACGCGATGAGCCTGGTCACTATTTCCTCTGGTCCCGGAGTTCCCCAAGCGCAGGCCGGCAGGGTGGATCTCGCAGCACTTCGCCGCGAGCTGGAAGCCGGGTTTACCGGCGAAGTCCGCTTCGATAAGGTATCGCGCGTACTGTATTCCACGGACGCGAGCGTCTATCAGATTGAACCACTGGCGGTGGTGGTCCCAAGATCGCGCGAGGACGTGATTTTCGCGGTTAAGCTCTGCCACAAGTTCCAGTGTCCGCTGACTATGCGGGGCGGCGGCACTTCGCAGGCGGGTCAGGCGATCGGGCCGGGAATTCAGATAGACACTTCCAAGTACTTCAATCAGATCCTTGAAGTGAATGTGGAAGAACGTTGGGCGCGCGTTCAGCCGGGGATCGTTCTCGACGAGTTGAACGCAGCGCTGCGCCCGCACGCCATGCGGTTCGCCCCGGATATCTCGACCGCCAGCCGCGCAACCGTGGGTGGCATGATGGCGAACAATTCGAGCGGCGCACGCTCGGTGCTCTACGGCAAGACTATCGATCACGTGATCGAGATGGAAGTGGTGCTGTCGGATGGCTCGGTCGTCCGGTTGAGAGAGCTTTCGCCCGCGGAACTCCAGGCCGCCTGCGGGGGAGATTCGCTCGAAGCCGCGTGCTATCGCAAGGTGATTCAGGTGGCGGCGGAATGCGCCGAGGAAGTGGACCGGCGGTATCCCAAGATCCTTCGCCGGGTGGGCGGCTACAATCTCGACTGCTTCGTGCGGCCCGGGCAGCCCTTCAACCTGACGAAGCTGATGGTGGGATCGGAAGGCACTCTCGGGGTGGTGCTGGAAGCGAAAATCAACCTGGTGCCGCTTCCCAAAGCCAAGGCCGTGATGGCAATCCAGTTTGCGGACCTCGGCGGCGCTCTGCGGGCGGCGCCTCAAATTCTGCTGCACAAACCCTCGGCGGTGGAGGTGATGGACGGCTTCATCCTCAACAACACGAAACAGAACGCGGCGCTGGAGCGGCTTCGACAAACGTTCATCGAAGGCGATCCAGGGGCGCTTCTCTGCGTGGAGTTCTACGCCGACCGCGCCGAGGATCTGCCGCCGCGGCTGGATGCGCTGGAACGGGATCTGACCGCACATAATCTTGGATACCGCTATCATCGCGCGATGGACTTGCCTGCGCAGGCCCGCATCTGGAGCCTGCGAGAGGCTGCATTGGGTCTTTCCATGGCGATGAAAGAGGACGCCAAATCTCTTTCCTTCGTTGAGGACACCGCGGTCGCTCCGGAAAAGCTGGCGGATTTCATTGATCGGTTTCTGGGGATCGTACGACGTCACGAGACCACCGCAGGTGTATATGCGCACGCGTCGGTCGGGTGTTTGCATGTGCGTCCCGTGGTCAACATGAAGACCGAAGAGGGCGTGCGAAAGTTCGAGTCGATCGCGAACGACATTTCCGATCTGGTGCTGGAATTCGGCGGCGCGCTCTCCGGCGAGCATGGCGACGGCCTGGTGCGCAGTCCGTTTATGCGGAAGATGTTTGGGCCGGTGCTCTATGAGGCTTTCCGCCAGATCAAGCGGACCTTCGATCCGCTGGGCATTCTGAATCCCGGCAAGATTGTGGACGCTCCGCCGATGACGCAAAACCTTCGGTACGGGCCCGGATATCGCACGCCTCGGGTGAACACGTTTTTCGATTATTCGGAATACGGTGGAATGGCGGGCGCGGTGGATATGTGCAGCGGCCTGGGAGCATGCCGCAAAAAACTCGAAGGGACCATGTGTCCTTCGTATATGGCGACGCTCGATGAGGAGCACTCCACGCGCGGCCGCGCGAACGTCCTTCGGCTGGCCATGGCCGGCCGCCTGGACGAATCCGGGCTCAGCTCCGAGGGTGTTCGCGAAGTGCTCGACCTGTGTCTGGAATGCCGCGCCTGTAAGGCTGAGTGCCCCGTGGGCGTTGACATGGCGCGTTTCAAGAGCGAATTCCTGGCGGCATACTGGGGCAGGCACGGTGAGCCATTGCGCGCGCGGGTATTGGGGCACGTGAGCGAACTGGCGCGCTGGGGAAGCCGGCTGGCGCCGGTCTCGAATTGGGTGGCGCGGAGCGGGCTGGTGCGATGGCTCAATGAACAAGTGCTTGGATTGGATCGGCGGAGGGAGCCGCCGGCCTGGTCCCGGCGCCCGTTCACGAAGCGATTCTCAAAGGAGAACACACGAGCCGCCGTCCTACTTTTCGCCGACACGTTCACGAATCACTACGAACCTGAAATCGGAGTCGCTGGAATGGAACTGCTGGAGGCGGCGGGCATCTCCGCAGCCATTGCGCCGAATGGATGCTGCGGCCGGCCGCTCATCTCCCAAGGTCTGCTCGCTGAAGCCCGCGAAAGGGCGGAGCAGAACACCGAAACGTTGTTTCCTCTGGCAGCCCAGGGAAAAAGGATCGTCTTCCTCGAGCCCAGTTGCCTTTCCGCCATGCGCGAGGACGTTCCCGGATTGCTGCGCGGCGAGAGCCAGCAAAAGGCATTGCGAGTGGCCGAAGCTTGTTCGTTAATCGAGGATGTCTTGAACTGTGAAGGCGGTCGCCTTAGCTTTCGGCCCGGCCCGACGAAGATCGTGCTCCACGGACATTGCCACCAGAAGGCTATGGGACTGCTCCCGCCCGTGAAATCGCTGCTCTCCCGTATACCGGAATCCGATGTGATCGACCTGGACGCCGGCTGCTGCGGGATGGCCGGCTCGTTCGGATACCTTCGCGAGCACTACGATATTTCGCAAAAGATCGGAGAGCGACGCCTACTGCCGGCCGCGCGAAATCTCCAGCCGGGTTCCGTGCTTGTGGCGGGCGGCGTCTCCTGCCGGCGCCAGGTTGAGGACTTCACGGGAGTTCGCGCGCTGCATCCCGCGGAATTGCTTCGCTCGCTACTGGTGACGCGGGCATGAACGTTGCGGCCCTCTCGCTAGGCGCGCTGGCGCTGGTGATTGTCGTCAGTTGCGTGACTCGACTGAACGTCGGCATTCTGGCCATCGCCATGGCGTGGATCATCGGCGTTTTCTTCGCCGGCATGTCGGCCAACGACGTGATGAACGGCTTTCCAACGCAACTGTTCCTCACTCTGGCGGGAGTGACGATGCTCTTCACGCTCGCCCAGGCGAACGGAACCCTGGACAAGCTGGCGCATCACGCGGTAGGGATGTGCCGCGGGAATCGCGGAATCATTCCGCTCATGTTTTTCCTGCTGGCGGCCGTGCTTGCGTCCATAGGACCGGGAAACATTGCCACGGCTGCGCTGATCGCGCCCATGGCCATGGCGACGGCCGGCCGCGCCGGGATTCCGCTCTTCCTGATGGCGATCATGGTCGGCAATGGAGCAAACGCCGGGTCGCTGTCGCCCTTTGCGCCGACCGGGATTATCGTCAATAGTTTGATGTCGCGGATTGGGCTAGGGGGTCACGAAGGACAGACCTATCTATATAACGCCGCCGCTCACGCCTTCGTTGCCATTGGCGGCTATATCGCGTTTGGCGGCCTGAAGTTGTTCGCGGGCAAATGGAAGGGCAATCCCGCCGAGGCCGCCGAGCCATTCGAACGCCGTAACTGGATCACGCTCGGAGCCATCGCCGTCCTGTTGGTCGGCGTGATCTTCTTTAAGGTGAACGTTGGCATGGGTGCATTTCTTGTCTCCGTTGTGCTGGTGCTTCTCCGGTGCGGAGACGATCTGGATGCGATCAAAAAGATGCCATGGGGAGTGATCGTCATGGTATCCGGCGTAACGGTTCTGATTGCGCTGCTCGAGAAAACTCGCGGGCTCGATCTCTTCGTCTCCGTGCTCGCCCGTTTCGCCACCCACGACACAGTCACAGGCCTGGTGGCCTTCATTACAGGAATCATCTCCGTGTACAGCAGCACCTCGGGAGTGGTTCTTCCGGCCTTCCTCCCCATGGCGCCGGGTCTGGCGGAGCGGCTCGGCGGCGGGGACCCGATGGCGATCGCGATGTCGATGAACATCGGTTCCCACCTGGTGGACGTTTCACCGTTGTCCACGATCGGAGCCCTCTGCGTCGCGTCCGCTCCAGTGCGAGAGCATGGCCGGGACCTGTTCAACAAACTTCTGGCTTGGGGTGTGTCGATGTCGGTAGTCGGGGCGCTGATATGCTACGTGTCTTTCGGCCGGAACGGGTGAACAGCGAAATTAAGCGTCCTGCTTGACGCATTTCGCGTGGAGCCGATATACTGCTTAAACGCTAAACTTTTGGCAAATTGCGACTCTTTCGGCGCTTGTATCTTTATTGCCGATTCCTGCCGCGTCGGCGCAGCCCGCTTGGCCGCAGTGGGGAGGGCCGCAACGCAACTTCTCCATTGAAACACCGGGGCTCGCAGGAGAGTGGCCGGCCTCGGGACCCAAGGTGCTTTGGAATCGCCCGCTTGGATTTGGACACTCCAGTATTCTTGTCGACGGGGACCGGCTTTACACGATGTACCGCCGGGGCGGCGAAGAGGTCGTCATCGCGCTGCAGGCGAAGACCGGAAAAACGCTCTGGGAGTTCGCGTACGACGCGCCCTTTCTGGAAGGCATGAACATGGACGTGGGGCCGGGGCCTCATGCAACGCCGCTTCTTTCAGGCGGCCGCCTCTACACAATCGGGGTGACCGGAAAGCTGCACTGCCTCAACCGCGCCGGAAAGTTGATCTGGAAGCGCAACCTGATTAAAGAATTCGGCGGTACGGTGATGGCTCGCGGTTATTCGTCGAGCCCGATCGCCTACCGGGACTCCGTCATCGTTACCGTAGGAGGTCCGGGTCATGCGGTTGTCGCTCTGGCGCAGCGCGACGGGAAAGTGCGGTGGAAGCGGCAGGACTATTCGAATTCGCACGCCGCTCCGATCTTGATTCCGGTGGACGGCCAGACGCATCTCGTCTGCCTGATGAATAAGGTAGTCGCGGGACTGAACCCCGGCAACGGCGACCTGCTCTGGAGCCATCCTCACGATACGATTGGAGACCATACAGCGGTCACTCCAGTCTGGGGAGAAGGGAATTTGCTCTTTGTGAGCTCCGCCTACGACGGCGGGAGCCGCGTCATCCGGATTCGCGGAAGCGGCGACACATTCTCCGCCGAGGAGGTTTGGGCCCACAAGAGGAAGCGCATCCATCACAGCAACGTCGTCCGGATCGGCGATTACCTGTACGGCAGTAACGGCGACTTCGGGCCGTCGTTCTTCGCTTGCGTGAATATTCACACTGGCGAGTTTCTATGGCGCGAACGCACGTTTGCACGGGCGAATTCGCTGCACATAGGCTGGGACAGGGTGATTGTGCTCGATGAGGATGGCGTGCTGGCGCTCGCGAGGGTATCGCCGAAAGGGCTCGAAGTGATATCGAAAGCGCAGGTTATGGAGAACAAGGCCTGGACCCCGCCAACGCTTGCTGGAACCCGTCTCTTTCTCCGCGACCGCAAGACCATCCGGGCGCTGGACCTGCGTTGAACCCCGTTAGCCGAGCGGCTTTTCGGGCCGCACGAATATCCAAAAGACGCCCGCCATGGCAGCCATGAATGCGGCAAAGTCGAGTGCGGAGTTCCATCCGAACCTCTCCGCGATCAAAGGGGTAAGCACCGGGGCCGCGGCTCCAATCGCCTGAGCCATGGTGTTCATGATGGCGAACAGAGTGGCCGAGTGAGAAGGAGCGAGATCGATTGACGCCGCCCACGAGGGAGTTTGCGCGAAGAGATGAAATCCGGCCCCGATGGACAGCAGCACAACGGCCGCGCGCGCATCCTCCAGCCGGGATCCGATAACTATTAGGGCCGACGCGGTCAGCGCCCCAAACAGCACAACGCTCAGCCTCCCTCTTCGTTTGCCCCAGCGTATGCTCAGCCAATCGCTGAGCCGTCCTCCCAATGGCACCATAGTCGCAATGGCAAGGTACGGGAGCGCCGACCAATAGCCGCCCGCCCGAACGTCCACGTTGCGCGCGTTCACGAGGTAAAGATAGAACCACGTGAAGAACACGTAGGACGGGTAGCCTGCCATGCCGTAGCTGAGCGCCAGACACCAGGTGCTGCGGTTGGTAAGCAATGCCCGCCACGGTGTGGGAGTTCGGAGGGCGACCGCGGCTTTAGGGGCGCCGCGTATGTGCGCGAGCTCGCCCTGGCTGACCTGAGGATGCTCTTCCGGCGTATTGCGTCCAAACCAAAGCCAGAATGCTGAAAGAGCAACCCCCACGACCGCGGCAATCAGAAACGGAGCTTGCCACCCATAAAGGACAATGAGCGCCACCGTAAGAGGCGGCGTGATCCCGCCGCCGATTCCAAGGCCCATCATGGAGAGAGCGTTCGCCGATGCGCGCTCGTCGGGCGCCATCCATCGGGCGATGGTCTTGTTTGCGCAGGGCAGCACCGTAGCCTGTGCAACTCCCATCACGAAGCGAACTACCATCAAAGCCTGAAGAACGGACCAGTAGGGAGGCCACGAAAGTTGTTGTGCCAGCGCAGTGAGGCCATGGAGGGCAGACCAAAGAAACAAGGAGAGGGCCAGCAAACGATGCGGGCCCATTCGATCCGTAAGAACTCCGACGGGCAGTTGAACGACGCCGTAGCCGAGGATGAACGCGCTGAGCACCCAGCCGACTTCCAGGTTGCTCAGCCCAAACTCGGATTGGATGGGTTTCACCGCGACGCTCATGCCCATCCGCGTGAAGAACGCATGGGTGGTTACGGCGAGCAAAGCGGAGCAGATAAGCCAGCGGAGGCGGGGCGTCCGGAGGTCCGCGTTAGAAGGTCGATATCGGGTTGATGGGAGAGCCAGTCGATCCCTCCACGGACAAAGGCGCCGCGGTTAACAAGAACTCCCACCTGCGGCGTGAAGCGCATTCCGTGCCGACGCGCTCAAGATCGAGATTATCCAGGATAGGAACTCCCATGGCAACCACCAGAACCTGGTGAACCGGGAGAAGGATACCCTCGACGCCCGAGGGCATCACGTCAGTAGCCAGGTCGCTGCCGACAATCGCTACGTCACGCTTCTTCAGCCAGGGCAGGCAAGACGCGTGAAGGCCCGCGGAATCCTTCATG
Organism: Bryobacteraceae bacterium; assembly: GCA_040902885.1. GTDB lineage: Bacteria > Acidobacteriota > Terriglobia > Bryobacterales > Bryobacteraceae > JBBDWK01. Next base: position 143,381 of record JBBDWK010000032.1, on the reverse strand, counting down.
ATGTCCCATGTCCCTCTGTCCGCGCGGCGCGCCCAGCGTCCGGTGCGTATCAGAATCGCATCGCCTGACGACACTTTGACGCCCGCCTCTTTCTCCCACGCCTCAAGGTCTTCCACAGTGATGGCCCGGCTCCCTGCGAGATACTTCTGCCGAAGCAAACGTGGCACGTCTATCAAGACCGCGCGAGTGAAGATGCCGTCACGCATGCGGTGAGCGGAGAGCTTCGCCGCCCCGCTCGAAGATACTTCAGTCTGGGAGTAACCGTTGTACATTCTCCCCTTGTGAAAGATGTGGCAAAGCGCGTCCAGGTGGGTGACGGTGAAGCCGTGATACTGAATGGAAAAAATGTCGGATGCGCCCTGGGCGTTGGGCTGCCGTCCGTGCTCGACCATGCGATGCTCGAAAGGAGGCGAGTCGTCGGCCCTGACCTTGATCGCCTCGTGCGCGAGCGAGATGGAGACACCGTCGCGGACCAGCGCCGCGGCCTGGCGCCGCTTCTCCACGGTGATCAGGTTCAGCGCGCCTAACTCATCCTCTTTGCCCCATCGCCCCCAGTTCGAGAGCGATTGCATCCACTGCCCGATTTGAGCGGGCGCGACCTTTGCGTGCGGCGCCGATACCAGGGCTGCCGCAAGGAAGGCGAAGGGAAGCAGGAACCGGATCATCGTCAAGCCTTCAATAGACGCGACGCGAAGTTATTTTCGCCATGCACATCCGTCAGACGAAAATCACGACCTTGAAAAAAGTAGGTGAGCTTCAGGTGATCCAGACCGAGGAGAGCAAGGATCGTCGCATGGATATCGTGAACGTGAATCTTGTCCTCGACGGCGCGAAAGCCGAGGTCGTCCGTGGCGCCGATGACCTTTCCGCCCCGGACACCACCGCCGGCCATCCACGCGGAGAAGCCATAGGGGTGGTGATCGCGGCCCTCTTTACCTTGCATGACGGGAGTCCGGCCGAACTCGCCCACCCAGACGATCAGCGTGCTTTCGAGCAAACCTCGCTGCTTCAGGTCCGCGATCAGCCCCGCGATCGGTTTGTCCGTCTTGCGGGCGTTCTCCGTGTGGTTCTTGTCGCACTCACCATGCCCATCCCAATCCGTGCTGATCAACTGTACGAAGCGGACACCGCGCTCCACCATCCGCCGGGCGAGGAGACACATGCCTCCGAACTTGTCCGTCGGCTTCTCGTCGAGTCCATACAGTGAGCGAATGTCCGGAGGCTCTTCCGAGAGATCCACCAGATCCGGCGCAGCCATCTGCATCCGGAACGCCAGCTCATAATTGGCAATCTGGGCTTCGAGGCGTGAATCGTCTTCCCGCCCGGCAAGGTGGTGGCGATTCCATTTCTCGATTTGATCGAGCAGGGCGCGCTGGTCGTCTTGAGTGATCCCGCTCGGCGGAGACAGATTCACCAACGGCGAACCTTCGGTTCGCACCAGGGTTCCCTGGTAAATGGCCGGAAGGAAGCCAGAGCTGTATGAGTTGCGGCTCCGCCCTCCGATGCCGCCGTCGCTCATCACCATGAATGCCGGCAGGTTGTCGCACTCGCTTCCGAGGCCGTACAGCACCCAGGAGCCTATGCTTGGAAATCCCACCCGGATCGAGCCGTTGTACATGAGGTTCAGCGCCGGTCCGTGGATGAAGGCATCGTGGTAGCAGGAGCGGACCACAGCCATGTCATCGGCATGAGCGCCGAGATGCTGAAAGAGGTCCGAAATTTCCAGACCCGAAGCCCCGTGCTTGCGGAAAGCCCGCCGAGATCCCATCAACTTGGATTCACTCACCTTGATGAACTGCAAATTGAGTCCGTCGGCAAGAAAGCTGGGAGGCAGCGGTTGGCCGTCGTACTTGCTAAGGGCGGGTTTTGGATCGAAGGTGTCGACATGGCTCGGACCACCCTGCATGAACAGCAGGATCATGTTGCGGGCTTTTGCAGGAGTATGCGACTGCTTCGGAGCGAGGGGATTCGAAGCCGCTTGCAAATGAGCAAGCGGAATGGCGCCCAGCCCGAGGGCCGATCGCATCAGAAATTCGCGGCGCGAGTGAGCTGGATAGCGCCGGTTGCAGCCGTCAGTCGACATACGCATACTCGTTCAGGTTGAATACAGAAAGGCAAAATTTCTCAAGAGAGAGACCCTCAATGAGACGCACGGCCTGTTCGGTCTCTTCGGCCGAAGCGGGCCGGCTGAGAGCGAGCCGCCACGCGGCGTCCACCCAGGCCGCCGGCTCGTTGCCATGCTCCTTGCGAAGCCGCGCGGCAAACGCCTTGGCCTGCTCGAAGGCCACTCTGTTATTCAGGAACCAAAGCGCTTGAGGAGCCACCGAGGAGACATCGCGCCCCGGACAACTCACTGCATTGATGGGACTGTCAAAGGCTTCAAACATCGGATACGTGAAGTTACGTCTCACCAGAATATAGACGCCGCGGCGATTGTGCTGCTCAGGATCGGCGGAAACCGGCCATTGCCAGGCCGCGCCGAGGCTGCTCCTCTCGTCCTCGGCCAGCGGCGGCACAACCGGGCGTCCTCCTGCCTTCAAGTTTAAAGTTCCGGCCACTGAATGCATCGCGTCCCAGAGCGCTTCACCTTCCAGACGCCGCCGGTTCATCCGCCAGTGGAACCGGTTGTCGGGATCGACGCGCTGATTGTGCTCATTCTGGAATCGGCTCGTCCGCCGATAGGTATCGGAAAGCATGATCAGCCGGTGCATGGCCTTGATGCTCCAGCCCCGGGAAACGAACTCCGAGGCCAGCCAATCGAGCAGCTCCGGCATTGCAGGCGCCAGGCCCTGACGCCCAAAATCGTTGGGCGACGCGACTATGCCACGGCCGAAGTGCCAGTGCCAGATCCGGTTTACCATCACCCGCGCGGTGAGCGGATGATCGGCCTGGGTCAGCCAGAGCGCCAGCTTCTTGCGCGCAAGAGGAATGCAACGCCCGGAACAGTCGTCGGAATTGAGGTCCCCGCCTCCCAGGAACGCCGGCAGCCCAGGCCCAACTTTCTCCCCTTTATTGCTTAAATCGCCCCGGCCATAGAGGCGCGTTTCCGGAACGAGCTCCGGCTCGCGATGTCCGAGCACGGTGGCGGAGGGAATGTCCATGAGACCGTCGAACGGCACCTTCTGCGCGTCCTGTTCGGGGACCGCCGCAACGGCTTTTCCAATGTCTTCGAGCAATTTGCGCCGCTGGCCGGCTTCTTCCGCGCTCATCTCCTTGTCGGGCTTGATGGAGACAAGGGCTTCTTCCAGCGGTGCGATCAGCTCCTTCTGTTTGGCGGTCCTCTGCTCTTCTTTGACCTCGTAGGCTGCCAGTACTTCGGGAGAGAATTGCGATTTCCTTGCCTCCACAAGCCGCTTTCGCAGCTTCCCGTCAAACAGCTTCAACGCGGTTTTGGACTCGTCGACGGCGATGATACGCGGGTAGTTCTGTCCGTGATCGCGAATGGACATGCCATGGACCACCGGTATGTCGGTCTCGGTGCTTAAGGCAAAGATGGCGGCCAAGCGAAAATAGTCGCGCTGCGTGATGGGGTCGAACTTGTGGTCGTGACAGCGGGCGCAGCCTGTGGTAACTCCCAGGAACGCCGCCCCGAGAGTGTCCACGTAATCCGTCACCTTCTCATACTGAAGCTTCGTCGCGTCCATGTTCGATTCATGCACTTCGGGACCGATCGTGAACATGCCCGTGCCTATGCGGGCCTGCAGGCTCTGCACCTTCTTGGGGTCGAGCGTGTACGTGCCATCGAGGTCCAGATTATTAGGCCAGATCTCGTCTCCGGCGATCTGCTCCTGCACAAAGCGGTCGTAAGGCTTGTCGTCGTTGAACGACTGAATCACATAGTCCCGGTACCGCCACGCGTTCCGGAAGTAGATGTCGGTTTCATAGCCGCCGCTGTCTGCGTATCGCACCACGTCGAGCCAGTGCCGTCCCCAGCGCTCTCCATAGCGCGGCGACGCCAGCAGTTCGTCAATCAACTTGGGCCAGGCATCGGGCGACGAATCGTTGACGAACTTCTCCACGCGTTCGGGCTCGGGCGGCAGTCCGATGAGATCGAAGTAAGCGCGGCGGATCAGGGTGTGGCGATCGGCCGGCGGAGCTGCGGTGAGATGGTTCGCGCGAAGCGCCGGAAGCACGAACGCATCAATCGGATTGGAGCCGGCGGGCGCCTCGGGGATGGGCGGCCTTTTCAGCTTCTTAAACGACCACCAGGAGGGTTCAGCCGCCTGAATGGAAGCGTCCCCGGGCCATTGCGCTCCTTCGAGAATCCAAGTGCGAAGAGTTTCCACTTCGTCTCGAGAGAGAGTCTCCTTGCCGGGAGGCATCTTGAGATCGCCGGATCCCGAGACAACACGGAAGAGGAGGCTTTTGGCGGGATCGCCCGGCGTGAGAGCGGAGCCGCGCTTGCCGCCGGTCAGCACTGCTTCGCGCTTCCGCAGATCCAGCCCGGACATGCGGGCTTCACCGTGGCACGCAAGGCAGCGCTTTTCAAGAATGGTTCGAGCCGCGCTGTCGTCCGCCCATGCAGGAACAGCCAACAACACGATCAGGATCGAAAGTTTCCTCATCACTCGAGTACCGCTGAGACGATTATGAAAGAAATCAGCATCGTGGTCAACTGTTTATGTTTATCGTTTAACTTGGGTCTTGACCGCCTCGAGACGAGTGAGTACAATCGGACTCATTGTGAAGGCCGCCGTAATGCGCGCCGTGCAGGCGCCACTGATCCTCGAAGATCTCCCGAAGCCAAAGATCGGGCCCGACGAAGTCCTCGTTGAAACGCGGACCAGCGGCATCTGCGGCACGGATCTGCATATGCTTGCGGGGCACGGTTACGTCCCCGATTTGCCGCACGTGCTCGGACACGAGCCGGCTGGAGTGGTGGCGGAGTGCGGCAGGAACGTTACCAGCGTGCGCCCGGGGGACCGGGTCGTGCCACACCTTTTCGTCGCCTGCGAGCACTGCTATTACTGTCGCACAGGCCGCCAGCAGCAGTGCGCCGAACTCCGCGGAATCATCGGCGTCCTCGCCTACCAAGGCGCCTTCGCCGAGTATTTCAAGGCGCCCGGGAAGAACCTCTACCGGCTGCCCGATTGCGTGCCGTTCGATGCCGGGGGACTCATGGCCGATGCTGTCGTGACCGCTGTTCACGCTACGCGACGCGCCGGATCCGCCATGGGCGAATCGGCGTTGGTGGTAGGAGCAGGCGGTGTAGGCCAGATCCTGATCCAGCTTCTTGCCGCTTCAGGCGTTCGGGTCGTCGCCGCGGACCTCTCTCCGGCGAAGCTCGGCATAGCCCTGGATTTCGGCGCCAAATTGGTGGTGGATGCATCCGATCCGGGGGCCGTCGTTACGATAAAAGATTTCTCGGGTACCGGTGGCATGACATGCGTGTTCAACTGCGTGGGCACTTCGCAGAGCATGCGCTTCAGCGCCGACTGCGTGATGCGATGTGGACGCATCGTGGCGATCGGCGAGGAGCCGCAGGACCCGCGATTGGACACGATCGAGATCGCCCAAAAGGAACTCGAGATCGTCGGCTCGCGCAACGGAACGCGCCAGGACATGGTCGACTCGATCCGCCTGGTGGAGGCGGGCATCGTGAAACCCCTCGTAGCCGCACGCTTTTCGATCGACAACATCAACCAAGCTTTCGACTGCGTTCGCCGCGGCGCTCTAGGGCGCGTGGTGGTCGTCGTGAAGGAACCATAGACCAAGGAGAGGAAGAATGGACAAGCTGATTATTACAGTCACCTGTGACTCGACGATGTCGTTCCCCCGAAATCCGTACAATCCCAACGGCGTGGACGCCTTGGCGGAGGAGTACGTCCGCGGGGTGAGCGCGGGAGCGTCAATCTGCCACTTGCATGGTCCCTACACCCTGGATGAAAAGCTCCGCGACGACAACACCAAGCTCTCCGACCTGAATCTCGATGGCTGGCAGCGCCTCAAGGACCTCATTACCGCCCGGTGCGACTCGGTGATCCAATACGGCATCGCCAATGGGCGCTTCCCGCAGCGAGTGGAGCTGATGAAACAGCACCCGGACATGATGTCCATCTGCTTCAACGCCCATGATGAGAGCTTTCAGCCCGATCCCGAGTATCCGCCCGTGGAGCTTTATGGGATCCACGATCGCGGCGAGCTCGAAGCCTATTGCCGCCACACGAGGGAGCATGGTGTAAAGCCAGAGGTCGAGTCCTTCCACTATGGCGCCATCTGGAACGCGCAACGCTTCATCGGTATGGGCCTTCTCGATACGCCTGTGTGGACCACATTCTTCCTCGCCTGGCCCGGCGGCTGCTGGACTCCGCCGACTCCGGAAGCCATGCTCTACATGCATCACCACAAGCCCGCCGGCTTCAACTACAGCGTCAGCGTGATGGACCCGAAGACCCACTGGCAGATTCTTACGCAGTCGATCCTGCTGGGAGGGCACGTGAGGGTGGGGATGGAGGACAATCCGTACCTCGACCTCAAGGGGACTTTAGCCCGCAGCAACGCGGAGCTGGTGGAGAAGATCGTGCGCATCGCGCGTGAACTGGGACGAGAGATTGCCTCGGTGGAGGAGGCCCGTGCTATTACCGGCCTGCCCCAGAAGACGGGCGCCGCCGCATGAGCGTCATCTCGAAGAATGCCGCGAAGGACAAGCTCCGTGCCGGAAAGTGCATCTACGGGACGTCGGTGGAGTATTGCCTGGACCCCGAAGTTTCGCTCCTGCTGCGAAGGGCGGGACTGGACTTGTTCTTCATAGACACGGAACACCAGGCGGCGAGCTACCGCGACATTCGCGGGATCTGCCGTACCGCGCGCGATTTCGGAATTACGCCGCTGGTGCGCGTGACGCAGAACGAGCCCGCGCTGATTACACGCGCGCTCGATTGTGGAGCAATGGGAATCGTGGTCCCTCGCGTTCACTCGCCCGCCGAGGCATGCGCGGCCGTTTCGGCCATGAAGTACCTGCCGGAAGGCAACCGCGGCTTCGGAATGCACAGCATCATGACGGACCTCGAGTGGGAGGATCCGGCCACTATGATGGCGAGCGCGAATCGCGAGACGATGACTGTGTTGCAAGTGGAGAGCAAGCAGGCCCTGGCGTGTATCGATGCAATTGCCGCCACGCCCGGTCTGGACGTGCTGTTCGTAGGCCCGTACGACCTTACGATCTCCATGGGCATTGCCGAGCAGTTTCAGTCGCAGGCCTTCGCGGACGCGATGGACCGGGTGGCGGCCGCTTGCGAGAAGAACGGCGTGGCGGCCGGTATTCAGACGGGCGACATGAATCTTCTGAAAGAAGCCCGGCGGCGCGGATACCGCTTCCTGCTGTATGGAAGCGACTTTGCCGTGCTGCAGAGCGCTTACAGGGAGCGAATCGCCGAGGCAAGGGCGGATTGAGATGCGTGGATTGCTGCTTGCTCTCGTCGCCGGATCGGTGCTTGCCGGCGAGCTCAAGACGGACATCGAGTTCCATCGCGCCGGCAACGTCCGCCTGCTGATGGACGCATATATTCCCGAGGGCAGCGGTCCGTTTCCGGCGGTGATCTGGGTTCACGGAGGAGGGTTCGTAGCGGGCGATAAACAGCCGCATCCGAAAAGCCTGCTGGAGCCGCTCGCCGCCAAGGGCTTTGCCTGGTTCTCCGTGAACTACCGGCTTGCGCCGCGGTTCCCCTTTCCGGCTCAGACAGACGATGTGGAAAGCGCCATCGAGTACATTCGATTGAACGCGGAGCGATTCAAGGTCAATTCGAAGAGGCTGGCGCTCATGGGTGCTTCCGCCGGCGGACACCTGGTTTCCTACGTGGGCGCGAAGCATCGGAAGGAGAACCGCGTCGCGGCGGTGGTGTCATTCTTCGGAGAGCATGACCTGGTGGGGCGAGTCCATCCCGAGGGGCTGTGCATGATCGATGGCAAAGTTGTGCCGGACCCCGGGCCGCTGTGCCTTTCGCCCGGTCTCTCCCAGTTTCTCGGTGTAACCGCGGACTCGCCGCGGGCGGAAGAGGTGGTAAAGGGGGCTTCCCCGGCGACGTATGTGAGAAAGGGCATGCCGCCCTACCTGCTGATCCACGGCACAAAGGACTTGAATGTGCCCTACGACCAGTCCGAGCTCATGTGCGCCGCCATGCGGAAGGCCGGAGCCAGTTGCCAAGTGGTGCGGGTAGAGGGCGGCGGCCACGGCTACGGAGCTTGGGATCGCGATCCGGCAATGAGCGGCTACCTCAGCACGATGACGCAATGGCTGGACAAGGTGCTGCGTTGAGCCCTGCAAGGGGAGCCCCGCGCGGGCGGATTCTGCCGTGGCCGAAGCGAATCGATGTTGCGGTGCTGTGCTTCACAGCTCTCGTGATTGCTTACTGCGACCGGGTGAACATGTCCGTTGCGGCCCCCGCCATCATTCGGGAATACGGCTGGGACACGGCCCAGATGGGATGGGTATTCACCGCTTTCTTCATTGGCTACACCGGCTTCATGGTCCCCTCGGGGAGGCTGACGGATCGGTTCGGTCCGCGTAGAATTTTCGCGTTCAACATTGCCTGGTGGAGCCTCTTTACGGCGCTCACGCCGCTTCCGAAATCGATTGCCATGATGGTGGCCGTGCGCATCCTGATGGGGATGGGCGAGAGCGGCGTCTTTCCTTCCATCAACAGCGTGCTGGTCCGCTGGTTTCCAAGACAGGAGTACTCTCGCGTAACCGGCTTCTGCTGGAGTGGGGGCTATGCGGGGTCGATCGTCGCCTTCCCAGTGGCCTCCGCAATCCTCAGCGCATGGGGATGGCAGGCGGTCTTCTTTCTATTCGCTTTGCTTGGCCTCATCTGGATTCCGTTGTGGTGGCTCGGCGCCCGGGACCAGCCTGAGGATTCGCCGGCTGTGCCTCCCGAGGAGCTCCGTTATATTGTGGAGTCGCGTCCGCCTCTGGCGCGGGTGGAAGCGGTGCCCTGGGGCAAGCTGCTGCGGCTGCGTCCGCTCTGGGCAACCTGGATTCTCCACTTTTCCTCCAACTGGTTCTCCTATGTCATGATGACCTGGCTCCCATCCTACTTGCAGATGGAGCGGGGGTTCTCGCTCGGCGGTATGGCGCTGGGGTCCGCGCTGCCGTTCCTGTTCGCCCTTGCCGGAACCAACGTGTTCGGTTCCCTCATCGACCGGCTGAGCCAGCGGTACGACCGCACCAAGGTCCGTAAGTGGTTCCTCGTACCCTACCTGGCATCCGCCGCGGTGCTCGCGCTGGTACCGCAGGCTCCAAATGCCGCAGCTACCGTCGCCGGCCTTTGCGCGGCGATGTTTCTGCTGACCTCCGTGACGCCGGTATACGCGAGCAGCTCGCTCGACTTGGCGCCCCGTTATGCGGGTACCGTTGTAGGCATACAAAGTACCATTGCGAATCTTGCGGGAATCCTGGCGCCGGTTGTGATCGGCTATCTCGTGAAGAGCGCTGGCTGGAGCTCGGCATTCTGGCTGACGGCCGCGGTTAGCATGGCAGGCATCGCTACTTATCTGTTCTTCGGCTCAGCCAAAAAGCTCATCGACTGATCAGACCGGGCGTTCTTTGCGCGCCACGCCTACGGACTCTCTCGGAACCAGTTGTACGGGCAAAATTACGCTCTGCGGTTCCTGCTCCTTCTTCTCCATGGAGGACAAGAGCAACTCGAAGCCCTTGCGGCCGATGTCGTACATGGGGGTTGTGACCGTGGTGAGACTGGGATGGGTGAACTCGGACGCCGCAGTCCCATCGAGACTGATCAGCGATATGTCGCCGGGGATATGAACGCCTTCATCGTGCAGGAAGCGCAGGACACCCACGGCGACCGTGTCGCTGAAGATCACGATGGCTGTTGGTTTCCGTTCGACGGTACTCCATAGCTGGCGGCAGGCTTCGTATCCGCCGGCGGGCGTCAGCGGCCCGGCGACGATCAGTTTGGCGTCGTCGTCGAACCCGTGCCGGCGGGCGTAGCGGCGGAAATCGGCGAGGCGCTGCCGGATGGGAAGGAGCGGGACTTCGCCCGAAACATACGCCACCCGATGGTGACCGAGCGCGGCCAGGGTCTCCACAACCGCCTTCATGCCGTGCGAATACGCCGCCGCCACCTGATGAAATATCGGCGGTTTGAGCTGCCGGTTGATGAGGACGATGGGAAAGTGGCGGTCGCGGAGCTGACGCCAGAAACCAGGCAGCTTGGGACGCTCCTGGGTAAACGGAGGCGCCATAATGATGCCCCCGACGCGGAGGCTCATCAGCTCTCTCGCGCGCTGCTCATAAGGCTCCAACTCATAGGAACCATTGCTGAGGAGAATATGAAAGTTCGACGCGCGCGCCCCATCCTCGATGCCTTTGAAAACTTCGGCATAGTAAGGATCGCTGCTGTTGGGCACTATGACGCCGATCAGGTTGGAACGACCCATGACAAGAGCGCGCGCCACCTGATCCGGTTCGTAGTTCATCTCGGCGATCATCTTGTGGATCTTTTCCTTGGTTGCCTTGGAAATCCGGGGATGATCCCTGAGCGCGAGTGAGACGGTGGTAGTCGAGAGGCCCAAGCGCCTGCCGACATCTTGCAGAGTTATCTTTTGGGTCAATGGCATTCATTGTAACCCCTGAATCACACTCCGCCGCGAAAGCTACGCGATTCCGGTTGCAAAGTGGACTTGGACGCTTATAATACTAGTTTAAGCGTTAAACCCGGCCCACAACATGGCAATTTGCATATCCCACGACTCGCTGCTTCGCCTGGCAACGGAGGTCTTCCAGGCGACGGGAGCGCCTGCTTCCGAAGCACAGGTGGTCGCCGACCATTTAGTCACAGCCAGCCTGATGGGCTACGACACACACGGCGTCATGCGGATTCCGCAGTATGTCGACGACGTGAAAAAAGGTGTGATTGTCCCGGGCGCGGCCATTGGTATCGAGAAGGAAACACAGACGACCGCGGTGGTGGATTGCGGATGGAACTTTGGTCAGGTGGGCGGAATTGGGACCATCGACACGGCCATCGGAAAAGCGCGCGAATGGCATACAGCCACGGTAGTGGCTCGCCGGTGCAACCATGCCGGACGGCTGGGCACCTATACGGCCAGGGCCGCGGAACAGGGATTTCTGGCTATCGGCGTCTGCAATTCACCGCGGCACGGCCATTTTGTGGTGCCATGGGGGGGACGCGAAGGACGCCTTGCGACGAATCCGATCTCGTTCGCCGTTCCGTCGAACTCAGGACCGCCCATCGTGGCCGACTTTTCGACGGCGGAAGCGTCCGAAGGCGCCATCCGGCTGCATCGCAACCAGGAAAAAGAATTGCCGGATGGATGGATCGTCAATGCGGAAGGCCGGGACAGCAACAATCCAGCGGACTTTTACGGCCCGCCGCGCGGCGCCATCCTGCCGTTCGGGGGCAAGCGGGGCTACCGGGGGTTCGCGCTTTCCCTTCTGGTCGAAGTGCTCGGGGGTTTGCTCGGCGGATCGCGAATTACGGCAACTCAGCCGGGAAATGGTCTTGGCTTCATCGTCGTGGACGTGGCGGCTTTTGTGGGCACAGGAGAATTCGACGACATGACGCACGAATTGCGGGCGTACATTAAATCCGCCGCGGCGGCGCCGGGTTTCGATGAGGTGATGCTGCCCGGCGAACCGGACTATCGTATGCGTGAAGAGCGCTTGAAGAACGGTATTCCGATCGACGAGAACACGTGGGGCCAAATCGAGGAGGCTGCTGGAAGCGTCGGTGTGCGGGCAGCCACGGTCTCTTCGGGGAAGTGACGTTGAGAGGCAGCACCATCACGCTTGACGACTACCCCGTCGAACAGGCGATGAACATTTTTCGCGACGCTGGATTCACAAGCGTCGAGATGTGGGTCCACCATTTGAAGCGCTGTAAGACGGCCGGGCTCCGCGGCAGCTTCGCGTCATACGCGAAGGATATGGGATTGGGGATGGGCGGCTTGAACGTAGTCGGCGAAGATTACTTTCAGCCGTTCGGAACGGATGCCGAAGTGGAGCGCACCATCGAGGGACTGAAGCTCGATCTGGAGCTTGCCCTTTCGCTCGGCACACCGGACGTGCTCGTCTGGGAGGGCCGCACTCCCGCGGGCGCCACGGAATCCGATTGCCTCAAATGTCTTCTTCCCCGGCTCATTGAGATTCTGAAGACGGCGATTGATATGGCTCGTCCCTATGGCGCGCGGTTCCTGGTGGAGCCGCACCCATTCACTGTCGGCATGAGCGACGAATTTCTGATCCGCCTCTGCGACGCCCTCGATCCCGATCATTTTGGCGTCACCTATGACTTCTGCCATTACGGCGTGGGCCGCAAGACGGACTATATCGAAGCGATTCGAAAGCTCGGTCACCGCGTCCGGCACATCCACTTTTCGGATTCGGACCAGCAGACCTCCGAGCTGCACTTCCCGGCCGGACGAGGCTGTCTCGACATCAACGGCATATTGAAAGCGTTCCAGGAGATCGGATACCAAGGCACGATGACGCTCGACCTCTACGGATATCCCACCCCCGTAGAGGCCCTGAGCTATAGCGTGCCCAGGATGCGGGAAGCCTGCGATCGTCTGGGGATTGCAGGGTAACCCTTCAAGCGCCAAGAAAGGCCAGGGGCTTGCCTTCCGCCACCCGGAAGGGCCGGCCGATGGAGGTGTGATACTCCTTCGTGAAATCCACGCCGACCTTGTGGAACACGGTTGTCACCAGGTCGGGAATCTCGACGGGATTGTCTTTGACGTACATTCCATCCGCATCCGAAGCGCCCCAAATCTGGCCTCCGGGAACGCCTGCGCCCGCCACCAGAATCGAGAACACGTTGGGCCAGTGATCGCGCCCCGCGTTCACATTGATCTCCGGAGTGCGTCCGAATTCTCCGGTTGCGATGACCAGAGTTGTTTGCAGCAATCCGCGATTGTGAAGGTCTTCAAGCAGGGTTGCCAGCGCCCGATCCAACTCCGGCAGGTAACGGTCGCCCAGGTTTTCGAAGACTTTGGCGTGATGGTCCCACTTGTAGTAGCCGTTTGAAACGGTCACAAACCGGACGCCCGCCTCCACCAGGCGGCGGGCCAGCAATGCTCCCTGTCCCAGCGAGGTTCGGCCGTACTTCTCTCGCATGGCTTCCGGCTCTTGCTCTATGGCGAACGCTTCCTTGGCGGCGGGCGAGCGGACCAGATCGTATGCGGCCTGATAGAACGAGCTCGCTGTCTCGAACACCCCGCTGGTGTCGTAGGCGCGGAACTTGTCGTCAACGGATGCCAGCAATGAGCGCCGCCGCTCCATCCGCGCCCAGTCGACGTCCATCGGCAGCTTTATGTCCCGCACCGAATAGTCGGCACGGTTCGGATCGCCCGCCTCGAATGGGGCGTACTTGCCCGGCAAGAGTCCTGCCGTCTCCCACAACCCCGTCATGGAGGGAATCGTGATGTACGGGGGCAGCTCATTCCGGGCGCCCATCTCTTTGCCGATCACGGCGCCCATGCTGGGGTGGTTTACCGTCGCCAGGGGCTCATGACCGCTCATCACCAGGTATGACGCGCGTTCGTGAACGCTGATCTTGTGCGTGGCGGAGCGAATGATGGTGTATTTGTCCGCCTGGCGCGCGAGAAGGGGCAGACGATCGCTGATCTCGATTCCCGCGACATTGGTCTTGATGGGCTGAAACACGCTTCGGAATGCCGATCGCGTATGGGGCTTCATATCCAACGTGTCCATGTGACTCATGCCGCCGCTCAACAGGACGTGAATGACCGATATGTTTTTCTTCGAAGCGGCGCCCGCTTGTGCGCGCATTGCAAGTGCGTCACCCCAGGTGACCGAGCCGAAGAGCCCCAACGAGCCGGCCTTGAGAAATGCCCGGCGGTCCATCATTTCATACCTCCAGAGTCAGTGGACATACAGGAACTCCCGAGAATTCAAAAGCGCCCAGGTCAAATCCTGGAAAATCTCCCCGCGCTCAGCCGGGGACTTCTCAAGCTGCGAAAGCAGGGCGCGCCGCTCGTCCGGTTCGGCGCGGCGTGAGAGCGCCGCCAGGAACACTCGATCGATGAGCTCCCGATCCCGGCCGTCGAACTCCTTCAACCAGCGTGTCAGATTGCCTTGCGGCGATGTAAGCTTTTTGTGCAGCAGATCGCCGTTGATCATGTGAAGCACCTGCGTAATGTTCGGGTCCGAGTCCCGCTCGCGAATGAACTCCCGATCCGCGACCCGGCCGAAGATAGCGAGCAGGTCGGCGGGCGATCCGTGCGGAATGGTCATCGCCCTTGTTCCCGGAATCCAGCCGGGAAACCGCTCTTCCACCCCGCTCACCTGCACCAGCGCGTCCAGCAGTTGTTCGGCGATCATTCGCTTCGGATAGTAGCGGGAATGGTTGACGGTATCGTGGCGGTTCGTCTCGTTGGGAAGCGCCGAAAGTTGATAGGTGCGAGAACTCAAAATAAGACGCTCAATGTAACGAATGCGGAAGCCGTGGCGCACAAACTCTTCGGCGAGCGTATCCAGCAGTTTCTGGTTGGACGCGGGATTTGTAACGCGGAAATCGTCGACGGGCTCGACCAGGCCCCGGCCCAGATAGCGGCGCCATATCCGGTTGACGATCGTCCGGGCGAAGAACGGATTCTCCGGCGATGTCATCCAGGCTGCCAGCTTCACGCGCACGTCTTCCCCCGGAGCCTCGGTCTCCGTCTCGCCGGTTAAGTATCGCGGCTGCACCGGCTGCTTTGTCTTCGGATGAATGACCGCGCCTGTGTCTCGCAGGTAGACATTGCTTTCCGATCCGGCGTTCACGAACTTCGTCGCGAGCCGGGAGAAGAAAGCGGCGAACCCATAGTAGTCGTCCTGGGTCCACTTCTCCCATGGGTGATTGTGGCACCTGGCGCACTCGAGCCGCACGCCGAGCAGCGACTGGCTTATGTGTGTCGCGACGTCCCCCGGGTCGAGCTTGCGGGTAATAAAGTAGAAGTTGGCCGTCGGACTGTAAAAGAGATTTCCCTGCCCCAACATCAACTCGCGGACCATCCGGTCGAACGGCCGGTCCTCGAGAAGCGCTTCACGCAACCAGTTGTAGAAGAGCTTGGCGCCCTTGTCGCGGCTCTCGTTGAAGCCCAATCGAAACAGATCCGCGAAATAGGTCGCCCAGAACTCGGCCCGTTCGGGCCGCTGAAGCAGCACTTCAATAAGCGCGGAGCGCTTGGCGGGATCGTTCGAGCCGAGAAAAGCCTCGGCTTCTTCCGGCGTGGGCAGCACACCCGTCACATCCAGGTAGGCTCGACGAAGAAAGTGCTCGTCGCTTGATAGCTGAGAGGGGATGACGTTCACGTCGCGCAGCTTCTCAAACACGTAACGGTCTACCACGTTGTTTTCGGGAATGGAAGGGTAATCCCGCATTGGCGGGTCTTTGACAACATAGACCCGCGCAGCAATGGACTGGCCGAGTGTGCGAATCATGATGGCGGTTTCGCCGGCGGCCTCCGCCGTTACCACACCTGCTGGAGAAACCGATGCCACCGCTTCGTCATTCGAACTGAACTGGACCTTCCCGGTTACATCTTCTTCGGAACCGTCGGTGTAGTGAGCCGTAACCGATAATTGTTTCCGTGTGCCCAACCCGGTGAGCTTGTACTCGCCGGGCGAAACCGCGAGCGACACAATGCGGGGTGAACCGGCACTATCGAACTTGGCGCCAGCGGCCAGCCAGTCGCGGATCGCCACATACTCAAGCGAGCCCTTTTTGAAGCGCTCGCCGCCGCCATGGGGAATTCCGAACGTAGGCTTGAGCAGAATCAGGCTTTTCTCAGGATTAGCAAGATCGGTGCGCCGTCCCCCGTCTTGCTTCAGAATCGCTTCGTAGTCGAGTTCGGGCTCATACCCGAAAAGCGACAGTTTGAACCCCCCTTTGCCGCGAACCGAGCCATGACAGTTCGAGCCTGCGCACCCCGCCTTTGTAAAGATGGGGACCACATCTTTCACGAAGCTGACTTCGTGCTTGCTCGCCCCAAACGCGTTAGCCGCCAATATCAGCGCGCAGCACGCTCTCATGGCTTACCCCCAAGTTGAATCGGCGGAGATTCCGCGCGCTCCCGACGTCCATCGTCGTCAAAGCTGGCGGTCAGAACTAGAACCACGGGCTTCGCGTTCTCGTTCGCTGTAATCAGCACTTCGACTTCGGTGGCTCCTGGCGGCACCACCGCATTCTCCACGGTCCAGCCTTCGTGAAGCGAGGCCGGCTGTACCGCGATAGAAGAGTTGCCTCGAACACGCTGCACACCGATCTTGACCCGCTCGGTCTTGCCCGGTTCGATCCGGACTTCAGCAGGAACGTTCCATAGCACGGGCGGCGGATTCACGACTGTGATGAGCAACTTCTGATCGAAGGTCGGCTCCGCGCGCAGGGCACGACCTGCGTGGAATATCCGCCCCTTACGCTCCACAGTTCGGCCTCCGAACGACCCCTTCGCGTACACGCCAATCTCATATAGCCCAGTTCTGGCGTCCGGTGCAACCCGAAACGGAATTTCCAGGAGCGTTCCATCGACGAACAACTCTTCGCCATCGTTGCCCTTGAACTCGGTGTTCTTTGGCTCGGCTGTGGCCGCCTCCGCTACAATGCCTTCCGGCAGCCCTTCCGCCCGTACTTGGATGGCAGTATTCCACCCGTCGCTCTCCACGCTTCGAAAATGCTCAATCTCGCTATCCGGTTTCTTAAACGCTTCCACACGATGTACGCCGCCGGTGCGGTGCACTACGGCCAGAAGGCTGGCCGTCCGGCCAGGATAGGCGCTGAGTTGCGCCGTTCGCACCTCGAGCCAGAAATCCGGTTCCGTCTCCCGGATGGTGAGGCGATACGCAGCGCCGAGGCCGCCTCGATAGGCCGCATCATGCACCTGCAAACGGTATCGGCCGGGATCGGCAAAGACCCATGTCAGCCGGGGATCGTGGCCGGCGGGGTGATGAATGAACGAGTTCGGCGCCGGATCGTCTTCCTGCGCCAGCACGCCGCCTGCCGAATCAAAAAGAGTGACCACCGGGTCCAGACGCGCTCCGAGCCTCCATGCATCCATCACAAACTCATAACGTGCTCCCTTCCGGGCTTCGAACTCGATCAGGTGGACTCGCTCGAGCGGGTCGCTGGCTGAGTCCGGGATGCGGCCGTTAACGATGACCGGCGTCTTCACAACCAGAGGCTTGGACCCGATAGTGTCCGGCATCGTGACCTCTGGCAGATCCGATACTTCGAAACGAACACTCTCTGAAGCTTCCTGGCCGCCGGACGCAAGATGTAAGCGATAAGAGCCTGGCGCGAGAGTCGCGGGGATGGGGAGACGTAAGCGCACTTCGGTGGATGTCTTTTGAATGATTTCGGCGGGCGCAACGTTCTTTCCGAGCCATGCGCGGTCAATGGCGCCGAGGTTCCAGCCCGCTACAGCGATTTCGACCTTTTGCCCGCGCGTGCCGCCAAGCGGAAGCACCCCGGCGGGATAGGGATTGGCGGTTGCCAGCAGCCGGTAGCCCGCATGACGTCCACTGCGCTCAAAGCTCGCGCTGACGACGAGTGTGTACTCACCCTGTTGGCGGAACGTGTGGACCAGGCGGGCGTCTTTGAACGTATAGTAATCGTCGCAGTAATCGATCTCGCGCCCGCGCTCGTCGAGTAGGGTGAGTACCGGATCGAGCGCGGAGCCGCTCCGCGTGGCGTTCACATCGAAGACAATCGTCTGGCCCGCCTGGACGTGAAATCGAAAATGGTCCGCATCGCGCCCATCGGCCTGCCCATTCACGACCGACGGAAATGGAATCGGCTGCGCGGTCCGTAGAGTGTCGTTGTTCTCAGCTTCGCCAGTCTCCGCCTGCACACCAACGACGAAAACACCAAGAAACGTGCCGCCAGCGGTAATCACCCGGAAGTCGTGCCGGCCGGCTTCCGCGTCCGGCGCGATGCGCACGCGAGCGCGGATGAGTCGAAACTGGCTGGAAATTACTTCGGCGTCAAGTTGTCCATCCGGAAACTCAATACGTGATAGCTGGTCGAGGTAGCTGCCACGAATCTCCACCTCAACTTCAGTTCCCCTGTGCCCGCCAAACGGGAAGACGGACGCCACCTGAGGCGCTATGGAAGGAATCTCGGTCTCGCAAAATCCGCAGGCTGCCGCGGCGAGCAATGCCACAACAGCCTGCCTGACAATCAGCTTCCGCATGAAGCTCCGGGGGGCCGCCGGCCTAGAAGTCGATGCGGGCTCCAATTTGAATAATACGCGCTCCGTAAGGCCCTGTTGTGTTCGCGCCCAGTCCACCGCCCTCGCTGATTGAGCGGCCGAATCGCGCATCTCGCAGGTTTGAGACCGGGGGCCCGAACTGCGGCGTATTGGTGAAGTTGAAGGCTTCCGCGGCCAGAACGAAGTTCCAACCTTCGCGGATGGGCGTTGCCTTCCTAAGCGACAGGTCCATGCGCCGTGTGGCCGGGCCTAGCAGTGGGCCGAGGAAGTTCCCGATCTTCCCGAACTCCGGGGCGCGGAACGCGGACGTGTTGAACCAGCGGTCCGGATGCCGCTCACCCGCGTTCGGGTCGCCGACTATATCGACGCGTCCGCCGAGAGGGCTATTGCCGTTCAAAGAGTCGCCGCCCGAGCTGATGCCAAAGGGCACGCCGCCGTTGAAAGTGAGAAGGCCGCCGATGGACCAGCCTCCGAAGATTGTCGACATGAGGCCGGTATTCGCGAGTGCCTTGCCCTTGCCCATCGGCATATCGTAATTCCAACTGATGAGCCCTGTCTGATAAGGCACCGAAGTAGCTCCATTGGCTTCGTTGTAAGACACGACGCCCCGGCTTAGGTCCGGATAATAGATCGACCCGCCCATAAACCCCGTGGTCCGGCCGTAGGAGTAGTTCGCAATCAGGATCAGGCCACGCGAAAACTGCTTCTCCAGCCGCACGTAACCGTTGTAGTAATTGGTCAGTCCGGCCGCCTGCTTGACTTCCGACACATTGCCGAATTGTGGATAAGGCCGCCGGGAGTTATTCGCTCCCGCGATTCCCCACAGGCTGGGGTCAACCTCATTCCAGTTCCGGCCGTTGATCGCAATCCGGCGGCCCAACGAAGCCTGGCCGGCTATCTCGAACACCATGTTGAAAGGCAGCTCACGCTGGACGGAGAGATTGAGGTTCTGTACATAGCCGAATCTCCAGTTGCGATCGACGAAGGTCGGCGAAGTGGTGGGAAGCAGGCCCGGACGTACGGCGCCGAACGTATCATTGAGCCTGGAGAGATCGCCGCCCAGCGGATAATCGGGGAACCCGTCCGCGAGCACGAAGGCCGGGGTAAGGCCCCCATCCGTGGAGTTGAAAGCCGCGCTGGTTGTGAAGCCGAGACTCGGCGCGCGCCGATTCGCTCCCAGCGTGGGGTTGGTGTTGTAGATTCCGTATGCGCCCCGGATCACCGTCTTTGCGACGGGCTGCCATGCGAAGCCGATCCGAGGTGCGAATCGCTTGTAATCGGTGTCATAGAAGCTGCGGAACGGATAATCCGGCCGGTTCAGGAATTTGATCACTCCCGGATTCCCGGAAACCGGATTGATCTGGTAGCGGTCGAATCCGTTGCCGCGGAAGTCCGTCTCATACACCGGACCGTCAATGTCCCAGCGAAGGCCGAGATTCAACGTGAGCTTGGGAGTCAGCTTCCAGTCGTCCTGAATGTAGGTTGCATAATAGAAGTTGTGCCAGATGAGTGGGGGGCCGAGGGTCGTATTGGCATTATCCACTTGACCCAGCAGGAACGAGGCGATGGCATCCCCGCTGTTGGTCACGCCCGGACGCGATGTCTCCAGGGGCTGGAAGCCGAAACTGCCGGTGGGCTGACTCTGGTCCGGGGCGCCGTGGTGCCCGAATTCCGTTTGGAACCCGAACTTTAGGGTATGTTTTCCTCGAACGTAGGTCAGGTCAAGGTCGTAGGACACCTCTTTGATCGGCTTCTCTTGAAACAGCAGCGCGCCTGGACCCAGGCCCGTGTATCCGGTGAAGTTGAACGACGGAAATCCCAGGTCGCCGCCAAGCGCTTCGGGCAACCGGGCGCCCGCGAAGTTGCGGATTCCGAGCGTGGTGGCGTAGCGCTTCGAGGGGTCGACCGCGGGATTGACGCGCTCGATGTACCGCGGGCGATATACGAAGCGGTTGGTCATGAACAGGGTAGGCGAAAAGGCATGCTGCTCGCTGAAGTTCCACACCTGTGTCAGGAACCGGAAACCGAAACCGGAAAGCGTCGGGCTGGCTGCCGGGTCAATGTTGTTATAAGCGTCCACTCCCAGGTTCTGGTTCAATGTTTTGTCGAACATGTAAACGGCGGAGAATCGGTCATTCGAATCGATGTTCCAATCCACACGATTTACTCCGCGGTACTTGCTCAGCTTTGTGCCGGTGCTGGTAGGGAGATTGCCGGCGAGCGCCGCACTCGTCGGGTCGGGGATGAAGCCCAGAGCGTTGATCGCCACCGGGTCGAACATGCTGGCTGGAATCTGGTTGTTTGGAAACGGATCTCGAATCAACTGGCCGCTCGCATCGCGCCGGCTGGTGGCGGGATTAAAGATCTGCTGGGGGAGCTGGCTGAAGTCCCCGCGCTTCATCTGCGCCGTGGGGACAGTCAGCAGGAAGCCCGCCGGCGATGTTGACTTCTGGATCTCGAGGCTGGAGAAGAACAACAGCTTGTCCTTCCAGATGGGTCCGCCGACGGTGCCCCCGAACATATGTTGGCGGTCGATCGGCCTGGTCCTCGAGAATGCGTTCATCGTATCGAGCTTCTCGTTACGAAAGTACTCGTAGACGCCGCCGTGATAGGAGTTGGTGCCGGACTTGCTCTCCATCTGCACCAGCGCGCCCGCATCCTTCCCAAACTCGGCGCTGTAACTGCTGGTGCTGATCTTCACTTCCTGGAGAGTCTCGACCGACGGGTTGTATGTCATCTGCGCGACGTCCGTCCGGTTGCCGATGACCGAGGCCCCGTTGATCATGATATTTACGTTCGTGAACCCGCCGACGTTGTAGCGCGAAGCTCCGTAGGAGATGACGTCCTCTCCGGTGTAGCGAACGGTTGGCGCGAGCGATAGCAGCACACCGGCGGAGCGGCTGAAGTAGGGCAAGCCAGCCACCTGCTGGTATTGAACGTTCTGCCCAAGGCCCGCGTCTTCGGTTTTCAGGAGCGGCGCCGTTGCCAGAACCTCCACAGTCTGCGCGGCGGCGCCAATCTGCATCGTAATGTCGAAGCTTCTCGGTTGGCCAAGCAGAACGACCAGACCACGCGTTACGGATTCCTGAAATCCGGTGGCCGACGCTCGCACTTCATACTCCCCGGGCTGAAGGGCAGGAGAGCGATAAATGCCCGTCTCGGTCGTTTTGAGCTCGTGCGCGACTCCGGTTTGATCGTCCTTAATGACCACCGTGGCCGCTGGGATGGTGGCGCCGCTGGGGTCGCGGACGAAGCCCGTCAAGTATGCGCTGCCCTGCGACCACATGCATTGAGGCGCCAGGACTAACAGCGCGATGAAAAGCGGCAGGCGAAGGCGAACGTGGCCGATCATAATGGAAATCCTCCAGGTAGTTGGCAGACAACTTTGAAAAAGGCCAAGGAAATGGCGATCTGAAATTCCGACGATACGCCCGAATGCAACGAAGTTCACGCGCCGCCCCTTGCAGTCCTGTTTCCCTCTAAGTATATCCACGGAGCCGGCTCTGTCAAGCACAAAGTTAATCGATAAACCTGGGAGGTGAAACGCTTCTTCTCCGGCTGAGCCTCCCTGGCGCGGCGGGGTTCGTTTCAGGTATACTCTCCCTCAACCATGGCTGGGCATCCCGGCAACAGGCGGAGACTCCGTTGCAGCTTCGCGGTCGCTTGTTTCGCCGGCGCGGTCGCCGCCGCTCAGACGGGGACGGCCCGGCTCGACGAGTTGCGCGCTGCCGCATCCCGCTCGCCCGGCTCTGCCGAAATCCGCAACGAGCTCGGGGTGGCGCTGGGAGAATCGGGGGATGTCGAGGGCGCTCTGCGCGAACTGGAGGCCGCGGTCCGGTTGAACCCAGCGAGCGCGGAGGCGCATTACAACCTCGGCACCACGCTGATAAAAAGAGCCCAGGCTGCACGTCGGGAAGAGAACCGCACGGACCTCGGACGGGCACTGACCACACTTCGCTGCGCGCAGGATCTGCAGCCCACACTCCCGCACATACATAACCTCCTTGGGTGGCTTTATAGGGAGATCGGGGACGTCGATTCCGCCGTCGAGGAGTTCCGGAAGGCCGTTCGCGCGGAACCATCGTCAGCTAAGGCGCACAACAACCTGGCCTCTGTGCTGGTGCTCCAGAAGAATCTGGTGGAGGCCATAAGCTCGTATGGGAGAGCCGTGGAACTGGATCCCCATTTCGTGGCTGCGTACCTGAACCTCGCCTCCGCCATGCAGCAAAAAGGAGCGAGGGAGGAAGCAGTTGAGGAGCGCAGGCAGGCAGCGCTCCGCCAGCCCTCTTCGGCGGCGGCCCGTGTGCTGCTTGGTCATGTGCTGCTTCTCAATGATCGTTCTCAGGAAGCCGCCCATGAACTGCTCCACGCCGTGAAGTTGTCTCCGCGGCTTGCCATCGCTCACTATTACCTGGGTCAAGCGCTTCGGTTAGCCGGGGAAGTCGATGCGGCGGCGAAGCACCTGGCTCTCGCGGTGCAACTCAGCCCGGAGACAGCCGATTTTCGGAGCCAGCTCGGGGCGGCGCTGCTGCGCATGGGGAAAGTTGAGGAGTCTGTCAGCGAGCTGAACCAGGCGCTACGGCTCAATCCATCGGACGCATCGGCCCACTATCAACTGGCCAACGCGCTGCGAAAGGCCGGCACCGATGAAGCTGCTCGGAGGCATTTCGAGAGAGCGCGCGAGCTGCGGAGCGCAAAACTCGACTTCGAACAGGCCGGGCTCTTTACGGTCAACGGAATTGCGGACCTGCGGGCCGGACGGTTTGCCGAGGCGGCGGGCCACTTGCGGGAGGCGGTTGCGCGAAAGCCGGATTATGTAGAAGCAAACTTCTATCTGGGCATTGCCTTGTCTCAGAGTGGAGAGCCCGAGGAGGCGGTTCGCGCATTTGAGACCGCCTTGACCCTCAGGCCGAAAAGCGCGGAGATCCGCTACAACTTCGGGATCGCGCTATGGAAGATGGACAGGCCGGAGGAGGCCATACGAGAGTTCCGGCAGACCCTGACGCTCGATCCTGGGAACGGCATTGCGCATTGCGCGCTGGCCCAGGCATTGGCCCGACAGGGTAGCGCCGCGGAAGCGGAACAGGCGCTACAGCGCGCCCGCGAGCTCGGAGCCTGCGGCGAGCCAGTCCGTAATCAGTAAGTGCCGTTGTCTTCAAGAGCCCCGGATCAGTCTTTCCGCCAGATTATTCTCGCCGCCTACATCTGTGAGTCGTTGGTCGCGTTCCTGGAAGAAATACGTGAGTCTTTTGTGATCCAGCCCGAGCAGAGTCAGAACGGTGGCATGGAAATCGTGGATATGCACTCTGTCTTCAGCCGTCCGGAATCCGATCTCGTCCGTCGAGCCAATCACCTTGCCTCCCCGAATCCCGCCGCCCGCCATCCACATCGTGAAGCCGTAGGGATTGTGGTCTCTGCCATCACCTGTTCGCACAGCGCTGTTGGACTGGCCATCCGTCACCGGCAGGGAAGCAGTGGACCTATGGGGGCAATCCGTATCTCTCCGGAGCGATCGAGTCGACCCGGCTCGATGCCGGAGCGTTGGGTTTGCTCCCACTTCGGCTGGAGGAGCGTGGCCTTTGAGATCCCACGGAGCATTACTGGGGCGAGGAAGGTGAACCCATCGAGGCGTGGGCCAAACCAATAATCGCCCGCGGTCCGCGACCGAAGTTCGAGATGGAACAGGTGCTGCCGGGGGCGGACCCGGAGGATCCCTTCTCCGACCCGATCGGGGAGTCCAATGACCGCGGGGACTCAGGCGATACGGAGGGTGCACATAAGCTGCTAATGGATCTCTGCCTGGCAGATCTTCGCTGCCTCGATGCTCATTCGCACCTGGGCAACTTCGTTTTTGACCACCGGCCCACGGATGCCATCCGTCACTACGAGGTGGGATTTCGCATCGGCGAGTTATCTCTCGGCGCAGATTTTGATGGCGTGCTGCCATGGGGCTGGATCGACAACCGGCCATTCCTACGCTGCAAGCGATTCTGCGATACGCGTTTCCGGTGGAACCTGACCCATAACGTAGCACGAACTTGGTTACGGCCAGTTTACAAAGCGTTATAAAATGGACTGTGCACGTTGATCTTGTCGGGTTTTAAAAAAGGAACCAGGCAGTCACGAATGAGGCGATCAACAGCCGCCCTCGTATCGCCTCCGTGGGCCGATCCACCCTCGAAGGACGCCGCCGCGCATCACCAACGCTGATGGCGAAGCACTGACACATCGAGCGGCAAATCATCTATATGGAAGGCCGAGGGCAGATTCGTCATGTCGAGTTGCAACGGATCGGACTCGTAGCCGCCTAACATCAAGCCGCCATCGGCGGGACGGATGTAGACATTGCAGTCGATCACCCGCGTGATCGGGTGATGGGGTTCGACACCAGGAATTGGGTGGGTGATCAGCAACTGATGGCGTGTAGCAATCGCGCCCACCCGCGCGCCGGCAAGACTGGCGACAAGACGCGTCCAGGCGCCGGCTGCGTCGACGACAATCGGGGAGCGAATCTCGCCCCGGTCAGTGATCACCCTGTTGATACGGCCGTCCTCCGCACGAAAGCCGGTCACCGTGGTGTTTGGAAGAAGCACGCCGCCGAGTTTCGCTGTGGCGTGCGAACTCCGATTGCCGTATCTGCGAGGTCAAACCCACCGCTCGAGGCGAGGTTTGCGAAGCGATCTCATGTTTGTCGACCAAGGCGACAGGTGCGATGCCAGCTTTTGCCAAATAGGCGACACTGGAACCAAGCGCGCCTGAACCGATTATCACGGCTGCCGCTTCTTGAAGCATTCAGTCAAGTTATTATAGTTCGCGGTACGGAAATCGGAATGAGACGAAACATTTTTGTGCTGTTGTTGGCGCTCTCCTTGGGGGAGCCACACGCTGACGCTGCAGCCGCCCCTGACTTTCGCGCGGCCCGCGATGAGGCTGTGCGGTTTCTTGCCGAGTACATCCGCATTGACACGGTTAACCCACCCGGTAATGAGACCAGAGGCGCGCAATACCTGACATCCAAGATGCTTGTCGCTTCGCTGATCAGATCGTCGACTCGGATAGGCATGAGCGTGGAGGACTCGCGTTCTACGAAACCCTTCAGGGCACGCGTAGACTGTATTGGAATCATATCGAAGTCGGGGAACCGCGCAAGAATCTCCATTGCGCCAGGCAAATCCGCCGAGCACACTAGGTCCGCTTCGGGTATCATGATGTCCCGCACGACGAACTCTCGTGCGAGGCGAGTCAGAGTGTCGATCTCAGACATTACGGACATCTACAGAGCTGGCCCTCTTGATGCCTAAAGAAAAGCGCTGCATAATTATCATCTGTTCATTCTAAGCTCTCTGCGGATCGGCGTGCCCGTACGCCTTCGGATAACAACCTACGCAATGCAGCCCGCATCCGATGGGTGGCGATAACAGCCCTTCTGACCAGGAATCAGAAATCCGTGCTGCAGAGTGTTCTGCCGGTGGACGCTCGGCCGCAGGAACGTTGGGCGTATCGTTGGGCCACTCGGAAACAGGTCACCTCACCGCGCCGCCCGGCTTCCGGTCGCCAAGGAGCTATCCATCTCCGCCGGGGTTCAACCCAGGGGGCTGCGCATCTTGCGTTAACAGGACGCCCGCGCCGGGTAATAAAGTCGGCAACGGTCGCAATACGCCTTGCTTCCGGTCTACTCCTCCAAAGCCATCTCCGTCGGACCCTCGCTCTTTTCGTAGGCGGAGCAGATCCGCACCGGCAGCGCCGGATATTTCACAAAGCGCGCATCCACCGCCGCTAACCGGCACAGGTAGAAAACTGACCCGCGGTCGGAACGAATACGGCGCATATGCACGCAACTTGCGCACAAGCCAATCGATTTTAAAACATCAGCTTCGTTCATGCTTGTGTCCGTGAAACTTGCTGGTATCATGACATGCAACCATGGCGTCCGCGAGGCCACCGAACGACTGTACAACCGCGATCCTCCTGGCAGGCATCCTGCTGGCGGCCGCTCCCCTCTCGGCTCAGTCTCGTGGCTTCCTGCACCGCGCCTTCGGTGACGCTTCGCTGGGGGAGCAACCCCTGTTGGGCCCCGCCGCGCCCGGCTTCAACATACTGGTCGCGAGCCGGGAGTTTGACGTGCAGCGGACCAGCCAGCCGAATGTCGTGCAGTTGAGCGTTGCGGGAATCCCGGTCCGTTTCGAGTTGCGCTATGAGCGCCAGGCAGGCATTGATCTTTACCGCATCCGGCACGCGCCCGACTCGGAGCTTCGAGGAGAGCATGTCCGGTTCGATTGGAGGTTCCCGGAAGCTTTCAACGAA
Organism: Bryobacteraceae bacterium; assembly: GCA_040902885.1. Lineage (GTDB taxonomy): Bacteria > Acidobacteriota > Terriglobia > Bryobacterales > Bryobacteraceae > JBBDWK01. Next base: position 116,891 of record JBBDWK010000032.1, on the reverse strand, counting down.
TCGATGACTTTCGATACCGGTGCGCTGCAGGGCCAGCCTCTCTTCCTGCCCGACGGGAAAGTGCCCGACAACCACTTCACCAACTGGGGATCCCTCTACTACAACCGCGAGGCCAATCTGGCAGTGGGCGCGGAGCTGGATGGTGCGGAGCCCTCCCGCCACGCGCGGCGCGGTCACAACCGTTTCACCAAGTCCTCCACCGTGCAACTGACTACCATCACGGGCAGCTCCAGGATGGAGATCGTCCTCTTTGCGTATCGCCCGAAGGACAAACGCTTCTGGTGGGCGGAGTGGTACCAATTGCGCAGCCACGTCGATCCGGACATCCCGCCCAATTTCTTCCCGGTTCTCGCGCCCTACGATCTGAGCTGGCAATACGGTGAACAACAGACCGTGGCGGTGATTCCGCGCCCGGACGACCAAGGCCGGAAGATGGAACTGGTTCTGATCGACGACCTCCGGCAGCAGATCGTGTCGCGCTTTCCCTTTCCGTACGAGCTGCCCGTGACCAACGTGCCGGTGAAGGTCGGGGAGTGGCGGTCGAGCCTATACCGTTTGATCGTCGTGCCCGCCGGCGGCAATGTAGACCCGTCCGTGAACGACCTGAACCAAAAACTCACCAACGTGATCGTCCGCCCCGCCGCCGCCCGAGCTCCGGTCCTGTTCGTCGCGCCGACCGACGCCTGGTGGGCGTACTCGACCAACGGCGGCCATGACTACCACGGCTGGAGAACCGGCTACGACGGTAGCGTGGGGTACGCGCCCACGGTGATGAGCAGCCGCCAGCACCGGCTGAACAACTTCTTCTACAGCCTGTACGAACGGTACAACGATATCCATCATTTTCGTTATCTCGACGAGTTGTCGCGGCAGGACGGCTTTGGGATCGAGTTCGCCACCCAGCACGACGTGGCGCGGGGCCGGATACGGCTCGAAGACTACCGTCTGGTGATTCTCGGCAACCATTGCGAGTTCACTACGCGCGAGAGCTATCAGCGCTTTGCCGAATACCTGGGCAAGGGTGGCGGTGTGATGATTCACGGCGGCGATTCCTTTGCTGTGCTGGTGGAGTATCTACCCAGCCTCGAGGAGACGCGGTACCTCTGGCAGCGGGGCCACATCTGGGCGCACTGGAGCGATCAACCGAGCGATTTCCGTGGCCCTCAGCTTCTTCCCAAGCAAGCCCCTGCGGACGCTCCGATCCTCGATCCCACCGCGGGAGCCGCCGTCGATTACCTGAACGTCTTTCATACCAGCGTCGGCTACTGGATTCCAGGCAGTAAAGCGGTCATCGCCAACGCGAACCATCCCATCGTCCGCGGCCTGAATCTGAAGCCCGGCGACGAGGTGCCAGGACCGTGGGGCGGAGAGGTGGACTTCGCCTACGAACCGCAGGCATGGGACATCCTGGTCCGGTCCGATCGGGCGGCCCCCGAAGGGCGGGAGTTCGGGATCGACGCCTACGATCCGACCCCCGTGCATCGAATCGGCCTCGCGGTCCACAAGAACGATCGCCTTGCCATGGTCTGCGGCGAGAACTATCCGAACATCCTGCAACGGCGCGAGAATACCCGGTTCCGTGAGCTATACCGCCGGACCTTGCACTACCTGCTCGACGGCGCCAAGACCATGGACGGAACGAACCTCGTGGTCCCTCAGCAGCGGGACCACACCACTCTCGAACTGAGCCCGCCGGTGCGGATTGACGCCCTGCGGTACGAGCTGCCTGAGTTCATCGATTTCCACGACCGCCGATGGCATCTGAAGCCGGCCCCGTACGCGCACTACGTCATCGAGGGATCCCCGGATGGAGAACGTTGGGTCCTGCTGGCAGACCGCCGCCACGGTCCCTGGCGCGGCGTCAAGACTGACGTCTTCCCCCCGGTCATGCTGAAGTATCTTCGCTTCGATGGAACGTTCTCGAACGGGGAACCCTTTCGTGTCCGAAACGTGCAGGCGTTTGGAGCTAAGTGACACTGCTCGCCCGAAGGACTTTTCTTGGTTGCAGCGCCTCGGCCCTGGCGGTTGCTCAGACGCCACCGGCAAAATCTCCTCTGATCTGGGATGTGCACTGCCATCTGACGTCCTCGGTGGGAGCCACCCCGGAGGAGCGCATGGCCTACCTGGTCCAGTTCATGGACCGCCTGGGAATCAACCGGGTGATACTCTCACTCGGCTTCCCGAATCCCGAGGATCCAACGCCGGAGCAGCTCCGCACGGCAAACGACCAGGTGCTGCGGGGTTTGCGCCACTCTCCGGACCGTACCCTGGGATTCGTCTATCTGAATCCCAACCACCTGGACTTCAGCCTCCAGGAGTTCGACCGCTGCGTGCGTGACGGCCCCATGGTAGGGGTCAAGCTGTGGGTCGCCAGACGGTGCAGTGACCGGTCGCTGGACCCGATCGTCGAGAGAGCAGTAGCAATGAAGGCCGTCATACTCCAGCACACATGGCTGAAGGTGAGCGGCAACGGACCCGGCGAATCCACACCCTACGACTTGGTGGAGCTGGCCAAGCGCCATCCGCAGGCCGCTTTCATCGACGCGCACACCGGCGGCGACTGGGAGCGCGGCATCCGGGTGCATCGCTCCACGAGGAACATCGCCACGTGCGTGGCCGGATTCGACCCCACCTCCGGCGTCGTGGAAATGGCGGTGCGCGAGCTCGGCGCGGAGCGGGTCATTTATGGCAGCGATGCCTCGGGCCGGACTTTCGCATCCCAGCTTGCCAAGGTCATGGGGGCAGAGATCCCGGAATCGGCCAGACGGCTGATCCTCGCCGAAAACCTGCGCCGGATGCTGACGCCAATTCTGCAAGCGAAAGGTCTCCGGGTGTGATCATCGACGTGAACGTAAGTCTCTCACGCTGGCCGTTCCGGCGTCTGTCGGGAGATGAGCCGGCCGCTCTTGTCGCCAGGCTGCGCAAGAATAATGTCATCCAGGCCTGGGCGGGGAGCTTCGACGGCGTTTTTCACAAGGACCTCGCAGGCGTCAACGCCCGCCTGGCGAAAGACTGCGGGACTTATGGCGCAAACTTCCTCGTGCCGTTTGGCTCCATCAATCCCAAGCTTCCGGACTGGCAGGAGGATCTCCGGCGCTGCCACGAAGTTCACAAGATGCCCGGGATTCGGCTGCATCCGAATTACCACGGGTACAAGCTCGATGATCCTGCCTTTCGCGAGCTGTTGAAGCTGGCGTCTTCTCGAAAGCTTATCGTGCAGGTCGCGCTGTGCATGGAAGACGAGCGCGTCCAGCATCCTCTGATGCAAGTTCCGCCGGTGGACTTGACCCCCTTGGCGGACGCGGTCGCCGGTGAGCCGCAACTGCGGCTGGTCGTTTTGAATGCGACTCCCACACTTCCGGTCGAGCGGTTGCAGAAGCTGTCCTCCGCGGGACAGGTCTACTTTGACTTCGCGATGCTGGAGCGGGCCGGGTCTGTTGCCCGGCTGGCTGCCCAGGTTTCTTTTCAGCGAGTCCTCTTCGGTTCCTACTACCCCTTTTACTATTGGGAATCGGCGCTCCTGAAGGTTCAGGAGTCTGGCCTGACCGAGGCCCAGACGAAGGCGGTGTTCGAAGACAACGCCCGGCGGGTGATGGCGAGGTAATCGCGGTTCCCGTAAACCCCAATCAGGTTAATCGTCCGCTTCGCTCGACTCAGGAACAAGCCGGAGGATGATGTCATACACCCGCGGCCAATCTGCAGCACAAAGATGCTCCGATGCCCGTCTCCACAATGTCCCGTAGGGATTGACTGCCGCGACCTTATTCAGCAAAGAAGGGTTGTTCATGACTCGATTGAGTGGTCCGGGGACCGTTCTGGTACCGCTGCGGAAGTAGTCTCCAGTGCACGGCTCGGCGGCCTTCATCATCGATACCGTGGCGCGAGGCCGCGTAGTAGCGTTATCCATAACTCCCGCCGCGTGTGCGGTCACGAATTGGACGACTTCCCCTTCAGCGCCCGATTGTCTGATAGGCCGCCCCTGTGAGGCATTGAGCCGAACGTTCTACCTCTCCAGATGCGCGTAGATGTTTCTGATGCGCGCAGAGGTTTCTTCGCGGGACGGCAATTTGTGGCGCGCTTCCTCGTACCAGTTCACGATCTCAGCCCGCCCGAGGTCCCGGTACTTCTGAATCTCAGAATCGAGCATGCCGAACCAGTCGGCGTAGCAGGGCCCGATGACATGAAACACCTTCATGCAGTTGCTATGGCGACGTGCGCGGCTTCGATGGCGCGGGCTCCGTTTTGTTGCAAGGCCTGCCGATCAACTCGACGCAGATGCACTCCTTCGCATCGACACCTGCTGGTCGGCGACGATAGGATTGATGCCGGTGGACATGATCACAGCCTCGGATTTCAGCGTGCGTCACCTGCTGATGGCGCTCGATGCCGGGGAGCCATATCATATTGCTCGCGCGATGGCGATGGAATCGGCTGCCAGAGGCCTGTATCCGACAGGGAGAACGTTGAGCCGGTGACTCGGCCAACAGTCGAAGGCACTGGCGACGAGCGTCGGGAACCCGCACGCGATCGCATTGTCCATCCTGGCGGACGGCATAGTTGCGACGACACGCGGCGAATGGAAAAGCGCTTCGACGCTATCCGAGAAGGCGTTAACGACCCTGCGCGACCAGTGCGTTGGGGTTACCTGGGAGGTGAACGCCGCTCAGAATCTCATGATCTGGTCGCTCATGTACCAGGGAGAGCTCCGCGAGTTAACCCGGCAGATTCCTGTGCTGCTGGCCAACGCGCGAAGCAGTGGGAACTGGTACATCGCCACCGAGTTGTGCACTCGGAGCAATTACGTGTGGCTGGCGGCGGACGATCCTGACGACGGGGAGCGTGAAACGGTCGAGAGCATGAAGCGCTGGTCGCACAAGGGCTTTCACCGTCAGCATTACAGCGCGATGCTGTCCCGTGTGCAGACCGCGCTCTATCGCGGAACGCTGAAGCGGCGTGGCGCCTGTTCGCCGAGCAGGAGGCGATGCTTCGCCGATCGTTGCTGACGCGCGTCCAGGTCATTCGGATCGAGGCGCTCTACCTGCGATCGCGCATCGCGCTGGCGATGGCCGCCAGGCACGGGAGCTCCCGCCGATTCCTGTCCCTGGCTCGCGGCGGTGCGCAACGGATCGCCCGCGAGCGAATGGCATGGTCGGATCCGATTGCATTGCTGCTGAAGGCCGGGATTGCGTACGTCGAGGGCGATACTCTGTCCGCCGTGAGGTATCTCCACGATGCCGCCGATCGATTCGACCGCGCTGACATGAACTTGTACGCAGCCGTCGCCAGGCGCCGGATCGGCGCGCTGCAAGACGACGCGCCGGGGCGCGAGATCCAGCGACAGGCCGAGGAGTGGATGGCCGCCCAGAACATTAAGAATCCCGCCGCTATGACCCGCATGCTCGCACCGGGCTTTGCTAATCTTCCGTAGATCCCGCACGCGAGGATGTGGATCGCTGGAGCACGCATCATGGGCGCCGCGCGGACATCCCACAGACGGGCGTCAGCCGCTGCTTGAGTTCAAGAGATCTCAGAGCGGCCGCGAAAGCCGGAAGTGGCCGGGGCTAGGTAGTCCGCGAGGCCCGCCAATTTCCTTTTCGCTAGCCTGTCATCATTCTGCGCAAAAAGTTCGCGCGTGTCGTCTTTTCCCTTCCATTTCCGATTTAACGAGTAGGAGCCCGGCAAACTTTTGGGCTCTGAGCCGCGCCGGTCAGCAGGCGGTTTTTCGGCATGCTGCCCAGTGCGCAGGCGGGCTGCCCGTCAAATGAGCTGGCCTATCTGGAAGGAATGAGAGTATGCGAACACGCAACTTGCACCTTGTCTTGGGCTCTCTGGTCCTAATCGGACGATTCGCACAGGCCCAATTGATCGATCAAACGAAGGCCCCCAATGTGGAAGGCAACGGCATCCGGAAGTCCTACGCCGAACAGATCGGCGCCGGGCGAGGCGACTGGTCGACTCCGGATTCCTCGGCGTTCATCATTGCACGCGATCCGTTCCGAGCCATCCGCCGCGGACGCCAGCTCTTCAATCGTAAGTTCACCAAAGAGCAGCGTGTGGGACCCATCGTGGGAGACGGCCGAGGCGACATCAACACAAAGCTAGAACTCGGCGCTGGCCTGTCGGACAGCTGTGCCGGATGCCATGGACTGCCACGCGGCTCCGCAGGATTTGGAGGCGTCGTCGTAACGCGGCCAGACAGCCGGAACGCACCCCACCTGTTTGGACTCGGCCTGCGCGAAATGCTGGGCGACGAAGTCACGGCGGAACTGCGTGCACGGCGCGATGAAGCCATTTCGGCAGCCCGCACGACCCAGTCCCGGGTTGTCCGGCCGCTGAGCGCGAAGGGCATTGAGTACGGCGAGATCACTGCGAACCCCGACGGAACCGTGGATCTGTCGAAAGTAAGAGGTGTCGATCGTGACCTGCGAGTGCGCCCGTTCTTCGCCCACGGCGGGGCGTATTCCATCCGCGACTTCATCGTGGTGGCTCTGCAGAATGAGTTGGGAATGCAGGCCGTAGACCCCGATCTGGCCCAGGCCGCTGTCGGCCGCCGGGTCGTGACGCCGGCCGGCATGCTGCTGGATGGTTCTCTGGACAGGCTCGATCACCCGCCGGCCGCGGATGCGAGCGCCGACCCAGATGGCGACGGTGTCGTCAATGAGGCGCCGCAAGCTGTGGTTGACTTCCTGGAGTTCTACCTCCTCAACTATTTCAAACCCGCGCACGCCGAACAGAATGAAATTACCGCGCATGGGCGGGAGATCTTCAATCGGGCAGGCTGCGATTCCTGCCACATCGCCGACCGGCAGATTGATCGCGACCGCCGTGTGGCCGACGTGGAGACTGTGCACGATCCGGTGAACGGAATTTTCAACACTCTATATGCCACTGCCACGCCGCTGTTCGAAACCGTAGACGATTCAAGCGGTTTCTACACGGTCAAGCAGCCCGCGCTGAAGCCCTTCCTGGTGCGCGACATCTTCACCGATTTCAAGCGTCACGATCTCGGCCCCAGCTTCCACGAACGCGACTATGACGGCACGATGCGGAAGGAGTTCATGACGCTTCCGCTGTGGGGAGTTGGGAGCACCCCACCATACGGGCACGATGGCCGCAGCATGACCCTGAACGAAGTGATCCTGAGACACGGCGGGGAGGCGCAGCAGGCTCGAGATGCTTATGCGGCTCTCGGCCGGCTCGACCGGCAGGACATGCTGGACTTTCTGAACTCCCTGATCCTGTTTCCGCCCGACGACACAGCGTCGAATCTAAACCCGGGAAACCGTAGCGCGGCGGATTTCCCGCAGCGTGGCCACGGCAGTATTGCCCTCACCGTGCTGTTTAATAATGCGTCGGATCCGGAGTGAGTGAATTTCGTCCCGATACTCGCCGACGTTGGACTCGAGAGGCTGGGCAACCGTCGTGCCGACGGGTTCGCGTTTACGGGCTCCCTGTTCGTACCACTCTACGTTGTAGCGATCCTCAGGAAGGGAACTCCAGTCCCATCTGCCAGACTGCTTGCGGGGATGGAGCGCATGACCCAGCGCCCGCCTATACTGTGCCTCGTGTTTCGGCATCGACGCCGGGCCGAGTGTCTTTTTCTTCTTTCTGCGCACTCGGCCGCCGTTCGCCTCCGGAGTCCAGATGTGGAAGAACCCTACCCAAACCTTTCCTTCTCGTTGTCGATCGACTTTCTTGACCCAGCCGTCTGGTGCTTCTGTGCGTGGGAGCCGGCGCCCCAGGCCGCGGACATCGAAGTCGACTGGTTCGCCGAGCGAGACTGTGCTGCTCCCAGGAAGCGACGCCGGGCCCGGTGCTGCGTTGTCGACCATGGCCTGTATCGCTGTAAGTTATTGATTTGAATGGTGGGCGCGACAGGACTCGAACCTGTGACCTCCTGCGTGTGAAGCAGGCGCTCTAACCAACTGAGCTACGCGCCCTGACGGCGGGAATCTGCTCCGATTGTAAACCACGCCGCCGAAACGGCGCTACACTTGGTCGCGGTACCATGGGGCAAGCCGGAGGGAGAGACTATGCTTAACTGCCGGATAATTTGGATCGCGGCTCTTGGAATCAGGGCGTTCGCGGACTCCAACGCCCCCGAGGGGTGGACCACTGGCGCGCCACGGCAGGAGATTATGCCATCGTTCTCCTACGACGCCCGGGGAGGGCGCGGCGCGAAGGGCGCGTTCGTCATTCAAGCCGATGCTCGCGAAGGTCTCGACGGGTTCTGGACGCGCCGTTTCCCCGTCTCCGGAGGTAAGCATTACCGCTTCGCGGCCTTCCGGCGCATCACTCGCGCGCCATGGCCGCAGCAGAGCGGCGTCGCCACCATCCAGTGGTACGACGATGCGGGCAAGCGCGTCATCGACGACAGGCCGCTCGTCGAGGGCGTGCTGAAAGGTTTCAAGGCATGGACACCCTTCGAGTACCCCGCCGACGGCGCGCGGGATTCCTCCGGGTGGACCGAAGTGTCGGCGAATTATCAGGCTCCCTCGACCGCGACGAATGCCATTGTCGAACTGCACCTTCGATGGGCCCCAAACGCGCGCGCGGAGTGGAGCGACGTCGAGTTTCGCGAGACCGAAGCTCCCGCTCCTCGAAAGGTGCGGCTGGCGACCGTTCACTACCGGCCGCAGGCGGGCAAAACGCCGGAGGAGAAACGCCGACAGTTCGGGCCTTTCATCGAAGACGCCGCACGCCGCCGCGCCGACCTCGTCGTGCTGCCGGAAACGCTGACGTATTTCGGAACCTCGCTAACCCCAGTCGAAGTAGCCGAGCGCATTCCGGGGCCGTCCACCGAATACTTCGGCGAACTGGCGCGTAAGCACAACCTGTATATTGTTGCCGGCCTCTATGAGCGCGCGGGTCACCTGGTATACAACGTCGCGGTGCTGCTCACGCCCGAGGGCAAGATCGGCGGGACGTATCGCAAGGTCACGCTGCCTGATGGCGAGCTCGAGCAGGGCGTAACGCCGGGGACCGAGTACCCCGTGTTCCGCACGCGTTTCGGAACCCTCGGCATGATGGTCTGCTACGACGGATTTTTCCCCGAGGTCGCGCGCGAACTGACCAAGAGGGGCGCGGAAGTGATCGCGTGGCCGGTATGGGGCTGCAACCCCGATCTGGCGCGCGCCCGCGCCGCCGAGAACCACGTTTACGTCGTCAGCAGCACGTATGAGGACATATCGCGCAATTGGATGCTCTCGGCCGTTTGGGACCACTCCGGACGCACGGCGGCGCTCGCGAAAGACTGGGGAACCGTCGCCGTCGCGGAGGTCGATCTCAACGCGCGCACCCGCTGGCCGAGCCTCGGCGACTTCAAATCGAAGCTGCCGCGTCACGTGCCAATGGCGCCGGCGGCGAAGACGTTCGAGGGTTCGGCTCCGAGCCACTGAGTCTGGGAACACTACCAGCATCCGAAGCGGGAGTCGTGAATGGTAACTCCTCGCTCCGACAGCTCGCCCAGCAATTCCGCTACTGCCCGAGAAATCTCGTGATCTCCAGGAACGACCACTGCCCATGCCAGATTTTCCCGGAACTCTCGTGAGCTGATGCGCCATCCATCGAGAGGAGGCGGGGTTGTCCCTCCGATCTGAATGAGAGACCAGTGCCGGACCAGGGCCAGTGCGGTGGCCCGGTCCGGCAAGGGACCGCGCACGATGAAATGATTGTTTCCGTGCACCAGGATGCCCACCATGTCTTTCATGCGGCTTGCTTAAGCCACGATGCGCGAATCGGGAACCGGGTAACCGATCGCGAAGTGGTACACCACCTGCCCTTGCCCCGGTCCGATGTCGAGATAGCGGTGCACTTCATCATCGAAGAACGCGCCAATTCCTGTTGCCCCTAGTCCAAGCGCTTCGGCGGCAAGATAAAGCCGCTGTCCGATAGCGCCCGCTTCAAAATGCACATAGCGGTAGCCGCGGTCGCCATGGGAACGGACGGCACGATCAAGGCCGGCAACCATGGAGAACGCCACGCAGGCATTACCGGCAAGGTCCTGCCCGAGGCTAAGGCCCGCGGCCGCGACGCGCTGATCGCCAGACCTGATCTGCTCCAACTCGGCGTGCTCCGGCCAGTATCGATATACGCCCGGTTCTAACCCGTGGACGCGGTGCGCGTACAGATAGAGCTGAATGAAAGGTGTGCCAGCGAAATCGGCGGAAAACGGTTGGGCCGCGACAGCGAGAATAGCCGAGAGCTGCGCGAGAGACATCGACCCGGTACCGCCCCGGAAGTCGAGCGCCGAGCGTCGCGTTCGAGCCACTTCGCCAAAGGCGCGAGTCGACGAGGCGGGTGAAGGCAGCTTGATGTCGCCAGAGCCCGTGAGTGCCGGATCGGCCGCTGAGATGCCTGAGCACTCGCTCCCTTTGAGCTTCGTTGCGGCGTGCACGTCATCAATCGGTGCGTATGTGACCTGCCGGTTGGAGAGCTGGTTTGCGCACCCGCCGAACCAAACGGTCTCGCCGCCATCCGGATCGCGCACCGGGATGGACCTGCCGTACCGCTTGGCGCTTCTTATTTCAATGAGAAGCATCGGCCACTCGTCCTGATTGAGGCGGCAGCACTGCGCCGGTTCGCGATCCGGGAAATGACCGATGGCAAAGCTGTCGCATCCGGCGGCTCGGGCCGCGAGCGCGAGCGCTTGCCAGGCATGTCCAATGTCGTGCAGGCAATATCGGTATGCCCGGTCACGGTACTTCCAGGCCTCACGCCACACAATGCTGGTCAGGACGAATACGATCGGAGCACAGCTGCCGGCCCGCTTCATCGCGAGATCGCCGGTCGCACGCTGCTCAGCCATGTGCGAAGACGGACGGTAATGATACAGCCCATCCGGCCACTGCTTCAGGCCCCGGGTAAGGAAATGGAATTCCGTCGGGTGCAGATTGCCGGAGGAGGGATTCACACGCAGCGCGTACTGGTATCCGGTCGAAGGGACCCGCTTTGACGCGCTAATTGCGGCGGAGTGGAACAGCAGTTGCGACAGGAAGGCGGGGCCATCAGCGGCCAGGGTAGTGCCATGGGCGCCCTGAAGCAATTCCAGCGCCGGGATGTCAGGGGTGGGTGGGTCTGCCGGGAGATCGAGCACCGGCACGCCCTCGTAGTGCCGGAACGGATTGGGCATGTTCCCCCAATCGAGAAGGTGCTGCGTTCGGCTCAGCGATTCGGCACTGTGCTTAGTGGATTCGTGATATTCGCGCCAGGTGGACAACTGATCTAGGCGCCCATCTTTGGACGCTGGCAGGTTAACTGTTAAGTCTATCAAATGCAACACTCGCGCTGACCGGTCCCGCAAACTCTTGTATCATGAAAACGATGTCCCTGCGGGAATCTGCGGAAGCTCCGCCGGTTGCGTTTTCGAAGCTTGCTCAACTGGAGGCGCTTCTCGGATCGGCAATCCGCGGGAAACCCGAAGTGTTGCGCCTGTCCCTGGTCTGCCTTCTCGCCCGCGGGCACCTCCTCATCGAGGACGTTCCCGGCGTCGGCAAAACCACCCTCGCCCATGCGCTCGCCCGCTCCTCCGGCGCGAATTTTCACCGGCTCCAGTTCACCAGCGACATGCTGCCCGGCGACGTCCTCGGCGTTACCATCTACAACTCACACTCCGAAGCCTTCGAATTCAAGCCCGGCCCCATTTTCACCAATTTCCTGCTGGCCGACGAGATCAATCGCACCACGCCCAAGACGCAATCCGCGCTGCTCGAGGCCATGAACGAACAGCAGGTCACCATCGACGGCCGCTCCTACCCTTTGCCGCAGCCCTTCATGGTGGTCGCCACGCAGAACCCCGTCGAGCACCACGGCACGTATCCGCTGCCCGAATCGCAGCTCGACCGGTTCCTGATGCGGCTGCGGATCGGCTACCCGGACCCCGTCAGCGAGCGCGAGATTCTGCGAAACTCCGATTCGAACTTCGCGGCGCCCGCCGGCCGAATCGTCACCACCGACGAGATCCACCAGTTGCAGGCCCTGACGCCGCAAGTAATGGTGGACGATGCCATCGTCGACTACATGCTGGCCATCGTCGAAAAGACGCGCACACACGACACGCTCGCGCTGGGCGTCAGCCCGCGTGGATCGCAGGCTCTTTACCGGGCCGTGCAGGCGCTGGCGCTGATCGAAGGACGCGATTACGCCCTGCCGGACGACGTGAAACGCCTAGCGACGCCCGTATTCGCGCATCGCGTGGTGGTCAATTCGCGCTACGCGCTGGCGCAGCGGCGCAGCGACCTCGGCGACCGGATTATCGACGAAATTCTGACTCTAGTGGACGTTCCCCTCTGATCCTCAGCCGAATATGAAAACCGCCATCATCGGCCTGCCCATGGTAGGCAAGACCTCCCTGTTTACGATCCTGACCGGCGCGCACCAGGAGTCGCGCCTGGGCTCCACGGCGGTGAGGACGGGAGTCGCTAAAGTTCCCGACCCGCGTCTGGACGAGCTGGCCCGCATCTTCGAGCCGCCGAAGATCACGCACGCCACCGTCGAGTACGTCGACATGCCGTCCATCTCGCGTGAGAGCTTGCGCGATCCGTCATACCTGGCCGGCCTGCGCGTGGCCGACGCCTTCGCGCACGTTTTGCGCGTCTTCGAGGACCCGACCGTGCCGCACGAGACCGGCTCGGTGGATTTATTGCGCGATCTGGAGAACGTGGAGATCGAGCTGCTGCTGAGCGACCTGGTGGTGGTGGAGAAGCGGCTGGAGCGGCTGGAGAAGGACCGCAAAAAGCTCAAGAACCCGGAACTGGACCGCGAGTTCGAATTGCTGGAGAAGTGCAAGGCCGCGCTCGAAGCCAACCGGCCGCTGCGCGAAATGGAGCTTTCAGCCGGCGACGAGAAGCGTCTTCGGGGCTTCCAGTTTTTGTCTCAGAAGCCGATGCTGTACGTGCTGAACCTGGGAGAGGAAGATGCCGCGCGGCTCGGCGAGCGCGAGGAGGAATATCGCACGCGCATCGGGCGGCGACCCAGCACCGGCGTCACTGGGGTGTGCGGGAAGATTGAAGCCGAGCTCGCGGAGTTGTCCCCGGAAGATGCACGGGAGTACCTGACGAGCTACGGGCTGAAGGAGCCCGGTTTGCAGCGGTTGATCTCGGCCAGCTACGCGCTGCTGGGGCTAATGTCATTCCTCACCGCCGGCGAGACCGAGGTGCGGGCCTGGACCGTTCCGATGGAGAGCCCGGCGGTGAAGGCCGCGGGCGCGATTCACTCCGACTTCGAGAAGAAGTTCATTCGCGCCGAAGTGGTGAACTGGAAGTCCCTGGTGGATCTGGGCGGCTATCCGGGCGCGCGCGAAAAGGGGCTGCTGCGCCTGGAGGGAAAAGAGTATATCGTCAAGGACGGCGATGTGCTCGTGATCCGTCACGGTTAACCGCTGGATGGGGAGCAAACATGAAAGGCATTTGGATCGCAATTGGGATTCTGATCGCGGCTTCCGCTCTGCCCGCGGAAGACTCCTTCACCGTGGCCGCGCTGCGGCTGATGCCGAAGCGTTGGGACAAACAAGCAAACCTGGAGAAGCTTGAGAAATACGCCCGGCAGGCGGCAGCGCAGGGCGGGGAAGTGATTGTCACCCCGGAAGGCTTCCTTGAAGGCTACGTTGGAAACGACAAAGCGAACAAGGACCTGACGCGGGAACGCTACTTCGCTGTCGGCGAGCCCATCGACGGGCCCATGATCCGGAAGATCCGCGCGCTGGCGGCGGAGTTGAATGTTTACCTGGTAATCGGCTTCGCCGAAAAGCGCGGTGAGGAGATGCTGAACTCGGTGGCCGTGATTTCGCCCAAGGGGGAAATTGTAGCAAGGTATTCGAAGACGCATACGGCCGATGACGAGCCGTTCAACACCAAGGGCGTGGAATTTCCGGTGGTCGATACGCCATTCGGCCGGTGGGGCGCTCTAATCTGCATGGACCGGCAGCTTCCCGAAACGTCCCGCATCCTGGCGCTCAAGGGATCTCAGATGATACTGGTTCCGGCCTGGGGCATGAACAACGAGACCAACGAGATCATGATGCGAACGCGCGCTTATGAGAACAGCGTATGGGTCGTGTTCGTTCATCCCGAGCGGGTGATGGTGATCGATCCGGGCGGGAAGATCGTCGCCCAGGACAGTCGAAATGGCGATGAAGCCGTCCTGGCAAAAATCCGCCTCGACGGGCGCGTGGGCCGCGGCCCGATCCGGCACCGGAGACCGGAGATCTACGGCGAGCTTCTGGGGAACAAGCGCTAAGTTACGTACTCGCGGCTCAAATACAGCGCCAGCCCGGCCATCAGCGCGCATAACCATGCAAACCAGTCCCCGTATCTTGTGTAGACCGTAAGATCGGACCGGTAATCGAACGGCATGCGCTCCACGGTTTCACGATAGGACGGAGCCGCGGCTCGGATGCGGCCGGCCGGGTCGATGGCCGCGGTGATGCCGTTATTGGTCGCGCGCACGATCCAGCGCCCGTTCTCGGCGGCGCGCATGCGGACGATTTTGAGGTGCTGTTCGCGCGCCGCGCTGGTTCCGAAGTAGCCGTCGTTGGAGATGTTGAAGAGAACCTCCGCGCCCGCGGCCGCAAAGCGCCGGACCAGGTTCGGGAAGACGGACTCGTAGCAGATGAAGGTCGAGATGCGGTGGCCGTCCATTCGCGAAACCACCACCTCGCGGCCCGGAGAGAAGGCGCCCACCTCGTCGGAGATCTGGTTCACGAAGTCGAACGGCCAGGGCACGAACTCGCCGAAGGGCACGAGCTTGATCTTGTCGTAGCGCGAAACGGGCTCGCCCGCGGAGGAGAGCAGCAGCGCGGAGTTCAGCGGCGCGCCGTCCTGGTTCCGGGCTACGGTCCCCATCAGCAGACCGGTCCGCGCCACGCGCGTCAGAGTAGCCACCTGATCGCGAAAGCGCGCGTCCTCATAGAAGTACAGTGGCGCGGGGACTTCGGGCCATACGATCAGAGCGGGCTTGGGAGCGCCGGCCTGAATGGCGGCTTCGAGCGACGCCGATACCAGTCGCCGGTGAAGACGCTCGACGGATTCGGAGGTCCACTCAACGTCCATCGAGAGATTGGGTTGCACCAGGACCACGGTTTGTTGCGGGCGCTCGGGTTCGGGAAGCGAAGGCAGCAGAATCAGCAGGGGAAGGATGAGAAGCCACAGCAGCTCCCCTCTGGGACGCCGCAACAGGACGACAGCCACTCCGGCGGACATCATGGCAAACACGAAGGAGAGGCCGTAGACGCCGGTGTATGGAGCCAGACGCATGGGGAGGTTTAGATTGACGCCGGCGTTGCCGAGCGCGAACCATGCAAAACCCAGCGGACCGTGCGTGGCCTCCAGCGCAACCCACAGCGCGGGGACGGTGGGCACGGCCCAGGCGGTGCGCATGATCACGCCCGCCAGGGCGGCGAACAGCGCCATGTGCAGCCCCTTGGCGAGGCAGAAGAGCAGAAAAGTGGCCCAGCCGCCGGCCTCGCCCATGCCGCCATGGACCGAGAGAACAAACTGAATCCAATAACAGACGCCGAACCAGTAAACAATACCCGCCGCCCAGCCCAGCGCGGCGCGGTGCAGGAAGCTCGGCTGGCGGGCCACGGCTACCAGCAGCGGCGCGAGCGCGAACGGGGCCAGCCAGAAATAATCGAAGCGCGGGACGGTCAAAATCAGCGCCACGGCGGTCAACAGCGCCAGCAGCAGGTTCCGCAGCAGCAGCGGGCTGACGCGGGGCATTCGGAGATTCTTGATGCCGGAGACTTCTTTCACGCCGTGCGGTGGGCTTCTTCGTTGACTAAATCCGCCATGTACGAGCTGCGGACCAGCGGTCCGCTGAATACCGCCTTAAATCCCAGCGAAAGCCCGTAGAGGCGATAACTTTCGAACTGATGCGGCTCGATGTAAGCCGCGACGGGCAAACTACGCCGCGTGGGCTGGAGGTATTGCCCAATGGTGGCCACTTCCACTTCCGCTGCCCGCAAATCGGCAAGCAATCCGTGCACCTCTTCGACGGTCTCCCCGAGGCCCACCATCAACCCCGACTTGGTCAGGGCGCTCGAATGCTTGCGGGCGAATGCCAGCACATCGAGCGATTGCCGGTAGCCGGCTTGCGGGCGGACTCGCCGGTAGAGCCGCGCCACCGTCTCCATGTTGTGGTTGAACACGTCCGGGGCCGCGTCCAGCACGCGCGCGACGGAGTTCAGGTCGCCGCAAAAATCCGGCGTGAGCACTTCAATCCGGACCGAGGGCAGAGCGCGGCGGACCTCACGCACGGTTCGCGCAAAGTGCGCCGAGCCGCCGTCCGGCAAATCGTCGCGGTTCACGCTGGTGATCACGACGTAGCGCAGCTTCATGCGCGCGGCCATCTCGGCCACGTTTGCCGGCTCGTTCGGGTCCAGCCGCATGTCGTGCTTTTCGGGCGATCCTTTCGGCACCGAACAGAATCCGCAGCCGCGCGTGCACAGATTGCCCAGGATCATGAAAGTGGCGGCCCCGCGATGGAAGCACTCGTGAATGTTGGGACAGCGCGCCGACTCGCAAACGGTGTGAAGCTGGAGCCTCCGCAAGTCCGTCTTGAGCCTGTGCAAGGACTGGAAGTGGGTCTGCTTTTTGCGCGCCCACTCGGGCAGGCGGGGCCGCATGGGCGGGGGCGTTTGTGCTGCTCCGCCGATGTGAATCAGGGAATCGTCCACCAAAGTTTATCTTCGCACGAAGGGCTTGAATCCCGCGCTTTCCAGATCGGTCTTTGTGCGGGCGAGGGAGTCGCCGGCCAGTGGTCCCACCAGCACGCGGAAAAGCCCTTCGGCGGGGCTAGGGTCGAGCGATACCTTAAAACCCTTCTTCCGGAGCACTTCGGTTACAACGTCCGCTTCGGCACGACGGACAGCCGCAACCTGAAGATAGACCTCGCCGGGACCCGGAGGCGCGGCCGCCGTCTCGGGCTCCTCGTCGGGATTAGCCGCAGCCGTCTCCTCGATGGGAGTTTCGACAGCCGCCTCGTCGGATGCAGGTGCGGCGGATTCCGGACTTTGAGCAATATTGGAAGCTGGGGGCGGCGGCTGCTCCTCGGTTCGCGAAGCGACCGGAGGCGGCATCGCGGCGGGCGTGGCCGTCAGTGACGCCGGCGCGGAGTTCCGCCCGACGATGTAGCCCATGGTGAAGACCACCCCGAACAGAATCACCACCAGGAAGAAAATGCTGAGCAACTGCCGGTTGCCCAGCACCAATTCGAATTCACCGTCGTCGCTTTTCGCCATGAATCGAGCCGCTCCACTTACTCTCGCTTGCGCGCCGCGTCCTGGTCAAGCAGACGGCTCATCGACGAAAACACGTCGATGGGAAGGGGGAAGACGATCGTGGTATTTTTCTCCGAGCCAATCTCCACCAGCGTCTGCAGATACCTCAACTGAATGGCCACCGGCTGTTTCTGAATCACTTCCGCCGCCATCCCCAGCTTCTCGGCTGCGGTGTATTCCCCCTCGGCGTGAATGATCTTGGCCCGGCGCTCGCGCTCCGCTTCCGCCTGCCGGGCGATGGCGCGAACCATCTGCTCGGCAAGATCCACCTGCTTCACTTCGACGGCCGTGACCTTGATGCCCCACGGCGAGGTGTGCTGATCCAGAATGGCTTGCAGCCGGACGTTCAGCTTTTCCCGCTGGCTGAGCAGCTCGTCCAGATCCACTTCGCCAAGCACGCTGCGCAGCGTGGTCTGTGCGACCTGGGAAGTCGCGTAGAGAAAATTCGCGACGGTGATGATGGCGAGGTTCGGATCCATCACGCGGAAATAGATGACGGCGTTTACCTTAACCGTCACGTTGTCGCGAGTGATTACGTCCTGCGCCGGCACCTCGAGGGTATCGATGCGCAGCGAAACCCGCACCATGCGGTCGATGGGCGTAAAGACCAGGGCGATGCCGGGACCCTTGGGTTTAGCCAGCACGCGCCCCAGGCGGAAGATAACGCCGCGTTCGTATTCGGCCAGAATTTTTACGGAAGAGATTACATAAAGCGCCACGATTAACAGCGCGATCGTCGTCATGTCGATCATATTTTTTCTCCACCTTCTCCGGAAACCGGTTCTACCTTGAGTTGCAACCCGTCGATTCCTACCACCCGCACCCGTGCGCCTTCCGGAACCGTCCGGTCCGCCTCGGCGCTCCAGTATTCGCCATGGACAAATACGCGGCCTAAGGGGTCCAGGGCCGTTAGGGTTACGCCGACCTGATCGATCATGCCGTCGCTTCCCGTAGTCACCTTGGCGGCGCGCGCTTTGAGAGCGAGCGTCAGCAGGAAGACCGTGAGGATGGCAAACGGAAGGGTGAGCGCGATAGCCGTGATGAGGCGGATGCGCATCTCCGGCAGTGGACTGTCGATCAACAGTACCGCGCCCAGGATCATGGCCAGGGCGCCGCCCGCGCCCAGGATGCCGCCGGACGCGAACTTCGCTTCCAGCACGAACAACGCCAGCGCCAGAACCAGCAGCGCGGCCCCCATCCAGTTGATGGGAAGCACGGAGATGGCGGCCAGGCCGAGCAGCGCCAGAATGGCGCCCGCCACGCCTGGAAGAATCAGCCCGGGCGAGGAGAATTCGATGTAGACGCCCAGCGCCCCCAGCACCAGCAGCAGCAGCGCGATGTTGGGATCGCTGACCGCCGACAGGATCCGCTGCCGCAGGCTTTTCTCGTACTCCACCACGCGGGCGTTCTCGAGGTTCAGCGTGACCTTGGTTCCCTCAATGTGCTCTACTTCGCGGCCGTGCAGGCTCTCCAGCAGCGCCGCCTGATCCCTAGCCACCAGTTCGATCAGCTTGCCGTCGAGCGCCTCCTTCTCCGTAAAGGACTTGCTTTCAAGGACGGCTTTCTCGGCCAGCTCCGTGTTCCGTCCGCGGCGAGTCACCAGGCTGCGAAGGTAGGCTGCCGCATCGTTCTCCACTTTCTGTTTGGTGACTGCGTCCATCTCTCCGCCGCCTAGCATCACCGGATGGGCCGCGCCCGTGTTGGTGCCTGGCGCCATGGCCGCGACGTCTCCAGCCTCCAACAGGAAAAATCCGGCGGAAGCGGCGCGCCCGCCGCTCGGCGTCACATACGTTACCACGGGAACCGGCGACGCCATCATCTTCTCGATGGTCTCTCGCATGGCGGTCATCAGGCCGCCGGGAGTGTTGATCCGCACGAGCACGATCTCCGCTCCCTGTTCCCTCGCCTGCTCGATCGCTCCGGAAACGATCTCCACGGTCACTGGATGGACCACGCCGTCCACGTCGACCGCGACTACAAGCGGCGCGGCGCCGATGACGCGTAAGACACTCAAAAAACTAAACAATACAAGAGTCGGTAGCTTCAATTTTCCTTACTATACACCTTCCCGGGGTGTTTCGGATACCGCCCATTCAATGTCGGCGGCCGCTTCGGGGCGTGGGAAAATTCACATTTCTTTCTTTTATGATTCGGATAGAAACGTTTTAGTTAGCTTACCTGCCGTTAGGTTTGATAGAATGATTGAAACTTAGTTGCAAGGGAGAAGCGATATGGCTGTCAGACGCAATTCCAAATCCGAACGTGTTCCTCCGGAAGCCTCGGCGAGCGCGAAAAAGAGCAGGACCGCACGAACGCTGAAAGAAGCGGATTCCATGGACGCTCCAATGGTTGAAGAATCCCCGGCGGCGAGCGCATCGAACGGCCGGCGCCCGGTTCCGGAAGAAATCGATCGGGAAGCCGTTGCCAACCTGGCCTACTCTTATTGGCTCAAGCGAGGCAACCAGGGCGGTTCCCCGGAGGAAGACTGGCTGCGCGCCGAAGAAGAGCTTCGCGAACGGTACAGCACGGCCGTGGGCGCTTAGTTCGCTTCCGGCGAGTAACATACCCGCAATCAGATAGTAATCAATTAGTAAGTTTCGGCGAACAGTTCTTACTGAAATGGCAGTATCATACTCCGTCCGTCTTACCAAAGAAACTTTAACCCAAACTGGATCTGCCGGGGGCGTTCGCCTGGCTTATGTCAGGATGCCGTTCACTTGCCATCCGCCCAACAGCATGTGCGCCAGCATAGAGTCTCCCGTGTCCCACGCGCGCCCTCGCCCGATCGGCAGGTCGTAATGGGTCCCAGGTAGCTGGCAGCATACACCGAAGCAACTTCCGGTGCAATGCCGATCGGCTTATCTGTATTTACGCATCACGGCCAGGAGGCGGCCCTGAATCTGGATCTGCGAGAGAGGCACGAGGATGGGCTGCAGGGCCGAGTTGGCCGGCTGCAGCCTGATCATATCGTTGGGTTCCCGGTAATAGCGCTTCAACGTGGTTTCGACGCCGCGGACTAGCGCGACCACGATATCCCCATCGCGGACCTGGTCGGCCTTTTCGAGCAGCACCAGGTCGCCGTCGCAGATATGGTCTTCGATCATGGAATCGCCCCGCACTTCGAGCGCGAAGGTGTCGGCGTTGCCCACGAAGTCGGAAAACTTGAGCGTTTCCCGCCGCTCAACGGCCTCGACTGGCACGCCGGCTGCAATGCGCCCCAATAGGGGGATCTCGAAACCGGCTTCGGGACGCAGCCGCCGCTGTTCCTGGATGTAGCGCGGGCCGAAGTCCAGCGAACGGCTCTGATTGACGCCGCGCCGCAGGTACTGTTTCGCATCGAGCGCCGAGATGTGCTTATGGACGGTAGCCAGCGACGCGAGACCGAGAGCGCGCGCGATCTCCTCGTAGCTGGGGCTGTAGCCGTTCTCTCCCACGAACGATGCAATGAAGTCGAGCACCTGTTTCTGGCGCCGCGTTAGTGCCATTCCGCTTCCTCCCTGTTTATTGTGGGCGAAGAAAAAGTGAACGTCAATTCGGTAGTAGACTGGAACCCATGTCGAGCCCGTTGACGCGCCGTTCTTTCCTGGCTGCCGGGGCGGCCGGGGCCCCTGCGCTTCTGCTTCCACAAAAGACCGCATCGCCGCGCATGAACGTGCTATTCATTGCCTCGGACGATCTTCGCAATGCGCTCGGCTGCTACGGCCATCCCATCGTCAAGTCTCCAAACATCGACGGCATTGCCGCACGCGGCACACGCTTCGACCGCGCGTATTGCCAGTTCCCGCTTTGCGGCCCGAGCCGCACCTCCTTGCTGAGCGGAATGCGGCCCGATACCACCAGGATCTGGGACAACGCCATCGCCGTCCGCGACAAGATGCCTAATGCGGTCACGCTGCCGCAATTGTTTCGCCAGAACGGATACCGGGCGGCGCGGTACGGGAAGATGTATCACATGGGCGTGCCCACCACCGTGGGCAAGCCGCTCTATGACGACCCGCCTTCCTGGGACATCGCCGTCAGCCCTCCGGGGCTTGAGGACAAGACGCCCGGAGAAGGCCGCAACATCACGCCCCACATCGGCGCCGGCGGGGCGATGCACTGGATCAGTTTCTCCGGCGATGGCAGAAACCAGGCCGATGGCGCCGCCGCGGAAATGGCCATGGAGACCATCGAAAAGAACCGCAGCCGGCCGTGGTTCATGGGCCTCGGTTTCGTCCGTCCGCACGTCCCGCTGGTCGCGCCTTCGCGGTTCTTCGATCTGTATCCGCTGGACAGACTCGATCCCGTCGAGTATCCGGCCGGCGACCGCGACGACATTCCCCGCGCCAGCGAGATCGCCGTCAACACGCGCGCCAACGACATGGGCATGAAGACGGATCGCGAAAAGCGCGAAGCCCTGCGCGGCTACTACGCCTCCATCTCCTATATGGATTCGCTCGTGGGCCGTGTCGTGGACCATCTCGAAAGGCTGAAATTGGCCGGCAGCACCGCGATCGTCTTCTGGAGCGACCATGGCTGGCACTTGGGCGAGCACTTCCGCTGGCAGAAGCGCAGTTTGTTCGAGGAGTCCGCACGCGTGCCGCTCATTGTCTCCGCTCCGGGCCGCAAGGGACGCGGAAAGGCTTCCCGCGCCCTGGTCGAGCTGGTGGACCTCTACCCGACCGTCGCCGAACCGTGCGGCGTCAACCCGCCTTCGAGCATTGAAGGCCAGAGCTTCGTTCCGCTGCTCGACAGCCCGGATCGCAAATGGAAGACGGCCGCCTTCACCCAGATGGCCCATCAGGACATCCTGGGACGGGCGGTACGCACCAGCCGCTACCGCTATATCCGTTGGACCGGCCCGCATCCGGACGAGGAATTGTACGACCACGACGCGGACCCGCGCGAGATTGTCAATCTGGCTCGCGACGCTTCGAAGAAAGAACTCCTGAACGAGATGCGCGGCGTGCTCGACCGCGGCTGGCGGGCTGCAAGAGCGGCTTCTTAGCGCTTTTGAGACCAGCCGAACGCGCTCAGCATGATGTGAAAAATCTGCGTGTTCGGGAAGATGCCCTTCACCTGCTCCGCGCCGGGGCCGGTTGCGGCCACCAGGACCTCTTCCGCGGAGTGGCTGCCGTCCACCGCCACCAGCGGCACGATGTCCGCGCCCTTCGCGCCCTTCGGAAGACGGAGATCGTAGGAGTGATCGGCGGTGAACAGAATCAGCGTGTCTTGTTTGAAACGTTCCGCGGTATTGCGGATGATCTTGTCGAACGTGACGGTGCGGTCGAGAGTCTGCTTCACGTTCTTCGAGTGATTGTTGGACTCCACCATGAGGAAGAAGCCGTTGGGATTGCGGGAGAGAATGGCGATGGCCGCATTGGCGGCCGCCGCCAGATCGAACTCGCCGCTGTCGAACAGCGCCACCACCCGCCGGGTTTCCCCATCCAGGCCCTTGACCGCCTCCAGGTTGTCCAGGAAGACGAATCCCTTCTTCGGCAGCTCGGCGGCCAGATCGACGCCTAGCTCGGCGGTCAGCTTCAGGATGCTCGGCCGTCCCGGTCCGATCACCACGTCCACGCCATCGCCAAAGCGCGGCGTCAGCACCTGCGCGAAGATCTCGCCGTGCTTCCCCCGGTCGTTCGCGTGGGCGTAGCAGGCGGCCGGCGTCGCGTCAGCCATGCTGCTGTTGGAGACCACGCCGGTGGAGAGGCCATGCTCCTCGGCGTACTCGAGAATGGTCTTCAGCGCCCGACCGTCGCGAACCTTCCTCTCGGCGTCGGAAGCCTGCGAGATCACGCCGTTGTGGGTCTTCTCGCCGGTTACGATGGCCGTCATGCCGGACGCCGAATCGCTCACCCAGCTCGAGGCCGAAGAGGCCTCCGAGAGTCCGATGTGGGGCATGTTCTGAATGTACAGCGAGCGCGGCTCTCCGTATCCGTGAATGCTTGCCGCGTTCACGGTGGAAGGGCCCGTCCCGTCGCCGAGGAACAGGATTACGTTTTTCGCGCGATCGGCCGCGGCCAGACCCATCGCGCCAAACAGGAGAACTGCAATCAGTCTTCGCACAGAAGTAATCATAGCGCGCTCGCGGGGGGGGAGATCAGAGCCTCCGGCCGAGGATGGCGTAGTCCAGCCCGCCGAAGAAGGCCGCGAGGAAATCGTTGGGCAGCGCGGCCAGCGAAGGCATGGTCTCGACCGCAGGCGAGAGCCGCTGGACGTCAATCCGCCCGAATCCCGCTTCTTCCATGTAAAAGGCCAGCAGCGGATGCGGAACCGGGCGCTGGTGCGTGGGGTCCAGAAAGAAGTGCGTCGCGAAAATCGCCAGGCATTCCGGATTGGGCGTCTCGATGGCCAGCAGCCCTCCGGGTTTCAGCTTGAGCGCGGCCAGCCGTACCAGCTCCGGCAGCCTGTCCGGCGGCAGATGCTCTACCACCTGCGCGCTGAAGATGCCGTCCAGCGAGCCTTCTGGCAGTCCGTCCAGATGCGAGATCAAATCGGCCTGCACCGCCTCCAATCCTTTTTCGCGGCAGCGCGCCACGCACTCGGCGCTCACATCAATGCCGCGCCCGGGAACGCCCGCCTCCCGCATCGCCTCCAGGAATTCGCCCCGTCCACAGCCCAAATCCACAACCTGCGTGCGTCCCTTGAAATACGGCACGTAGAACTTCTGCTTCTCGCGGACGTATTCCTCCGAGCCGCGGAAACGCTCCGCGAATCTCCCGTAGTCGAAGGCCGGCCGCGCCGCTGTATGCTCGGCCGGAACAGCCGCGGCTTCTCCCGGCGGAAGCCACGCGGCCCGTTGGCGGACGATGCGAAGCTCCTCGTGAATCACCTTCTCGTACTCCAGGCGTACTTTCTCCATCTCCAGCCAGAAGCGGGCGCCGTGGTGCTCCAGCGCCCCCATGAAATCGGCGTGCTGGGACTTCACCACGTCGCGGAAGTTTCCTTCCATCAGCGTCACCCGATGCTGAAACGCTCCCTGCAAATCCGCCACGCTGCGCAGAAACTGGACTTCATTCACCGCCAGCTTCTGCTCCCATCCAGCGCGCCATTGCGGCCAGTGCGCCCGCAGGTCCGCCATTTCGCCGCTCGAGCGCTCCGTCTGTGCGCGCAAATCGCCGATCCGGGCGGACATGGCCAGCAGCGCGCGGTTATTAGCGTTCAGCGCCTCAATGCAGGCCTCCACGCAGGCCATGGCGTTGCGGTTGAATTCCACCTGCTCGCGCACATGCCAGTCGAGCGAGCGCGCCACCATCCGTTTCACCCACTGGACGGCTGTGTTGAGAAGACCGCCGCTACGGGGATTGACAGTGCCGATCGCCGCTACCTTGGCCTCGGCGGCGTCGCGTGCGTGCGCCATCGGCATCAGATCCGGCAGCGCAATGTCGAAGGGAGCGAGCGAGGTGTCGGGGTAGCGCGCGCGCACGCGCTCCCGAATTCCGCGAATGACCTCACTCAACTCTTCGGTCTTCAGGCCGTCCGGATCGTCAGCGGGCGCCACGTCGTTTGCTCCAAGTGGCCGTGATCGTGGAATGAAGGCCGCCGCGCGGCGTGAACTCTCCGGTCACCGTCGCCGATACGGGCTTGGCCGCCTTTACGATGTCGCGCAGCGTCTTGTTGACAACGTTCTCGTAGAAAATCCCCAGGTTGCGGTAGGCCAGCATGTAGAGTTTGAGCGACTTTAATTCCAGGCAGAGCTTGTCCGGCACGTACCGGACCGTGATCGTTCCGAAGTCCGGCAAGCCTGTTTTCGGGCAGACCGAGGTGAACTCCGGCGCTACAATCTCGATTTCATAACCCGGAAACTGGTTCGGCCAGGTCTCGATCTGGGGCAGTGTGGCGTCGATGCCCGAAACCGCGGGCTGGCCCGTATAACCGCGCTTCATCCCTTGGCCGCCTCGCGGGACAGCAGATCCAGAAACAACCCTACGTCCGTGACCACGCCCACGCATTGGCCCGTGCCGCGGTCGCTGACCTTCGTGGCCACGGCGGGGTTGATATCCACGCACACGATCTTGACCCAGCTTGGCAGCATGTTTCCGGTCGCGATGGAGTGCAGCATCGACCCGAGACAGAGCACCAGCCCGGCGTCCCGCAGGTGGGTGGCGTAAGCGTCCTGTGCCTCGTTCATATCGGTGATCGCCTCGGGAAGCGGCCCGTCGTCGCGCAGACTGCCGGCCAGCACGAACGGAACGTCGTTCTTCACGCACTCGTACAGAATTCCGGAGGTCAGCTTGCCGCACTCCACCGCCGCGCGCACGCCGCCCGCGTGGTACATGGCGTTGATCGCCCGCATGTGGTTGCGATGCCCGTGCTCCTCCTGCCGGCCGTCCACCAGCCGCACGCCCAGCGATGTGCCGAACAGCGCCGCTTCCACGTCATGCACCCCCAGCGCGTTGCCGCTCAGCAGCGCATGCACGTAGCCGCCGCGAATCAGATCGGAGAGACCCTTCACGCCGCCCGTATGCACCACCACTGGTCCGGCCACGACAACCACTTTCTGCTTCTGCTCCAGAACCTGGTGGATCAAGTGCGCCGTCTGCCGCACCGCCGTCTCCACCTGGCGTTCGGAGGAGATGCCGTTGGACATGAAGGCAAAGGCCAGCCGGTCGCGCTCCTTCGACTCCGGAACCACGCGGATGCCGCGCATGCCCACCACCACGCGGTCCCCGGCGCGGACGTCGCGCAATCGCCGGCACACGGCCCGCGTCTCGCCGCCGTTGGACTCCACAACAATCAGCGCGTCCATGCGCTGGCTTTGCGCTTCGAGCCAATTCTGCCCGTGCCGAACCAGCGTCCGGTGGTTGGTGGTCGAGTAGAAGTCTTCGGGAGCGCAGCGGTCCCGCTCCACGGTGCGCAGATGGGCGTCTCCGGGGTCCACGGGCGCGCAGCCAAGGCCCAGCAACTGTTGGAGCAGGTGCTCCATCAGATCCTGACTGGGAGCTTCGATTCTCAGCCGCAGATACGAGGCGTCTTCGTTGGTGCGCCCGATGCGGAACTGCTCCACTTCGAACCGGCCGCTATACTCCACGACCTTATCGAAGATCTGCTCCATGACGTGCGAATCGATCAGATGTCCTTCAGCCTCCACAACTTCTTGAATGGAGGCAATTTCGGCGGGCATAACTTTTTATTGTATCGTGGCGGGGAAAATGGAATTGACAATCCGTGGCGGAAGACAGCGGCGGCTCGTGTCCCCATCGCGGTTCCGCGGAAGCCGCTTTCAGGAGCGGCCAAACCAGTTACCATGCGCCTGCGGATGCTACTTCGCGAACTTCTGTACCCGCCAGTTCTTGATCTCGGCTACGTAGATGGAGCCCTGGGAGTCCACCGCGATGTTGTGCGCAAAGTCGAATTTGCCCTGAACTTTGCCGTAGGAGCCTAGCACGCCGACAATCTGGCCCTCCGGATTCAGCTTCACCACGCGGTTATTCTTGCCGTCGGCCATGTAGACCGCGCTCTCCGATGCCACATAGGTGATGCCCCATGGAGCGCCGATGCCGGTCCACTTGTCGAGGAACTTTCCGTTGGAATCGAAAATCTGCACGCGTTCGTTGGTCCGGTCGGCGACGTAGACGCGGCCTTTCGGATCGAGCGCTACGTCGTGGACCAGGTTGAACTGGCCGTCGGCGGTGCCCTTGCCGCCCCAGTGGAGCAGATACTCGCCGTCGCGGTTGAATTTAATCACCCGCGAGTTTACGTACCCATCGGAAATGTAGAACTCGCCGCCAGGCGTGAAGGCAATTCCGGTGGGCTGGTTGAATGCGTCTTTCGACTCGTCCGTCCCCGCGGTGCGCCCGAGGACCATTTGCACCTTTCCCGCGGGGGAGAATTTAAAGACCATGTGGCCCGCTACGTCCACGGCCCAGATGTTGCCCTCGGGGTCGACGCGGATGCCGTGCGAGGAACGAATGAGACCTTCGCCCCACGCCTGGAGCACGTTACCGTTCCGGTCAAGCTGGATCACCGGATGTTGGCCGCGATTGAAAATCCAAACGTTGTCCTCGGCGTCCACCGCAACGCCCGAGCAATCCCCGAAATTCCAGCCTTTCGGGAGCTGCGCCCAGTCCTTCACCAGCTTGTGCGGAAGAGCAGGGCCGGACTTGAGCTGCGCGGAAAGCGGAGAGAGGCAGAACACGGATGCAAGAAGCAGTGCAGAGGCTTTCATGGGAGTCCAGCGTATTGCGAACCGAAGGGGAAGTCAAATAGGGATAAATTTTCGCTCAAATTTCGGCGGACCGGAACGATATGAGTTTTGTGGGACAGCTTTCAGGCGGCGACCAGGTATTTCTGAAACGGGCGGAGCAGATCTTCGAAAGCGCCGGCGCTGCATCGCACTGGGGGCAGCCGGAGGCGGACGTGACCATACTGCTGACAGCCGGCGGGGGGATTCACATGATCGCCGGCTCGGACTGGCCGCTGGAGGTATTGCGCGCCGAGAACGGCGCGACGAGCGCGTACCGAGTCACCCGCAACTCCGGACGCGTCCGCGTCGAGGGGCGCTCCAGCCTTCAGAGCTGCCTTCTGGAAGCCGAAGCGCCTTCGCGCGGCATCCGCAGCCTGCTTCCTGCCAGGCCTCCCTATTACCTGACCGCGGGCGGTACTAACCTGCTCCTGCCTGCGGCTTAATTAGCTCCCACCGCTTCTATCGGTGGCCGGCCTTGACGGGTTTGCCATCCCGGAAGTCAATCTCAATGAGCTTCTCGCTAGTCGGAATGCGGGCGACCACTTTTTTCGTTTGCGTGTCGATCACGGCGCCACCGTCCGGGTACGCATATCTGGAATCGAGGCTGAAGGAGATCCAGCCCGGCCGCGGACGCTCCTTCGGGTCCTCAAACAGGGCAACGCTCGCCACGTGCCTGGGCGGCATCGCCGTGACGTCGTAGGCGTAAACGTAGCCGTAGACGCCGTCAACCACCCAGACCTCCTTCTGGTCCGGGCGGATGTTCACGCCGTGGCTGGGCGTGCTGTGCGGCTTGCGGGCGGGCGGATTGGGGATCTGATCGAGCCGGCTTTGGGGAGTCCGTGCCTCGACGCGGTGTAGCATCTTCCCGCCCCAATTGTTCCCGTCGCGCACCGCGCCGACTTCGAACCCGAGCAGCCGGTCCACATTCGCAAAGACGTATTTCTCATCATCCGTTACGGTAAACGGCCGCACGCCCTTGATAAAGGGTCCCACTTTCCCGATGATCTGGTTCGTCCCGATATCGGCGATAAACACATAAGGCAGCGTCAGCACTTGCATGTACACCCGGCTTCCCGCCGGATTGATCCAGGTATTGTGCGGCCCGATACTGCCGATCGGCCACCCGTCCGTGTAGTTCTCGCCGCGGCCGACCGGAATTTTCGCTTTTACCTCGCCGTCGGCGGCATTGAGGACCAGCCAGAAATCCTCGTCGCGGTAGGGCACGTACAGAGTCTTTCCATCCGGAGTGACCATGAAGCTGTCGGGAAATCTCGCGTGATTGTTTCGCCATACGATCTTCTCCGTAGTTAGATCGAGGCAGACCATATCGCGCTTGACGTTCGAGGAGAGGTAGAGATGGCCCAACTGAGGGCTGGCGCCGATTCCGTAATAGCCGCCAGTCTCCGGCACATCGATCCGGCGGAGCAGCTTGTGAGCTTCATTGATGTCGTAAACGCTGATGCCCGTCTTGTCGGTTACATAAAGCAGCCTTTCGATCCCGCCGGCCAGTTTTCCGGTTTTTCGCGGCTGCGCTTCAACAGGGGCGCTCGCCACAATTGCGAGCGCTATGACCAAGGCGATTTTTCCCGGCATGAGGATTCGAATTCTATCATGCGGATTTCGGCGCGTGCTATACCAGGAAATCATGCTGCGAAGGTTGCGCCGAAGCCCATTGGCGCGAACAACGTTCTTGGGAGTGACCGCGGCGATCGTCCCTGCGACCGCGGCTCAGCCCGTGAGTTACAGCCGGCAGATTGCGCCCATTCTCGCCATGAACTGCCACGCTTGCCACGGAGCCAATCCGGAAAGCGCCGCAGGTGGTCTTTCGACGAGAACATGGGCGGATCTCAACAAAGGCGGCAATCTCGGACCGGTCATTGTTCCCGGCGATCCCGAACGAAGCGCGTTATTTCAATTCGTGAGCGGCGGCCGGGGAGAAGCGCACCGCATGCCGCTCGGCGGTCCGCCGCTCAGCGCCGGACAGATCGAGTCGATCCGGCGGTGGATCCTGGAAGGCGCCGATGAAGACACGGACGCTACCGCGAAATATCGCCTCGAACTTCCTTCCCTTTTTCTTGATCGCTCGAAGCCCGTTCGAATCTTCGGCCGGCTTCCTTCGACTGGCTACGTCGAGTTGGAGCTGGCGGATTCGCGCGGGCGCATTCTGTACACGGAAGGCGGAGCCGTGAAGGAAAGTCGCGACCTCGCGGCGATTGGCACACCCGATGAATGGATTACCTGGACCGTGCGCCGCGCTTCGGACTGGCCGGCGCAAGTTCGCGCCCGGCTGACGGTGGCTTACGCGCCATCCGAGCCTGCGAATGCCGTGCTCGCAGCCACCGAGGACATCGGCGCCGCCGGCCCGGAATTTCCGGTGGGCGAAGCCGACATTCGCATTGTCTCCACGCCGGATGAAAAGCTCATGTTCCGCCGCCGCGAACATGTGTCTGGCGGACTACCCACGCTTCAGCGTTTGAGCAAAGGGTTGGAGCCGGGCTTATACGTTCTGCATCTGCGTTACGTCCAAGCGCGCTGCGAGCTGGCGATCCTATTGCGCTCGGGTAACTGAATGTGTCAAGCCGGCGCAGCTATCGCTTCGCTCCCAAACCGAACTGATCTCCGGCGCGAATTGGCTTACCGTTTCTGAATACGATTTCCACCACTTTTTCGCTTCCAACATGCCGGCCGGCTTCATCTTCCAGGGTTGCAATGACCTTCTTGGTGCGTGTGTCGATTACTTCGCCGCTCGACGAGTACGTGCGCAACCCGTCAATGCTGAAGGTAATCCAGCCGGGCTGGTCCCGGACCTTGATGCTCGTCATTTGCTTGGGCGGCATGACGGTCGAATCAAACACGTGCAGCATGCTGTTGGCCCCGTCTGTCACCCATAGCTCTTTTTCGTCGGGGGTCAACGCGATGCCATGACTCGGGCACCCGTGGCGCTTAACCGGGCCCTGCTGGTAGCCTTTGACCTCCACCCGGTGCAGCATCTTGCCCGTCCGCAGGTCGCCTACCTCAAATCCCAGCAGGTTGTTCACATTGACAAAACACAGCGTCCGGCTTCCGTTCACTGTAAACGGGCGGATGGAGTGGCTGAACGGTCCCACCGTCTTTACGACGGTATGAGTCTTCGTGTCCGCCACCGAAAGCAACGGTGAGCGCAGGCCGGCTAGATAGGCGCGCGTGCCGTCCAGCGAATAGACCGTGTTGTGGGCTCCGGACTTGGTCACGACCGCCGCGATCGTGTCACCGGTCGCCGCGTTGACCACGTTCCAGTGCGGCCCTTCAAACGATGGCACGTAAAGAATCTTGCCGTCGGGGGAGAGCGCCATTCGATCGCATCCCCCATTGAGTTCTTTTTCCCATTCCATCTTCTCTGAGACCAGATCGATGCAGGCCAGCCGCCGGATGGTACTGATGTACAGCTTTCCGGTTTTCGCGCTGGCAGCGATGCCCTTGACATTCTCCGGAGCCTTCCCCTCCGGCACATCCCAGGTTGGGATGCGCCTGACGAACCGGTACCCGTTGTCCGCGTCGAAGACGATGACGCCCACGCCACCGTACTCCACGTAGTTCCGGATTCCAGGCGTGGCGACATAGAGAAGACGCTTTTCCTGCGAGGCTGCCGGCTGGATCGACAAGCCCGAGGCGACCAGTAAAATGAGCATGCACACTACGTTGAGCCTGAGTCTCATGCCCTGTTCTCCACTCTCTGCACAGCCAAACACGCTGCCAGATCCAGTGTAGTGCGTTCTCACGACAACCGCTCCCTGACGGTCGCGGCTCTGAACGATTTACCGAGCCGCGACCGTCAGGGAGCGGTTGTTGAGGGACCACAATATCCTACAGCTTAAGCGCCCTTCGACTTCGTCTTCACCACGATCGGCGTTCCCTTGAAGCCGAAGTGCTTGCGGATCTGGTTGCTGATGTAGCGCTGGTGCGAGAAGTGCAGCGCGCCGCCCCGGTCCGTGAAAAGCACGAAGGTCGGCGGCCGGATTGAGGCTTGCGTGATATAGAAGATTCTCCGCTCTTCGAAGTGCAGCCGCTCGACGAAGCGGTTCAATTCGCCGGTAGTGACGCGCTTCGAAGCGGACTCGTAGACATCGCGGATCAGACGGAACAGCGGTTTGGTCCCGGAGCCCGATTGAGCGGAAAGGAAGAGCACCGGCGCATAATCGAGAAATTTCAACTCGTCCCGCAAATTCGCTTCGAAGGCGCGCTTCTTTCCCGGCTCGATCAGGTCCCACTTGTTCACGCACAAGATCACCGCGCGACCGCCCTCGTGCGCGTAACCGGCGATGGTCGCGTCCAGGCCGAGCACGCCTTCGGTCGCATCCAAAATCACCAGAACCACGTGCGCCATGCGTATATGCCGCCGCGCCATCACCACGCTGAGCTTCTCCGCCATCAGTTTGGTCTTGCCTTTGCGGCGGATGCCCGCGGTGTCCACAAAGACGTACTCCGTCTGGTTGTGCACCACGCTTTCATCCACCGCATCGCGTGTGGTTCCGGCAATGGGGGAAACGATGGAGCGCTCCTCGCCCACCAGCGTATTCAGCAGCGTCGACTTGCCGACATTAGGCCGTCCAATGATGGCGACCTTGATGCCCGCCGATTCCTTCTCTTCGGCAACTTCGGGAAACCGGGAAGCGATGTGGTCGAGCAGTGCGTCCACGCCGAGGCTGTGTTCGGCCGAGACGGGGAAGATGTCGCGGATGCCCAGCGAGTAGAAGTCGTGAACGAGGACTTCGCGCGCCTGCGTGTCGATCTTGTTGACGGCCAGGGACACAGGCTTGCCCAGGCGGATGAGCATTTGGGCCAGGTCGCGATCGGCGGCCGTGATCTCGGAGCGGCCGTCCACCAGCAGGATGATGTGCGCCGCATCCTGCAACGCGAACTGCGCCTGTTTCAGGATCTGGCTGGGAATGTACTCGTTGTCGTCGACGACGATTCCGCCGGTGTCGATCACTTCAAATGCGCGGCCGTCGTAGGAGGCCGTGGCGTGGATCCGGTCGCGCGTGATGCCGGGCTCATCTCCGACTATGGCGCGTCTCTCTCCGGTGATGCGGTTGAAGAGGGTGGATTTGCCGACGTTCGGCCTGCCCACGATCACTACCGAGGGCAACGTCTGGGACACTTTCCTCCATGATAGCATCGCAAGTTGCGCTACTATCCAATTTTCTTAGACTTACAGGACGAGCCGGTGCTTGTGGCGGGCGGCGGCAAGGTGGCCCTGCGCAAGGTGAAGGGCTTGCTCGAAGCGGGCGCGCGGGTCACCGTGGTGGCGCCGCGCGTGGAACCGGAGTTGGAAGCCATGCCGATAACGCTGCTTCGCCGGAAGGTGCGGCCGGCGGACCTGGCCGGCGCCTATCTGGCGTTTACCGCTACCGATGATCGCAGTGCGAATCATCGAATCGCGCAGGCGGCCAAACGACGCGGTATTCCCGTCAACGTGGCCGATGCCGCCGGCGAATGCGACTTCCTGGTGCCTTCGCGCATCGTCAAAGGAGACCTGCAGATTGCGGTTTCAACTGGGGGCCGCAGCCCGCGGCGGGCCATTGAGGTTCGCAACAGGATCGAGCGAATGCTATAGAAGGCCCGTGACTATTTCTTTGTCGGCCTCAACTTGATATTGCGAAACTCGATCCGGCTGTCTCGCTGGCACTGGAAGCCGACCACACCGGCAGAGTGCTTGGAATCGCGCGCGTCGAGCAAGGTTTTACCGTTCAGGACGATTAGAAAGCGGTCGCCGTCGGCGGTAATCTCATAGCGGTTCCACTGGTCCGGGACGATCTTTGCGGGGGATGCCTTGAGGGACCCTACCAGGCTGCCCGTGTTATAGCCGGCCGGTTGATAATCCCAGATCTGCAACTCGTAGCCGGTACGGTGCGGTGCGCCTTCCTTCTGCGAACGCAGAAAGACCCCGCTGTTCACTTTCCCGGAGCCGCGGAACTCGAGCGTCAGGCGATAGTCGGAGAACGAGGCGTCGGTATTTAGCCAGCTCGGCGTCGTCCCGCCGCATAGGAGAGCTCCGTTCTCGACCTTCCAGTCCCCGTTGGAATCAGGAACAGATGTTGGGCGGGCCTCCCAACCTTTTAGTGTCTTCCCGTCAAACAGGAGGAGCCAGCCTTCACTGGATTCTTTTGAGGTGAGCGTGTTCGGACGCTCCTGGGCGCTGACCAGACCAGTGCCCAGGAGATAGGTGGCGATCATCAAGAGGCGGCACACACCTCTCTCTGCTACCATGGACCCTGCCTTTTAGTGAATTGGCGACCCTTCTCCGCGCCCGGTCCGTCGCCGCCGGTGCAGATCATCACGCCTTCCTTGATCATGTCAATCACATTGTTCTCGTTGCAGGAGTTGAGAAAGGCGATACCCGCGTCTTTCGCGGCCTTGAAGACCTGTGAGCGGGCCTTTTGCATCGCGGGATGCGACGACCGGTCTCCGCCGCCGCCCGGGCCACTGGCAGTGGGCGCACCGATCAGGTAGAAGGCCTGGTCTCCAGGACCCCATTCCGCGAAAGCTACACCGGGAACCTTCGTGGTCCTGGCCGCATTAGCAGTCGCCTTCGGGTTCTCGATCTTCAGCCCCAACATGATTTCGCCTTCTTTGTTCAGCGGCCAGGTATCGGCTTTTTTCACGTATTCCGTCGCCGACAAACCCCATATTTGAGACGCGAAGCCCTGGCTGCCGCTGCCGCGATATCCCTGGCCCAGCCCCGATGCGTCTGGCGCAAACGGATAACGGACTGCCTCCACCATCGCACGGATAGCTTCCGCCGACTCCGCATGGCATAGAAGAATGCCATGGACGCCGGAGGCCATCACCTGCTGCACCACCCAGGAGTTTGCGCGCATGCTGGCCTCATCTTTTCCCAGGATTGGAAGGGTGACAATGACCGCCGGCGTTCGGTGACCGGTTCTGGTTGGGCCGGCGTCCACAAGGCCCCGCATGAAGTTCCGCAGCGCGGTGATGTCGAAAGCGCCGTGTTCCATCTCATAATTGATGTAGTCCGCTTTCGTGCCGGCTGACTTCTTACCCTCTTCGTAGCCCCCGCGCCCCCCTGTGTAGTAAATGGGCTGCTTCTGTTCGAGCAGTTCTATGGCCCGGTTGATCCGCTTAGGCTTTGGCGCGTTCTGCGCCAGCATGGGCGCTGTGACCAGCATGGCGGATATCGCGAGTAACCATGATCGATTCATTTTGTTGTCTTCTCCCGAATGGATATCTGAATGGCTTGGTTTAGAACAGGTACTTCAGAGCGAACTGCATCTCTCGCATGGTTCGGGCCGATGTTACCACACCGAACGTGTTGGCGTTGCGGGCATCGGCTGAGGGAGCGTTCCAGTTCGGGTGGTTGGTCCCGTTGAACGATTCCCACCGGAACTGCAGCGTATGACTTTCTCTGATGCGGATGTTTCTGGACAGCGACAGATCGGCGTTGCGGGTTCCCGGCCGAAGAAGCACGTTCCTGCCCGCATTGCCC
This sequence comes from Bryobacteraceae bacterium, assembly GCA_040902885.1. Classification (GTDB taxonomy): domain Bacteria; phylum Acidobacteriota; class Terriglobia; order Bryobacterales; family Bryobacteraceae; genus JBBDWK01. Next base: position 81,965 of record JBBDWK010000032.1, on the reverse strand, counting down.
GCCAGATAGCTCAGGTTCGGGTTCGTAGCGTCGAATGCGGCGACGTTCCAGAAGTTGTTCGCCGACCGGTTCTCCGGAATCGGGCTGATTCCGGTGGCATGCGGAGCGTTGCCCAGACCGCCGACGGCGAAGCTGTCGCCAATGCTGCCGACATTCACCGGAGCGCCGTCCGCGAAGGTAACGATGGCGCCCAGCTGCCAGCCGCCGACAATCTTCGTAATGATGCCAGAGTTGTTCAGCAGCGGCTTGCCCAGTCCGAACGGCAGTTCATAGATGGTGGACGCGACGAAACGCCGGCCTACGTGGAACTGCGCGAGCCCGCGCTCGGCCGAAAGGTCATAGCTGTTGGTCGGCCACAGGCGGTCGCCGCTATTTGTGCGAATCGCGCTGCCCCCGTCAATCGCCTTCGACCAGGTGAAACCGGCCAGGAAGGTCATACCTCTGCTGAACCGCTGCTGGAGCTTGGTGGAAAAAGCATGGTAATTCGAATTGATGCTGCCATCCACCTGCTGGATCCGATCGTACGCGGGCCAGGGGCGGCGCTGCGGTATGCTGCGGGCATCGCCTGGCCCTTCCTTCAGGACGGCTTGGTTGTAAGTCCGGAAGCGCTCCAGTTTGTGGCCTGCGTTTCCCTGATATCCCATTTCCAGCACGATGTTCGGCGACAATTCACGCTGGATATTGAACAGCCACTGCTGAACGTAGGGACTGCGGCGTCCGGTGATATTTCCCAAAACCTGGAACGGGCCCAGACAGGTGCCCGTCCACCCCGTGCACGTGAACTGCTCGCGTTGGTTTTTCCAGGGATCGCTCAGATTCGCGTTCGGCCGCTCCACATCGGTGGTTGCGAATCCGCGCCCCGCCATGTTTCGGGCCATGTCGAAAACTGGGTTGCCGCTATCTCTCGTATAGAACACGCCAATGCCGGCGCGCACCGTCCAGCGGTCACGGGGGCTCCAGGAGATGCCGATGCGCGGAGCGAAGTCGTTGTTATCGGGATTGACCAGGGAGCGGCCGAGATATTCGTCGCCGGCCTGGATTGGAATTCCGTCATGGAAGCGGAAGTTCAGGCCTTCGTAGAAATCGCCAGCCCCCGGCCGGGTCAAGATTGGCGCCTGCGTGCCGGCCAGCACGCCGGAGGGCCCGACACCGGGGCCGAACATCTGGACGTTCATGATGCCCCGGTATTTGTCGTACCAGGGGCGGGTGTTCTCGTACCGCAGACCAATATTCAAGGTCAACCGGGGGGTGATCTTCCAGTCGTCCTGAATATAGGCGTAGTACGCAGTGCCGCGCAGCATTGCGTTCGCGGATGCGAGGGCGCGGGCAGACTGGTTGGTTTCTCCGAGCAGGAAATCGGCGAATCCAAACCCGGTGGCGTTCCGGTTGGCAGGATCAAACGTCGCCTGCCCAGTGAAGATGAACTCACCGAGTCCCTTCTGATTGCCGAAATTGTTGTAACGGTCGCGGCGGAGTTCACCACCGAACTTGATCGAATGCCGTCCCCGGACTATGGAGACGTTATCCACGAACTGGAAGGTGTGATTGCGCGCCACCCAGGGATCGCCTCCGCCAAATCCGGCGACGCCCTGGCCAACAGCGACGGACGGAACGCCGTAGAACGCTGGATGGGCCGCATTGAGGCCGATAATGCCCAGTTCGCTTGCAACATCCCGCTGATACGCTAAGTTACCAACTCTGTCATTGGCGAAGCTATTCCAGCCAAAGCGGGCGTCATTGACTACGGAGGCGCCGAAGAGCAAGGTGTTCGACAGGACAGCCTGGCGAACCGTCGTGTCCGTCTGTGTGCCTAGGAGCGGAAAGGTGGACGGGTTTTCCTGCAGCTCATCGCCCCAACTGTACCGGGCGAACCAGTTCGATTTCGTGCCTTGATTCCAATCCGCACGAAAATTAAGCTGTTCGCTGTCCTGTTTCCTGGCCAGGTTGTTGATGAAGTTACGGGGGAGAAAGTCGCCCGGAACGTTTTGGCTGGGGTAGAACTCGAGCAGTTTCACCGCGACGGGGTTGAACCGGCCTGCCGGGATTCGGTTGCCGGGGAATGGTGCCGCCGAAACGGCCCGCTCCAGGCCCTGAGCGTTGGTTTCGTAAACCCGTGTAAGAGGATCGAAGATCGTGCGGTTGACCCCTGCGCCGGAGAAGTCGCCGGCACGCATCTTGTCAGTGGCCACGGCAGCGGTCTGCTGATTCGTCTTGCGGTCGATGGTTCGCTCGAAGTTCGCCAGGAAGAAGAGCCGGTCGCGCAGGATCGGCCCGCCCAGGGTGCCGCCAAACTGATTGCGGCGGAAGGGGTTTTGCCGCTCCTCCGCCTGCTGCCATTCACGGGCGTCAAACGCGGAGTTACGCAGAAATTCGAAGGCCGCTCCATGAAACTGGTTGGAACCCGATTTCGTGGTAGCGCTGACCTGCGACGTTGCTCTGCCGAATTCAGCGGAGTAGACTCCGCTCTGCACTTTGAACTCCTGCAAAGCGTCTACCGACGGGTTGATGATGTACGAGTTGAAGTTTGGGTCCGTGTTTTCCACACCGTCGAGCGTGTAGCGGTTGAACTCGAGGCGCTGCCCGGCAATGGAGTACGAGGCTCCCGTGCGCGCTCCGCCCTGTAATCCGCCGCCTCCGCCGGCGCCGCCCTCCACCGTTACGTTCGTGCTCAAGGCAATTAGTTGTAGAGGGTCGCGGCCATTCAACGGCAGCTCGATGATACGCTTGTTTTCGATTACCGTTCCGAGAGCAGTGCTCTCGGTGACCATCAGCGGCGCTCCAGCCGTGATTTCAATCTGCTGGGTGACTTCGCCTACTTGCAGAGCGAAGTTGATCCGGGCGACGGCGCCCACCTGCAGAATCACGCCTGTGCGGGTTTCCGCTCTGAAGCCGGCGGTTTCGGCGCGAATATCATATGGGCCAGGCACCAGAAAGGGGACCGAGTAGTTGCCGGTCTCATTCGTGACCGCCGTCCGGACCTGATTCGTCGCCGAGTTGACCACGGTTACGGTCACCCTAGCCATCACAGCTCCCGTGGAGTCGGCGACGGTGCCGGTGATTTCCCCAAAGTTTTGAGCGCCGAGCGGCAAAGCCGCCAACCCCAAGGTCAAGAGCAGAGCGGTAAAGAATTTAACCATTCCGGTCCCTTTCCTTTCTTTAGGTCCCGTCAATAGCGGTCCCGTATTGCCCCTGCACCGCCTACACGGAGATGCCGCTGGATGCGAGCTTACACCCGGAAAGAGGGATGCACAAGTGGCGTAGCCGTTTTGTCAAGGCAAAGTAGAAATGTCGACGGCCTGTCGAAGAGAATTGGCATCCAGGGTCTTCTGTAGAATGAAACTAGGCACATATGAAAACCGAGGCCTCGGCGGCACGCGCTCGGAAGTTCTTTGCGCAAAACGGCGCGCTTTCGAAGTGGCATCCCAACTATGAGTACCGGAGAGGCCAGCTCGATATGGCCGAAGCGGTGGAAAAGGCTCTCGCCGACCGCCGGCACCTTGTCGTGGAAGCCGGCACGGGAACCGGCAAGACCCTTGCCTACCTGGTTCCGGCCATTCTCTCGGGACGCCGCATCGTGGTCTCCACCGGCACGAAGAACCTGCAGGAGCAGCTTTTCTACAAAGATATTCCGTTCCTGCAAAAGCACTTTGACCAGCCCCTGCGCGTTTGCTACCTGAAGGGACGCGGCAACTACGCCTGCCGCCAGAAAATTTACGACGCCGCGAAAGAAGCCGTGCTCACGGGCCTTGAAGAGGTAGCCGACTTCGAGATCATCCGCGAGTGGGAGAAGACGAGCGAGTTCGGCGACCGCGCCGAGATTCGCACGCTTCCCGAAAACAGCACCGCATGGTCCAAGATGGACGCGCGCCGCGATCTGTGCGCCGGCCAGAAGTGCCAGCAGTTCGAGCGCTGTTTCCTCACGCTCCAGCAGCAGCGCGCACGCGAGAGCGACATTCTCATCGTCAACCACCATCTCTTTTTCGCCGATTTGGCGCTGAAAGAGCAGGATTTCGGCGGCATTCTGCCGGACTATCACGCGGTGGTCTTTGACGAAGCGCACGAAATTGAGGACGTGGCCGGACAGTTCTTCGGCGTAACGCTGAGCAATTACCAGTTACAGGAGCTGCGGCGCGACATCTCGCGCGTGGCGCGCCTGAAGCGATTCGGAACGCCGGAGCTCGACCGCGTGCTGGAAATGCTGGACGCGGTGTCCATCGCCTTCTTCTCGCTCTTTCCCATGACCGAGGGCCGCTCGGCTTTTCACAATCGCGAATGCTTCCTCGACACGAATGAGGAGCCGTACCGCGACCTGCTCCGCGCACTGGAACTCACCGGAGCGCATCTGCGTCTGCTGAAGAATCCTCCCGAGGAGGTGATTCCTCTCTTCCGGCGGACTCTGGAGCTAAGAGCGAATCTCGAAGTGCTGCTGGAGACGGGCGACCGCTCCTTCGTGTACTGGTTCGAGCGGCGTGGGCGGGGGTGCTTCCTGCAGGGCACGCCGATAGACATCTCTTCCATCCTGGCCGAACGCCTGTTTAACCAGATCGACAGCGTGATCCTGACGTCGGCGACGCTGGCCGTGGCGGGAAATTTCGAGTTCGTGCAGAAGCGACTGGGCCTGGACCAGGCCCGTACCCTGGTGGTACCCGGACATTTCGATTACTCCAAACAGACCCTGCTGTACGTTCCGCAGGCGCTGCCCGATCCGCGCGAACCCGCCTTCGTCCGAGCCGCTTCCGAGGAAGTACTCCAATTGCTGAAGCATTCGCAGGGGCGCGCCTTCGTGCTGTTCACAAGTTATCAGCAGATGCGGGCGATGTACGACCGCGTGTCGCTCGATCTGGAGTATCCGGCGCTCCTGCAGGGGACCGGCCCCCGTACCGCCCTGCTGGAGGAGTTTCAGAACACGCCCCATTGCGTCCTGTTTGCGACATCGTCCTTCTGGCAAGGCGTGGACGTTCCCGGCGAGCGATTGAGCTGTGTGATTGTCGACCGCCTTCCGTTCGCCGTGCCGAGCGATCCGGTGGTGGAAGCGCGCATTCGTAATGTGCGCGAGCAGGGCGGAAATCCGTTTTACGACTATCAGATTCCGCAGGCGGCCATAGCGCTGAAACAGGGATTCGGAAGGTTGATCCGGAGCTGCTCCGACCGCGGCGTGCTGGCCCTGCTCGACAACCGGATCACAAAACAGCGCTATGGCCAGGTGTTCTTCGACACCCTGCCGGATTACGGCTTTACGACCGAGATCGGCGACGTGGAAAGGTTTTTCGATGTTTGAAGTCTCCGTGGAAGAAACATTCGCCGCCGCGCACAATCTGCGCGACTATCATGGGAAGTGCGAGAACCTGCACGGCCACAATTATCGCGTGCTGGTGACAGTGGAAGGAAAGACGCTGGACGGCACCGGCCTGCTGGTGGATTTCGTGGAGTTGAAGCGGGCGATCAGCGAAGTCGTGGCGCGACTCGATCACCGGTACCTCAACGAACTGCCGCCTTTCGATGTTCTGAATCCGTCGGCCGAGAACATTGCCCGTTACTTCTTCGAGCAGATTTCAGGCTCCCTGGGCACGGAACGGAAAGTAGCAGTTCGCGAGGTGAAAATCTGGGAGACGCAGTCAGCCTCTGCAACCTACCGGTTGTAGTAGGCGGCGTTCTTCGCTGTGAATTCGTTCCACTTCTCGGGCAGGTCGTCGAGGGCAAAAACCGCCGATACCGGACAGACCGGCACGCAGGCGCCGCAATCGATGCATTCCACGGGGTCGATGTAGAGCAGTTCCGCGTCGGCGTATGCCTCTTCATCCTTCTTGGGGTGGATGCAATCCACGGGGCAGGCGTCAACGCATGCAGTGTCTTTGGTTCCGATGCAGGGTTCCGCGATAACGTAGGCCATCGTCTTTTCCTAAGCTGCTATTTGTACCACAGCGGGGTGTAAAAATACAATCCGGCATCGATCACGTGCTCAGCCCCTCGCTGCGTTGGGCGGCCCCAAACACTCCTCCAGCAGCTCCAGCGCGAAGTCGGCCTGGTCGGCGCTGATGTTGAGCGGAGGGCTGAGACGAATCGTGCTGTCCCCCGCTCCGAGGATCAGCAGCCCGCGCTCGAAGGCCTGCTGGACGATCTCGTTGCGCAAATCGGGGAACGGCTCGCGGGTCGCCTGGTCGCGCACCAGCTCGAAACCCAGCATCAGGCCCAGGCCGCGCACGTCGCCTACAACCGGAAAGCGCTTGGGCCATTCCCGCATCCGCTCCATCATCCTGGCGCCCACGCGGGTCGCGTTCTCCAGCAGCTCTTCTTCGAGCAGCTCGATAGTCGCGAGCGCGGCCGCAATCGACACCGGATTGCCGCCGAATGTTGAAGCGTGCGAGCCGGGCTTCCACTGCATCCATTGGGCTTTGGCCACAGTCGCCCCCAGGGGCATACCGCTGGCGATGCCTTTGGCCACGGTGAAGACATCCGGGACGACGTCAAAGTGCTCGGCCGCCCACATCTTCCCGGTGCGCCCCATTCCGGACTGCACCTCGTCGAAGATCAGCAGCATGCCGAAACGGTCGGCGATGCGTCGCAGCTCGTGCAGGAACTTGGCCGGCGGAACCACGTAGCCGCCTTCGCCCTGGATCGGCTCCACCACGATCGCGGCGACTTCCTCGGACGGCAGAAGCGTTTTTAGCAGACCATCTTCGATCGCCTTTGCGCATTCCACCGCGCACGTGTCCGGCGCCTTGCCATAAGCGCAGCGGTAACAATAGGCATAAGGAACATGGTGGACGGGCAGGAATGGGCCGAACTTGCGCCGCTGGACGAGCTTGCTGGCAGTCAGCGACAAAGAGCCCATGGTGCGGCCATGAAAGGCGCCCGTAAATGCAATGAACTTATCCCGTCCGGTATGATACCGGGCCAGCTTGAGCGCGGCCTCCACGGCTTCCGTACCCGAGTTACCGAAATAAACTCGCCGTTCGAAACCCCCGGGCGCGAGCGCCGCCAGCTTCTCGGCCAGATCCACCATGTTTGGGTAGTAGAAGTCCGTGCCCGACATGTGGATGAGCTTCGCGGCTTGGTCCTGAATCGCTTTCACCACGCGGGGATGGCAATGACCGGTCGCCACGACAGCGATGCCGGCATTGAAGTCCAGAAAGCGATTGCCGTCGACATCTTCCACCATGGCGCCCTCGCCACGGGCCGCCACAAGGGGGTAACTGCGCGTATAAGAGGGGGAAACTACGGATGCATCCCGCTCGATAATTTGCCGCGCGCAGGGCCCAGGCAAGGGTCCCTCAATGTGCGGCAGGTCGCGGCGTGTCGCGTCCAAAACGCTCTGCATAATCGATCTCCAAGTTCTTCGAGTAGAAAAAGACAGGGCGCGGGCGGAACTTAGTCGGACCCGAACAGTCCAGGGCGTGCGCTTGCGGGCCGGAACATCATAACTTCAGTCTATCGCGAATTACTCGACGAGGGCGGCGAGGGGCGCTTCGATTCGGGGATCTTCGGTACGGAGGATGGTTTCGACCGCATTTTACCTTAGCTCCCGCCAGTCCTTCTTCAGCCAGCGCTCGAAGAAAGCCCGCCAGGCACGATCGATGCTCGGTCCGTTCGCTTTATGGCCGTCGTTCGTGGACGCAAACTGGATACGCTCCGGAATCCCGAGCAGCTTGTACACTTCCAGCGCCCGGTTGAAATAGCCCCAGCTTTGCAGATCGTCGGAATCCCCGCCGCGATCCTCGGATTGACTCCCGCCGATCAGCAGGAACGCGCGAGGCGCCGCCAGCGCCATCAGCTCGTGGTGATCGTGCTCGAAACCCGGACGCGCGGGATCGGGGTTGAGCAGACTGAGCACGGTCCGCTCGGGGGTGGGAATGTCCGGGAACGGACGCAGCCAGTCCAGATACCAGGGGGCGTACCAATTGGTGCCGCCATTCACCGCGATGTGGGGATCGAGCGCCACGGTAGCCTTGATCTCCGGTGCGAATGCCGCAACGTAAACTGCCGCTTTCGCACTCAGCGAGAACCCCATGAAGCCGATCCGCCGCGCATCCACCTCCTTCAGGGTGCGCAGGTATTCCACCTCACGCTGAACGTCATGCACCATCTTCGCGATCGGCAGCCAGTGTCCGAAGCGCTCGTAGACTTTCTCCGCTACCCCGCCCCGGGCGAAAGCGCCCTCGCGATAATGACGGATGAACGACCAGCTTGTCAGCACCACGTAACCGCGCTCCACGAGCCACTTGCCCCACCACTGCTCGGGCGCGGTGTAGTCCGGCGTGCTGGAGGTCCAGGCGATCACTGCCGGAAACGGTCCCTTCCCCTGGTTCTTCGGCAACAGCAGCAGATGATGCTGGTGAAAGTCTTTCTCGATCGGAAGGTCGAGATGGATGCGCGTGTAGGTCTCGAACTCGTCGCGCTCGTGGACCGTGACCTCGCGGATGTCGCCGAACCACTTGCGATCGTTCGCGTCCGGCCCGAGCTTGCCCAGAATCTGTGTCCAGAGCTTCACAATTTCGGGCCGCCGCTTCTCGCGCCAATCCTGCGGCGTTTGCAGACCTTCGACCAGCGAGGGGATGATCTCGTTCTCCGCGCCGGGTTCGGGAGCGGGACTGCGCGTCGAGGAAACGCGATGCTGGCGGAGGCGTTCGGAATCGGAAGCCGCGAGCGCGAGCGCGGCGAAGGCTACAAGCCCAATTGTTCGCGCGAATAGTGAAGACACTGTTTCACGTTCTCCTCGGCGAGCCTGAGCTGGGCTTCGGGGGCGAGCGCCGTCACGCGCGGCAGCGGGCGGCGGTAGCGCTCCTGGACCGTCTTCAGAGTCTGGGCCAGGTACCGGCCGCTACGTTCCGGAAAGGTCACCCAGTATTTCCCGTTGAGACAGGGCACCTTCAAAGGATCGCGCGTAATCATCTCCAGAGTCATGCGCACCTTAGGTTTTGCCTTCCGGATTACGGCGATCATCCCCTTCAGGTCGAGGTATCCTTCTCCCAGGGGCACTTCGGAGAGCAGAAAGCCCTCCTCGTAGCTCTCCACGCCCATATCTTTTATGTGAGTGGAGAACGCATACGGCGCCAGTCCTTCGACCAGGGCGTTGGCGTCGTCCAGCAAAGCGATGTTGTTGCCCGTATCGACGCAGGTTCCGAGGTATTCGCTGCTCGTGCTCTTCAGGAGCGCGACGAACTCTTCAAGCGTCCAATCCTTGTGATTCTCGAGCGCCAACGGAACGCGGTGCGCTTCCGCTATCTTCAATCCGCGCGCGATCGCCGCCTGCGATTCGCTAACGAAGCGTTGCCAGTCTTCCATGCTGGAGAAGGTCTCATATCGCCTTCCGCTCAGCGCGGCGGCGCGAACGCATAGCGCCCCCACTTCTTTGGCGGCTTTCATGGCTCGCTCAAACGTCTCGGATTCCTTGCGCGGCAACCCGGCCATTACCTCGATGTACATTCCGTGTTGCTCGGCTTGGGCCCGCAGTGTCTTCAGGTAATCCGGTTCCACGGACGCGAGGGAAGCCTGAATTCCGCCCGCGCCGAGCGAGTGGCAGTACTCAAGAAACTCATAAGTATCCCGAGGCGCTCCGCCGCGCATGAAGGACGTGGTGGCGATGCCCATCTTCGTTCGGGGCACGGCTCCGAGTTTGGGAGCGGCCACGGCCGCTATCCCGGCTGCAAGAAAGGTTCGTCGATTCATGTGCGAATCGCTCGCCGAGATTTGAACATGGGGGAATTATATCAGCGGGAAAGCCGCCAGGCGCGGCTTTGCTCTCGTCTACCTTTGTGATTTGAAGGGAGAGCTTACGCGGCCAGTGTTCGCCCCGCGCGAGAAAACCCGGGGCGCGGTTTTTCCGCGACTACAGGCTCAAACGCCCAAGGCACTTCGTAACACCGGTTACATTTGGGGCACTGGTATCGACCGTGGATGGGCCAAAGAGGATCGGGATGCATCGTATAGCACCACCATCGAGCGACTCTCGACAAGAAGCTAGTCATCGGTTTGCCCCACATCGCCCTTACGAAAGGGCCTTCTATTTAGTAGGACGCACTACAGTCCTGAGGAGTTACAAAGCGCTGCGCTCATCCAGTTCCGTGGCTTCCACAAACTTCCCCACTTCAATGCGATACAGCGCGCTCTTTCCGTGATGATCGCTCTGGAAGAAGATACGCTGGCTGTCTGGAGAGAAGATGGGCGCCACCTGTGAGGGATTGCTCGCGCGATGTTCGCAAACCGTCAGCTCGCGGCGAGTGATGCGCAAGAGGAGCAGAATGTATGGCGAGGCCAGGTTCCGGCTGGCGCCCACAAACACGGAACTGTCCGAGTTCGAGCCGAAGTGTACGAACTGGCTCGTCGACGCCACCAGCTTGTCCACGTTTTCGTCGGGCGTCAACTCCCGGATCGCGTTCAGACGGCTGGTTTCTTCCGGATAGTGCAAATAGAGGATGGTCCGGCCCGAAGGAGACCAAATGGCGGGTCCAATTTTGCCCGGCGGCGTCTTCAAACGGCGATTGTTGCGGCCGTCAAAATCCACCAGCCAGAGCGCCTCATCTTCTTGCCGGTAGAGAACTTGCGCCCTCCTCGGCCGCGGGATGGGCTGGGTGAGAGAGAACGGCGCTTCGACGATGGTGACGGCCGTTCCTTTGGCCATCGTGACCCGCCGCAGCCGCGAGTTGGACGGCGAGGACACCTCCCCGAGCACCGCATGGTTGCCATCATCCGTTAGGCAGAATCCGGAAGTGCGCTGGAATTCGTCCGGCACGCGGTAGATCTCCCGCTCCCTAAGATTGGATAGCTGCAGCTGGCGCAGAGTGGAGCCATCGAAGAAGAAGGCGCTGCGGTCGTCCCGCGCGAGCGTCAGTGAACCGCCGTCCAGCGCCGCGGCTTCCGTCAGAAGGCGGCATTCGCCGGACTTGAGGTCCATCCGGAAGGCTTGCGGAGAACCCGCGCGGTCGCTCGAGAAGAGCAGGAAGTTGCCGCGGCGGGCTAGGCTTCGGGCATAGTGCGCCGGAAGACGGCTGGAATACGAAGGATCGGTAAGGCGGTAAACTTCAAATTCCGTGGTTGGGTCGGCATATCGCCGCCAATCGGAGGGTAAAGTGCTACCGCGGTCGAGTGCGGGCGGAAGCGCGGCGGCGGGCAAGGCGGCGCAACCTGCGAGAAGAGCCCGGCGCGACAGAACCGCTCCGTGGCCCGGCCGCTTCTTGGAGGGCCCCATGAGAAGATGTTAGCATGCGCCGCGCGGGATCTACCCACGCGCCTTCGGCATATGACACCAGTTACAGACGACGTGAAAACCTACACCGTGGACGGCATCCGGCGGGAACTGGAAGCCCTGGGCCTGATCCAGGCCAAGCTGAGCTGGTTCACTCGCACGCAAGGCGAGCCAAGCGCCATGGCTGAAACTTACATCGGACACGAGGATCTGTTTCGCCCGTCCAACCTGAGGCTGGTTGAAGAAGCGCTCCAGGCGGCCACGGACGACGAGGAGCGCACGGCCCTGCGCTTCCTCCGCAACGCAATTGCGGTCACGGCTATCGACCGCGCTACGGCCGAATACGATGACCGCGAGGAGAACGCCGAACTGGAGGCGAAGCTGCACCTGGATTGGATACCCGGGCCAGTCCCCTTCAAAGAAGCTGCTCCGTTGTCGCTCAACGAGCCCGACTCGGACCGGCGCGCAAAGATCGCGGCCGCGGTCGCCGTGGTGGTGCGCGAGAAGCTGAACCCCATCCTGCTCGACAAGGAGCGGAAGCAACGGCAACTGGCGCGCGAATACGGCTTCTCGAATTACGTGGCGCTGTCCGAAGAAATTCGCAGGGTCCGACTGGCGCCGCTGCTCGGGCAGGCCGCCGGCTTCATGGAGCGTAACGATCCGGTCTACCGCGACTTGCTGCGCGACCAGAGTGAAAAACATCTCAACATCCCGCTGGAGCGCCTGCGACGTTCCGACCTCTCACGCCTGTTCGCCTTGAAAAGCTTCGACCGCTTCTTTCCGAAAGAGCTTCTGATTCCCGCGTTCCGCGAGTTCCTGGACGGAATGGGCATTCCCTTCGCCAGCGTACATGGCAAGCCGATCTTTGTGGACAGCGAAGACCGGCCGCTCAAAGAGTTCCGGGCCGCCTGCTATCCCATCCGGGTTCCGGACGATGTGCGCATGACCATCAAGCCCGCCGGCGGCGTGCAGGATTTCGAGACCATGTTTCACGAAGGCGGGCACACCATACACTTCGCCAGCGTGCGGTCCCCGCGCTTCGAGTATCAGCAGCTCGGCGATTACACCACAACCGAAGCCTACGCCATCTGCTTCGGAGACATGTTCGCGGAGCCCGAGTATATCGAGCACTTCGAAAAGCTGGTACGCGACTACAACCGTCTGCACCCGGACCGGGCGGCGCCGCTGATGACGCCCGCGGAGAAGCGCGAGCTGATTCGCAACCGGGCCGCGGCTTCCATGATGTTCGTGCGCCGGTATGTTTACGCCAAGCTGGCTTACGAATCGGCTCTGCATGAAGGCGACCCGTCCATTCATGAGCCGGTGATTGGACGCGTGGAACCTACGACGGAAGCACTCGAAGAACTTTATGGCCGCGTGATGAGCCGAGCTTACGGGGTGCCCATGACCGATGCGGATACAGCCCGGTTCTTGAGCGACGTAGACCCGTTCTTTTACTCCGCCGACTACAGCCGCGCCTTCATACTGGCGGCGCAGATGCACGAGTCCTTCCGCAAGCGGTTTGGGCCGCGGTGGTTTCTTACGCGGGAGGCGGGCGCCCAGCTTCTCGATTACTTCTCGGAGGGAACTCGGATGTCCGGCGACGAGCTGGCCCGCCGCCTGGGATACGACGGCATCGACATCCGCGTCTTCGAAGAATGGACCGCGCGCTGTTTGCAGTCCTATTTGTGACTGGTCTGGTAGTGAGCCTTCAGCAGATCCAGCCCAAAGTCGTTGGTGTAATCCCGCCACACGGCGTGAACGTGGTTGGCGCCGCCCTGCGTGTTGTCGTACTCGATCAGGAACGTAGGCGCCTGCACGCGGTAGTAATGCGGCGCGCCCATCTCCCCGGCTCCGGCCCATGCAAAGTGCAGATTCTTGCCGGCCTTTTTGAACTGGCTGAGGCGCGCTTCGGCGAGCTGATCGGGCATGTGGCGCGCATACTCTTCCACCAGCCCCGCCAGCATCTCAAACTGCTTGGCATTCATCTTGGAGGCCGGTAAACCCGAGGGCTGTCCCTCCAGGGAAGCCTTGCGCGATGCCGCGGTGAGGATATCTTTGTATGCGGTCTCGGCCACCACGGCAACCTTCTTCTGGCCGCCGTCGAGCGCGTTCAACAATTCCCGCGCGAGGTCCTCTTCGCGTCCCAACACGCGCAAGCCTTTGCGCGGACCTTCCTTGACATGAGCCGGGTTGGTGCCGAAGAAGCTGGGCGTGTCCGCCACCTGGCCTTTGACCACCGTGAAGTTCTGGCTCAGATGGTGCCCTTCCACGCTATAGCCCCACGTGCCGCCGTCGGACGGCTCGCCGAAGACGCTGAAGTGATATTTCTCGGGGTTGCGGCGCTCGCCGGCATCCTTCTCCAAGGCCCGCAAAATATCTTCCAGGCTCATGATCGACACGGCCTTCATGTACCCGGTCTGGCTCAAGCCCGCGGCCAGCAGGGCCTGTGCCAGATGCTTCTGCGTGGGAGTCATCTCGCGCAATTGAAGACCCTTGCGTTCTTTCGGGATGAAGTGCCAATCGAGCCGCTTATCGTCGTCCATCTTGAAGACGGTCTTGGCCCGCTGTTCCGGCGTCAGTGAATTCAGAAAGTGAATCGCCGCCTGAGTCATGATGGACGGCGTGTTCACGCGGTGATAGGCGGAAGTCAGTAGTACAGTTCCCACGGCGACAACCAGAAGACGCACCAGCTTTGGATTCATCGAAGTCCCTCAGGCGGCTCCAGGGCCGCTGTTAGCTAACGCTCAAAACGGAAAGTCCTTCTTCGCCGACCTGGATACATAGCCGGCCCTTAAAAACGTATACGGATTCACCGGAGCGCGTCCCACGCGCACCTCGTAGTGCAGATGGGGCGCGGTCACGCGGCCGGAGGCGCCCACCGCCCCAATCGTTTCTCCCCGGCGAACCTCCTGTCCTTCAATCACACCGAATCGCGAAAGATGCGCGTAGTAGGTCTGCATGCCGCTGCCGTGGTCCACGATGACCAGGCGGCCGTAACCCCCGCTGAAACGGGCGTGAATCACAATGCCGTCAGCCGCAGTCCTGACGCGCGTGCCGGACGGAGCCGAGATATCCACTCCGGTATGGTAAGCGCCCTCGCCGGAGAACGGATCGACGCGGTGCCCGTAGGGACCCAGGAGCCGGCCGTCGACCGGCCAGATGCTGGGCCGGACGTTGATGTGCCAGCGGCGGGAAAAGCTGCCCTTGGAACGCGCCACGTTGGTGGTTCTGAGATAGTTGTACTCTTCAAGCGACTCCGAGAAGGTGGGCACCAGGCGCGCTTCCGGCGTCAGATCGGCCGGCCCTTCCAGCTTCTGCTTGATTCCGTATGCGATAGATACTTCGCTCGCGAACATCTGCAGGGTGGCAAGCTGCTCGTTGGTCTGATTCACTACTTTCTGAAGGTTCTGGTAGCGCTGCCGCAACACCTCGGCTTCCTGTCTCAGCGCGTTATAATTGGCCACTTTCCACACCATGCGGGCATAGCTGGAGACGAATCCGAAGACCGAAAAAGAACCGAGGATCGCAAGCCCGAGAACAACGTAGACAACGTGATGGGGAATATGAACGCGGCGCAGACGGCCGTGCAGAGAGTGAGCCACAACAACGATGAAATAATTTTGCTTCATGGCCTCCTCATACAGAACCCATGGCGGAGCGCCCGTAAGGGCCATTCCGGACCAGCATGTGACTGTATCAATTCGCGGCAAGGGCTGTCAAGGACGCATCGCCCCCGGTAAACAGGCAAAAACAACAAAAAACAATCCTTGCAAGTGGACTCGCCGTGGCTTAATATGAACGGGTTCGATTTATCGTTCCCGAAAGGCTGTGCGGCGCCCTTCGGGAACGGCTGGGAGCCAGAACGATGGTGGAGTTTCGGGATCGCATCCTCACCTGCACGGATTGCGGTGCGGATTTCGTGTTTACAGCGGGCGAGCAGCAGTTTTTTCACGATAAGAATTTCAAGAACGAGCCCAAGCGCTGCAAGACGTGTAAGGCCAAGCGTCAAGGCGGCGGCGGTGGGGGCAGTTCCGTTCAGAGCCGTGTCGAGACCACTACCATGTGCTCGCAGTGCGGCAGGGAGACCACGGTTCCCTTCAAGCCCACCCAGGGCCGCCCGGTGTTCTGCCGGGAGTGCTTCCAAGGGCGGAAGGTGAATGCGACCGGTGTGGGCGCCGGCGGCTAAACTTTCTATCCGGCAATCAGCGGGCCCGCTCCAGGGTGGTTCATCCTCCGGGGACAACCTCCGCGGGAGACCTTCGTCTTCGGCGCGCCCAACCTTCTTTCACGACTTGGCGGGCGCGCCCCACCGCCAGCGCGTCCGAAGGCACCGGGTGGGTGATTACCGATCCGGCCGCCAGATAGGCGCCCTCGCCGATCTCCACTGGCGCCACCAGGGTTGAGTTGCTGCCCACGAACGCGCCGTCGCCTATCCGGGTGGCGTGCTTCTTGGCGCCGTCGTAGTTGCAGGTGATGGTTCCCGCGCCCACGTTCACCTTCTCTCCCACCGCCGAATCGCCCAAATAAGCCAAGTGCATGGCTTTGGATCCCCGGCCCATACGCGTGTTTTTCAGCTCCACAAAGTTGCCGATGTGCGCGCCCGCCGCCACGTGATTGTCCACGCGCAGCCGGGCATAAGGGCCGAGGTGCGCATCGTCTTCCACGCACGACGAAGCCGCCATGGTGAACGGGCCGACCAGCACCCGGTTACCCAGGGTCGCATCCCGCAGGATGGAACAGGCCCCGATGCGGCAATCCTCGCCAATCACGCTGTCGCCCAGAATCTGAGCGAACGGCTCGATTACGGTGTCCATGCCGATCCGCACTTGGGGATCGACGACCACGGTGTCGGGCTTCTCTATCGTGACTCCCTGAAGCATCAACTCCCGCACTTTGCGCTCGCGCAGGACGCGGTCCACCGCCGCCAGCTCAACCCGGTCGTTGATTCCCAGCACCTCGCCGGCGTCGTCGATGCGCATGGATTGGATGGTATGACCGGCGCGGTTGAGGATCTCTACCATGTCGGTAAGATAGTACTCACGCGCCGGATTGTCGGGACGGATCTCGTCCACGTGCTTCCAGAACAGGTCGGCTTCGAAGCAATAAATTCCGGCGTTGAGCTCGCGAATCGCCAACTGCTCCGGCGTGGCTGCTTTTTGCTCCACGATGGCCCGGACGTTCCCGCGCTCGTCGTGAATGACGCGGCCCCAGGCCGGAGGGTCGTCCAGCACGGCCGTAATCAGCGTAGCCGCCGCCTGCGACTGCCGCTGGCGCTCTACAAGCGTCCGCAGCGTTTGCGCGGAGATCAGAGGGCAGTCGCCGTACAGGATCGCAAGATGGCCGCCGAGTCCGGAAAGGCTCTCGCGGCCGCACATCAAAGCGTGTCCCGTGCCCTTCTGCTCCTTTTGCTCGACAAACCCCACGCCCCGCGAAGCCAGCAGGTTGCGGACTCGCTCCGCCTGGTGTCCCACCACCACGAAAGTGCGCTGGGGCGCAGTCAGCGCCAGGGCCGTTTCCACGACGTGCTCCACGAGCGCGCGCCCGCCGGCGCGGTGCAGCACCTTAGCCATCCGGCTCCTCATCCGCGTCCCGAGCCCGGCGGCCAGGATCACGACCGTCAACGGTTTATCCATACTTTCGATTATGCCGTCTTTCGCCTGCGCAATCTGCCTTCTATCGCGAGCTCTATGGCAACAGCCGCAATGGCTTCCGGATCGTGCCGGACTCTGGCGGACTCCAGCAACAGGTCTCGCGCCACCACGTGAAGCCCCATCTCCGCCAGACCGTCCAGGTCGTTCTCCACCGGACGGGCTTCGGCGGAGGCATAGCGGCGGGCCAGAGACGGGCGCAGGCCGCGCGTGTTGACCACGACGTAGTCCAGCAAGTCGCCGCCACGGGCGTGGTTATGGATGGCCCTTACATGATCGGAGGCGCGGAAGCGCATAGTCTCGCCCGGCTGCCACATCAGGTTGACGAAGTAGGCTTTGATGGCCGGCGAGCGGCGGATGGCCTGGGGAATCCCCTGCACGAGAAGATTTGGTATCACGCTGGTGAACAGCGAACCCGGACCGAGCGTAATCAGATCCGCGTCGGCGATCGCGGCCAGCGTCTCCGCCAAAGGCCTGCAGCGCGGCGGACGCAGGCGGATTCGCTCGATGCGACATTTGCTCCTGCTGATCTTTGTCTCGCCCACCACGGAGCGGCCGTCTTCCAGAACCGCCTCGAGAGCCACGTTGGCCGAAGTCGAGGGATAGATTCTTCCCGCGATGGCCAGCACTTCGGAGGAAAGCTTGACCGCCTGCTGAAAGTCGCCGGTAATGTCGGTCAAAGCGGTCAGAAACAGATTGCCAAAGCTGTGCCCCTTCAGACCGCGGCCGGCTTCGAACCGGTACTGGAAGAGGCGCGAAAGAAGTCCTTCGTCCTCGGAAAGGGCCACCATGCAGTTACGGATATCGCCCGGAGGAAGGACTTCGAACTCGCGCCTGAGCCGGCCGGAGCTGCCGCCATCGTCGGTGACCGTCACCACGGCGGCGATGTCCAAAGCCGGTGTATCCGCCGGCGAGGGGCGCACGTATTTCTTCAAGCCATGGAGAAGCGAGGAAAGGCCGCTTCCTCCGCCGATAGCCACAATGCGCAGATTGTCGGCGGCCTTCGCGTCAGGCAGGCTGGTGTTGTGCGTCACGCAGATCGGCGGTTATCTCACGATCGACAACCCGTAAGTCCCTTCAGAGCCGCGACCGTGAGGGAGCGGTTTCCGAAGCGTCGAAGCACAACGCTAGCTCCTCTCCGGAAACACAAGTCTGGAGAGAGGCGGGCGCGCGGCCAAGGGGGCGAAATCGGCGTCGTTGCGCGCGGCCACTCGATTGCGCGGATGCAGATCGATGGCGTTCTTCAGGTTGTCGTAGGCGCCTTGCAGGTCGCCCGCCAGCCCGCGGCAGAGGGCCAGAGCGTAATGCACGTGATCGGCTTGCGCATCCATATCCAGAGCGATGGCGAGGTGGCGCTCCGCCACGGGCAGATTCCGGGCATTGATCATGGCGACGGCGTAGTTGTAATGCTCTTCGAGCGTGGAGGGCTGGGGCCCGTCATCCATCCCGAGCCGGCGCTCGCAGATCGTGACGTGTACGCCCGCCTTGTGGGCCAAGTCCAGGCTCGCGGAGGCGCGAACCGTTTCGAACAGTTCCTTCGCTTCGCTAAACCGCCGGCTGTTGAACAGGCGCAGTGCTTTTTCAAAAACAGCAAGAGAATTCCCTGCAGCGGCGGCGGCGGCGGAATCCCTTCCGTTCCGGGACCCCTTCACCTTCTTCCCATCGCCCTGGGATTTTGTGTGCGGCTCATTCCGACCGGGATTGCTCTTCTTCATGCGTATTGGATCGTGCACTCGGAAGCACGCGAGGACAATCTTGATGTCTTATACCAGACTATGCGCCACCGGCGCAATAGGACGGAGGGCGCTTTCGCAGGAATCCGGGGTGCAGTAAACTTCGTAGGAAGCATGGTAATGAAGAAAATCGCGCTCCTGCTCCTGGGAACGGAGTTTGCAGCAGCGCAGCCCATCGAGTTGCCGGCGATCCGCGGCGATTACCTTTCCCGCCTCCTCGGCAACGCGGAGCTTACGTTCGGAATGCTGTTGATCGGCATCGCCGTCGCGTTTGGGCTGGGCGCGATGCACGCGCTCTCGCCCGGCCACGGCAAAACGATCGTCGCCGCCTACCTCGTGGGCGCGCGCGGATCGTTCCGGCACGCAGTGTTCCTGGGGGGCATGGTCACCTTCACACACACCATCAGCGTGTTCGCCCTGGGCCTGACGACGCTGTTCCTCTCCCAATACGTGGTGCCGGAAAAGATCTATCCCGTGCTGGGTGCGATCTCGGGAATCTCGATCGTGTGGATCGGCGCGGTCTTGCTGGTAAAGCGGGCCCGGCGGCTGAGCGGGCATGCCCATCATCATCACCATCACCACGACGCCCACGGCCATGGGTTGACGCACACGCATGACGGCCACACCCACAATCATGTCCCGGAAGGCGACGTCACCATGGCGAGCCTCATCGCCCTGGGAGCGAGCGGCGGCCTGGTTCCTTGTCCTTCCGCGCTCGTGCTGCTGTTGAGCTCGGTTGCGATGGGACGGGTCGGGCTGGGTCTCATTCTTCTGGTTGGCTTCAGCCTGGGGCTTGCGGCCGTGCTGACCGGAATCGGCGTGCTGGTGCTCTATGCCAAGAATCTGCTGCCGGATACGGACTCCGGCGCGCGCCATGCGGCATTCCGCCTGATCCCGGTGCTCTCGGCGGCGGTGATCGTTTGCGTCGGCCTGGCAATGACCGCGGTCTCGCTGGGCTGGATCAGGCCCGATCGAATCGTTGGCTGATGCACTGGGGCTGATGCACTATCCTGAAAGTTTCAGGAGATGGTTTGACCCGTCGTTTGTTACCGCTGGCAGGTGTGGCGCTTTGCCTGTTCGCTTCCCAACTGCCCACCTTCACGGACATCTCCGCCATTAGCGGAATCAACTTCCGCCATCAGGCCAGCCGTACCGCTCAGAAATATCTTCCCGAATCGATGGGCGCGGGCGTAGCCATGCTGGATTACAACAAAGACGGGCATTTAGACCTGTTCTTCGTGAACGGTGCGGCGCTGCTCGATCCCATGCCCGCGGGCAAGCAGGCCGATAAATCCGATGCCCGCTTCTGGAACCGCCTTTACCGTAGTGACGGCGGGGGCGCCTTCACGGACGTGACCAAGGAAGCCGGGCTGAGCGGTCATTCCTACGGCATGGGCGCCGCCGTAGGCGACTTCGACAACGATGGCTGGCCCGACCTTTACGTGACCGGCCTCGGCCGAAATACTCTCTACCGCAACAACGGGGACGGCACGTTCGGCGACATCACGGAGAAGGCCGGGGTAGGCGGAGGCGGCTGGTCGGCTGGCGCGTGCTTTGTCGATTACGACCGTGACGGCCGGCTGGACCTGATCGTGGCGCGTTATCTGGAATGGAACTTCTCCCACAACCCCTACTGCGGCGAGCGCAAGCCCGGCTATCGCTCCTACTGCCATCCGGATCAGTTCCAGCCAATCAGTCACCTGGCGTATCGCAACAACGGGGACGGCACCTTCCGCGACGTGTCGAAGGAGTCCGGCATCGCCGCGCATCCCGGAAAAGGCCTGGGTATCGCCATCAATGACTTCGATCGCGACGGCTGGCCGGACGTTCTGATAGCCAACGATTCCTTTCCCCAGCAGCTCTTCCGTAACAAGACGGACGGGACTTTCGAGGAGTTGGGCGCGATCCAGGGCGTGGGCTACGACGAGGACGGGCGCACCTTCGCGGGAATGGGCGTCGACTTCGCGGATTACGATAACGACGGATGGTCTGATATTGTCGTCAATGCCCTCGCCAATCAGCGTTATGCCCTCTTCCGCAACAACAAGGGTTCCTTCGACTACGTGTCCGGACCGAGCGGCGTCTCCCGCATCACCATGCTGCACTCCGGGTGGGGCATGCGCTTTATCGATTACGACAATGACGGCTGGAAGGACGTGTTCGTCGGCCAGGGCCACGTGATGGACAATATCGAGCTGACGCAGCCTTCGATTCGCTACCTGGAGCCGGTGCTGCTGATGCGGAATGAGCAAGGCCGGTTCCAGGACGTGTCGAAGGACAGCGGCGCGCCATTTCGCGCGCCCATCGCCGCGCGCGGCGTAGCTTTCGGGGATTTGAACAACGATGGCTTTCTCGACGCGGCGATCAACTGCAATGACGGCCCGGCGGTGATCCTCCGGAACGAGGGCGGCAACGGGAATCACTGGCTGCTGGTCGATACCGTCGGCACGGCGGGTAACCGCGACGGCATCGGGGCCAAGCTGCGTTTGGTTTCGGAAGCCGGCCTCGAACAGCATGCCGTGGTAAGCACGGCGGGCAGCTATCTTTCGGCCAGCGATAAGCGCGTACACTTCGGACTGGGGCGAGACCGGGCGGCCCGCCTGCTTGAAGTCACCTGGCCGAGCGGCGCGGTACAGCGTATCGAAAAGATTGCGGCGGATCAAGTCCTCACTGTGCGGGAGCCGGGGGAGAGATAGCGGTACAGTACAGACCGTAACCTATGCAACGGGCTTGTGTAGAGTGCCGGCGCATGCGGCCGCTCCGGTGTCCGCATCAAGGATCAAGGCATCGTGGTATGATCCACGCGCCGGAGTCACTAGCGGCGCCGGTACGTTCGAAAAGAAGGGACAGGACTGGGTGCTGATTCTGGACGGCGCCGCAAAAGGATATCGGACGCCGGAAGTGGAACTGTGACCCAGCGGCTTCCACGCAAGGACTTACACATGATGACTCAACTCCACGGCGCGCCGGGGAGGCGCGGTTTTCTTCAGAGCGTTATTGGAGTGTCAGGCTTGCTCGCCCAAAGACCGGGTCAGCCTCAGGCGCGGGCCGGTAATCCGGCAACTCCCAATATTCTGCTCATCATGGCAGACCAGATGGCGCCGATGCTCACCGGCGCTTATGGGCACCCGGTTGTGCGGACTCCGAATTTGAATCGCCTGGTTCGGCGGGGAGTGCGGTTTGACGCCGCTTATTCTCCGAATCCGGTCTGCGCTCCCGCGCGAGCGTGTCTGATGACGGGCCGGTACAGTTCGCGAATCGGAGTTCACGACAACGCCGCGCCGCTCCGTTCCGATGAGCCGACGATGGCGCATTACCTGACCAACGCCGGGTACGACACCGCGTGGAGCGGCAAGATGCATTTCGTCGGTCCGGATCAGCACCACGGATTGAAGCGGCGCCTGAGCCGGGATATCTATTTCGCGGACTTCACGTGGGCCAAGTCTCGGGACAAGAAAATTCCCGGCCAGCACGCCCGCAATTACGTGGCGTCGGGCATTCATGTGGGCCGCCAGGACGACAGACGGGATGACGCGGGCGACCGCCACGGCAACCTCGCCCTCGACGAAGAGGCGCATCAAAAGGCGATCCAATATCTGGAGGCGCGGAGCGGGAAGCCAGAGGAACCGTTTTTTCTCGGCGTTTCTTACAATTATCCCCACGAGCCATTTTGGCCCTCCAAAGAACTTTGGGATCTTTACGAGGGGCAGCCTGTCGATATCCCGGAGTTTCCAGCCAACCTGGAGCGGACATACTCGGCCATGGACCGCTGGTTGAACCGGCACCATGGTGCGGACAAGCACGATGTCAAGGACCCGGCAAACCTCAAGGTCCTTCACCGCGCCTATTATGCGCTGGTTACTTACGCCGACCGCAAAGTGGGGGAGTTGCTGAATGCGCTCGAACGTACTGGGGCCGATAAGAACACGATCGTCCTGTTCACCAGCGACCATGGCGACATGCTGGGCCACAAGGGGATGGTGCAGAAGCGGTCTTTCTACGAATGGTCGGCTCGAGTTCCGCTGATTCTCACGATGCCGGATGGACAATGGGCGGGGAGGACCGTAAACGAACCTGTTTCGCTGATCGACGTGATGCCGACTCTGCTCGAGTTGGCAAAGATCGACGCATCCTCCGCGTTGCCAATGGATGGGACCAGCCTGACAGGTCTCGCCGCCGGGACGAAGGCGGCCGGCCGCGCCGCCTTTTCCGAATCGCACTCCGAGGGAATGCATGCGACATGCTTCATGGTCCGAAAGGGCGATTTCAAGTACACGCACATCCACGGACACCAGCCTCAACTTTTCGACCTGAGCGCCGATCCGGGGGAGTGGAACAATTTGGCCGACAATCCCGAATACCGGCAGGTTGAACGGCAACTTCGCGAGCTGATTTTGAAGGAGTTCGATCCCGCCCGCATCGAGCGCGAGCTTCGGGATAGCATTGCCAGGCGGGAACTGATTAAGCCGGCCATGAAACGCAACGGGCAGGACTGGGACTTCCAACCCGATCCGGTAAGTTAGTAAGGCGTATACATGCGAAAACTTCTATGTGTTCTTACCGCTCTCTGCGTTCCGGCAGCCGCACAGGGTGACGCCGGTAGCGCGTAATATCGAGTATGCAGGCACGCCGGAGAACCGGGGCGCCCGGCTGCCGGTAGTCGTCTGGGTGCATGGGGGCGGCTGGCGGGCCGGCAGCAAAGACAAGCCTCGCTGCCTATCGCTTGTGCGCGAGGGCTATGCGATCGTGGCCATCAATTACAGGCTCAGCGGCGAGGCGACGTTTCCCTCGCAGATTTACGATGTTAAGGCCGCGATCCGATGGGTGCGCGCGAACGCGAAGCAATACGGCTTCGATCCCGAACGGATAGCCGTCTTTGGCGCTTCGGCTGGAGGACACCTTGCCGCCCTGGCGGGTACGTCGGGTGGAGTGAAGGAACTTGAGGGCAGCCTGGGCAATGCCGAAGAATCCAGCCGCGTGCAGGCGGTGGTGGACTGGTTCGGACCAACCGACTTCCTGCAGATGGGGAAGCATCTCAACGCCGCCCTGCTTTGGAGCGTTCGCGCGCGCAGCGTGCGGTCCAGGAACTCCTTCACGATGTCGTCGAGGCCTGAAACACCGTTCAGACCATGACCGCCGCCTTGAGAGATAGCGGTACAGTACAGACCGTACTTGACAGAAGCGCCGGAGGGTGATTAATTAGTTGCCTAGATTCTCGCGGATCGAGACCAAGAGCTTCTAAGAAGGGGATTGCCGCCATGACGTACCGCTATCGCTCCATCCAAGCGATTCTTTGCCTGATTTTCTTGTTTGCCGCCGTTGCCCTTGCGCAGGATTCGCGCGGCAAAGTCCAGGGACTTGTATCCGATTCTTCCGGCGCGGTTGTCGCCGGCGCTGCAGTTACCCTGCGGAACGACAATACGGGCGTGCAGGCCCAGCAGCAAACGAGCCAGGTGGGCCAATACCTGTTCGACTTCGTTCTGCCGGGCAACTACACGGTCACCGTGGAGATCACCGGATTCAAGCAGTTTGTCCAGCGCAACGTGCTGGTGCAGGCGCGCGGCGACGTCACGGTGAATGCCACTCTTGAAGTCGGCAATACTCTCGAATCGGTCACTGTCGAGGCTTCGCCGGTGGCGGTGAATTTCAACACCACCACCATGTCGCTGACGCTCGACACGAAGATGGCCAACTCGCTGCCGATCATTCACCGCAATCCGTTCCTGCTGGTGGCGCTGAACCCGGCTACGGTGGTTCGCTCCTCAAATGAGCAGAGCCCTTTCCATCACTGGGCGGCCAGCCAGTTTGACGTCGGCGGCAATACGAACACCAAGAACGACATCATTCTAGATGGCGCGCCGTCGATGACCGCGCAGAAGTCCAGCTACACGCCCCCCATGGACGCCGTGCAGGAAGTCAATCTGCAGCAGAACGCCATCGACGCCGAGTTCGGTCACAGCGCCGGAGGCATCCTCAGTGTGCAGATGAAATCCGGCACCAACGGTTTTCACGGAACGGCATACTTTCTGGGCCGCAATCCGGCGCTCAACGCGCTCGCCGACCGCATCACGCGCGGCGAAAACCTGACGCGGCAGAACGTCTGGGGAATCACCAGCGGCAATCCGATTAAGCGGAATAAGTTATTCAACTTCTTCTCCTACGAAGGCTGGCGCACCATCGAGCCGAGGAGTGTTCTCAACACCCTGCCCACCGACCTGGAGCGCGCTGGAGACTTTTCCCGGACGCTAAATACTCTGGGCGGCTTGCGGACCGTTTACGATCCTTTCACGACCCAAACGCAAGGCAGCGTCATCTCCCGCCAGCCCTTCGCCGGCAATATCATTCCAGGCAGCCGCATCGATCCGACGTCGCGGACGGTCATGGGCGACCTATGGAAACCCAACGGGCCGGGCACCGGCCCGACGGGCGTTAACAACTTTCTGGCCGGTTTCGCCAACCGTTTTCGCTACTGGAACTTCTCCGACCGTGTCGATTGGAACGTCAACGACAGGTGGAAGGTATTTGGCCGTTACAATCAGTTTAAGACGTTCACGGCGTGGGACGATTTTACCGGAGGTTCGCTGGCGCAGCAGGTGGACGGCTCCAAGCGCCACTCCATCAGTTTCTCGGGCGATGCCGTTTATACAGTCAACGCAAGTACTGTGCTCAATTTCCGCGCTGCTTACAACTCCATCGTCGACTCGTTCGGCGTGCCGTCGGCGACCCTGACCGAATCGGACCTCGATAAGTTCTGGCCCGGCAATCCCTGGTACAAGCCTTATCTCGGCGACCTACCCGACATCTACTATCCCGGCATCACCGTCCGCGGCCCGTCGACGACCACCCTGGGCAGAACCAACTATTGGTTTCAGGAGCCCACCTCATGGAACATTGAAGCCAAGATGTCGAAGAACGTCGGGCGCCACTACCTGAAGGTTGGCGGCGAATACCGAAAGGAGAACGTTGTCGCCTCCCGGCCGCGCTTTGCGCTCTTCGACTTCGGGGCAGATCTAACGGCGGATACGTACAACCGTCCGAATACAGCTTTGGGCGGCGATGCCTGGGCGAGCATGCTGCTCGGCGTTTTAGGCGGCAACTCCAATCTTGCCTCGATTCCCATCCAGCGGCCGCAGGTCGATTTTCTCGGCTTCTTCCTGCACGACGACTTCAAGCTGACGCCGAACGTGACGCTGAATCTCGGCCTGCGCTACGAGTACTTCACCGCGATGCGCGATCCCGAGGACCGGTTGTCACGCTTTTTGGATCTCAATAACCCGATTCCGGAGTTCCAGGGCGCGAACGCGCCGCAACTGCCGGCCGCCGCGACCGCCCTGCGAACCGCCGCGCCGATCTATAACGGCGCCTGGGTGTTCACGGACGACAATAATCGCAACTCCTGGAACGCTCCCAAGAACCTGTTCCTGCCGCGCGTCGGTCTGGCCTGGCGTATCAACGACCAGACCGCCTTGCGCGTGGGCTGGGCTCGCTATATTGTGCCCTCGCCGCTCACCGACGGCCTGAATATTCTCGGCAGCGTCCCCTATCCCGGTTTCGACGCCTCCAGCAGCACCATCGATCCCCTGCTGGGCGTTCCCCAGCAGCGCTTCTCCAATCCGTTCCCGGGCGGGCTGGTGCCAGTGACGGGAAAAACGTTCGGCCGGTATACCGGTCTCGGCGGGCCTACCACGTGGTACCAGCAGGACTTCAACCCCGGCGTCAACGACCGCTTCAATATCAGCATCCAGCGGCAATTGCCGGCCCGTATCCTGGCCGATATCACGTTCTTCATGAACATTGGACGCAGCCACCCCTACACTTACGATGTGAACCAAGTGGACCCGCGCATCGGCTATAGCATCGGCAACGCGATCAACCAGAGCGTCCCGAATCCGTTCTTCAACGTTCTGCCCGCCAACCAGTTCCCCGGCCAGTTGCGGACTCAGCAGAACATCGCGGTTCGCGAGTTGCTGCGCCCGTATCCGCAGTATGGCGCGCTGAACGAGACGCTGAGAGGCGGCCTCGGCAATCGCTATAAGGCCCTCCAGATGCAGTTCCAGCGCCCGTTCGTGAACGGCTTTAACCTGGTGGTCGGCTACAATTACAACCGCGAGCGGAACCAGATGTTCTACGACGAGCAGGACAACTTTACCCGGGACTTCACCTGGCAGCCGGCCCAGAACGCGCGGCACCGCATCACAGGGGCCGCTATTTACGAGCTGCCGTTCGGCAAGGGGCGCAAGTTCATGACCGACGCCAACCGGTTGCTGGATGGAGTGCTGGGCGGTTGGGCGGTGAGCGGCCTGTTCACCTATAACACCGGCCTCTTCCTGCGGTTCGGCGGGCTCCTGGTGGATGGCGATCCGACCCTCGACAATCCGACCCGCAGCCAGTGGTTCGATACGTCGAAGATCAAAATCCTGCCGCCGTTCACGCGGCGCAGCAACCCGCTGCAATATCCCGGCCTGACAGGTCCGGGCTTCGCCAACGTGGATGCCACGCTCGCCAAGGAGTTTGCGATCCTCCCGGAGCGCTTGAAGTTCGAGCTGCGCGGAGAAGCTTACAACCTGCTCAACGCATTCAGGGGCGCCGATCCGGATATGAACGTCAACTCTCCGAACTTCGGCCGCGTCGTAACCCAGCGCGCCGGCGTGTTCGGCCGGCAGATCCAGTTCAGCGGACGGCTCGTCTGGTAGTTGTTCTCTCCTTGCTCCTGCTGCTGGCCCGCCTTGCCGCGGGCCAGTATGCAGGCAGCGAAACCTGCCGCAGTTGCCATCCCTCGCAGTTCGCCGGGCACTCCAAAACCGGGCACGCCCGTTCGCTTTCACGGCCGGCACAGCATCCGCTGGCCGCTGCTTTTCCCAAGGCTCCCGGAGAATGGGCATTCGGCGCGGGGACTCAGGCGGTAACCTTCGTCAGTCAACTGGATGAAGATCACTACGTCGAGCACGGGCTAAGTTGGTACGCCGCCTCAAAGTCGATGGCCCTCACGCCTGGCCATCGCACCGCTTCGGGAGAGCGCTACCGGACCTTCGACCCCAGCGCGGCCATCCTGCGCTGCTTCCAGTGTCACTCCACTGGGCCGCTGCGCCTCACTGAAGGATTCAAGATTGAGCCGTTCGAAACTGGGGTGCAGTGTGAGAGCTGCCACGGACCGGGCGCGGCTCATGCCAAATCCCGGACGCCTATAGGCAATCCCAAGCGCCTCTCCGCGCCCGGGGTCAACGATCTTTGCGGCGGATGCCACCGCAAGCCGGCCGCCGCCGGCGACGACACCGATTGGACGAATCCCTGGAACACGCGCCATCAGCCGCTCTACCTGGCGCAGAGCGCGTGTTTTGCGAAGAGCGATGGGGCGCTCTCCTGCTTCACGTGCCATCCGGCGCACACGCCGATGAACCGAGGCGCATCCGGCTACGACCGCACCTGCTCGGCGTGTCACGCGAAGCCGCAACATCGCGCCGTGGTTGCGGGGCGTTCGTGCGTCGCGTGCCATATGCCGGTCGTTAAGCCACAGCCGGATCTGGAGTTCGCGAATCACTGGATCGGGGTGTACGCGGAGGGCCAGCCGCTCCGGCCTATCGCCTGGCCCTGACCGCTCCCTCTGGTCGCGGCTCGGTAACCGGTTCTGAGCCGCGACTGTAAGGAGCGGTTTTTCCCCCTTTTCAACGCGCGGCCTTGATGGCGGCGGCTCTTTCGCGTAGGGGACGCGCCTCCTCGGGGCGGCCCATCTCTTCGAGCAGACCCGCAAGATTCGCGAGATCCACCGCCACCTCGGGATGGTTCGGTCCATAGGCCTTCTCGTCGATGGCGAGTGCGCGTTCGTAAAAGCCCCGCGCGTTCGCGTAATCCTTCTTCGCGCGCAGCATGTCGGCAAGGTTGCTGGCGCCGATGGCCACGCGCGGATGGTTCGGGCCCAGCGTATCTTCGAGTATGGAAAGCGCGCGCCGTGCCAGAGGCTCGGCCTGCGTCACGCGGCCGGTGCCGAGCAGCACGTTCGCCAGATTGTTCAACGTCGCCGCCGTTTCCGGATGCCGGCCGCCGAGCGCCTTTTCCTGAATCGTCAGCGCGCGCCGCAGCAGCGGCTCGGCCTCTTTGGGCGCGACGAGCAGGGCCACGTCGTTCAGCCGCACGCCAACCCGGGCATGGCCCGCGCCGGATGCGGCTTCCTCCTTGGCGAGCGCGCGGCGGTACAGCGCCAGCGCGGCCTCGAAATCGCCACGCGCCTCCTCGTAAGACGCCACCTTCGCCAAATTGCGCGCGGCAAGCCCCGCGTCCTTGTGGTCCCCCGCGCGCTGATAAAGCGGCAATGCCTCCCGAGGCGGCAGAACCGAGGCAAGATTTTCGAGATCCTCGCCAACCACGAGGCTTTCAGGCCCTAGCGCCTTCTCGTCGATGGCGAGCGCACGGCGGAGATAGGGCGCGGCGGCGGCGCGGTCGCCGTGGTTGCGCAGAAACAGGCCCAAATCGGCCGCGCTCCTTGCCACCTTGGGATGCTTGGGTCCGAATTCCTTTTCGCGTTCTTCAAGAGCCTGCCGATAGATGGGCTCGAGCGCGGCGGGATTGGGCTGGAGGGCGAGAGCAGCGGCCAAGGCCGCGATATGAAGCTGCATCCGCGTTCAATTTCCTTCCCGAATCTTTCCGCTGAGCGCTTTCAAGAACGCCAGCAGCGCCTTCTTCTCCGCATCCGTCAGCTTAAGCGGCCGCATCTCCGGGTCGAGCGACGGGCTCGCCTTGCCGCCTTTGTCGTATTCCTCTATCACCTTTTCAAGGGTCGCGATGCTTCCGTTGTGCATGTATGGCCCGGTACCCGCGGCTTCCCGCAAAGTGGGCGTCTTGAAGGCCCCTCTGTCCGGTTCCTGCTTCGTGATCGCATAACGTCCCGGATCGTCGAGTCCGCCGATGCCGGTATTGTGAAAACGCTCATCGGTCAAATTCGGACCCAGGTGGCAGACGACGCAGTTGGCCTTGCCGCGAAAGAGCCGCAAACCGGTGCGGGCTTCCTCGGAGAGAGCCTCGCGGTCGCCGCCGACGTATCGATCGTAGGGCGAGTCTCCGGAGAGGATGGTGCGAACGTAGGTGGCGAGGGCGCGTGCAAGATCGTCTGCATTGGCCGGCCTTCCGAATACGCGCTGGAACGCTTCGCCGTAGCCCTCGCGCACGCGGGTAACCGCCTCGTCCATGGTCAGGTCCATCTCCTTCTCGTTCACGATGGGCAGCACCACCTGCTCTTCGAGAGTGGCGGCGCGGCCATCCCAGAAGAATGCCTTTCCGTAGGCGCGATTCAGCAGCGTGGGAACTCTGCGGTTGCCTTTGCGTCCGAAAACCCCGACGGCCACCGGGCGGCCGTCGGTGAAGGCCCGCTTGGGATCGTGGCAGCTGGCGCAGGACAGGCTGTTGTCTCGCGAGAGGCGGGTGTCGAAGAAGAGCTTGCGGCCGAGCGCCGCCTTTTCGGGCGTGAGCGGGTTGTCCTCGGGCGTCGGGCGCAGTGCGTCCAGGCCGAGCGGCACGGTTCCAAAGTTGGAAGCCGCCAGCAGCAGGCAGAGTGCGCCCGCGTGCATCATCGCAAGGCCTGTTGTTTCGGCGCGGGCATCTCGATCACGCGGACCTCCGAGCCCGTGCCGCCCGCGGCAAAGGCCAGCCGCTGCCCGCTGGGGTGCATGCTGATGCTGGTGATGCCTTCGCCAATCGCTCCCAGCGGTTCGGCCGGCCCGCCCTTCGCCGGGATGCGCCACAGCGTGCCCGCCGCACAGAAGAGCAGGTGGCGGCTGTCCGGCGTCCACTCCAGGCCCGCGGCTGTGCCACCTGGCAGCTTCAGGACGACGCGCCGCTCTCCGGAGATCGAAGCCACGGCAACCATCTCTTCGCTGCCACTCGCATGGAATGCCAGCCACTGCCCGTCAGGAGAAAGCGCCAGTTGATCCAAGCTGGCGGAGCGTTCGGGGCGGAAGAAATCGATCTCCCGGTTGGATGACCGGTCCAGCTTGCGAATGGTCCCATCCTGAACGTAATAGATTGTCTTTCCATCCGCCGAGGAGACGCCATCCATTCCCTTGCTGCCGCCCGCTTCGTCCTGTACCAGCGGTTCCGTCGTGCCCCGCTGCGCGTCCACGCGGTAAAGGCCGCCGCGCGTCCTGCCGTCGCTGCCCGTCACCAGCAGCGCGGCGCCGTCGGCCGACCAGCGCAGCCTTTCGAAAATGGCCAGCTTCGGCGAGAGATGGCGCTCCGCGCCGGTCTTCAGATCGTGAATGGCGATCACCCTTGAATCCTGGCCGAAGTTCTCGGAGCCGCGCCGCGCGAAGAACGCGAGGTAACGCCCGTCGGGGGACCATGCAGGCGCCGTGTTGCGTCCCGCGGAGCTCGCGCCGGCCGGATTCGCGGGCGGAACGAGCATTCCCGACTCAGGGTTTACCGCGACCGTGTAGACGTCCTCGGAGCCCGTGCGCAGCCCGTAGTAAAAGGCGCCTTCCCGCGTCATTCCCAACGGCAGAATGCGGCCCAGATTGTCCTGGATCAGCTCCGGGCCGCCGGCGGCTTTGCCATCCGAAACCTGGATGGACCACAACCCGATGGAACCGCTTCGGTCGCTGGTAAAGAAAATTCGCGAGCCATCGGGCGACCAGACGGGAAAAATGTCGTTCGCGGGATGCTTGTCGAGGACAGACTCCCGGCTGCCGTCGGCCGCAAGCACGAAGATGTCGCGCACGTCCGGCTTCCCGGCCGCGGGCGCATCGTAAACGAGAAAACGGCCGTCGGGAGAAAAATCCATCTTCTTCGGGTAGACCCAGTTCAGCGATTTCAACACGCGGACGGAGCCGTCCGCCGCCGAAACGAGCGCGATCTGGCTGATGCTGTCCTTGCGGAAAAACAGCGTCAGGATGTGCTTGCCGTCGGGCGACCAGGCGGAAGGCTGCACGAACCCCGCTTCTTCATTGCTGAAGAGGATGCGCGGCTTCGGGTCGTCGACGGCGGTGACGCGAAGATCGTAGTAACCCTGGTCGTTGAACCACGCGTAAGCAACCTGACGAGCGTCGGGAGAGATGGCGGAGAAGTAGGCGAACTCTTTTGTGCCGGGCCGCGACGCGTTATCCGTGAGCCGCCGCAGGACGCCCGTCGAGAGATCGCGAAGCGCCAGATCCTTGGTGATCGGGTCGACGCAGGAAAAGTAGCGGCCATCGGGCGACGGCGTCCCGAGCAGCGTAACGCCGGCTCCGGACCAGACCGGGCGCACCACGGGCTTTGGCGGTTGTGGGAACGCGGCCCCGCCGGCAAGAGCCAAGGACAACCAGACTGCCCGATACACGCGCATCCTTAGAACACGATTATAATTCGCCGGATGGCGGGCGGTTCCCCTTCCGTTCCCCGACTGCGGTAGAATCCCTTTTTCGAAGGAGACACAACCACTATGCGCCGTCTGGCCTTAACCTTTGCCCTCTGCGTGCTGGCACTTCCCGCGCAGACCAAGAAGATTATCCTTACCACCACCGATCCCGCTTTCGTGAAGGATCTGCAGAGCGCTTCTTCCAAGGTGAAGATTGTTCCGGTCGAATCGGAGAACCTCTTGAAGGAGATTGCCGACGCGGATGCCCTGATAGGAACCATCAAACCCGAGCAGGTGCGCGCCGCAAAGAATCTCAAGTGGGTTCAGATCATGAGCGCCGGCGCCGAGACCGTGCTGCATCGCTCGGGCGGGAACGATCTTCGCGACAGCAACATCATCCTGACCAACAACCAGATTGTGCAAGGGCCGGAGATTGCCGACCACGCCCTCGCCATGCTGCTGACGCTCTCGCGCGGCATTCACAACTTCATCGAGCATCGCAAGCAGGAAGTCTGGCAGGGGCGTCCTTACCCGGGCATCGAGTTGAACGGCCGCACGGCGGTCGTAATTGGCGTCGGAGGCATCGGGACACAGATCGCCATCCGCGCCTGGGCCTTCGGCATGGACGTGATCGGCGTGGACCCCGAGGACATTCCGTACACGCCGTTCGTGAAGAAAGTGGTGAAGCCGGATCAACTGAATGAAGTGCTGCCGCAAGCCGATGTGGTCTTCGTGTCCGCGCCGCACACGCCTCTGAGCCACAAGATGCTCGGGCCGCGTCAGTTCGAGCTGATGAAGAAGGATTCTTACTTCATCGCCGTAAGCCGCGGGAGCTTGTACGATCTAGGCAGTCTCGTGAAGGCGCTCGACAGCCGTCACCTGGCCGGAGCGGGCGTCGATGTCACCGACCCTGAGCCTCTGCCGAAAGGCCATCCACTCTGGAAGTTCGACAACGCCATCATCACGCCGCACATCGCCGGACGGTCGGATAAGGACCGGGCGCGGATGGTGGGCACCATCAAGGAGAACATCCGCCGGTTCGCCGACGGCCAGCCGCTGATCAACGTTGTCGACAAGCAGAAGGGCTATTAGTTCAGTCCGCTCCCTCAGAAGATGTGAAGGATTTGAGTTTTTTCCAGAATTCCTCGGCACTCTTCGATCAGCGCGTGTCGAGAGAGCGGGGAGATGCTGAGGCTCCGGTCCGGACTTGAAACGGGGAGGTATTGCCCTGGAGGGCCTGTTGGGCCTCTTTTTGGTTTCTACAGGCTTCTTTCGCCCTGTTTTTGCTATGCCATGGAAACCGCCGCCCGCGGTTTCCATGCCAGGCGGATCCACTGCTTCGCGTTGTAGGCCAAGCACGCCCAGAGCCCTTCCGTCTCCGCCTTGAGCAATCCTCGTAGCCGGAATTTCCTGAGCCCGATCTTGTCCTTGATCCAGGCATTGGGAAACTCCGCCACCTCGCCTCGTTGCTTGTAGATCTGCTGGGCTTCCTCGGTCTCCATCTTCTTCCGGAACTCGGCCACCTGAGGATGCTCCTCCACCAGCCGCGCCACTCGCCGGCCCCGTTCCGGCTCCCGGGGACAGCAACGCTTCTGGTGTTCACATGCCTGGCAGTCGCTCCCTTGAGCCTGATACCGGTGATAGCGATTCTCGCGCTTGGTGTTGGCGCCCGTATAATGCAACTGCTTGCCGGCCGGGCATTCCAGCGTATTGGTCTCCGTCTGAAAGATGAAGAAATCAACCCCGAACGCCGCGTCCATTCCCGCCGCTTTCGCCGCCCCCGCCCGCTTCTTCTCTACGTCCCCCAACGAGCCGATCAAATCGATCTGGCGCTCATCGGCCATCAGGATGTTTTCCTTGCTCGTAAATCCGCCATCCACCACCAACTGTTCCGGAAGCCGTCCCGTATTCTCCTCGATCACCTCCACGGCTTTCGGAAGCGAGGGCGCGTCCGCGCTGCACGTGCTCAGGTGCATGCCCACGATCACCTTGTTGCTGGACTCCGTGCTCACCTGCATGTTGTAGCTGGGCGCGATCGCCTGGTCGCCGTGCTTCATCTTCCGCGCTTCCGGTTCGGTAACGCTCACCCGCGCCTCGGCGGCTGCTTCCGGCTTCTTCTGCTCCTCCTGGATCGTCTCCAGAGTCTTCAGCGCCGCCTCCAGCTTCTCCGCTCGCTCCCGGCTCGCTCGCTCCCGCGCCGCCCGCTGCCGCCGGTTCCCCCCGTCGCCGTCTTCCCGAGGATCGCCCATCTGCTCCACCACCTGCCGCGCTTCTTCCAGCCGCTCCCGGATGGTCTTCTCCCGCCGGAACGTGTCCACCCCCGCATACGACCGCACCTTCGTGCCGTCGTGCATCACCCGGCTCAAATCCACGAATCCGCCCTCATCCAGCACCGCCAGCAACTGCTGGAAGAGTCCATCCAACTCCTCTTTGTGGTTCACCCGGAAATCCGACAACGTGTGGTGGTTCACCTTCGCCATCCCGCACAGCCACATCAGCCCCGGCTCATGCTCCATCTGCCGCTCGATCTCGCGCGCCGAACTGATCCCTTTGCTGTAGGCATACACCCACACGCTGGCCAGCAGACGCGGCGAGTTCGCCTCGCGTCCTTTTTCTCCCTGCCGGCTGCGGATCTTATCGTAGAAACCGCTCAGATCCATGCGCCCCATCAAATCCCAGATCGCTCGCGCCGGGTGGTTTGGTTCCACCCAACTCTCCAAATCCACTACCTTCATCATCAACTGGCTGCGATGGATCGGTTTCAGCTTCGGCTTTGGCTTCCCGGCCGAGTCCGGCCGGCCCTTCCGAGGCCGCTGCCCGAACACCAGCTTCTGCGGCGGAGCCCCTGCCTCCGGCCGTACCTCACGGGAAACCGGTTGGGCTTCCGGTTCCCTCGATGCCTGCTGTGCGTCCATGAGGATAGTGTAGACCAAAACATTCAGATACTGATATGTTTTATGGCGCAAAGCCGGATTTTTTTCACAGCTTCTCACGGTCGCGGCTCGGTAAACGCTTCTGAGCCGCAACCGTAGGGAGCGGTTTTTGCCCTGCATTACTCGTGCCGCAGGGCGATGATCGGATCCACCAAGGCTGCTTTGACTGCCGGAATACAGCATGCGAGCAAAGCGGTCGCCGCCAGCGTGGTGGCCACGGCCGCAAAGGTCGAAGGGTCATTGGCCTTCACCTCGTAGAGCAGGTTCGCCATGAGCCGCGTCAGGCCCAAAGCGGCGGCGAGTCCGGCGAGAATCCCCGCCAGCGCGATGGCCATGCCATCCAGAACCACCATGCGAACTACCTGATTGCGCCGCGCGCCGAGCGCCATGCGCATGCCGATCTCGCGTGTGCGCTCGGCGGCCGAATACGCAATCACTCCATAAATGCCCACCACAGCCAGCAACAGGGCGGCCGCCGCGAAGGTTCCCAGTAAGAACAGATTGAAGCTGCGTGGGGCGATGGAGTCGGCCAGCGCCTGGTCCAAAGTCTTCACATCGTAAACGGGTTGGGCGGGGTCGATCTCCGAGATCAGCTTTCGAATGGCGGGCGCGAGGGCGGAGGGATCTCCGGCTGCCCGTACGGCTATATCGGCGCCCCGCAGATAAGGCATCTGCTGGTATCGCACGTACACTTCCGGCGGCGGTTCGGCATCCAGCTTCGAGTATTTCAGATCGGAGACGACGCCCACGACGGTGACCGCCTCCGGGATGGATATGCGGCGCCCGATGGGGTCCACGGAGCCGAACGCCTGCCGCGCCATGCTTTCGTTCAGCAGTACGCTCGCGGCGGAATCCGTCTCCGTCAACCAGCGGCCTTTCACAAGACGCATGCCGACTGCCTTCAAGTACCCCGTTGACGCCGCGTTCAACCGGATGACGTGCGTCCGATCCGGCGAAGTGTCGTTGGGGAACGGGGGCGCACCCGAAAA
This sequence comes from Bryobacteraceae bacterium, assembly GCA_040902885.1. Taxonomy (GTDB): domain Bacteria; phylum Acidobacteriota; class Terriglobia; order Bryobacterales; family Bryobacteraceae; genus JBBDWK01. The sequence goes on along the minus strand of JBBDWK010000032.1, from coordinate 46,159 downwards.
GAGAAACCAGTTCGAAATCCCCGCAGCCTGCACACCCGGGGCCGATTCCATGCGTTGGAGCAGCTCGCGCATGTAGGCCTCTTGCGCGGGTCTCTCACCGTATTGTGATCCCGCGAGCCGGACCTTCATGACCAGCACGGTTTCCGGCGCGAATCCGGACGGGTGCGCATTCATGCGCCAGAAACTTTTCAACATCAGTCCGGCGCCGCAGAGCAGAACCGCCGCCAGGGCCAGCTCTCCAGCCACCAGCAGTCTGCGGATGCGAGGTCCGGACGCACCCGACGAGGTCCGCGAACCGTCCTTGAGCGCATCGCGCAGGTTGGTCCGCCACAGCGCGACGGCCGGGCCGGCTCCGAACAGGATGCCGGACCCGATGGAGACGGCCAGAGTGAATGCAAGCACCCAGCCATCGATGGCGGTTTCGGTCAATCTCGGAACGGCATGCGGCGAGAGGCGGACTAGGATCGCAATCGCCGATTGCGCGAACACTATGCCCACGGCGCCGCCGAGCAGAGCCAGCACAAGGCTCTCGACCAGCAACTGCCGGATAACGCGCGGGCGTCCGGCGCCCACGGCCGCGCGGATGGCGATCTCCCTCTGGCGAACCGTCGCCCGCGCCAGCAATAGGTTCGCGATGTTTACGGAAGCGATCAGCAGGACGAAGGCCCCGGCCGCGAGCAACACAAGTAACGCCGGGCGCACGTCGCCGACGAGCTTTTCCTGGAGAGGCTGGATCCCCAGAGACGTCATCGGCATGCGAGACGGCTGGCCGCGGCTCTCCTGCCGAATAGTCCGATCCAACACATGGAGTTCGGCCAAAGCCTGCCCGATCGGGACGCCCGGTTTCAGTGCCGCGACGACGTTCGCCGTCCTGAAGAGCTTGGGGGCGTAGGGAGGCAGCGGAACGTAGGCCTCGACCGGTTGCGGCTGAGTGGCAAGCCACCACCTGGGAAACTGGAACCGGAAGCTTTTCGGAAGCACTCCCGTGACGGTGACCGGACGTCCATCCAGCGATACGGACGCTCCGACGACGCGAGGGTCGGCGGCAAACTGGCGCTCGAAGAGATCCCAGGAAAGCACGGCCGCATCCTGTTCTTCCGGCCCAAACAGGCGGCCAAGAGCGGGCCGCGCTCCTGTGATGGTCCAGAAGTCGCCGGCGATAGCCACGCCGCTCACTTGAATGGCTTCCTTGGACGTCTCCATCGCAACCTGCTGGTAACCGTACGCGGCCATCGCCGTGTAAGACTGCGCGCGCGCCCGCCACTCGTAGAACTCCGACAAGACGACCACATCTCGTTTGAGATTCGGATCGTAGTCGGCAAGCCAGACCAGGCGCTCCGGATTCGGGTATGCCAGAGGCCGGAGGAGCACGGTGTTTACAACGCTGAACACGGCCGTATTCATGCCGATGCCCAGGGCGAGCGTCAGGATTACGACCAGCGTGAAGCCCGGATTCCGGCGCAGCATGCGGAAGCCGTAGCGGACGTCCTGGAGCAACTGCTCGCACCACACGCGACTCCAGACTTCCCGTGTTTGTTCCTGAACGCGGGCGATGTTGCCGAATTTGCGGAGGGCCGTGTAGCGCGCCTCTTCGGGCGGCATGCCGCGCTCGATGTTCTCCCTGGTCTCTCTGTCGATGTGCTCGCGAATCTCCTGGTCGAGACCCTTCAGAAACCGCCTGCCGCGCGTCACGGTTTTCCCTCCGGTTCCGCCGGCCGAAGGATTCGGGCGATGGCCTGGGCCAGCCTGTCCCACTTCGTGGTTTCGACCTGCAACTGTTTGCGGCCCTTCGCGGTGAGCTGGTAATACTTGGCGCGGCGATTGTTTTCCGAGATCCCGTCTTTAACGGAGATCCATCCCCGCTTGATGAGTCGATGGAGCGCCGGATAGAGAGACCCCTGCTCGACCTGCAGTACGTCCTCGGAATTGCGCTCGATGGCTTTGGCGATGGCATGGCCGTGGGCGGGCCCGAACAGCAGCGTCCGCAGGATCAGCAGGTCGAGGGTGCCCTGCAACAGCTCGAGGCGGTCCTTTTCTGGATTGGTAGACATTCTAGGTCGAGCATACGCCGGTTCTAGTAGAATGTCAAAGGGAGATTGGGAGGCCGGTTGATCCACTCTGATGTTCGGGAGGCGCGGTTTCCGGCTGCGCCGTTTTACGGTGCCATGCGGATTCAGGCGTTCTGAACAGTTCTCCCGAGATCTGTTCAAAATCCCCTCGACCGCCGTAGCCCAAAGTGTGTGGTTCCGTTGAATCAAATGGAGATGCGTGCTTGGCCACCTCAGCGAGGAATCTCAATTTTAAACAGAAGTGGCAATTCTGTTCAACGGCCGCTTTCGGCGGTCGTTTAGGGCTGCCCAGAGCGCTTTGGGGAGCCTCTAGGCGCTACAGGCCTCTTGTGGAGCGTGGGCAGGGCGGGAATGTGGTTGACCCGATAGAGGGAACTACCTCTGAAAGCCAGGTATTCCAGCCTTCCGTCAGAGTGAAACGTCGGACCGTTTTTGATGACCGCCTCATATTCCGGACCCACCTGCCCGTCGACTACTACGAAGTCTTTCTTGCCTTCCCTTGCCGCGTAAGCGACCCGCTTGGAGTCCGGACTGAAGATGGGTATGCTAATCCCCTCATACTCCGGACCCACCTGCCCGTCGACTACTACGAGATATTTCTCGCCCTTTTCGGCCGCATAGGCGACTCGCTTACCGTCCGGGCTGAACACCGCCCAACGGCGGTTCTCCCGGTCGGTTATAACCCCGTCATACTCCGGACCCGCTTTCCCGTCAACGATCACGAACCATTTCTCGCCCTTTTTGGCCGCGTAGGCGACCCGCTTGGAGTCCGGGCTAAACGGACTCACCAGAATCTCGTCATACTCCGGACTCGCTTTACCGTCGACGACCAGGAACCATTTTTTCTCGCCTTCTTTGACGCCGTAGGCGACTCGCTTACTGTCCGGGCTGAAAAAAAACAGAGGAGATGAAAAGCTGCCGTCATACTTCGGACCCGCTTTCCCGTCAACGACCACGAAACTTTTCTCGCCGTCTTGGGCCGCGTAGGCGACCCGCTTGCCATCTGGGCTGAATGCGGGAGTAAATCCGGATGCGGAAGGATCATCCTGAAAAACGCCGTCATACTCCGGACTCGCTTTACCGTCGACGACCACAAGCCGTTTCATGCCTTCTTTGACGCTGTAGGCGACTCGCTTACCGTCCCGGCTGAACACCGGCATGAATATAATCCCGTCATATTCCGGACTCGCTTTCCCGTCAACGATCACGAACCATTTCTCGCCCTTTTTGGCCGCATAGGCGACTCGCTTACTGTCCGGGCTGAACACCGGACCCCGATTCGTTATGGTCCCATCATATTCCGGACCCACTGCCCCGTCGACTACTACGAAGTCTTTCTTGCCTTTCCTTGCCGCGTAGGCGACCCGCTTGGAGTCCGGACTGAACATCACATCCGGTCGAAGGACGTCATACTCCGGACCCGCTTTCCCGTCGACTACAACGAACGATTTCGTGCCGTTTTTGACTCCATAGGCGACTCGCTTACCGTCCGGGCTGAACACCGGCCTCGTAACCCCGTCATACTCCGGACCCGCTTTCCCGTTGACTACAACCAACGATTTCGTGCCTTCCCTTGCCACATAGGCGACTCGCTTACCGTCCGGGCTGAACACTGGATTGTCTCGAATCTCGTCATACTTCGGACCCGCTTGACCGCTGACGATCACGGACTCTTTCCCGTCTATTGGGATGAGCCCATCTGTCCTTACTCTGAATGCGGATCCCCCAGGGGTGCGGATGACATAGGCTACATTTAGCCCGTCTTTGCTTACCGTCAACTCGGATCGTTTAGGGGTGTGGTACGGACCTAGGCGGACGGTCTGAACTTGGGCTTCAGGAGCCCACGCATACCCTGTCAGCGCCAGGAATGAAACTACGAAGCCAAATCCACTCCGTTTCATAGGAACATTTGTCCCCGCTTCTGTCTGGAAAAGCATACCATAGACCATCGCCCCCCGTTCCGTTGGTTGTCCGTAAATCGTTTGGCGGCGTTTGTGGCGCACCGATGTCTGCTGCACCTGCGCACCCCCGCGCGTTCCTCTGGAACCTCGCCAGTGGCGACTACGTGCTGGGCTACAACCCCTTCGCCTTCGCCGGTGAAGGCGATATTTCCGCCGCCGTCTCGCGTCGCGTAGATGCAGCCTTACGTGCGTGGGGTCAACACAGCACCGACGAAGCTGGACACGTGGGCGGAGGAGGCCATTATCGGCTCGCTGCTTTCGCTCGAGCTTTCGCCGCCGCCGCTGGTTTCGGTGTGGCCGGCGGTGTGAGTCTCTCCGCGGCTTGTGCCTTCAGACTTGCCACGAGAACGGCTGTAGGTAAGCGTCGTGCCGTGGGTGCGGGTCTGGCTGGCGCCGGCACGAACATGGAGGCCGAAATTAAACAGCACCTGACTTTGGGCCACGGCGTCGGGGCAGGCCAAAACTTGAACAGAAGTGGCAATTCTGTTTAATCGAAGCGTTCGAGGATATCCGTATTTTGCTGTTGGCTACTGTATACTACCTCGAAGGACCGAATCAAAAACAATCCTTGAATGAGGAGGAACGATGTCAAAAGCGTTCGTTATCCTGTTCGCATTGTCTGGTGCGGTATCAGTTAGCGCTGCCACACTCACCATTTCAACCTTCGGTATCGTGGGTCAGACCACAGTCTTCACAGGCTCCTTCACTGGTACGGGCCTCACTAGCGTTGGAGCGGTCAGAATTACTGACAGTAACAGTCAAACCGGCGGCTCACCTGGGGTTTTTTCAGGGTTCGATCTCGATTTCATTTTCCTCGATACGGATGGCATGTTCGCAACCGCAAGTGACCGCACGTTTGCGACCGACTTGTCGTTTGTGACCGGCGGAATCCGACCGACCGCCAACCCTGCATTCCAACCCACTGCGGCTCGTCCAGGGCCGACGAATGGCTCTTTGGCGGCCAACCTGATTGATCCGAGTTTGTCGACACTGACTCAACTCGATGCCTCATTTGATCCGTTTGACCTCAACACTGACAATGTCTTTGGCTCCCTTACTCTGGGCGACGGCGGCTCTCTCACCTTGACGTTTAATCCTCGTATAGCACTCGGGCCGAGTACGGCCCTGTTCTTCGGCGAGGTCGGCACCGAAGCCGGAGAGCAGATTAGAGCCGACGTAGAAGCGTTTGAAGAGATCCCGGAGCCAATCCCCGAGCCAAGCTCGTTTGTGCTGCTGGCCATAGGTTTCGGCTCCTTGGTGCTCGTCTGTCGTCGCAAAGGATCGATACCTGTAGTCTCTTGACGGAACCCTCGGTAACGGGCGCGTTCGCTGAACAGAATGGGCCATTCTGTTTAAAACTGGAGAGCGGGGCGCTAGTTAGTTCCTCTCGGTAAACACAGCCGGCAGTTCATTCATTCGGGCCACTTGGAGTTGCATCGCCTCACCTCCGCCCGGAATATCCCGTCCCCATCAACTGGATTCCGGCTGTCTGGCGACCGCTGCCAGCGCTGGCCGCTCAGTCTGGGCGGGAATCACAAACCCACCACGACCGGCAACCCGACGCGTCGTCCGCGAGATTGCAAGCCCGCTTATCCGATCCGCTCGGTCAGCCGTTGCGGCGCGGTTTAGCCGCTACTAACTGCTCGATGTTAACCAGATCCGTCGGATAGTCGCCCGTGTAGCAGGCGTAGCAATACTCGTGGCGGTCGTCGGCGACCGCCTCGCGCAGGGAGGACAGCGACAGGTATCCGAGCGTGTCGGCTTCCACGAAACGGCGGATCTCCTCCACCGTGTGATTGGAGGCGATCAGCTCGTTCTTGGTCGGCGTATCCACCCCATAAAAACAGGGCGAAATCGTCGGCGGGCAGGAGACTCTCAAATGCACCTCGCGCGCGCCGGCCTGCCGCACCATGCGCACAATCTTGCGCGAGGTGGTGCCGCGCACAATGGAATCGTCCACCAGAATCACGCGCTTGCCTTCGAGCAGATGCCGGATGGGGTTGAGCTTCAGGCGCACGCCAAAATCGCGAATCGCCTGCGAAGGCTCGATGAACGTGCGCCCCACATAGTGATTGCGGATCAGCGCCTGACGGAAGGGGATGCCGGACTCGGCCGAAAAGCCGATGGCGGCGGACACGCCCGAATCGGGAACAGGCACTACCAGGTCGGCATCCACCGGGTGCTCGATCGCCAGCAGCCGCCCGAGCCGTTCGCGCGACTCCTGCACTGCCCGGCCGAAAACCACCGAGTCCGGGCGGGAGAAGTAGACGTGCTCGAATACGCACTGGGCGCTGGCCTGTGCCGGCGTATACATCTCTCTGGTCACGCCTTCCGGACCGACAATCACCATCTCGCCCGGCAGGACGTCGTTCAGGTACACCGCGCCGATGAGGTCGAAGGCGCAGGTCTCCGAGGCGAAGACGTAGCAGACCTTACCGTCGGCGAGCTCCATCTGGCCCATGGCGAGCGGGCGGAAGCCGTGAGGGTCGCGTGCGACGATGATGCGGTCTTCGGCAAGGAAGACCAGAGAAAACGCGCCTTCGAGCTGCAGCATCGCATCGCGCAGCGCGCCTGCCAGCGTGCGCTCCCGGGAGTGCGCCACCAGATGCAGAATGACTTCGGTGTCGCTATTGGCCTGGAATATGGAGCCGCGCCGCTCCAGTTCGCCGCGCAGCTCGTCCGCGTTGGTGATGTTGCCGTTGTGCGCCACCGCGATCCGCCCTTTGTTGCAGGCGACGGAGAAGGGCTGTGCGTTCAGCAGCGCCGTGTCGCCCGCGGTGGAGTAGCGGGTGTGACCGATCGCAAGATCGCCCGGCAGTTCCTTCAGCACGGGATTGGTGAAGATATCGGCCACGTGCCCCATGGACTTTCTGCAGTGGATCTCCATGCCGTCGCTCGAGGCGATGCCCGCGCTCTCCTGCCCGCGATGCTGCAGGGCGTAGAGTCCCAGGTAGGCCAGCTTGGAGGCCTCCGGATGGCCGTAGATGGCGAAGACGCCGCATTCCTCGCGGAACTTGTCAAACATGACGTTGCGCTCCCTGAAAGCTGTCAGTCAATGCGATCCCACAAACTCTTGAGGCGGGCGACCGGACGATCGACGAGAACTTTTCCGCGGTTGCGGATACCGACTCGCCCTTCCATGGTAACTCCGATCACCGGCGCCTCTACTCCATGCTGTGCCGCGATCCCGGAAATTTTCTCCGGCTGCGCCGTGGAAAGCAGGACGCGCGACGGCCCCTCGTGGAAGAGCAGAAACTCGGGCCGCGCGTCGGATTCGAGATCCAATGCCGCTCCGATCCCCGCCGGACCGAACGACGATTCAACCGCGGTTACCGCGAGACCTCCATCGCTGAGGTCGTGTGCCGATTCCGCGAGACCCGCGGCCAGAATCTCCCGCACGGCGTCGTGAACGCGTTTTTCGTACTCCATGTCCAGGGCCGGCGGCAATCCCCAAAGACTATTTAAAACGTACTTTGCATATTTTGTTCCGCCGAACCGGATCGCATCGCAAGCGCCCAGCCCGCCCAGCAGCACCACGGCGCGGCCGGCCGCTTTGAAATGAATACCCGCCGGCGCGGCGGTCTTCATCAAACCCACGACGCCGATCACCGGGGTAGGGAAAATGCCCTCGCCCAGCGTTTCGTTGTAGAGGCTCACGTTGCCGCCGGTAATCGGAGTTTCGAAGAAGCTGCACGCCTCGGACATGCCTTCGATGGCCTCCACGAGCTGAGCCATGATCTCCGGCCGCTCCGGATTGCCGAAATTCAGATTGTTGGTGGCCGCCACGGGCGTCGCGCCGACGGTTGCCAGGTTCCGGCAACACTCCGCCACGTTCAACCGCGCGCCTTCGCGAGGCGAAAGATAGCAGTAACGGCCATTGCCGTCGAGAGAGATGGCGAGCGAGGCGCCGGTCTCCTTCACGCGCACCACGGCCGCATCGCCGCCCGGCCCTGCCACCGTGTTGGTGCGGACCATGTAATCGTACTGCTCCCAGATCCAGCGCTTGGACCGGATGTCGTGAGACCCGATGAGCGTTTCCAGGTCCGCGTTCAGGTCGCCGCTGTCCGGGACCGGCAGCTCCATGGGCACGGTACGCAGCGGCTGCGTGTAGGGACGCTTGTAGAGCGGCGCTTCGTCGGCCAGCGGCCGGTTCGGAATCTCGGCTACCGCCTCGCCATAATTTTTCACGCGAAGCACGCCATCGTCCGTTACCCTGCCGATGGTCACCGCGTCCAACCCCCACTTGCGGAAGACGCGAAACACTTCGTCCTCGCGGCCTTTCTCCGCCACCAGCAACATGCGCTCCTGCGACTCGGAGAGCATGATCTCGTAGGGCGTCATCCCGGTCTCGCGCTGCGGAACCAGCGCCAGATCGATCTCGATGCCCGTCCCGCCGCGGCTCCCCATCTCGCAGGTGGAGCAGCTGAGTCCCGCCGCGCCCATGTCCTGAATGGCCACCACGGCGCCGGTCTTCATCGCCTCCAAGCAGGCTTCGAGCAGCAGCTTTTCGAGGAACGGGTCGCCCATCTGCACGTTGGGGCGCTTCTGTTTCGATTCTTCCGTAAACTCGGCCGACGCCATGGATGCGCCGTGAATGCCGTCGCGCCCGGTCTTCGCGCCCACGTAAACCACGGGGTTGCCCACGCCCGAGGCGCTTGCGTAAAAGATTTCGTCCTTCTTGAAGACGCCCAGAGCGAATACGTTCACCAGCGGATTGCCGTTATAGCAAGGCTCGAAAACGCATTCCCCGCCGACGGTGGGAACGCCAAGGCAATTGCCGTAATGCGCGATGCCGGAAACCACGCCTTCCAGAATTCGCCGGTTGCGCGCGCCGTTCACGGGATCGTCCGGCGGGCCGAAACGCAGCGAATCCAGAACCGCAATGGGCCGCGCGCCCATGGTGAAAATATCCCGCAAGATGCCGCCCACGCCCGTCGCCGCGCCTTGAAACGGTTCGATGAAGCTGGGGTGATTGTGCGACTCGATTTTGAACGCCACCGCATAGCCGCCGCCGATATCGACGATGCCCGCGTTCTCGCCCGGTCCCTGGAGCACCAGCTTCCCGCGCGTCGGCAGCTTTTTCAGGTGGATTCGCGAGCTCTTGTACGAGCAGTGCTCGCTCCACATCACGCCGAAAATTCCGAGCTCGGTCAGATTCGGCTCGCGGCCCAGAATCGCCACAATGCGGTCGTACTCTTCCGCGGTCAACTGGTGCTGTGCGATCAATTCTTCGGTGATGGCAATCATGGAAGCGGCGCCGCCAGGCGCGCAAGAGACATGGATTCCAGGATCGCCAGGCCGTCGGCCGATCCCATGAGAGTTTCGGTGGCCCGATCCGGATGTGGCATCATCCCGAGCACGTTGCGCTCCCGGCTCAACACTCCCGCGATGTCCCGCAGCGAGCCGTTGGGATTCTCCACGTAACGGAAAGCGATCCGGTCTTCGGCCTCGAGCTCGTCCAGCGTGCGCTCGTCGGCGTAGTAGCAGCCTTCGCCGTGCGCGATCGGCATCCGCAGGACGCGCCCCTTCTCAATCGCCGCCGTAAAAGGGGAGGCGGAAGTCTCGGTGCGCAGCGGCACCTCGCGGCAGATGAAGCGCAAGCCGCGGTTGCGGATCAGCGCGCCGGGCAGCAGCCCGGATTCCACCAGGATCTGAAACCCATTGCAGATGCCAAGCACCAGTCCGCCCGAGCGGGCAAAATCCTTCACGGCCTTCATGACGGGCGAGAACTTCGCGATGGCGCCGCACCGCAGGTAGTCGCCGTAGGAAAAGCCGCCGGGGAGGATCACCGCATCCACGTCGCCGAGAGTCGCGGAGTCGTGCCAGATAAACTCCGTCGGCTGCTTCAGAACCTGGCTGGCAGAGTGCCAGGCGTCGTGATCGCAATTGCTGCCGGGAAAGACGATAATGCCAAATTTCATCAGTCTTCTTGGAAGGGGAGGGGCACTCTTATTGTAACAAATCCGGTCCGGACGATTACCGTTTTCCCGCCAGCCGCGCGGCGAAATTCAGCGCCGACACGAGGCTGGCCGTCGTGGCCACGCCCTGCCAGGCGATGTCGAAGGCCGTGCCATGGTCCACCGAGGTCCGGATGATGGGCAGACCGAGAGCTACGTTGACGCCGCCTTCGAAATCCAGCAGCTTGAGCGGAATGTGGCCCTGGTCGTGGTACATGCAGACGATGGCATCGAAACGCTGCTTGCGCACGGCCAGATAGAACAACGTATCCGGGGGAAACGGCCCTTCCACGGGCCACCCCTGGGCCTTGGCCCACTCGACCGCGGGACGAATCTCGCGGATGTCTTCGTCGCCGAACAGCCCGTTCTCGCCCGCATGGGGATTCAGTCCGGCAACGGCGATGCGAGGCTGGGCCTTGAGCTGCCGCATGGCGCGGACGGTCAGTTCGAGAATCCTGCAAATGCGCTCCTTCTTCGCCCGGCGGATCGCCTCGGCCAGAGAGCAATGCGTGCTGACATGAGTGACCACGAGCTGCTCGGAAGCCAGCATGATGGTAACGTCCTGGGCGCCGCATATCTCGCCGATTAATTCGGTGTGCCCGACGAAACGCGGGTCGGAGAGCTGCGTGGCCTCTTTATTCATCGGCAGCGTCACCATGGCCGCGATTTCTCCCGCCAGAGCGGCCCGGGTCGCGGCGATCGCATACTCGCGCGCGGCCCTTCCGGACTTCTCGTTGATCCTGCCAGGAGTCACATCCTCGCGCCGCATGATACCCAGATCAATTACGTTCAGACAGCCCGGCGCGAGTTTGTCCCCGCGCGTGCACCGGCGCAATGGAACATCAAACTGCAGCTTCTGGTTGCAGGCCTCCAGGACCTCGTAGTCGCCGTACGCGGCGACTTCGTGGCGAAGCTCGCCGCAGGCGAATGACTTCAGGAGAATCTCGGGGCCAACGCCGCTCGAATCCCCCACGGTGATTCCGAAAACCATAGCTATCTTTCTACCATCCCCTCGATGCGAGATCGCGCAAGCACGGAATCAGATCGGCCGGGCCGAAGCCGCCGGCCTTAGTGACCAGCGCGAGATTCGGGCGCTCCAGCCGTGAAAGCGGCACGCCCGGCAGCAGCTCGCGAAACGGCTGAACGGAGTGGACGCTGAGCGCGCGTAACACGGCGGATGCCGTGTCGCCGCCAAAGACGACCAGCGCGTCCGGCTGGGCCTGCTCGACCATGCTCCGCACGCTCCGGCCGATTCGGTCCCCGATTGCCGCGGCATCGCCCAATTCGGGCCGGGTCGCGAGAACCGCCCAGCCGCTCTTCAGCACCTCAATCGCCGCTTTCTCATCCCCCAGTGCAAACACGGGCGCGCGCGCATTCTCCACCTGTCGTTTTGAGACTTCATGAAGGCTCCCATTGACCACCAGACATCTGCATACGCAGGGACTGTAGTCCGGATACGTCCGATCGAACGGAAGCAGGCGCGCGAGGCACTCCGCGAAGGCGGCAGGCCCTGCCGCGAGTGGAGCCAGCGGGGAGGCGGCCGCCTCTTCCGCAATCCCCATAATCTCTTCGTCGGACTCCGCGTCGCATACGAAGATCGCCGCCGCCCCGCTTTCCAACGCGGCACGTAGCTGGCGCCGGCCGCCTATCGTAAAAATCCTGTGGGAAGTGTGCGGTGCAAGCAAGGCCGGAACGGAACTCTCCCGGACCGGGTTCAAGCGATCCCACGCAAAGGACGTTTCATGCAACGGCCGCCCATCCACGTACAGGCACCCGTTGCGCACTGTGCGCCCAAGCCTGGGATAGGCAGGCGCGTAAATCAACGACCGGTTCGGACAAACGTCCAGCAGCGCATTCAACTCGCTCCCGATGTTGCCGCGAAGTGTCGAGTCCGTCTTCTTATAGAGCCAGTCGAACTGGTTAGCCGCGACACAATTGCGCACACGGCTGGCCGCTTCAACAGGCGTGAGGTGCCGGCTCTCGCAATTCAAAACCAGGACTTTCTCGGCGCCTCTGCGCCTCGGCGGTGAAAATTCTGCCGCTACCAACGCCGCAACACCCTCGGCTGCGAACTTGGCCCCGGTCTCAACAGCACCCGTCAGATCGTCGGCCAGCGCGAGCAGCTTCACGATTCCTGAGACTTCCGATATTGTTCCAAAACCTCCCCGATCTCGCCCCATGCCAGCACTTTTCCATGATCGAGCCAGAGTGCGCGGTTGCAAAGCGCCTCTACCGCGGGCAGTACGTGGGAGACGCACAACAGCGTCTTACCCGCGTCTTTCATATCCTGAATCTTCGCGGCACATTTCGCCTGAAAGTTTTCATCGCCGACCGCGAGCACCTCGTCGATGATCAGGATGTCGGGATCCACGTTCACCGCGACCGAGAACGCAAGGCGCAGGACCATGCCGCTCGAGTAGGTGCGGAGGGGCTCGCGGATGAACTCGTCGAGCCCCGAAAATTCGACGATCTTCTCGTAGAGCGCGTCCGTGCGCGCCCGCGATAAGCCGAGCAGCGCCGCATTCAAGCGTAAGTTCTCCGCCCCCGTGAGGTCGGGATGAAAACCGGAACCGAGCTCGAGCAGCGCGGCCATCCGTCCATTTACGCTGACGCTTCCCCTGTCCGGATACGCCAGGCCCGCGACCAGCCCCAGCAGGGTGCTCTTCCCGGCGCCATTGTGGCCGACCACGGCGCAGCGGTCGCCGTGGTCGATGGAAAAGGAGACTCCTTTTAGAGCGTAGAAGCGGTCTGGCCCCGAACCGTTCATCCGCCGTCCCAGGAAACTCCGCAGGAGCATCCGGCTGCTGCCTCTCAGGAAGCTCTTGGAGACGTTGTTGAATTCGATTGCAACCATCGGATCAAAGGTAGTCGTAAAACCGGCGCTTCAGGCGGCCGAACACGGCGAATCCCAGCAGGAGCATGGCGAACGAGCTGAAGGCGAGCTTGACTAGAAGCGAAGCGGGTGGGGCCTTGGCCTCCATCAGGATGTTCCTTAGCGCGAGGACAAGCGCGGCCACGGGATTGAACTGGTAGATTTCGCGATACTCGGGAGGGATGATTGCGAAGGAATAAAAAATCGGCACCAGGTAGAAGAGCACCAGGTTCCCCGATTCCACGACGTAGCGTACGTCCCGGATATACACGTTCAGCGCGGAAGAGATCAGCGCCAGCCCGACGACAAAGACGATCGTCAGAACCCAAACCAGCGGAAGCCAGAGCCAGTGCCGGTTGAACCCAAAGCCGTACGCTAACGTGAAAGTAAGCAGCAGGCCAAGCTGGATGAGCAGGTGGAGGCAGTTGGAGAACACCGCCGCGATGGGCACGATCTCGCGGGGAACCGGCACGCGCTTGATGAGCGCGGCGCTCTCGACGATGGAAGTGGTTCCGGAGAGCCAGGAAATGCTGAAAAAATTGAAGGGCACCAGCCCGCAAAGTACGAAGACCGGAAAATTCGGTTCCGCCATGTTCCTGAAAATCTTGCTGAACACGAACGTGAGGACCGCCATCATCACCAGTGGGTTCAACAGCGACCAGAACATGCCCAGCGACATATTCCGGTAGCGAATCCGAAAATCCTTCAGGATCAAATTCGTGAACAGAAACCAGGTATCACCGTTCCACATCGGCTTTACTCTTAATTAAGTCCACGGGAGAGGGAGGACGCTGCGCCTCTCAGAATAGCAAAGTGACGATGGCAATAGGGTTTTCAATGAGCGGCGGGCGTGTGAAGATTGGAATCTGCGGCTATGACGAAGATCCTGATGGTTGGCTCCGAGGCTGCTCCATTCGCGAAAACGGGCGGCCTGGCCGATGTGCTGGGCGCCCTGCCGGCCGCGTTGCACGAACTGGGAGACGAGGTCGCGGTGCTGCTTCCCCGCTACGGAAGCATCCCGCTGGCCGAACTGGAACGGATCTACGACTCGCTCGAAATCTGGCTCGGACCGGCGAGATACGAGACGTCGGTCTACCGGACCGGGCGGGGCGCCACGTATTACTTCCTGGACTGCCCGCAACTCTACGACCGGCCCGGCTTGTATGGCGACGCGGAGGGTGATTATCCGGATAACCACATCCGGTTCGCCGTCCTTTCGCGCGCGGCGCTCGAGATCGCCCGGCGCATCTTCCGTCCCCATATCCTGCATTGCCACGACTGGCAGGCCGGCCTGACACCGGTCTACAAAAAAACCCTCTTCGCCCAGGACCCCACCTTTCTGGCGATGCGCACGCTGTTCACCATCCACAATCTTGGCTATCAGGGGCTGTTTCCCAAACAGGCGCTGCCCCAGATCGGTCTGGACGAGACGGCCTTCGTGCCCGAAGGCATCGAGTTTTTCGGAAGAGTCAACCTGCTGAAAGGCGGCCTGAAGTACAGCGATGCGCTCACCACGGTGAGTAAAGCGTATGCCAGGGAGATTCAGACCTCGCGCTACGGCTTTGGGCTGGACGGCGTTCTGCGGGCCCGCGCAAGGGTGCTGACCGGCATTCTGAACGGCGCCGACTACTCGGAGTGGAACCCGGAAACGGACCGTTGGATCGCCGCCAACTACTCCGCGGACGATCTGAGCGGCAAGCGCGCCTGTAAACGCGACCTGCTGGCCGAGTTCGGATTGCCGGAGACGGCGATGGAGCAGCCCGTGCTCGGCGTAGTGGCGCGGCTGACGAGCCAGAAAGGCGCCGACTTAATAGCCGAAGTGGCTCCGGACCTGCCCGCCGAGGACGCCTACCTGGTGGTTCTGGGATCGGGCGACGCGAAGTATGAGACCCAGTTTGCGAAACTGGCGCTGGCGTTTCCCGGAAGGATTTGCGTGCGGCTGGGGTACGACAACCAACTGGCGCACAAAATTGAAGCCGGCTCCGACATGTTCCTGATGCCGAGCCAGTATGAGCCTTGCGGGCTGAACCAGATCTATAGCCTGCGCTATGGTACCCCGCCGGTGGTTCGCGCGACGGGAGGCCTTGATGATACCATTGAAGAGGATACCGGCTTCAAATTTCAGGAATACTCCGCAAAGGCTCTGCTCGACTGCATCCGGACTGCGGTAGCGGCGTATCGGGATCGCGACTGCTGGGTAGAACGAATGCGCCGCTGTATGCGTAAGGACTTCTCTTGGAATATATCCGCTAAGGAGTACTCGGCTCTTTACCGCCGCCTGATTGGAAGCTGAATCCTCACAAAGTATTGGATCATCCTATTTGATGACTGGAGAAAATTATGGCGGGTGACAACACGTTAACATTTACCGACGCGGCTTTCGACATGGAAGTGCTGAGCGCCGGCCAACCCGTACTCGTGGATTTCTGGGCTGAGTGGTGCGGTCCGTGCCGGCAAATGGCGCCCACCATTGACCTGATTGCGTCTGAGTACGAGGGCAAGGTCAAAGTTGGCAAGTTGGACGTAGATTCCAACGGAAATACGGCGATGCGCTACCAGATTCGCGGGGTTCCCACCTTGATGCTCTTCAAGGGCGGACAGGTGGTGGAACAGCGCGTGGGAGCGATCGGCCGGTCGGAAGTGAAGAAGATGCTGGATTCGCATCTTTAATCCCTAACGAGTGAGGCGGGTCGCGCCCGCGGCCCGCGAAAATCCCCCCAACTCCTCTTAAACTCCGGATTGCTGCGCACTATGCTTTTTGTACGCCGGCCCGTCCGTTTTCCACCACGAAACTCGCCCGCGTCGCGATGGGGCTGTCCGGACGCGTCACGTAAGAGACAACACGATAGTCGGAAACCAAACGGTCGCGCGTCAGGCCGCAGCGTACATAGCCGCGCTGCTGGTTGAAGAATTTTACGTGCGGATTCTCGGGAAGAATCTTTTCGACTGAGGGGGACGTATCGCTGCCGTCGCCTCCCGACGAGATCGAGGTGCCGACAAACTCCGTGCCAACTGTGGCGGACTCCTCCTCCCGAAAATCGGCCTTCAGGTCGGCCACCCAGTTCGCGTGAATGTCGCCCGTAATGACGATCGGATTCGATGGCTTCCTCTTCAACAGATAGGAGAGCAGCCGTGTGCGCGCGGCCGGGTAACCGGCCCATTGATCCATTGAGTAGGACTCGCCGGGAACCGGAACGCGGTTCACCGGCGCCATCATCACCTGCTGGGCCAGTATATTCCAGCGCGCGCGGGACCGTCCCAGACCGCCCAGAAGCCAGCCCTCCTGCTTCGGTCCCAGCAAAGTTGCCTTCGGATCGAGCGCTTCGGCGCAGGGCGCTTTCCTGCCATCGCCACAGGGCTGGTCCGTGCGGTATTGACGCGTATCGAGCACCGCGAACTCGGCCAGGTCGCCGAAGGTCAGGCGCCGGTAGAGCAGCATTTCCGAGCCTTTGGGCAGCGAGGAGCGGCGCAGCGGCATGTGCTCGTAGTAGGCCTGGTAGGCGTTCGCGCGGCGTTCCAAAAATGCCGCGCGCGGAGTCTTGTCTTCGGGGACATCGCCCGCGTAGTTGTTGTCCAGCTCGTGATCGTCCCAGGTCACAATCCAGGGAAACAGCGCGTGGACCTTCCGCAGGTCGGGATCGGTCTTATAGAGCGCGTGCCGGTTCCGGTAGTCCGCGAGAGACTCGATCTCGGCCCCGGTATGCTTGCGTACGCGATCCTCCCGGCCCGCGCTTTCGTAGATGTAATCGCCCAGATGGACAACCAGGTCGAGATCCTCTTCGGCCATATGCCTGTACGCCGTGAAAAGGCCCGTCTCGTAATGCTGGCAGGAAGCGAAGGCGAAGTTGAGCCGGTCCAGGCGGCTCCGCACGGCCGGCGTCGTGCGGGTGCGCCCGACGGGACTGACCGCGGCGCCCGCCTTGAAGCTATACCAATACCACCGCGCGGGATCGAGACCGTCGACCTCGACGTGCACCGAGTGCGCCATCCCGGGAGCGGCGATTGCGGTTCCGCGCCGGACTATCTTACCCATCCCCTCATCGCTTGCCACCTGCCACTCGACGGATACATTCTCGTTCGGCATGCCGCCGCCATTCAGCGGATCGGGCGCGAGGCGCGTCCAGAGCACCACGCCATTCGGCAATGGGTCGCCGGAAGCGATACCCAGGCTGAAGGGATCGGAGTTGAACTGCGGCGTGGCGCAGTAAGCTGAGTGGTTGCCGATCAGGTGCGCGCCGAGCAGCCAGCCGGATTGCTCGAGAAACCGGCGGCGGTCGAAGGGGTGAGTCAGCATGGTATTTAAGAGTTTCCTGCCGAAGCTTCAGACGATTATCCCACCGTTGGAACCTGATCCGAGTGTGGCGACGATCATCATGCGGAATTCCCCGAATGCTAATATCAATATCTCTTGAAGCCGCAACCCATTCAAACTTCGAGTCCGGCGCTTGAGCAGTATCGGCCCATCCGATCTCAGCCCCGAATTCTTCTCGAAACGAAGCGCTTATTATGAGTGAAACGGCAGCTAGCCGAGCGCCCGTGGCGTCCGTGAATTGGCTGCCCGAGCTCGATGGCCTCCGAAGTGTAGCCGCTTTGGCCGTAGTGATCGTCCACTACACTCCGGTGACGGCGCCAACCCACGCGATTCCGGTAGTTCTGAGTTCCGTTGGCTCAAAACTTTCGATTGCAAATCTCAGTGTCGCTTTCTTCTATGGCCTGTCGGCGTTTCTGCTGACGTATATCGAGTTGCGGCGGCGGGACGCGGGACGTCCGATGAGCCTCGCTCATTTTTTCCTTCGCCGCGCGTGCCGGATTTGGCCTCTGTATTTTTTTATCGTCGCTTTTGGTTTCCTGATCATGGCACCCGGCGTATTCTTCGCGCACGCACGTCCGGACATTCGACACGGCTGGATATGGGCGGTCGAGCATTCTTGGCTATACCTTACCTTCACCTCGAACTGGAGCCTGGCACTACAAGGTTTCGGCGGCTACTTGGACCAAGGTACAGCCAGTCATCAAATCTCATGGAGTATTGCTGTCGAGGAACAGTTTTACCTGCTGTTTCCGTTTGCTCTCTGGCTTTGTTTTCGCAGGCGGCGAGCTTGGATTAAGGTTGCCGTGGGTGCTCTACTCCTAGGCACTCTCTTCCGCGCCGCCCTCGTCTGGGCGGGCGCATCTTCTTCGACCGGGAATCCAGCCGGTTACATTTATTACGCAACGCTTTCCTACCTGGAAGTCTTCTGCGCCGGGGCCCTGGCGGCCGTCTTGTTTAGAAGCGTTGCACGTTGGCCGAAAGTGTCTGCGATTCTTGCCCAGCGAACAGCGGGCGCCGCTCTGATCGCAGCGATCCTGACATCAGGCTGGCTCTGGAGTTTCTACTGCTTCCCGCCGTATACCGCAGCCGAAGGTGCAGCCTCGCAAGCTCTGGATTTCGCCGTCGCTGTCGTTATGTATCCCATTGTGGCTCTCGTCATTGGAACCAGCCTCCTCTGGATTACGCTCAACGAGCGATCATTCGTTTCCCGCATTCTCCGAACACCGTTTCTGCGATCCTTGGGAACACTCTCGTTCGGCATCTACATGTGGCACCCCTTGGTGAACCCACTGATTCAGGCGATGGACCGTTACCACGTCGTGACGATGCCAATGGCAGGGCAGTTGCTTGGAGCGAATCTTCTGTTCCTGCTGTATATTTCACTAACGGTCGCTTGTGCCGGCATCACGTATTTTCTAGTGGAGGCACCTGTCCTCCGATGGAAGGAACGCTTTACCAGGCGGGAGGCCAACAGTAGCGCAAGGGATAACCGGGAGGATCGCCGAAGTCCTGCACTCATTTTCCCGGGCGCGATTGCGATGGCAGTGTTGCTAGCCATCGTCGTTTCCGCTGAGGCGCTTCATCCACCGGAGACGCGAGCCGGGGATTCACGAGCGTCCTCGCCTACGGTCGCGCCGGTGCCGGCTACTTCCCCCACAAATATTACTCCGCCGCCGGGAATTCCCGGAGGTCTGACCGTCGAGCGCTCCTCGAGCACCGCGGTTCTTAGCTGGCGCCCGCCCAGGGGTGTTGAACGCTACGACATTGAGATAGGGGAACTCCGGGAAGCAGGCGCCGTTGTATCGCGTGTGGTCAGCGCACCCAGGACAAATACTACTTATGGATTTAGCGACCTATCAACGGATTCGAAATACCGTTTTCGAATCCGCGCTTGTAATACACCGCTGTGTTCGGAGTGGTCGGCAGCTATCGTTGGCGCCCCGCCCGCACACCCCGAAACTCCATAACGCCTTCTGGGTACTGGAACCTTGCCGTGTGTCCAGTTTCCTGCCGGTTCGTCTTCGCAGTCGGCCATCCGAGGCTCAGTCGTAACGCAGTGCCCGCATAGGATCGATCCGCGAAGCACGCACGGCCGGAATCAGCGTAGCGGCAACGGCTGCCGCCAGAAGCGCGCCTGCCGCGACGCCGAATACGAAGGGATCGTCGGTCGCGACGCCAACAAGCTGACTCTCGATGTACCGGCCGCAAGCATATCCGGCCGCGACGCCTACAGCCAGGCCGCCGGGAATCACAAGCGCCATCTCCTTCGCTACAAGGCGGACGATCGCGCCGCGCCTGGCGCCGAGCGCCATACGGATGCCGATTTCGCGCGTCCGCTTGGCGACCAGGAACGCCAGAACACCGTGCAGTCCGACAATGGCGAGGACGGTTGCCAGGATCGCGAACCCCACGGAGAGAAAAGACAGCAATCGCTCGTTTGCCATGCGGAAATTGATCTGGGCATCGAGTGTGCGCATCCCGGAGACGACGAGATTCGGGTCTATCCTGCTCACCTGCGCGCGAAGGGCGGGCATTACCTGGCGAGGATCTCCGGCCGCGCGCGCATAAACGTTGACGCCGCCGACCATGGCGATAACGGAGTCGAGGTTGAGGAACGTTTGGCGCGGGACTTCTCCGCGAACGTCATGATAGCGGGAATTACCGAACACTCCGACGATCTCGATGTCGGCCGGCGCTCTGGTGCCCATGCCGATCATGCGGCCGACCGCTGGCTTCCCCTCGAAGTACGCCCCGGTTAACGCCTCGTTCACCAGGGCCAGGCGCCTCCCGCTTCCCCAGTCCCGCCACGTGAAGTCCCGGCCGGCGCGTACCGGGATGCCGAGCGCCTCGAAGTAACCGGGTGTCACACCGTTGAAGAAACTCAAGGGCGAATGGCCAATCTTACTGCTCGCCCCGGGTATCGTAAGTGAGTCATCCCAACGGCCGCCGGTGAAAAGGGATTCCCGATTCGCGCCCACAGCCCGCACACCGGGTACGGTGGCTAGTCCCTCGATCAGCGATCGGAAGACATGAATCTTGCGCGCATCGTCGTACAGAACCGACGGGCGCACGTGGAAGCAGACGACGTTCTCGCTGCGTAAACCGAGATCGACGTGCCGCAGGTTCACCAGCGTTCGAATGAAGAATCCGGCGCCGAGCAGCAGAACGGCCGAGAGCGCGACTTGCAGCGCAACAAAGAACTTCCGAAGACGCACGTGCATCCTGCCACCCGCGATTGCGCCGGCCTCTTCGCGAAGAGTCGCGGCGCCCGCCACGCGCGAGTTCTGCCAAGCCGGGACAAGTCCAAAAAGGACCGCTGTCACGGCAGTTACCGCGGCAGTGAAACCAAGGACGCGCAGATCCGGTGTGGCGGAGAGCGATAGATTGCCGGGATCGTAGGGCAGCGACAGGATGAGAAGCCGCGTCAGCCAGGAACCGAGAAAGAGGCCCGCGATTGCGCCGCCAAGGGCCAAAATCGCGCTTTCGGCAAAGAGCTGCCCGATGATGCGTCCGCGCCCCGCGCCGATCGCGGTGCGGATTGCGAGGTCTCTTTGGCGCGCCGCACCACGCGCCAGCAACAACCCTGCAATGTTTGCACAGGCGATCAGGAGGACTGCGCCGGCAAGCCACTCGAGAACGATGAGCGGCCGCTCGAAGCGGGACCGCAAACCGGAATTTCCACGGGCAGCGGGCTCGAGAGTGAAGGTCTGGCGGAGGAAGAGGTCGCGGCCCTCCGGGTACCGGCTGAAGAAGCTCTGCTTTAATTCCTCGTGTTGGCGCTGGCGGTACAAAACCTTCATTGCTGCCTCTGCCTGTGCGATGCTTACTCCAGGCTTCAGCCGCGCGAAGGGGTAGAACCACGCTGACCGCTCATCGTCCAGCCCGGGCGTGGTCGGCGTGATGGTCGGCTGCATCGCAACCGGTAGCCAGAGCTTCGTCGGAAAACCGACATCCGTGCCCTCAAAGTTCGGTGGCGCGATCCCAACAACGGTGAACGGAGCGCCGTTGAGACGGATTGTCTCGCCTACCATCCCCGGACGTCCCTGGTACTGAGTCTGCCAGAAGTCGTACTGGAGAACAGCGACAGGGTGGCCGTTCAAGTTGCGGTCGTCGTCCGGTGTCAAGCTGCGCCCCAGATGCGGCCGAACGCCGAGAACCTGAAAATAATTGCCCGCGACCATCGCGACCGTAATCAACTCGCTGCGCCCGTCGCCCATCAGACTTGCGGATTCGACACGCTGCCCTGTCAGACCCGAGAACACGGTGTTTTGATCGCGAAGTGCCACGTAGGTCGGATATGGAAAGGTGTGTATGCCGTCTCCCCAGTTGCCGCCAGGCCGCACGCCATCCATCCTGAGTTGGACGAGTTCATGCGGGTTTTCCACCGGTAGAAGCCGCAGCAGGATCTGATCGACCAGCGTGAAGATCGCCGTGTTGGCGCCGATGCCCAACGCGAGCGAAACAATCGCCGCCAGAGCGAAGCCCGGCCTCAGGCGCAGTTGGCGCAGCCCATACTTCAGGTCCTGCGCGAGCACATCCAAGTAGTTGATCGTGTTCATGCGATAAACGGTCTCCCGTGGCAGTGTGCGATTGCCAAACTTGCGCAGCGCGGCCAGCCGAGCCTCCTCTTGACTCATGCCGCGCGCAATGTTGTCATCCATCTCCTGCGCGACGTAGTGTTCGATCTCGCGGCCAAGATCCCCGTCTCGCTTCCCTCTCTCGAAGTAACGTCGCCAGCGCATAAATCTCTACTCGGTCGCCGGACCAAGAACCCGCGTCACGGCCCCGACCAGCACGTTCCAACGGCTTCGCTCGGCCATCAGATATCGTCGGCCGCTCGGCGTAATCCGGTAATACTTGGCCTTGCGGTTGTTCTCCGAAGTGCCCCAAAAAGCAGCGATGAGTCCCTGATCCTCGAGCCGGTGGAGCGCCGGATACAGCGAACCGTGCTCGACTTGCAGGATCTCGTCGGAGCCCTTCTCGATCACGTGGGCGATGGTGTGGCCGTGCGAGGGTCCGGCGAGAAGCGTTCGGAGAATCAACATATCAAGAGTGCCTTGAAGCATGTCGCCGCGAGCGTCGGCCCGGGATTTGCGTGCCATCTTACCAAGATCATACCAGAAGATTATCGAGTGGTACAGCGAGGCTTCACTATACGACTCGCTGATAGTACGACTGCGGAGAATAAGAAGATGTCCGATAGGAGTCCCTTAATTCACCCACACCGGACTTGAGATCGCCTTCTCGCCGTCAACCTGCACCACGTCCACGTAATAGAACTTCTTCGCGTAGTCGCCCGAGTTATCCCGGTACTCCACCCGCGCCGACCGGCCTCCAGGGGCAATGGCGTGTACCACGCGGCCGTTCTTCACGATGCGCACGGTCTGAATCTCCGCTGTCCCTTCCACCGATGCCGTGATCGCCGGACTCTCCCGCAGTTGAATCTCAGAACCCATCGGTGCGCCATTCACCTCGAATCGCAGCAGAATGCGCGAGCCCGTGGTGGCATACGTCCTCCGGTGGTAGAGCGCCTGAAACACGGAATCGCGCGTCAGCCCATCCGCATACGCCGCCACCAGGGCCGTTCCCCGCTCGGCCGGACTGGTCCGCGAAAACAGCTCGCCCTCTTCGCCGCGCTCCACCGGATTGAACCGCACGCCGTAGCCCGCATTTCCCGAGTGGTTGTCCGTCGAGGCCATGATCCCCACGCGATAGCCCTTCTCCAGAAACTTCGTGGCCCAGTCTTCCGATCGCCGGTGATCCGAGAAAATCTCGATCTGCCGCTGCAACTGAGGATTGTGCCAGGCAGGATTGCCCGGCCGGCCGCCGAAGTGCGGAATCACAAGAATGTTTTCGTTCCGGAAACGCCGGCCGAGAATGCGGAACAGCTCCTCTACATGGTTCGCTCCCTGGTCCGGCCCGCGATACATTCGCAGGTTCTGGTTGTTGAAGTAGGAGTAGCAGCGCACGATCGGCATCTCGGGGTCGGACGTGTACACGTTGTGATCCCCGCCCACGTCGCTCAGGCCGCTCCACTCGTATCCCACGAATGTCACAAAGCGGTTCGGCTGATAGAAGCGATTGGTCACCTCCACGATCTCGCGCCACATCCGGTCCGTTGTAAGGAAGGAATGGTCGGATACGGCGGCAAAGTCCACCGCGGACACCCGTTTCGCAAAATCGTAGGTCTCGGCCGGCGCGCCTCTGCCGTCCGAGTACATGGTGTGCGTATGGATATCCCCCCAGTAAATCTTCCCGGCGGCCTCCGCATGCACAATGAACGGATTGCTCTCCGCGCTCATGCCATTGTTCGTTTGGCGCACTCGGATGCGAAACGTCCCGGGCCTGACAGACGACACGTTCTCAAACCGGCGCGCGCCCCCATCCGCGGCCTGGAAGCGATACTCCAGTGGCAGGCCGCCCAGAGCGCCGCCGGTCTCGAACTTCACCACGCCGCGATACGATTCCGCCGGGTTGCCGTACCGGTCGCCGGCCCACACCTGAACCCAGCCCGGCTTGCCTCTCTCCCACACCGACGGCACGTTCACATGCAGCTCCGCCGCTTCCCCGCCGGTAATCTTCACACTCGGATTCTTCGCCAGCGGCAGATACTCGCCATCGCCCGCATCCACGTAGAATTTGAACTGGAACGCCGTCTCGTCATAGCGCTGGATCTGCACGCCTGGGCTTCCCTGCCTGCGGTCTCCCAGCCGGATTTCAATCCAGTCGCCGGGCGCGAGGGGTTTCCCGAGCACCTTGAATTCATTGATCAACTGCCACGGGTGGTATTGCGAGAACAACTGCTTGGCTGTGACCTGCACCGGAGTCCACTCGACCGTGGCTTCGCTGGATGTGCTCCAAGAAAGATAATTCTCGGCGGAGGGCCGGTCCGTTTGCAGGCGAAGCCCGCCCCAATCGGTTCCCAGGCCGTGCGGGTGCGCCAGCCGGACGCCGCCGCCCGGCCGCATGCCCGCGCGGCCCACGGTGAAGCGCAGGACAAACTCTCCCAGGCCTCCTGCCACTACTTCGGAAGGCCCTTCCAGAGTCGCCTTCCCCAGACCAAGCTGCTCGGCGCGCCGCGCCGCCTCTTCTTCGCCCGAGTATTTTGCGTAGCTCCGATAGCCGCCGCCCGCCGGGTCCTGGCTGTCCACATTCCGGATCAGCAGCGGCAGCAGAACGCTTCCCAGCAGCAGATACCGCAGGCTGCGCGTCACCACAGCAGCTTCAGGCCAAGCTGCACCAGCCTGGGAGCACGCGCCGACGACACCCGTCCGAAGTTCAGCCCGGCGCCGGCGTCCGCGTTCGGCAGGCCGAACTGGGCATGGTTGAACACGTTGAACATTTCCGCGCGGAACTGAATGCGGGCTGCCTCGCGGATGGCGAAGTGCTTCTCAATGCCGGCGTCCCAGTTGTTAATCCCCGGTCCGTTGATCACGTTGCGTCCGGTATTACCGAAGAAGCCGGCCGGCGGGATCACAAAGCAGGACGTATCGAACTGCTGGAATCCGTTCGTCCGGATGCTGTTTGCGAGCTCGCTGTCGGCGCCATCGCAGAGGCGGTCGGGCCGGTGCGACACAAAGGCGCTTCCCGTGCGGTTTGGCGACGTGAGGAAGATAGGACCACCCGTCGCAAACGAAGCGATGCCCGTCACCGTCCAGCCGCCGGCGAGCAGGTCGGCCGCGCGGTTCATGGTGCCCCCGTAGCGCCGCCCGCGTCCTACCGGCAGGTCATAAATGGCGCTCATCACCGCCCGGTGGCGGTTGTCGAACGATGCCGGGCCTTTGTCGCATGCGCGGCAGATCGTGATCTGGCTGTCCGTGGACCCGCCGCTCTCCCAGGAATCCGTGATCGCCTTCGCGAACGTATACTCGAAGCGCAGATTCAAGCCCGAGCCGGCGCGGTGCTGGAATTTGGTAATCAGAGCGTTATACGACGAGTTGCCGTTGAAGTCCGCCATCAGAAGATTCGAGTATCGCGGCCACGGGCGCGTCGCGGCGTCGCACCGCAGATCCGCGCCCGGCCGGCACTGCGATAGGTCGTAGCGATTCTGCACCCGGTGCGCGCTCGATCCCACGTAGACCAGTTCGATCAGGTCGTTGTTCGTCAGCGAGTGCTGTATGGAGAAGTTCCACTGGCTCACGTAGGGATTCCGCCCGTCTTCCCTGAGCAGAAACGCGGACGTGCCGTTCGGCAGCGCCGCCGGAAAGTTTTCGTCCAGCGGCGGCAGGTCGGCCGCCGGGAAAATATTCCTCCCGAACTCATATGCGGGAAACGGATCGCTCGGCCGGTTCACTATTTGCACGGGCGTGGTGAACGGCGGCGCTATCATCCCGAACTGCAGCTCGATCAGGGCTGTATCCGAATAGTAAATCCCCGCGCCGGAGCGGATCACCGTTCGAGGCAGAAATTCGGGCTTCCAGGCGAATCCAAACCGCGGCGTGAAGTTATTCCGGTCCGGGGAGAGGATGCGGTGATCCACTTGCCCCAGCGCCGCGTAAGTAATCAACCCGGTGTTCTCGTCGAAGCCGTGCGGGAAGGAACGCGGCGTGCCGTAGGGCTCTGGAACGCTGGCGTAAAACCAGGACACGCCGTAGTTCAGCGTAAGGTTGCGCGTCAGCTTCCAGGTGTCCTGGAAGTAGGGCATGTACTGCGTGAACCGGTACTGAATCATCGGCAGGCCTACCAGTTGTCCGGTGGTTGGCATGCCCAGCAGAAAGTCCGCGAAGGAGTTGCCCGTCCCCGTCTGTGGAGCGAGCTGCCCTTGCGCGTTGCGGACCAGTTGCGCCGTGTAGGTCGACTGGAAGCCCACGCTTCCGTGCGCATTGGCATTCGAGTTCTGCTGCCAGGTGCGGCGGTAGCGCAGACCCAGGCCGAACTGGAAGTTGTGCGTGCCCCGGATATAATTCATGCCTTCGTCGATCTGGTAATTGTTGTCGATGTTTCCCAGGTCGCCGTTGGACCGTCCGAAACCGGAGAATCCCTGGATGCCGATTCCCGTCACGCCGCGGTCGTCCCTCGTGTTCGGAATCCCCAGGCCGCCCAGAATGCTCCCACCCGCGCGGCCCTCGTTGCTGAACAACGCGAGATTGCGCACGAAGCCCGCGCGCAGCGTATTCACCAGGTTCGGGCGCGGCGTATAGGTATGCTGCACCATCAGGAACTGCGATTCGTTTGGAAAAAACGCGCCGTTCAGAGGGAACAGGCCGGGCTTCACGGCGGGTGAGTCCTGATAGAGGAATTGGCCGAAGAGGGTCTGCCGTTCCGTCAGGGCCGCGTCCACGCGTCCGCCGAACTGATCGTCGTCGAGCTGGTCCTTCGGGTTGCCGAACAGATTGCTCGGCCGCTCCGCCAGGCTGGACCCTGGTATGTAGTACGGCAGCAGATTTTGAGAAACGCGGTTGATGCGGTCGGTGGGAATCACGTTATTCGGGAACGGCTGCCGCGTTCCGGTCTCCTGATTGAAGGTCGCAGGATCGTAAATCCGCTCTGGAACCTCCCGCAGGTCCCCGCCGAACATGGCGCGCGTGGGAGTGTAGGCGCGCGCGGTGAATGCCGTGATCTCCCGCAGGCCTTCGTAGTGCCCGTAAAACCAGATTTTGTCTTTTTTGATGGGGCCGCCGAGTGCGAAGCCGAACTGGTTGCGCTTCAGGTCTTCGGCCGAAGGCGCGAAGAAGTTCCGTGCGTCGAAAATCTCATTGCGCACGAACTCGAAGGCCTGTCCGTGAAACGCGTTCGATCCCCCCTTGGTGGTCACATTGACCAGTCCGGGATTGGGTCCCTGGTCGGGCATGAAGAAGCTCTGTTGCACCTTGAACTGGTCCACGCTGGCGATCGACAGGTTCAGCGCCGACTCTCCCAGACGCCCGCCCCTCGTCGCGATACCGTTGATCAGGTAGCCCGTGGTGGTCGACATATTGCCGTTGATAATCACGGCGCGATGCGGATGCCCCACCTGCCCGCCCACCACGTCCGAGCGCCCCGTGGGCTCATTCGACCCGCCAGCCAGCAGCGCGAGCTGCAGAAAGTTGCGCCCATTCAGCGGCAGGCTCTGCACACGCTCCGAGTCCACCACGCTGCCGATGGCATTCGACTCCGTTTCGAGCAGCACCATCTGCTCGGCGGAAACCGAAATCACGGAAGCGACGGAGCCCAGCTTCAGCTCCACGTCGATGGTCGCGTTCTGGCCCACGTCCACGCGAATGTCCTTCATCTCGTGGACCTCGAAGTTCTCCTGCGTCACGCGGAGCATGTAGACTCCGGCGGCGATGGAAGGAAAGGCGAAAAGGCCGGACGAGTTGGTGACGCTTTCACGCACCAGCCCGCGCGCGGTTTCGGTAAGAGCCACTTTGGCTCCGGGAATCGCGGCTCCCGAGCTGTCGCGAACCGTGCCGCCGAGGGCCGCGCTTCCCAAGGTGGCCTGCGCGGCGGCCGAACCCGAAGGCACTGCTGCACTGGCAAGAAAAAGACACGTAAGCGGAACCAGGCACACTACCCGCTGCAAGTTCATTGCTGCTCCCTATGAAGTTAGAGGTCCGGTCTGAAATGCGCCGGTCGCCGCAACTCTATCACTGGAACCGCGCCGCGGGCAACATCACAAAATCGAAGATTTGATCAAAAATGCCGGCTTAGCGGCCGCTGGAGTGCAGCAGCGTGGTGAAGCCTTCCTGCTGGAAATGGCGATCCGCGGAAAGAACCTCGCGGATCCGCAGCCGCTTCATTTCGGTCATGGAAACGCAGTCGGTGTGGCTGTAGCCCTTGTCCGGGCGCCTGCCGTATAACTCCAGAGCTTCCAGAAAGCCCTCGTGAGACTGGCCAATCACCCTGACAGCCGGATCGTCCACCACGCTCCCAACCATCTCCGCCGCCCGGCCGCGAACGAAACGAAGCTCGGCGCAAAAGTCGAGCACTTCCCCTAAAACCTCTTCCGTGGTTACGACTTCGATCGCGCCGAACTGGGCCCGCGCTTCACTGGCGGCTTCGGTCCACTGGTCTTTACGTAACAGAGCGATCCAGTAGATAGCATCGGCAAAGACGCGCCTCACCGCCTCGGGGTCCCGTGGAGGTAATGGTGGAAATTCTCCGCCCAGTCGTCCGGGAGGCCTTCCCAAGCCTCTTCTGGAATCTGCATTCCGATCTGTCGAATCTTGTCCTCAATCGAACCGCGAGGAAATCCCGTTACCGGGTTGATGTCGAGCTTCTTGGTCTTTTCGGTTGTAGGCTTCCGCTGTGCCATAAGCTTATTATCGCTCCGAGGGGCGCGCTGCTTCGACGTCCCCGCTATTTTTATGTCGCGCACTCTGCTCCGGCCTCACCCGTGTACGTGGCGCCGCGCCTCTTCCGATTCGTACTCCACCTTGCGTCCGCTGCGCACCTCGATGATGGTGATCATCGCCTTGGCTTTCCCCTTCGGTATCTCGAAGACCACGCCGTGCGGTTTGCCGTCCGCGTCCTCGTAGCCCAGCGTCAGGTAGTGCTTGCGCTTCTTGGACAGCAGCGCCCAGGTGGTCAGCACGACCGCTACTCCCAGCCGCCGGCCCACTTTCTGGCCGTATTCAAGCGATTGGATGGATTCGTAGGCGACCGTGAAACTTCCTTTGGGAGAGGAAAAGACAAGATTCGCGTCGCTGGTGGTATCCAGGGCGCCCTTAGTCAACTCGGGGAGGCCGGCAATGGTGCCGCCTACATACAAAACCTCGCGCCCACGCGTCGCCGCAAGCAGAGGAAACTCCTGCGCAAGCGCCGC
The DNA here is from genome assembly GCA_040902885.1 of Bryobacteraceae bacterium. GTDB lineage: Bacteria > Acidobacteriota > Terriglobia > Bryobacterales > Bryobacteraceae > JBBDWK01. Next base: position 17,245 of record JBBDWK010000032.1, on the reverse strand, counting down.
CAGAAGTAATATCCCAGTTACTTGTTGAATATTCTTATCCATAACCACTTATCTGCCCAGGTGCTTCCGGGCGTCTTCGGATTCGAGATCGACTGTCTTCCCGGAGCGCGATTCCAGCGCGAAAATTACTCTCCGCACGGCGCCTTTGGAAAGTTCGAAAACCGCGCCCTGCCGGTTCCCGTCCCGGTCCCGATAACCGATCGTCACGTAGTGTTTACGTTTCTTGGAGAACAGGAGAACCGGACTTATCGCCACGGCCGCTCCCACGCGGCGGCCCACCTTCTGTCCATATTCAATGGATTCTATGCTGGCGTAAGGGATGGAAAATTGCTCTTTTTTGGAATCGAAACCGGCGGCGTCGCCCTCCGGCAGATTCAATCGACCTTTCGTTCCTTCGGGGATCGCCGTTACCGTACCCCCCACATAAAGCGCCTCGTCTCCCCGCACGGCGGCCAAGGACACGCAGACGAGCCCGAAGCACAGGGCAGGCCCTAAGATAGGTTGCAATGTCTTGCTTGTATCATACCGCCCGGCTTCCCTCGCGAGACGGTTGACAGACGCGTAGTCATACGTATAATTAAAACAGTCGTATGACTCAGTACCGGCTCGGCTTTCCAAAGCGATCAGCATTCCTGCTTCCAGCGGCGCTTCTCGCCTTCCAGGCCGCCGCCCAGGACCGGCCTGTGCTGCCGCTCACGCTCCAGCGCGCCATCGAGATCGCCCTCGCTCCCGAAGGGAACACGCGCATCGCGCTCGCCGGGGATTCCGTGCGCATTGCCCAGGCTCGCTCCAAACTGGCCCGCTCGGCGCTGCTGCCGGATCTGGGAACTACCGTGAGCTACGACAACCTCACGCGCAACCTGCAGGCGTTCGGCATCCGCTTTCCGGAAAACGCAGGTTTTCAGGTACCCGACAAGGTTGGCCCATTCAACGTCATCGACGCGCGTGCCGCGGCCAGGCAAACCGTCTTCGATTTAAGCGCCATCCGCCGCTTCCGCGCTTCCCGTTCCGCGGCCGGGGCCGCCCGCGCCGAATCCGAAAGCGTGGAGCAGCAGATTGAGGCGCAGGTGGCCACGGAATACATGAGCGCCCTTCGCGCGCAGGCCCAAGTGGATGCCGCTCAGGCCAACGTGGATCTGGCTGAAGCCCTGGTTCGTCTCGCGCAGAATCAGAAGGAGATTGGCACGGGCACGGGCATCGACGTAATCCGTGCCCGCGTGCAGCTCGCCTCCGAACGGCAGCGCCTTCTGGTAGCGCAAAACGATCTGCGCCAATCCGGACTGCAACTCCTGCGCTCTATGGGCGTGCGCCTCGATACTCGGGTGGAGCTCGAAGACCGTTTGTCGTATAAGCCGCTCGATAACGAGACCATCGACCGCCTCGTCGCCGGGGCTTCACAATCTCGTGCCGATCTCAAGGCCCAGGTGGAGCGCGAGGAGGCCGCCCGCATCGACTATGGCGCCACCCAGGCCGAGCGCCTGCCCAGCCTCACTGCGTTCGCCGACTACGGCGCCATAGGCACGTCGCTCGACAGCATGGTCCCGACGCGCGGTTTCGGTGCATCCGTCCGGCTGCCTCTCTTCGACGGCGGCCAGCGCGCCGCGCGCCGCGACGAGGCCCAGGCACTCTACCGGCAGGAGCGCACGCGCACGGCCGACCTCCGCGAGCAGATCGATCTGGAAACGCGACTTGCCCTCGACTTCCTGCGCTCCGCCGAAGAGCAGGTGCAGGTAGCGGGGCAGGGCCTGGAGCTCGCCGAAGACGAGCTCGCCCGAGCGCGCCGCCGCTATGAAGGCGGCGTGGCGCCGGGCCTCGAAGTCACCGAAGCGCAGACCCGTCTGGAACGCGCGCGCGACAATCGCATTGCCGCCCTCTATTCTTACAATCGCGCCAGAGTCAACCTTGGCCAAGCCACCGGAACCGTGCGCCAGATCCTCGAGTAAGTGCCGATGCCAATAAAGCGAATCGCCGTCGTTCTCGCCGTTGTGGCAGCAGCAAGCGCCATTTATTTCTGGCGCAATCGAGAACACGCGGATGACGGCCGCATCCGCATCTCCGGCAACATCGAGCTGACCGAAGTGGGCATCGCCTTCAAGACCCCTGGGCGCCTGGTGGAGCTCGCCGTCGAGGAGGGCGAGCAGGTCGAGAAGGGCGCGGTCGTCGCGCGCCTGGACAAGGAAGATCTCCTCAGTCAGCGGCAGCGCGAGCAGGCTACGCTTGCAGCTGCCCAGTCGCAGCTCGCGCAACTCACCACGGCCATCCAGTATCAGGAAGCGAGCCTTGCCGCCGAGATCGACCAGCGCCAGGCGCAGGTGCGCGAAGCCGAGTCCCGTCTCCAGCAGCTGGAATCCGGCACGCGCAGCCAGGAGATTGAGCAGGCCCGTGCCGGAGTAGTGGCCGCGCAATCGCAAGCCGAGCGCGCCGCCCGGGATTGGGAGCGCGCCCAGCGCCTTTATAAGAACGAAGACATCTCCACGGCGCAATTCGACGATTTCCGCGCGCGCCACGAGACCGCGCAGGCATCGCTCAGGCAGGCCCGCGAGCGACTGGAGCTGGCCCTCGCCGGTCCGCGTAAGGAGGAGATCCATGCCGCGAGCGCCCAACTGGCTCAGGCGCGGGCGGCGTTGCGGCAGGGCGAAGCCGCGCGCCTCGAAGTGAAGCGCAAGCGCCAGGAGATCGACACCCGAAACGCGGAAATTGCCCGCGCGCGCGCGCAGATCGAGATCGTCGAGAGCCATATCGCCGACACTGTGGCCTCGTCGCCGATCGCCGGCACGGTGCTGGTGAAATCGGCCGAAGCCGGCGAGGTGGTTGGCGCCGGAACTCCCGTGGTCACCATCGGCGATCTCGCCCGTCCGTGGCTGCGCGGTTACATCGGCGAGCGCGATCTCGGCCGGGTCAAACTCGGCACGCCCGTCGAAATTGTCACCGACTCTTACCCCGGCAAGGTCTACCGCGGACGCGTCTCCTTCATCTCGCCCGAAGCCGAGTTCACGCCCCGCCAGATTCAGACGCAGGAGGAGCGCGTGAAGCTGGTCTACCGCATCAAGGTGGACGTGGAGAACCCGCATCGGGAGTTGAAATCCAACATGCCCGCGGATGCGGTGATTTTGACAGCGGAGCCGTGAGTTGAGCGCCGTACCCATCGTCGACATTCGCGGCCTGACGCGCCGCTTCGAGTCCCTGACCGCGCTCGACCATCTCACTCTGCAGGTGGCGCGCGGCGAGGTCTTCGGCCTGGTGGGACCGGATGGCGCGGGCAAGACCACAACCCTGCGCCTGCTCTGCGGACTGCTCGATCCCACGGAAGGCGGCGCGATGGTTGCTGGCTACGACGTGGTACGGCAGACGCGGGAGGTGAAGGACCACATCGGCTACATGGCCCAGCGCTTCGCCCTCTATCCCGATCTTTCCGTGGAAGAGAACATGTCCTTCTACGCCGACCTGTTCGGCGTCAGCCGCGCCAACTGGGACGATCTCGTTCCGCGGCTGCTCGCCATGACCCGTATGGAGCCGTTCACCGCGCGCCCGGCCGGCAAGCTCTCCGGTGGCATGAAGCAGAAGCTGGCGCTGATGTGCACGCTGCTCCACCGGCCGCAAGTTCTCTTTCTCGACGAGCCGACTAACGGCGTCGATCCGGTTTCCCGCCGCGACTTCTGGACCATCCTTCACAGCCTGGCACGGGAAGGCATCACCGTGTTCGTGACCACCACATACCTGGATGAGGTCGAGCGATGCGACCGCGTAGGCCTGATCCATCACGGACGCCTGATCGCTTGCGATACGCCCGCGCGAATTCGGCAGGCCGACGCCGAATACTTTCGCGTCGAATCGCCAGCCGGCGGCGCAGATGAGAAGCGCGGAACAGTCGTCCCGTCGAGTGTTGAGCTGCGACACCTCACCAAGCGCTTCGACGGCTTTGTCGCTGTGGACGACATTTCGCTGAGCGTGGCGCGCGGCGAAGTCTTCGGCTTTCTGGGTCCCAACGGCGCGGGCAAATCCACCACCATACGCATTCTCTGCGGCCTGCTCTCTCCCACTTCCGGAGAGGCCACCGTGTCCGGCTTCGACGTCGCCACCGAGCCCGAAGAGATCCGCAAGCGGATCGGCTATATGTCGCAGCGCTTCTCGCTCTACGACGATCTCACGGTGGAAGAAAACATCGAGTTCTTCAGCGGCATCTACGGCGTGCCGCGCGAGCGGCGCGAAGACCGCAAAGCGCTCGTGCTGCGCATGGCCGATCTGGAAGACAAGCGCTCGCTGCTGACGCGCCAACTGCCGGGCGGCTGGAAGCAGCGCCTCGCGCTCGGCTGCGCCATTCTCCATGAGCCCGGCGTGCTCTTTCTCGACGAACCCACCTCGGGCGTGGACCCCATCGCCCGCCGCGGATTCTGGGATCTGATCTACCAGTTCTCCAAGGCCGGCCAGACCGTTTTCGTCAGCACGCATTACATGGAGGAGGCCGAGTACTGCCACCGTTTGGCGCTCATGTATCGCGGCCGGATTGTCGCCATGGATACGCCGGAAGCGTTGAAGCGCAACGCCGGCGCGGCCTCCATGGAGGAGGTTTTCATCTCCACCATTGAAGCCGAGGAGCGGAAAACGGCATGAGCTTCCGGCGCACGCGCGCAATGGCCCGCAAGGAGTTCCAGCACATCCTCCGCGACCCCAGGAGTCTCATCATGGCCCTGGCCGTTCCGTTGATGATGCTGGTGCTGTTCGGCTTCGCGCTCACGCTCGATGTGGACCGCATTCCCGCGCTGGTTTATGACGCGGACAAAAGCCCGCAAAGCCGCGCGCTGATTCAGGAGTTCATCGGCTCGCGCTTCTTCGAGATCCAAGGCTACACGAACGGCTACGCGCCCATCGAGCGCGAGATCGATCGCGGAAACATTCTGATTGGCATCGCTATCCCGGTTGGTTTCGCGAGCGATGTGATCGGGCGGGAGAAGACCGAAGTTCAGATTCTGCTCGATGGCAGCGACTCCAATACCGCCGCCATCGCGCTCGGCTATGCCGAATCGGTGGTCCAGACTCATGCCCAAACGTATTCCGGATGGCAGCCGCATATCGATACCCGGCTGCGCGTCTGGTACAACAGCGAGCTGGAGTCCAAAAACTACGTGGTGCCGGGCCTCACCGCTGTCATCCTCATGATTATCGCCGCCCTGCTGACCTCGCTCACCGTGGCGCGCGAATGGGAGATGGGCACCATGGAGCAGCTTCTCTCGACGCCTTTGCGCCCGGCCGAGCTGGTGCTTGGCAAGATGCTGGCGTATTTCGCGCTCGGCATCACCGACGCGCTGATTGCCATCGGCGTGGGCGTGTTTGTCTTCCAGGTGCCCTTGCGCGGCAGCGTGCCCCTGCTGCTCTTCGCCACCTGTGTGTTCCTGGTGGGAGCGCTCTTCTGGGGCATCCTGCTCTCGGCCATCGCGCGCTCGCAACTGGTGGCGTTTCAGATGGGCATCCTCACCTCGTTCCTGCCGGCGTTTCTGCTTTCGGGCTTCATCTACGCCATCGAGAACATGCCGCCCGTGATGCAGGCGATCACCTACGTCGTGCCGGCGCGCTACTTTGTGACCATTCTCAAAGGCATCTTTTTGAAGGGCGTGGGCTGGGAGGTGCTGTGGCCTTCCATACTGCTGCTGATGGCGTATGGGATCGCCGTGTTTCTGCTGGCCACGCGCAAGGTGGGCCAGAAGGTCGCATAACCATGTGGAGACGGATTCGCGAGATCGTTCGCAAGGAGATGCGCCAGTCCATGCGGGAGCCGCGCATGCTCGTCATCATGTTCGTGCCTCCCGTGATGCAGCTTCTCATCTTCGGCTTCGCGGTGAATCTGGACATCGAGAACGCCTCCATCGCCTGGATGGACCGCGACCTCACGCCGCTCTCGCGCGAGTTGCGCGCGGCCTTCGACGCTTCGCCCAACTTTCACATCAAGGAAGAGATTGCGAACGAAGACGATGTGCGCCGTCTGCTCGACCGCGGTCTGGTGCAGGCCGTGGTGCGCATTCCGGCGGGCTTCGAGAAGGACGTTCTGCGCGGGCGCCGGCCCGGCGTGCAGATCCTGATCGAGGGAACCAATTCGAACACGGCTTCGCTGCTTTCCGGCTACACTACGCAGCTTGTCGCCGGTTTCAGCCGCCGCCTCAGCCCCGGCCGCCAGCCGCCTATCGAGGCCCGCACGCGCGTCTGGTTCAACCAGGACCTCAAGAGCCGCAATTATTTCGTGCCCGGCGTGCTGGTCAACATCATCATGCTGGTCACCCTGATGCTGACCGCCCTGGCCATCGTTCGGGAAAAGGAGATCGGCACCATGGAGCAGTTGATGGTCACTCCCATACGCCCTTTCGAGCTGATGATCGGCAAGCTGCTGCCCTACGCACTGGTCGGCCTTGTGGACCTCGTGCTGGTGACCGTGGCCGCGCTGGCGATCTTCGGCATTCCCTTTCGCGGCAGCGCGCTGCTTCTGCTGGGCTGCGCGTTGCTGTTCCTGATGACCACTCTGGGGGCGGGCCTGTTCATCTCGACCATCTCGCAAACCCAGCAGCAGGCCATGATGTCGTCCTTCTTTTTCACTATGCCGGCGTTCTTCCTGAGCGGCTTCGCTTTTCCGATCCACGCCATGCCGATGGCGGTGCAATTCCTGTCCTATTTGAACCCGGTGCGATATTTCATCGAGATTGTGCGTGGGATTTTTTTGAAAGGAACCGGCGTGGAGACGCTGTGGCCGCAGATGACGGCGCTGGCCGTGTTCGGAGCGGCCGTGCTGGGAATCAGCTCCCTGCGTTTCCGGAAGCGTTTGGACTGAACATGGAAGACACGAGGGCGCGAATTTTGACTGCCGCCGAGCGCCTGTTTGCCGAGCGCGGCTTCGCGGGCGCCTCCTTGCGGGCCGTGATCGGCGAGGCGAAGGTCAATCTGGCGGCCATCCATTACTACTTTGGATCGAAGGAAAAATTGCTGGAGGCGGTCTTCGCGCGGCGCCTGGAGCCGCTCAACCGCGCGCGGCTTCAGATGCTGGAGGATACTCGGAAGGAAGCCGGCGACGCGCCGGTGCCGCTCGAGAAAATCCTGGAGGCCTTCATCGCCCCGCCCATGCGCCTGAGCCGGAGCGATGCCGGCGGCCGCCAGTTCCTGCGCCTGCTGGGACTGATGTACAGCGAGCCCGAGGCGCACGCGCCGGCCATCATCGGAAAGAATATGAAGGAGGTGGCGGCGGCATTTCTCGAAGCCCTGGCCCGCACCGTCCCCGCGATGCCTCGTGAAGAGCTGCTCTGGCGGATACACTTCGTGGTCGGGGCCATGGCCCACACCATGCGCTCAACGGCCGAGATCGAGCTGCTTTCCGGAGGTCTTTGCGACGGCTCGGACGTGGAAGGCAACATCCAGCGCATGGTTCGTTACGGCGCGGCGGTGATGCGGGCTCCGGGCGGGGAGGCGTGCGGCGCGGAACATTCCCGCCCGCGCCTGCGTAAAAGAGGATAGAGATGGCGAAATTCCTCTTGTGGTGCATCCTGCTGGTGATCTGCTGGCCGCTGGCGCTGCTCGCCCTGGTGCTCTACCCGATCGTCTGGCTGATCCTGCTGCCCTTCCGGCTGGTGGGAATCGCCGTGGGCGGCGTGCTGGCTTTGTTGTGGGCGGTCGCTATACTGCCGGTGCGGGTTCTGCGGTAGGGGCCAAATGAGACCGGCATGCCGCTTGTTCGTCGCCTGCTTGGGAATCTCGTTGATCCTCAAAAGCGAGACCGTTGCTCCCCAAGTTCATCGGCTGGAAATAGCCGACTGCGACGATGTTGCCTTCGGCCCTGAAGGAGACCTTTACTTCGCCTGCCACTCACCCGAAGATCGGCTACAGATTGAGGTGAGAGGCGCCAAGGCCGTTCCGGACGAGATGGACGGATATGTGCTGCGGTTCAATCCCCGGACGGGGAAACTAATCTACGCCACTCGATTTAGCGGCAGCTCGTTTGACGCAGCCCTTCGTGTGAAGGTCGACAGTGCAGGCTTTGCTTATGCAACTGGCCTGACGAGGTCGCGCGACTTCCCCGTCACTGAGGACGCCCTGCAGACTAAGCTCGGGGGTGGCTCCGACGCGTTCCTCGTAAAGATCGCGCCGGATGGGCAAATCGCATATGCAACCTTGATCGGCGGCAGCGGTGACGACTTGGGGAACGGACTGGATTTAGACGACAGGGGCAACGTCTATCTCGGCGGAGTAACGTCCTCCGCCGACTTCCCAGCACAGCGGACGCCGAGGAAATCCGCCGGCGCGGATGTGTTTGTGTGCCGGTTTCGGCCTGCGGAGAATGGCGCCTCCTGCCGTGTTTTCGGCGGAAGGCAGGAAGAAAAGCTCACCGGAATCGTGCTGGATGCGAAGCGGGGAATCTATGCTGTCGGCTATACCCGTTCGGCGGACTTCCCGACGAAGGATCCGGTGCAGCCGGCATTGGCTGGAACGAGTGATCTGTTTCTGACCAGGCTCTCGCTACCTGCCCTGGAGATATCGTTCTCCACTTTCTTTGGCGGGAATGGCGATGACAGCGGCTGGGGTATTGCAATCGACGGGAGCGGAAATCCAGTCGTTGCCGGAATTACTGACTCAAGGGACCTTCCCGGCACGTCCGGAGGATATCAGAGGGCCATCAGCGGCAGAAAGGATGCGTTTTTCGCTTCGTTTCAAAGCCGGCATCATCGGGAGGTCCGCGCGACCTATTTCGGAGGGTCGCATGACGATGAGAGTGGATATGACGGCGGCAACATCAAAGTGGACCGGCGCGGGAACATATGGGTAGTTGGAATCACCTACTCCGATGATTTGCCGACTCGAAATGCGCCCCAAGCTCGATTCGGCGGAGGGAATGGAAATGGCTTTGTGGGAGGTTTTACCCCGGACTTGAGGAATCTCTGTTTCAGCAGCTACCACGGCGGGCAAGATCGAAGCCTTCTTGAAGGTCTGGCGATCTCTCCATCCGGAACAGTTGCCGCGACCGGAGTTTCTTTTGCGGAGGTTCCATCGGCCCTCCATATCCGGATTGGTCGAACAACAGTTCATGCAGGCGCGAATGTGCTTCTGTTCCGGGCCGAGGAAGCCTGTCCAAACTGATGCTGTGTGCGGCGCGGTCAGCCGCATCTGTCCATACCACCGAAGTGCTGAACTTCCCTGGTCCAGCCGACCGCTCCACCGCGTGTCTTCACCTGGACCCACCAGACCCTTTTGTGCTGCTGCCCCGCATCGTCCGGATTGATGAATTCGCCCCAGCAGCCCGGCCCCGGGAAAGCGCAATGTTCGTCGACAGTAGCAATCTCAGCATCCACAATCTTGCCCCGCACCCACACGTGTCCGTGGCCTTCTCCCGTGTAATCGAGCAGGAACACGATCGACCCCTCCTCGGCGGTGAAGCCGTAGAGCGACCCGAAACGCACTCTCACCGGCGTCGGACGCAAATGCACCTCGCCAGTAAGCGCCTCGACTTTCTCGCCCTTGGCAACGCGGGAAACCGGCCGGGTCCCTCCGGGGCTATCGTAGAGCGTTGTGTCCTTCAGCACGGACCACGATCCGAAGCCACAGCATTCGAACGGACACGCCTGTTTGGCGACATAGTCGATCGGAGGACGAGGCTCCGCGGCAAGCTTGGCCCGCGCCTCGCTCCGGCGCTTCTCGAGCGCCCGCCCGTCGGCGGCTCGTCTTGCCGCCAGCGCCGAGCGCCGATACGCGTCCGATTCCAGTAAACGGTTCAGCGGCGAGTTCGGCATGCGCAGCCTGCGATCGATGGCGTTGCTCTCGCGCGCGTAGAGAGCGTCAAGCGCGGCCACGGATTCCTCCAGCCGATCCATCTCGACCAACGATTCGGCCAGCT
>JBBDWK010000032.1:0-7283 GCA_040902885.1 Bryobacteraceae bacterium | reverse complement strand
AGCGCGGCCACGGATTCCTCCAGCCGATCCATCTCGACCAACGATTCGGCCAGCTCGACCGCCGATTCGCGGTCGCCGCGCCGCAGAGCTTGACCGTGGCGCCTGACCAGCCCAAGCCATTCGGGGAACCCCGCATCGCTCTCGGCGAGGCAGGGCCCGCCGAGGACAACAGCTTCGGGATTCTGCGCGGAAGCGACCCCGCACAGGACAATCATGCAGAGAATCCTCCGCGTATTCATGTTCTGAGTCTAGCGAAAACGGGCAGCGAGTCCGCACGCCAAGAGCATAGTGATACAATTCCCTTTTCTAAAATCGGGAGGATAACGGATGGCAAAGCTGGGCTTTCTAGGGCTTGGGATCATGGGCTACCCCATGGCGAGGAACCTGATGCGGGCGGGGCACGAGGTGGCGGTCTGGTCGAAAACCAAGTCCAAAGCGAAGGAGTTGGCCAAGGCCGAGAACGGCATCTACTGCGACACACCCAAAGAGGTAGGTCAAAAGGCCGAATTCATCTGCCTGTGCGTGGGCGACACCGAGATGTCCCGGCAGGTTGTGCTCGGTGAAGCCGGCATCGCCGAGGGCGCCGCGCCCGGAACCGTGATCGCCGACGCGAGCACCGTCTCGCCCAGCGCCAGCCGCGCCATGGGCGAAGTGCTGGCGGCAAAAGGCATCCATCTTCTCGACGCGCCATGCACCGGTTCCAAGCCTGGAGCCGAGGGCGGCACCCTGACCTTTATGATCGGCGGCGATTGCGCCGTCTTCGAAAAGGTCCGCCCGTTCTTCGAACCCATGGGCAAACGCCTGTACTATTGCGGCGGCCCGGGCATGGGTCTGCACGCAAAACTGAGCCAGAACCTGATTCTTTCCAATATCTTGCAGGCTTTTAACGAGGGCATCGTGCTCAGCACCAAGGCCGGCGTTTCGCCCAAGCTCATGCTGGATATCCTCACCAACAGCGCTGCCAAGAGCGGTCTGATCGAGTACAAGGCGCCCTTCGTCTTTCGCCGCGACTTTAGCACCAGCTTCTCCGTCAAGTGGATGCACAAGGACATCGGTCTCATGCTCGACTCAGCACAAGAGCTAGGTGTACCCGTTCCGCTCACATCTCTCACCCGTCAAATGTTCCAGGCCGCCATCTCCACGGGCCACGGAGATGAGGATATCTGCGCCACTGTCAAGGTGTTGGAGGCCTGGGCCGGGGTCGAGGTGAAGGACGCTTAAAAAAATACAAAAAACAGTTGCAAGCCGGGAAAAGATATTCTATTATTGGAATAAGCCGGGGAGGCAACTCCCACCAAAGCGAGACTAACCTCTAAAATAAAGACCCCTGAAGCAATCCTCCCCGGCGCCCAAAAGGGTAGGGTCTTTAAAAGATGAAACGAGGTAGTTTCATTGACAGTTCTCTTCCATAATTAGAAGTCACATGAAGACTCTGACCGTTCTGGGCTCCACCGGCTCGATTGGCGTGAACACTCTGGACGTTGTGCGCTGCCAGCCGGATCGGTTCCAAGTATACGGGCTTGCAGCCGGGGAGAACGTCGAGCGTCTGAGCGGGCAGATTCAAGAGTTCCACCCCAGCGAGGTGGTTGTGGCAACCGATACAGCCCGAGCGCGTCTAAGAGAAAGACTTCCGGAGTTGGGGTTGAGTCGCGCTTCCTGGCCGGAGCTTTCGTTTGGTCCGGAAGCGCTGGTTCGAATTGGGGCTGCCTCGGAGGTGGACACCGTAATTTCCGCCATTGTCGGAGTGGCCGGTCTCGAAGCCACCTATGAGGCGATCCAGGCAAAAAAGCGGGTTGGACTGGCAAACAAGGAAGTGCTGGTATCGGCCGGGAGTCTGGTTATGGAGGCCGCGCGGCAGTCGGGCGCGGAATTGATTCCGGTTGACAGTGAACACAATGGTGTACACCAATGTCTGCGCGCGGGCAATCGGACGGAAGTAACACGGTTGATTCTGACAGCCTCGGGCGGCCCTTTCCGAAATATGGAGGCCGGGGAGATGGCCAAGGCAACGCCCGCACAGGCGCTGAACCACCCTACGTGGAAGATGGGCAACCGGATTACGGTTGATTCTGCGACACTGATGAATAAGGGCTTTGAAGTGATTGAGGCTTGTTGGCTGTTCGGCTTCATGCCCGCCCAGGTGGACGTGGTGATCCATCCCCAGTCCACGGTGCACGCGATGATCGAAATGATTGACGGCAGCGTACTTGCTCAAATGTCCACGACGGACATGCGCATGCCCATCCAGTATGCTCTTACCTGGCCCGATCGCAGCGCCGCGCCGGTGCCGAAACTGGACTGGTCGGAGTCGCGTACCTGGGAGTTTTCGGCCCCCGACTGGCAGCGCTTTCCCCTGCTGAAGCTTGCCTACCGTTGCCAGGAGGCGGGCGGATCGGCCACTTGTGTTCTGAACGCGGCGGATGAAGTGGCGGTGGAGGCCTTTCTTCAAGAACGCATCCCGTTTGGCGGCATCGCCCAAGTGGTGGAAGAGACTTTGCAACGGTTCCCCTCGCGCCGGCCCGGCGCCATTGCCGATGTCCTGGACATCGATAAGGAGGCGCGCTCTCTGGCACGCCAGCTTCTGGTTCCGGTAAGCGCCTGATTTTTATGCTGATTTTCGAAAACATCCTATGGCTCGTGGTTCTGATCGGAGTCATGATTCTGATTCACGAACTGGGTCATTTCTGGGCGGCACGCTTCTTCGATGTTCACGTCGAGGCCTTCAGCATCGGTTTCGGTCCCCGCCTGTTCGGCTTCCGGCGCGGTGAGACGGACTTCCGGTTCTCCGCCATTCTGTTCGGCGGATACGTGAAGATGTTGGGCGAGCAGCCTGGGGAGGACAGCACGAGCGATCCCAGGGCGCTCCAAAGCAAGCCGCGCTGGCAGCGCCTGATCATCGCTTTTGCCGGGCCTTTTATGAATATCGTCCTGGCGGTGGCCCTGCTCACCGGGATGTTCATGGTGAAGTACCAGAAGGTGGCGGAACCCCAGGTGCGGGGCATCGTCGGACACGTTCTGGCCGATTCGCCCGCCGCCAAGGCCGGCATTCAGGAAGGTGATCGCATCGCCCGGATTGAGGGCATCGACAATCCCTCATGGGAGCAGATTGCGGTCAAAGAAGTGGCTGGCGCCTATAAACCTCTGACCGTGATGATTGAACGCAACGGCCAGACGATGGAGAAGCAGGTCACGCCGGAGCTGGACGACCGGCTCGGCATCGGTATGGCCGGGTGGGTGCAGCCGACCGAAATTCGCGTCGGCGAAGTTTCGCCCGGATTGCCGGCGGAAAAGGCGGGTCTGCGCCAAGGCGACGTGCTTCTGAGCGCTAACGGTGAAGCCATTCGTTCGCCTTACAAGCTGCAGGAGGTCATCCGCGGCACCGGCGGAAAGCCAGTGGTCCTCGAAATCCGCCGCGAAGGGAAGTTCGAAACCATCACCCTGCAGCCGATCCTGAGCGATATAGATGGAGATGGCGAGGAGCGCTGGGTCATCGGGGTGGGGCCGCGGCCGCACCTGGAACTGGTCACCACACAGTTGTCGTTGCCGGAAGCCCTTTCAGAATCGCTGCGCCAGAACATTCAAAGCGCGTCGCTGATCGGCCAGTTTTTGAAGGGCATGGTGGAGCAGCGGATGTCGGCCAAGTCGATGTCGGGACCCATCGGCATCGCGCAACTCTCCGGCGAAGCCGCACGCGAAGGCCCGTCCGCGTTCATTCACCTGATGAGCATGGTCAGTCTCAACCTGGCTATCTTCAACCTGCTGCCCATCCCGATTCTGGACGGCGGCGTGATCGTCATGCTTTTAGTCGAGATGCTGATGCGCCGCGACCTCAGCCTGACGGTAAAGGAAGCCGTGCTCAAGGTGGGCTTCGTTTTCCTGATGATGGTTGTGGTCTTCGTAATCTACAACGACATCTCGAAGCTGCTGCCGGCCGGTTAACAACGGATGCCGCGGCGGCTGCTGATCCGTCCCGGCGCGATCGGCGATTTCATCGTTTCCCTGCCGGCGTTGGAGCACTTGGCTCAGGGCTGCGAGTACGTTGAGGTATGGGCGGCCGCGCAGAACCTGCCGCTGGCGCGCTTCGCGCATCGCACGGCTTCCATCGTTTCCTCCGGATTGGACGCGCTCGAGCCCGACCCCGAGCGCCTGCGTCCCTTCGATGAGATCTACTCCTGGTACGGCGCCGCCCGCGACGACTTCCGCGACTGGGCCTCGCGCCATTCTCTGCCGTTCCGCTTCTTCCCGGCGCTACCCGACGGAAGCTGTCATGCCGTTGACTTCTACCTGAAGCAGGTGGGTGCGTGTCCGGGCGCTTCGCCGCGCATCGCGTGTTCGCGCGAACCGGGCGGCTTCGCGGTGATCCATCCTTTTTCAGGCGGCCGGAAAAAGTGCTGGCCGCTCGAATGCTTCCACGAGCTGGCGTCTCGGCTCGAGCAGCGGATGCCGGTGAAGTGGTGTGCCGGACCGGAAGAGATCATTCCAGGCATAACGCCGGTGCGCATCGACGACCTCTACGACCTGGCCTGCTGGCTGGCCACTGCGGACCTCTACATCGGCAACGACTGTGGGATTACGCATCTGGCTGCGGCGGTGGGAACACCCGTGATCGCTCTGTTCGGTCCTACCGATCCGGGCATCTGGGCGCCCCGAGGCCCGGATGTTCAGGTTATCGTCGACTGCTCCGATCACTCATTCCTCAGCGCCGCCATCGGTTCCAGCGCCGCGGCGCGCCGGGCGGGTCCATAACTGGCGGCCAATCCGACCGCCGTTAACAGCGCGATTGCCGCCGCCATCGAAGCAGGATCGTACGGCTGCAGTCCGAATAGCAGCGCCGCGGCAGCCCGTCCCGCCCAGACCGCGAGGACGGCCCCCGCTATCATTCCCACTGCCAGCAGCAGCATCGCTTCGCGCAGGACCAGGCGGATCACGCGTAGCCGATCCGCGCCGAGAGCGATCCGGACCCCGATCTCATTGCGCCGCCGCGCCACCATGTACGAGATCACGCCGTAAAGCCCCAGCGTGGCCAGCAGCCCCGCCAGCAATCCGAACCCTCCCGAGAGCGTCGCCATCAGCCGCTCGCGCAGCAGCGATTCCTCCAACTGCGCCGAAAATGAGCGGAACTGGATGCCCATGGCCGGACTGATCGCCGCCACCTCGGTCTTCACCGCGGTCGTCAAAGCGCCGGGCGAGCCGGCCACGCGCAGCACGAATGTGGCGCTCGGTCCCGGGTCCTCCTCTTGCACAACTGGGAAGAACCCGATCGGTATAAAGTCCTCCCGTAATTCATAGTATTTCGTGTTCTTCACCAGGCCCACGATCTGGAACAATGGCTCCGGCTTGCCGGCTGCCGCCTCCAGGCGGAACGTGCGGCCCACCGGATTGGCCCCGCCGAAATACTTGCGTGCGAATACTTCGTTCACGATCGCCACCTTCGGAGAGGAGAGTGTATCGCGGTCATTGAATTCGCGCCCGGCGATGAGATTCGTCCCCATGGTTTGAAAGTAGCCCGGGCCGATCCGATTGAAGAAGGAATTCTTCCCGCTCGCCGCCGCGGTCGAGCCGTCCGGCCCCACGTCGTTGTTCCAGCCGCTGCCGCTCACCGGCGTAAACCCGACTTGGGCCGCTGCAACGACGCCGGGAAGCGTGGACAACCGGTCGTGCAGTTCGCGATACACCGCGGGCCTGCGCTCTTTGGGATATTGCGCCCTGCTGAAATCGATGCTCACCGTGACCACTCCCTCGGCTTTGAATCCCGGGTCCGTGGTAAGCAGATTGTGCAAACTGCGCACGAACAGCAGCGCGCCGACCAGCAGCACCAGGGAGAGCGCCACCTGCGTGGCGACCAGGGTTCGGCGCAGGCTGAACCGCTCCCGTCCCGCCGTCATGCCCCGGCCCCCCGCGCGCATCGCCGAGGCAGGCTGCAACCGGGTTGCCCGCAGCGCCGGCGCCAGTCCGAACAGCAGGCACGTGAGCATCGCCAGTGCCGCCGTGAAACCCAACACGACCCAGTCGACCGCGAGACCCACGAACAGCCGATTGTTCGCCGTGCTGAGAAACGCAACCAGCCCCCGGCTCAACACCTGCGACAGCCCAGCCCCCAGTACAGCCCCGGAAACGGCCAGCAACAGGCTCTCCAGCAGAAGTTGCCGCACCAATCTCCACCGTGACGCGCCAAGTGCGAGTCTCACGGCGATTTCCCGCTCGCGCACGCTCGCGCGTGCCAGCAGCAGGTTGGCCAGGTTTGCGCACGCGATCAACAGCACCAGGCCGGTGATCGCCATCAGCAGCCAGAGAGGACGTTCGTATTGCCGGCGCAGACCCGATACTCCGGTGCCTGCATCCGAAGCAGCCAGCTTGTTGGCCAGATAGCGCTTCACCATGTCTGGCTTGTACGTCGGTGGCAGCGTCGCCTGCATGATGCCGGGCGAGAGGGCTTGCAGATGGGCCGTGGCCCGCTCCACTGTCCATCCGGGCTTCAGACGTCCCATCATCGACAGCCACCATGCATGACGGACCGGAATCCGGCCTTTCTTGTCTTCGGCCAGCAGCTTGTCGGCGCATAGCGGGATGGCTACGTCGTACCGGTGGCCGACCTCCACGCCGAAGAACGATGGCGGCGTGACGCCGATCACGGGGATCGGATATCCGTCGAGATTGACCGTTCGGCCCAGGATGGCGGAGTCGCCTCCATACTCTCGCTGCCAGAACGCATGGCTGAGCACCGCTGCCGCGCTGCCGCAGGTCGCGCTGTCGTCTTGTGCGGTGAATGTACGGCCCAACGCGGCGTTCACTCCGAGGTGGCGAAAGAATTCGCCGCTGACATAGAGGCCCTCGGCGAATCGCGATTCGCCGCCGCTCGCAAGATTGAACCGCGCCGCGCTCCATGCCAGCACGCCCGTGAACGCCTGCTGCTGTGTCCGGATCTGCTCCCACAGTTCGTAGGTCAAGCGCGCGCTGCGGGTCGACCACCAGCCCGACCGCGAGGAGCCTTGGGCGAAGTCGACCGACACCAGTTCCTGCGGGTTGTGCACCGGCAGCATCTTGAGGCGAATCGCGTCGACGAGCTGGAAAATTGAGGTATTCGCGCCGATACCCAGGGCCAGCGAAAGCACCGCCACCATGGTAAAGCCCGGCGTCTGTCTTAGTTGCCGGAGCCCGTATTGCAAGTCCTGCATGATGGATGCGAGCATGTCTCACCTTAGACGAAATCGCTCGCGGTCGGTTAGTTAGTAGGGTGGGCTAAAGCCCAATGCCACTTAGTTTTCTCAAACGAGTTTGACATA